>DAIDKE010000007.1 GCA_027450165.1 Candidatus Saccharimonadota bacterium | reverse complement strand
ATTAAGGTCTAATTGTCGCCAAGTTGCTCGTGACTAGCATCACACATAAAGCCATCTTCCTAATTTGGTTTTTACCTGTTAAAATGGTGCCTGTACAGGGGAGTAGCTCAATGGTAGAGTAGCGGTCTCCAAAACCGTTGGTTGCAGGTTCGAGTCCTGTCTCCCCTGCCAAAATAAATAATCCTATGTTCATGTAGGATTATTTATTTTACATGTGGCCGTAGTGTCGAATCACGATAGACAGCAAGGCTGGTGCAATCATGTCGGCATAATTCGATGAAATATAAATGTGGTTACGTATTTTTACGAGCAAGCAGAGAGGCTTTTGCCACCTTTCGCGTGCCTCAGCTGTGTTCAAAAAGTTACCAAGATAGTGACTTTCTTGCTATAATCAAAGCATGAGTAATGATGAATTTACAAGATTATTTAGTTACATGACTGAACGCTTTGACAAGATTGACGCTTCTCTCGAGACAAAAACAGACAAAAGTGATCACGAG
>DAIDKE010000006.1 GCA_027450165.1 Candidatus Saccharimonadota bacterium | reverse complement strand
GTAAATGCCGCTGGCCAATTTCGCCTTTATGTTCTTGCAGTTTTTGCCATTCTGGCAACGCGGTTAAATCCATACGCCCTCCATTAATCTGCTTATACTATATCACTTTGCGCGCGTAGTTCACTAGGGTGAAAGGTGTGGTATAATAGTTTTTGACCAAATTACTGGGGTGTGGCCAAGTGGTAAGGCACATGGTTTTGGTCCATGCATTCGGGGGTTCGAATCCCTCCACCCCAGCCAAATTTGAGATATCACGCCAGGAAGAGATGTGTTCAAGTTGTTAATGTCAATCGACGATCCTATAACAGGGGTCGTCTTTTGATTTTCGCTTTGACTTTTATCACCGTTTATAGTTATCTTGTCCATCTCTTAACTCCCCAAGATTTCTCTTGTTTTTAATGATTTATTCGCTATTACCTGGGCTAATTCCTTGTATTTAACAGATACAAAGCCTTGCTCAAAAGTAATATTCTGGAAAAGTTTGGTTATGATGACCCGCTTCTGCCGGATCGAGCGGGTATCATATAATTCAG
>DAIDKE010000005.1 GCA_027450165.1 Candidatus Saccharimonadota bacterium | reverse complement strand
GGACCTACCACCGGCTGGGGGAGCGGCGCGGCCCCTGAGACCCGGGGCACGGGGAGCCGACCGCGAGCCCCTCGGGCGTCACGACGGCGCGTCGCGGGTATGGTCGGGACGCCCGCAGGGGGACCCCGGGCACGGCGAGCAGAGGGCAGAACGGGTGCGAAGGCTTCTCGGCACACTGACGGGCAAGGCGGTCGCCGCAGCCGTGCGGCTGCGCGGCAGGAGCGCCGGCCAGGCGATGCCGGGCCGCGTCGTGGAGCGGCTGGTCCCGGGGTACCTGGCTGCCGTCCTGGGCCGGCTGCCGCGCGGCGTGGTGATGATCACCGGCACCAACGGCAAGACCACCACCACCAAGATGGTGGTCGAGGTGCTGCGGGCCAACGGGCTGCGGGTGCTGACCAACGCCACCGGCAGCAACATGACGCGCGGCATCATCAGCAGCGTCAGCCAGCAGGCCACCCTGACCGGCCGCCTGCCCTTCGACATCGCGGTGTTCGAGCTCGACGAGGCCTACGCCCCGCAGGTCGCCGCAGCCGCGCCCCCGGCGTGGGTGCTCGGGCTGAACGCCAGCCGCGACCAGCTGGACCGGTTCGGCGAGGT
>DAIDKE010000004.1 GCA_027450165.1 Candidatus Saccharimonadota bacterium | reverse complement strand
AGTATCGCAAAAGTATTATCAAAACACTCGAAGATAAAAACCTCATTAACTTTTGGAAGAATGAGATTGGCAAAGCCGGTGATATGCAGAAAGTCAAAATGGCTGCCGGTATTACCGCCAAGATTGGTCGTTTCCTATTCTCGGCAAGCGCCAGGCAGATACTTGAGCAGCCAAAATCCACGATTGATTTTGATGACATCATCAATAGCGGCAAGATACTGATTTGTAACTTCTCAAAGGGCCTCCTCGGCGAAGATACCTCAGAGCTGTTTGGCATAACCGTACTTGCGAAGCTTCAGCTCGCAAGTCTTAGGCGCGCTCGGCTGGATCAAATGAAGCGTCGCCCTTTCTATCTCTATGTTGATGAGTTTCAAAACTTTGCCACGACAAGCTTTGTACAAATGCTATCAGAAGCCCGTAAATATAAACTATTCCTCACCATGGCAGAACAATCCACCTCGCAGCAGAGCGATCAACAGATGGTCAGCATCATCATGGCAAACGTCGGCACGGTCATCACTTTCAGGACAGGCAACCCACAAGACGAGAGAGTGCTATTGCCGCTATTTAGTCCTTATATCGAACAGGGTGAAATCAGCAATCTGCCAGCATTTAACTTTTATGCCAAGTTGTCGGCGGTCAAAGCCCAAGAGCCACTATCAGGACAAACCCTTTTGCTTGCCAATGACGGTAGTAGTAAAGTACGCACTGCAATCATTGAACATTCACGGGCAGTATTCGCAAAAAAGCAAGAGACCATAGAGAAAGAAAAGGAACAGCCAAAACCAAGTAAGCCTAGTGTTGAGAAGAATAAAAAAGGAGGGGCTACATCCAAGCCCCAGCCTACAGGTGAACCAATGATTGATGAACTCTAACTGTTCTCGGTGCCTTGCTCTTGAGATTTCTTGTACTTATCGAAGAACTTATCAAAATCAAAGCCCTCAGACTTTTCAGCAACAAACGCAAAACGCTGCATAAACTTTAAGAAACCGATTGCATAATCACGGTTTGCATTTTCTGGGTCATTCAATCTGAGGTAGTTGATCGTCTTTTCGATCACTTCCTCGTCTTCATACAGGTGACGGTCTTTGAATACATCTGAGTCGCTCATATTATCTCGCTTTCATAAGATACCGGTTGAGGCCAATAAACTTGATTAAAGCTTCCGCTTCGCTTGCCGACATCGTCCTCCTCATTATCTCACAACTATCGTAATAGGAGAGAATATTGAGGCTACCCTCATAAAATACCTCTCTGTCGATTATAGCAATCTTGCGATGGTGCTTGATTGTAAACAGTACGGCGACACCCAACTCTTGCAATGCTGCTACCGCGTTTTCAGCCTGCATCATATACGCCACATCGTGCTCGGATGGAGTTCGCGTATTGATGACTACTTGCACGCCGCGTCGTCGAATCTCTGCCAGAATAGGGATGAGCTGGTCAATTCTACCACTTCTAATGAACGGGCTTTCAATAACAACACTGCTACGCGCTTTCTGCAAATCGCGCAAGAACTGCTTATCAAACGTGTCTTGATCGTATAGTTTTGACACTGGCTGAGTAATACTAAACATCGCGCTCCTCCACGTCAGGCAGGTAAACCTTGCCGTCTTTTATAACCATACCTAATTCCTTGAAACGGTCACGAAGCGTAAAGAGGTCATCGAAAAGGTGTTCTAAAATAATACTTGTGGGCTCACCATAAGAGACTCTGCCCTCATCGGTAGGGTCGTTTTTGTATTGTGGGAAAAGCACACCATGATACACCGGCTTCGTTTCACGGGTTACATCTTTCCGTAACTGCGCCACTATCTACAACACAATCGCCAATCAACAGAGGTGAATATTGACAAAATAGCCAAAGTATGCTACTATGTATGCACTCGTTGAGTAAAGAATTACTCCGAGATACTTTGACAAGCAGACAAGCACAAGATGAGAAGTAAGTGTACAATTCTTGTACTTTTACCCCTCATCTTGTGTGTTTATAGGAATAAACACAACTCATTCACTGAGTGGCCTCGTGTGCCTACAAGATTTGGAGAAAGACTGCCATGATCAACATGATCGCCGAGCCCTACGCCGGTTCTCAGATCCAGGACTGCATCGAGCAGGCAATCCAGACCTGTGGCATGGTCTACCTCAGCCCCGAGAAGAAGCTGCCGAGTGAGCGGGTCATTGCCAACTTCGTGGTTCGTGCCTTCTACAACCTCAAGCTGAACGGCGAGGTCGACGGCAACGACATCGGCGAGGTCGACATGACCTTCGTCTTCAACGGCGTCAACGTCACCGTCAAGGCCGACTCCGACCCGGAGCTCATCTACCGTGACTGGTCACGTGCGCTCCACGGCTACATCGACAAGAACGTCGGCCCCTACCCGAACCCCGTGTCCTCACCGACGAGGAGAAGGAGAACGACGCCCGCATCGAGGCCGAGAACGAGCAGCGTCGCCAGCAGCGGCAGTCCGAGTACCAGGCCCAGGCCGACGCCAAGCGCAACGCCACCGAGGCCAAGCTCGCCGACGCTCCCCGGATGGAGATCGCCGACAAGGCCGCCTGGCAGTCCTGGAAGGACAACAACCAGGACGGTTACGGAGGCGCCATCATCGCCTACGCCGAGCGCTGGGCTCGCCTCATGCAGGTCGAGATCAACGCGGGCAAGAAGCTCGAGGACATCGCCGGCACCACCTCCCAGGAGGCGGACATCGACGGCATCAGCGGCGCCATGTATGGCGCTGCGGTGCACACCCTCGCGACCAGCTGGAAGCACGGCGACCAGCTGCGCAAGTGGCACAACAAGCAGTACGGCAAGTCCGAAGAGGACGAAGGCGTGGTCAACCCGGCCGTCATCATCGTCGGCACGGACTGACTTCGTGAGCGAGTATGGCAAGTGGATATGGGTTCAAGCCTAGGTTCACGACCTCTCCGTGATGTTTTCCTATAACCCCATGTCTGCTTGTCATATTCGCTCCACGAATGCGTATTTGTGCTGATGAGTCCAAAAGGACGAAAGCGAAAAAGCGGAGTCTTTTTGTTTTACTTTAAAACGCCGGCTTCAACCAGTGCCGTATAGTAATCAGGCTTCTCAGCTTGCAGATAGGCGGCGATCTTTCCCATCACAACTTGGTCGGTAGTTAAGTTAAAGCCCTTTGCAAACTCAATAATGCGCCGGTCGGCATCGTCAGCCTCTGATTCATCTTTTACCAATAGTTCAATTTCAGCCACGGCATATGTAAAATCTGTATCACGATACGTAGCGGCGTCGACGTCAATATGGAAACCTTGCTTTTCATAGCTCGTGCGATCTGAAAAACAGGTTACGAAGCGTTTAATACCGGCACCAGCAAGAGACGCTTCAAAGTTATCACCACTTAACCCAAGTCTGCTGGCAATTTCGTGAATATCCGTAATTTCATTGTAGCGATTAGTTGCAAAATACGACCCGCTGCCAGATAGCAGGGGAGCCTTTAGCTCATACGCACCGTCACGTCGGCGAAACCATAGGTCATTTCTGGTCAGGCTATAATCATCGGTGTCAAAATAGTCGTCTTCAATAAGCTTGCGACCCAATTCTTGTGCACCACTTAACAATGCTTCGCGTTGCGCATCTGTTAATAAGAATTTCTTTTCGATTTCAATCATAGCATCAGTATATCCGTTTGTACTCTATTAAGCCACCCGGCAAGAGTTAAAGTGCGGAAAATGTTACGATAGTATTAATGCAAGATCAAATTATCGCCCATTTTACCAAAGTCGACCCCATCTTGGCACCGGTTATCGCCGCTGCTCTGACCGCCGACAAGCCCATCGCCATAGGTCTGCCAACGAAGCCGGAGTTTTACTTCCGCGAACTGGCCGAAGCGGTGATTAACCAACAGCTTGCCACTAAAGCCGCCGCTACAATTTGGCGCCGTTTTGTCGAGCTGCTAAAAGGTGAGGTAACACCCGAAAATGTCATAAAATTTAGCGCCGAAGAACTCCGCACGGCCGGTGTTTCGCGCCAGAAAGCCGGTTATTTGCACGCCATGGCGCAGGCCGTCGTTAGCGGGGAAGTTAAGCTTGAAACACTGCCCAAACTTAGCGACGAAGAGGTGATCAAAGAGCTAACCAAACTCAAAGGCATCGGCCCGTGGACAGCCGAGATGTTTCTGATGTTCACACTTGGCCGACCGGATGTTTTTTCGTACCTGGACCTTGGCCTACTGCGGGCTTTTGAAATCGTCTACAACCAGCCAGGCGCCACGCGCGCCCAGATGGAGCCAATCGTCGCCAAATGGTCGCCCTATCGCACCTACGCGGCGCTGGCGCTATGGCATTCGCGCGATAACAAGCCGTTAATTTAGTTAATGCTTTTCGTCCTTTTGGACTCATCAGCATAGATACACATCTATGTAAGCATTGTTTGTGCAGACAAACTGGAGCCGAAGCTCAACAGCAATTGTCCACACAAGTGGTAATGAAGGGGACGCCATTGTCCACCTTACATCACCCTCCGTTGACTCGTCGCAATCATTGGTTGATGTGCTCGAGAAACTACACTTCCTCCATTTCCTTAAGCGTGGGCTGGTGCCGAACAGACAGGTAGCTCGCCGACAGGGCGGGCACGGCCAGCAGCAACACCGGCAAAATCGATCCGTTGAAGACGATCGCAATGGCCATGATCACCAGAGCGAAAATCAACTCGCCGCGCGTGACGGTCAACGCCTCCTTGAAGGAAACGTGTGCCGCGTTCTTCGGTGTCACAAGGAACACCGACTGGCCAAACATGGACTTCAGCGAAGCCTTGAGGCTCGTGAAGTACATGCTCCCGTACAGCAGCATTGAGCCGCCACTGTAAGAGAACAGCTTGCGCTTGCTCATCGCCTTCCAGTGGAAGATGACGTCGTTCGCCATCGGTGCCAGCAGGAAGAGCAACGTGGGAACCAGCATCCACAGGGGGTACCGGAACGTCGTGCCCATCAGGGGCAAAACAACCACGTTGATCACGATGAACAGCGAGAAGACCGCGGTCAGCGGCAGCGCATACGTGAAGAGGACGATGTCCAGCTTCTCGTACCACTTGAGCTGACGCGAGGCCAGGATCGGCCAGGTGTTCCGCCGAATGAACTCCATGTTGCCTTGAGTCCACTTGTTGTGGCGCTTGCGGAACGCCAGGTAGTCGGGCGGGTACTCCTCTTCGCAGGTCACGTCCGGCGCGAACACAGTCATGTAGCCCGCCTCGCGGGCTGCCAGTGAGAAGCAGATGTCTTCGGCGACAACCAACGGAAAACCGCCAGCCGCCTCGTAGCACAGCCTGCTCACCATGGCACCATGTCCCAGCAGTGACAGGAAGCCGTACTCGTCCTTGACCGTTTGGTAGACGGGCCAGTGCGAGTCGACGCCAATCGCAAACTTCTGCTGAAACGGTGTGACGTTGCGTGTTGCAACGTGGTTTGCCTGGACAACGCCGGTGTTCTTGTTGGCGGCGAAGTAATCCAACATCCTCCGGATAAAACCGGGCGGGATGACCTCGTCGCTGTCAAGAATGACGAAGAAGTCGTACTCGGCCCCACGCAGGAAATTGTTGAGGTTTCCCGCCTTGAAGCCAATGCGGTTCGTGCGACGCACCACCTCCACCTGGTTGGTGGCGGCGAACTCATCGACTTGCCGCAAATACGCCTCCTTGTCACTGTCATCCAAGATGACAGTCCGGAAGTTGCCGTAAAGCTGTCGCATCGACTTGCTGAGCGAGTCACTGTTGAAGTCGTTCCGGGTGCAGTACACCAGGAGGACCAGCGGCTCACGCACGAGAGGCCGATAGGGCAGCTTGACGCGGTGGCTCTTCACGAACAGGTAGTACCAGGCCGTGTAGAGCACGTCCTTGACGCCGTTCATCCAGAAGTAGCCGATGAAGGCCAGAGTGATGGTCACGAGAACACCGGCGACCGGTGTCGTGCGCATCAGGCTCCTGATCTGGGTGTAGGACGTCAGGACAGCGCTGCCGAACATCAGCAGCCAAACCGCCATGATCGTCAGGTACAGCTTGGAGGACTTCGACACAGCTCAGTCCTCCCGCTGGACGGACTCGCGCGTGCGCGTGCGCTTGCGCAGCCCGACCAGGAACAGGCCGACCGCCACCAGGGCGAGGACGACCGACAGGGTGTAGCCGACGTTGGTACCGGTGAAGGCGAGAATCCCCGCCGTACCAGCAGCAGCGCCCGAACCGTTGTCGTACATGATCGTGCCTTCCGCTTGGATTTGGACAGTGAAGGTGCGTCTGATCACAGAGTGAACAGACTTTCATACCATAACATTATTTTAGATATACATCAACAGTGCTAGAGAGGGTGATATATCAGATAATTGGCGCTAGATACCCATCGTGCGGTACTATCATAATATGAACGCGCTACTTCTTCCCGGCAACAGCTCTCGCCATGGCGAGTGGATAGAGAAGTTAAAGACCGCCTTGTTGCCCTACCTAGATGATGTTAAAACCCAGCACTACCGCCACTGGCAGTCTGGCGAAGAGCGGGCAGATATCAATCATGAAATAACGGTCGCAAAGCAGCAGACAGACGGTTTTGAGCCCTATGTCGTCGTTGCAAAATCCATTGGTACGGTAATCGCCGTAAAGGCAACCGCCGAGCAAGTGTTGCACCCCGAGAAGCTCATTTTACTTGGAATACCGGTCAACGGCGGCGCACAGGCCGAGCTATTTAGGCAGTGGCTGCGCCTAGTTAATGCGCCAGTAATTATCATCCAGAACACTTCCGACCCCCTTGGTTCGTTTGATCAGGTCAAAACCGCCTTTGAAGGCGCCAGCGACAATCTGTCGTTTGTTGAACTTCCGGGCGATACGCACGATTATCTTGATTTTGCGACCATCGCCAAACTAATCTAACAGCCGATTGCTTCCTGTATACTTAAACTATGGCTAAACAAGACTTATCTTACGAAGAATTACACGGTAAAGCTCACGCCCGTGGATCGGATACATTAAACAAATTACGCGCCGGCGTGTTGGGTGCCAACGACGGCATCGTCTCAACGGCTGGCGTCGTTATGGGTGTGGTCGGTGCGACCAATAACATTAAACAGATTTTGATCGCCGCCATCGCTGCTGTGGTGGCCGGCGCTTTGTCGATGGCCGTTGGCGAGTACGTCTCGGTTAGTAGCCAGGCCGACGCCGAAAAATCGTTTGTCGACCGCGAAAAGAAGTTCTTAAAGGAGTATCCAGACGAAGAACTAGACGAATTATCTAGCTACTACGAAGACCAGGGGATTAGCGCCAAGACCGCCCGCACCGCCGCCATTGAAGTTACCAAAACCAACGCCCTCAAAGCTCACGTCAAACTCGAAATGGGCCTGGACCTAAACGAATACGTCAAACCGTGGAGCGCCGCCATATCGTCGCTAATTTCATTTACAATTGGCAGTTTGGTGCCGGTTTTGGCCGTCATATCGGCGCCGGCTAACATGCGCCCAGTCGTAACCATTGCCGCTGTTTTGGTCGCCTTATTCTGCACCGGCTACATTAGCGCAGCCGTCGGTGGCGCCTCGAAACCGCGCGCCATTATCCGCGTTATCATAGGTGGACTACTGGCCATGGTCATTACTTACTTCGTCGGTAAGTTGTTCGGCACGGCTATCGCCGGATAAATTGCATTTTTATCATGTTTATGCTATAATATGCACCAGATCATCGATGAAGACATCGGTGATAGACCTAGGCGCGGAAACTTAGTACGCGCCAATACAATCAGGGAGAGACAGGCGATGGCCGCAACCGCAAGGCCCATTATGGCAGAACTGATGGAAGGACAGCCCCTGGACATCCAGGATCTGTATTCAAGGATCTTCAACCTCGGCGTCCAGGCTGGTGTTGACGCGACGCTTGCGATCCTCACGGAGAAGCGACGCAGCATCGAAACCAGCGTCCGGCACACCCTTCTGCCCGTCGATCGACAGGCGAAGGAGCTGGAGCGTCTGCACGCTGAAGCCCTCGCCGAGAACGCTCGGCGGGCCTTCGCAGCCAATGCCGAGAACGACGCAATGCCGTTCAACGCTTTCATCGAGGACTTGCGGCTTACCGCTCGTACGTACGTCACCCTCACGCGCAACAGGATCTACACTGTTGGAGAGCTGGTGCATACGCCGCTGAGCGCACTGCGCGCCATGCGCAACTTCGGCAGCAATAGCGAGGAGGAGGTCAAGGCAACGCTGGCCAAGTACGACTACGTGCTCCTGGACGACACGCTCTAGCCGCGGTTCGCGGGGAGGGGTTCGCAATTTTGCGCGAACCCCTCCCCGCCGGTCGTCTCTCCCTGATTAAGCTTTCCATGAATGTATGTTCATGCTGATGAGTCCAAAAGGACGAAAAAGCTTTAATAACTTGTCAAAATTAGTCATAAGCATCATAATAACCCCTAGAAATTCAATAAATAGGGGGCACCTCATAGCACCACTGTCATTGACAAGATTTTGGCATCGCCGCCTAAGCGAAGCGGTTACTTTTTTGTCGCTCGGAATTATAGCTCTCTATGTCGTACCAATGTTGACGGACGTCGGTACGGGCGCGATTTTTGGTGTGACTTTACCGGTGGTAATTATCGCCGGCGCGGCCGTGGTCGCCAGTATCGTGACGTACTTTTTGCCGTTCAAACAAGAGACTTATTGGCCGTCGCTGGTCGTTTTTCTACTGTTTGCAGCGGCCGCTAGCGGTTTAATCGTCGAGACCGGCGGCACTCATTCGCCGTTTATTGCTTTGTGGCTGCTAGCCGGATTCTTTGCCGCCATCTTTGGTGTCTGGGGCACTTTGCCGCTGTTGGCCGCTGTTGGCGCATTTCTAGGTTACGAATATCTACACGGTAATTTCACACCTGAAACCATTACTGTATCGATTTTTAGTGGTCTACTGCCGATTGCCGCCGGGCTAATTGTCTGGCACAATGCCGTCGACAAGACGTCGGACGGCAACAAAGCCTTTAAAAACCTGGCCAATGAATTATCTGAAGTCGCCACCAAATCCGAAGTTGTGATTAACGCCATCGGTGACGGCGTGCTGGCGATCGACGCCCAGGGTAATATCCAGCTGATCAACCCGGCCGCCCAAGAGCTGCTCGGTTGGAGCAAGCAAGACGCCTTGATGCTTAATTACAAGTCGGTGATCCATCTGTTAGACCAAAAGAATAACGAGCTGCAGCCTAACAGCGACCCGATTCAACAGGTCTTAAACGACAATCAGCAACGGCGCAGCAATGACTACAATATTTTGACCAAAAGCAGCAAAAAGTTATCGACCTCGCTGGTGATTTCGCCGATTGGACAGGCTGGCTCAGGTGTGATTATTGTCTTTCGTGATATCACCGCTGAAAAAGCCGCTGCCCGCGAGCAATCCGAATTTATTAGCACCGCCAGCCACGAGATGCGCACGCCGGTGGCCTCGATCGAGGGCTATTTGGGCCTGGCTTTGAATCCGCAAACATCGCAAATTGATGCTAAGGCGCGCGATTTTATCATGAAAGCCCACGAATCCGCTCAGCACCTGGGAAACCTCTTCCAAGACCTGCTAGACGTCTCTAAGGCCGACGATATGCGCATGTCGAACAACCCGAAGGTCATCGATATTACCCAGTTCGTCCACGACATTACGATCGGGCTAGACGCTAAGGCTACCGCTAAGGGGCTGCAACTAGTTTACGTGCCGATTCCTAAAGATGCCGGTGAAGGTGGTGTGAAGCACATCGCACCGGTCTATTACGTTAACCTGGACAACGACCATATCCGTGAAATCGTCGAAAATCTGATTGAAAACGCTATTAAATATACCCCGGCCGGGCAGGTGACGGTCGACGTTAACGGTACCGACGACAAAGTGACAGTTAGCATTAAAGATTCGGGTATTGGTATTCCAGCCGAAGACATTCCGCACCTGTTCCAAAAATTCTATCGCGTCGACGACCCCGAAACCCGCCAAATCGGCGGTACCGGCTTGGGTCTGTATCTGTGCCGCAAACTGGCCGAAACTATGGGCGGCCGAATTTGGCTAGAAAGTATCTATAAACAGGGGAGCACCTTCTACCTTGAGCTGCCGCGCATCTCTAACCAGCAGGCCGTCGAAATTAAAGCCGAGCAAGAGCGTGCCGCCGCCGAAGAAGCTAGCCGCCTAGCCAGTACCCCTGTAGCCGCGGCGCCAGCCGCACCGCAGGTCGCACCGGCCTTCCAGCCATCTCCGTCGCAACCCGTACCCCAGGCCGCACCAAGTGTAGTCGCGGCCACACCAGCCGTTCCAGTAGCCAGTCCGCCAGTAGCCGCCGTAGCCGCGCCGCCAATCGGCACCCAGCCGGCCGTAGCGCCAGCAACCACCGTACCGCGCGGTGAGGCCTTAACCCGCGAGCAAATTGCCGCCAAAGTTGCCCAGCTCGAGGCCATGGCCAAGGCTCAACAATCTCAGCAAACACCGCCGCCAGGACAATAAACATAAGGAGTATGGCTTTTTAAACGACCATTCGGTACAATAGGGGTAAATATGGCAAAGATTCTATTAGTTGAAGACGACAAAAGCTTGCGCGAAATTTATGGCGTCCGCTTACAGGCCGAAGGCTACGATATCGTATCGGCCGGCGATGGCGAAGAAGCCCTCGCGATGGCTATCAAAGACCGCCCAGATCTTATTATTAGCGACGTTATGATGCCGAAAATCAGTGGTTTTGACATGCTCGACATCCTGCGCAGCACCACCGAGACCAAAGACATTAAGGTCATTATGATGACCGCTTTGTCGTCGGAAGACCAGCGTGCTCGCGGCGAAGCCCTTGGCGCCGACCGCTACTTAGTTAAGTCGCAGGTTGGCATCGAAGATGTTGTCCGTACCGTTCACGATGTCCTAGGCGACAGCCTGGCACCAGCCAGTGCACCAATGAACGCCTTTGCACCACCAGCCCCAAGTGCTATAGCTCGACCAGCCGCTCCGGCACCTGTTGCGCCAGCTCCTGTCGCACCCGTAGCTCCAGTCGCAGCTGCGCCAGCCGCCGCGCCAGCACCGGTTGTACCTGAACCAGTGCCCGTTGTTCCAGCTGCCGCTCCAGTGGCACCAGTAGCTCCCGTTGTAACTGTCGCCCCGGCCGCGCCTATGGCAGCGCCTGCTCCCGAGCCAGCCCCGGTCGCACCAGTTACACCGGCTGCCCCAGTACCAGAACCTGCTATGACTCCAGCCCCAGTGGCTAGTCCTGCACCTGTTGAGCCGGTTAGCGCCGTCCAGCCAGGCTATGTCGCTCCGCCGGCTCAAGAGCCAGGCGCCCTGCCAGAGCCAACCGCGCCATTTTCGACTCCACGCCCAGCTTCGCTTGGCGAAAGGGTAATTCATCCACTTGAACCAGCGCCCGGTGTTGACATGGCCACTCTTATGAACCAGGAACTAAACGGTGGTGTTCCGCCGGTACCACCAGTCGCACCATTGCCAGCAGATCAAAACTTACCGCCACAACCACCGGTTCCGCCAGTAGCTTAAGGTGTTATTATCAACCAATGACTGATTCAGAACTTCACGAGCCAACTCGCCTCAACAAGCAGTTGGCTTTGTTATTGGGAATTTCCCGGCGCGAGGCCGATAACCTTATTAAAAGCGGCCGCATTAAGATTAACGGCAACAAAGCGACTCTCGGCGACAGGGTGGGTGAAGCCGATAAGATTGAGTTAGATAACCGCCCACTTGGCGCCAAACCAGATTTTATCTATGTCATGCTCAACAAACCTGTCGGCTACGTCAGCTCGCGCCGCCAGCAGGGCGATACACCAACACTATATAAATTATTGCCGCCAAAGTACCAAACGCTTAAAACTGTCGGGCGATTAGATAAAGATTCAAGCGGACTGATTCTATTAACCAACGACGGCGATTTCACCCAGCGGATGACACACCCGAGCTTCGTCAAAGTAAAGGTCTATGAGGTCGAGCTCGACCGTGAGCTAGAGCCGCTGCATCAACAGATGATTAGCGACTACGGCATTGACCTACCCGACGGCAAAAGCCGATTGCAGTTAATGCGTTTAAGCGACGCCAGCCGCAAGAGCTGGCAAGTAACCATGCACGAAGGTCGCAATCGCCAGATCCGCCGCACCTTTGCCGCCCTTGGCTACACCGTTATCAGCTTACATCGCACCAATTTTGGCAATTATTCACTTGGTGATATGAAGCCCGGCGAGATCAAAATCGTCGATATGCGCTAGGTGATATAAAACATAAGAAATAGAAAAGGCGCCGGGCAACCGAGAAATTAATCTCGGCGCCCGACGCCTTTCCTGAACTGCTACCGCACCGCTACCACTCGATCGACATCTGGATCGGCCGGTGGTCGGGCTTGACGCCACGCGGGCGACCGACCTCGGCCGACGAGACCTTGATGCGCTCGCTGACCATGGCATGGTCGAGGCGCACCACCGGCAGGCTCAGCGGACCGAGCTTCAGCAGCATGGTGGCTTGCCGGCTCTTGTCGACTCGCCGCAAACCAGTCCTTTCGAAGTCCGAGATGATTCCACCATCGCGGTTTGTCATGCCGGCCAGCCGCTCCGCCAGCGAATGGACCCTGGCCAGCTTCTGACGCAGCCAGTCCATCGCGTTGACAGCTGGCGGCACCGGGACTCCCGGCTCAGCCGGAGTGGGCAGTCTTGCCATCAGCCACCTGGTGATAGCCAGGTTCAACACCATGCCCAGCAGTGTGTGCCGTGGCGCGGTATTGAAGTCGCCGATCACCATCAGGTTCATGGCTCCGGGCTCGAGGATCGGCGGCTTGGGCGCCGCCTCACTGATCAGCACGGCCTGGTAGTGCCGCTCCGACCACTTGCGGTCATCGAAGTGCATGCCGAAGATCGTCAGGTCGTCGACCAGCACCCGGACGAAGTCGCGGGTGTCAGCTTGGTGCACCCGGTCGACCTTCACAAGACCCTGCTCGACCAGCGTCCTGCGCACCAGCACGATGTAGCAGTGCTCGTCACGCCGACGATCGATGTCGTTGTAGTTGTAGATGCAGACGTCGTAGACCCCGGCATACGCCTCCAACGATGATTCGCGCACGACGCGGTCGACCGTCGGAGGGCAACCCTCGCAGAGCAGCCAGATGTCGACGTTCGACGACAGGATGTACTGAACCAGCTTGGCATCGATCTTGTCACCGGCACCGTAGTCGGCAACATTCCAACTGCCAATCGTGAGCTTCATGGTCGACCTCCTCGGTCGCTGCGTTGGTGGATGGGGGCGTTGTAGATGTTCAGGAACGCATAAAAATGCTGGGACAAATTATACTACCAAAATTAACGCTTGTCAATATAGTCTACATCTGTTATAATGGCTTGAAGTTATGGCATCAAAACTTCCAACCGTAGCAATTATCGGTCAGGCGAACGTCGGCAAGAGTTCGCTTTTTAATCGTATGGTCCACGCCAAGCAGGCGATTGTCGCCCGCGAAGCCGGTACGACCCGCGATAACGTCATCGGAAAGGTGAGTTACGAAGACCACAATTTCTGGCTAGTCGACACCGCTGGTCTAAAAGATCCGTCCGACGAATTCGAAGCCAGCATCCAAGATCAAATCACCGACGCCGCTGATACCGCCGATGTCATCTTGGTGGTTGTCGACAGCACCCGCTACACCTCAGACGAAGACCGCTTGGTCGCTAAAAAAGCACTGCGTTCTAAAAAGCCAGTTCTGTTATTAACTAACAAAACCGACCTAGCTGGCGCGCTTGATGTTAACGAGTTCCGTCGCCTAGGCATTAAAGATATTATCCGCACCAGCGCCGAGCATAACGTTGGTATCAGCGAAGTCCTCGACCGCCTGAGTGAACTATTACCAGCCGTTAAAGACACGCCCACAGAAGACGTTTTGCGCGTTGCCCTCATCGGCCGCCCAAACGTTGGTAAAAGTAATCTATTTAACACCCTAGCCGGCAAGCAGCAAGCCATCGTCGCCAATATCGCCGGCACCACCCGCGACATCAACCGCATTCGCGTCAACTATAAACAGCAGGCGATCGAACTACTCGACACCGCCGGCATGCGCCGCCCCGGCAAGCAAGAAGTCGGCATCGAAAAATTCAGCGTCTTGCGCAGTTTGCAGGCCATCGAAGAAAGTGATATCTGTTTCTTGTTAATCGACGTTAACGAGCTTGGCACCCAGCTTGACCAGCGCCTGGCCGGTATCATCGATGAAGCCGGCAAAGGACTAGTGGTAGTCGTTAGTAAATGGGATAGCGTTGAAGGCAAAGATGCCTTCACGCGCGACGCTTTAGCGCCAAAAATCGCCCACACCTTCGACTTTGTGCCCTGGGCGCCACTAATCTTCACCAGTAGTGTTACTGGCCAAAACGTCACTAAGTTGTTCGACCTTGCGATGGAAATTAAAGAGCGCCGCCAGCAGCCGACCAAAACTCGTATCTTAAACGACATGCTGCAGCGCGCCGTGGCCTCACATCCGCCAGCCGGCCTTAAAAACAGCCACCCGAAGTTGCGCTACATCGTCCAGACCGACACCACACCGCCATGGTTCGTGATTTACGGATCGAACCTAAAATTTGTTCACTGGAGCTACAAACGCTACCTCGAAAACACCTTGCGCGAAACCTACGACTACGTCGGCACACCAGTTAAATTCAGCTTCATCGACGAAAAACAGATCAAAGAAAACCGCGAACGCATCGCCCATGGCAAAGACCCGATCGACAAAAAAGGCAAGTAGTAAGCTATACTTTAATTATGAAGCTTATCTTAGCCCAAGGTAATCCCGGCGAAGAATATCGCACAACCCGCCACAACATTGGTTTCATGGCGCTTGATAGTTACGCCAGTTTAAATGGCACTCAGTGGCAGGAAAAGCCAAAATTTCACGCCTATATTGCCGAGTTTAACCGTGATGGCGACAAAGTTTTGCTCATTAAGCCAACCACTTTTTATAACGAAACTGGCCGCAGCGCCAGAGCCTTGATTGATTTTTACAAGCTTGATCCAGCCAGCGATTTGCTGGTTATTCACGACGACCTAGCGCTGCCTTTTGGCACCGTTCGCAGCCGCAACAAGGGGAGCGATGCCGGTAATAATGGTATTAAAAGCATCAACGCCGCCGTCGGTGAAAATTACCACCGCATTCGCGTTGGCACCTGGAACGAACTGCGTAACCAAATGAACGACGTCGACTTTGTGCTCGGCCACTTTTCGGCCGACGAAAAACAGGCCCTGTCGAGCCTGGTTATTCCACACATATCAGAGCAAGTCGATAAATTTATCAGCGGCACATTTGAACTCACTAGTACTAATCTTTAGAAATGAAAAAGCACCCCTATAAATAGGGGCGCTGGCGAGGCGGCGGGAACTGCATTACTGCAGCCCGCCGCCTCGCGCACACATCAGCGAGCACTGGACTCGGCGAGGTCGGGCATCTCCGTCTGGGCATCGCCCTTGATGCTCTGAGACTCCTTGCGCCTGTTCTTGCTACGCCCGTGCCGGGCGGAGTCGTTCGTCTCGCCGTTCTTGATGCGCTCAGCCTTTTTGTAGGCCAACCACATCTTGAGCGAGCCGATCGACATCAGGATCAGACCAGCGATCACCGCAGAGCTGAACACCCAACTGGGCAACGCGGCGAAGCTGTAGTGAACGCCGTTGGCAACGATGTGCCGCAGCCCGGCGAGGTTGAGGGTAAGACCCGCGAACAGCAAGGCCAGGCCGGCACAGAAGTACATCAGCCCAGACCTGTTGTTCCAGGCGGCCCGGAAGGCCGTCAGGGTCGACACTACGACCAGAAAAATCAGCAGGATGTACATCCAGTCGAACATTGCAAACCTCCGCTTACGAAGTGTGCGCTCGTCCGTCTGGACGAGATTGCCTCAGGTTGAGGCCGTATAATAATACCATAAACATCATAAAAAGTCAAGGCAACCAAAAAGCGCCAGGTAAGGGTGGGCATCACCTGGCGCCGTTTGGCCCTTTAACCCACCCGCAAAGGCCCGGAGTACGTCCGGAGCGTGACCCACCTCACACAATAAGAGGTCCGCCGGTTAAAGGGATTAGTATGCCCTCAAGCCTTTTTATGCTTCACAGTGGAGGGTAGATACTGAGAAACAGCTTGAAAGCAACCTAACATAAGTTAGAATAGGGGGTATAAGGTGCGTTTGATTGTCCTCGCAGATCAATCAATCGTTCTTCATATTAGCATTTAGTTGACTATATGTCAATACTTTTTAACACAAAAGATATGAAAATCAATACGATTACACCAGATGAGGCAGTTTTTACTAAGCTATTATTAGATATTGCTGAAAGACCAAAAGCATTATATTTTATAGGAAAACTACCCGAGGGGCGGCCGCCGACAGTGGCGATCGTTGGCACGAGGCGACCAACTAGTTATGGCAAAGAGGTGACATATAAGCTAGCGCACGAACTGGCTCAAAGGGGTGTGGTAATTGTGAGCGGCTTGGCGTTGGGGATCGATAGTGTCGCCCACCAGGCGGCGCTAGATGCCGGCGGCGTCACGCTGGCGGTGTTGGCTAGTGGGGTAGATAATATTACACCGCGCTCACACGTTGGCCTAGCTAAGAAGATTGTCGCAGCCGGTGGGGCGATTATTAGTGAATACGAGCCCGGCACGGATGCCCGTGATTTTCAGTTTTTAGCCCGTAACCGGATTGTCAGCGGCCTGGCCGATGCCGTAATCGTCACCGAAGCCGCGTCGCGTAGCGGCACTCTGGCCACTGTTAGCCACGCTCTAAACCAGGGCAAAGACGTCTTCGTGGTGCCCGGTAATATAACCAGCCCAATGAGCGCCGGCTGCAACGCTTTGATTAAACAAGGCGCCCAGGTTTTAACCAGTGCCGATGACGCTTTAGAAGTAATCGCACCCACGCTTTTACAGCCGCAAACTAGCTTGGCGCTAGGCGACAATCCGCTGGAAACTAAAATTATTCAATTGTTACAAGCTGGCTTACGCGACGGTGATGAACTACTAGCCCGGGCCGAAGCTAGTGCCAGCGAGTTCGCCCAAGCCCTTACAATGCTCGAAATCAACGGCATTATCCGCTCGCTCGGCGGCAACACGTGGACACTACGTTAGCACTATGCTTATAAATATGTTATAATAGCTACAATCCTACGACCAACCGGAGGCGAAGAGTGTCAAGGAGGCAGAACCACCCTGGTGGTGTTCGGAGGCTCCGCCCCGAGCCGCCCAAAACACAGAAGTACTGTCCGCAAGCCCGTAAATTGAAGCACGTGTACCCAACCCAGCGGGCGGCCGATGATGTCATCCAGTACATCCAATCGTGTTACAACACCAAGACAGAGAGGGAGCTCAAGGCGATGTACATCCCGCGACAGTCATATTACTGCGGGCCATGCAACGGCTGGCACCTCACTTCACAGGCACCCACCTAGTCGTTCAGGGATTTCCTAGCCAGTGGTAGCACGAGCCTTGTATTCTCTCGGCTCGTGCTACCACCGGCGTATTAACAAGCCGCTTGACGCGGGCTTTTTTATTGTGTAAAGTACGCCCTTGTGTTTAGCTAATTAATACACAAGCTTTATTTATGAGTAAGAATTTAGTAATCGTCGAGTCGCCGGCCAAGGCCAAAACTATCGAAAAGTACCTCGGTAAGGACTTTGTCGTGCTTTCGAGTGTCGGGCATATTCGATCGATTCCTAAAAAAGCCGCCAAAGGCCAGCAGCCGATCGACATTAAGAATGGTTTTAAGACGATTTATGAAGTCGACCCGGACAAGAAAAAGGTGATTAGCGACCTCAAAAAAGCCGTTAAAACTGCTGAAACCGTCTGGCTAGCAACCGATGAAGACCGCGAAGGTGAGGCGATTGCCTGGCACCTTTGTGAGGTGCTTGGTTTAGATGTTAAAACGACCAAACGAATCGTTTTTCACGAGATCACCAAGACCGCCATTGAAGAGGCGATTAAGCATCCGCGCACGATTGATATGCAATTAGTTGAAGCTCAACAAGCCCGTCAGATTTTGGACCGGCTAGTTGGTTTTGAACTAAGCCCAGTGGTTTGGCAAAAAGTGCCTGGCGGCAAGAGTGCCGGTCGCGTTCAATCGCCGGCCGTCCGGCTGCTAGTTGAGCGTGAACGTGAGATTAATGCCTTCGAAGGCACGGCGCAGTTTAAAGTTACGGCCGAATTTATGCACGACGGCGCCGCCGTTAAAGCCGAGCTAAATCAGCGCTTCGACAGCGAAGAGGCGGCGCATAATTTCTTAGCTGGTTTACAAAATGCCAAATTTACGGTCGCTAATGTCGCAAAAACACCCGGCACCCGCAACCCTGGCGCGCCATTTACCACTAGTACCCTGCAGCAAGAAGCCAACTCGCGGCTAGGCTTTGGCTCGCGCGCCACCATGGCAAGCGCCCAAAAGCTTTACCAGGCTGGTTTTATTACATATATGCGTACCGACTCGGTGACCTTGAGCAAGCAAGCTTTGGCCGCCAGTGCCGAATATATTAAGTCGACTTTTGGCGCCAATTATTCACAAGTTCGCAATTTTAAGACTAAATCGGCCAACGCCCAAGAAGCCCACGAAGCCATCCGGCCAACCGATATGGCAGCCACCAAGGTTAAGGGTGACCAATATGACCAAAAACTGTATGACTTGATTAGAAATCGTACTTTGGCTAGCCAGATGGCCCCCGCGAAAATCGAGAAAACAACAATAACAATTGCGATGACTGGCGCGAACACCGGCGAGGAAACATCTGCAGCCCGAGTCTCAACGGGCGCCGGGGCCCCGGTTGAGACCCGGCGCGAAGCCGTTTCCGAACTGGTGTTCGAGGCAGTTGGCGAAGTTGTCTTGTTCGATGGATTTTTGAAGGTATACGGCAATAGGAAAGACGATTCAATTCTACCAACTTTATCTGTTAATGATATCTTGAATCTGCAAGCGGCTGAAGCCAGGCAGGTGTTTGGCCGTCCGCCAGCCCGTTATACCGAAGGTAGTTTGGTTAAAAAGCTCGAGGAGCTCGGCATTGGCCGGCCATCGACTTACGCCACAATTATTAATACGATTCAGGCGCGCGGCTACGTTGAACGTGGCGAGGGCGAGGGCGTCGAACGTGATGTTATCGTTCTTAAGACCGCTGGCGGTGACGTTGCCCGCGAGGTCGTCCAAGAGAAAACCGGCTCAACCAAGGGGAAATTGATTCCAACCGCCATCGGCCAGATGATTAGCGACTTTTTGACGACGCACTTTGAACAGGTAATTGACTATGGTTTTACGGCCGATGTTGAAGATGATTTCGATAAGATTGCCGCTGGCGCACTGGCGCGCAACATTATGCTCGAACGTTTTTACACGCCTTTCCATGAGCTTGTCGAGAAATCGGGTGACATTGAGCGTTCCAGTGTGGCTCAGGCGCGCGAGATCGGTATCGACCCAAAGACTAAACTAAAGGTCTTTTCACGCCTCGGCCGCTTTGGACCGATGGTCCAGCTAGGCAGCGCCGATGATGAAGAAAAGCCGCGTTTTGCACCGCTGCCAAAGGGTCGAACACTCGAGAATGTCACTCTTGAAGAAGCTTTGCATGCCTTTGAGCTGCCGCGCGTCGTCGGTACGACCGAAGATGGACAGGAAATCAAAGCCAATATTGGCCGTTTTGGGCCATATATTCAAGTTGGCAAGCTTTATGTCAGTATTAAACCGCTCGATCCACATGAAGTCACCGAAGAGGAAGCTCGCAAGTTTTACGCCGATAAGCTCAAGGCCGAAGCCGAAAAAAATATCGCCGATCTAGGTGATGGTGTTCGGGTTCTAAATGGTCGTTTCGGGCCTTACGTGACCGACGGCACAAAAAACGCCAAAATTCCAAAAGAAACCGACCCAAAGTCAATCACTTTGGCGCAAGCTCAAAAGATGCTCGCCGAGGCGCCAGCCAAGGGTCGCGGACGTCGTTTTGGGCGCCGCAAAAGCACAAAATAACAGTAGTAATTGTTATATAATCTGCTTTTTGTACCACTATTTACAAACCCTGTCTATTTCATGCTATAATGAGTTCAACGCGGAGGTATAAAGGGATTTGACATTATATAGATAATCTTATATAATGAACATCAATCGCTAATAAAAAATTTAACCTTTGAGGTGCGGCAGAGAGGACTACCAATTCCATGAGCGACGTGAACCACGAACAGAATATTGACCTTGAGGCAAGTGTCAGTGAAATTCTGTCCATTATCGAGCAAGAGCGTGAGCGTGAGATTATTACTCGTCGCTTTGGTCTTTATGATCGCCGTGAAACCCTAGAGCAGATCGGTGAGTTGCTCGGTATTACCCGTGAACGCGTTCGCCAGCTGGAAAAGGCTATTTTGACCCGCCTAAAGGCCGCTGCCGAAAACGGTAAAACCGATGTTGTCGCCAAGCTAGAGAAGAGCTTTGTGCGCAGTTTAAGCGAAATGGGTCGCGTGGCTCGAGTTCAGGACTTAGCCGACGCTATTTACGGCAAAGCAACCGACACCAAACAGCGCGCCCATGTGGCATTTATTGCCGAGTTAACGCCGGGTCTAACCGTAATTAACGAAAATGATAATTATTTCCACGCCGTTGGCATTGCTCAATACGGCGACGAAAAACAACTGCGCGCCAAGGTTGACGAGATTGTCAGTACAATCAAAAAGAACGGCGAACCGATGGACATCAACCAGTTGCACGATGTTTTGGGTTACGAACACCCAAGTCACGTTCGTGCCCTGGCGTCGGTCAGTAAATTGTTGGCACACCTAAATGACAACTGGGGCCTCGCTAAATGGCCAACCGTTAACCCAAAGAATATTCGCGACAAAATTTATGTTGTGCTAGCCGAAAATGGCAAGCCAATGCACTTTAGCGACATCGCTAAAAAAATCAAGGACAGCGACTTCAAGCGCAAAGATGTCACCACTCAGGCGATTCACAACGAGCTAATCAAAGACAAGCGTTTCGTACTAATTGGCCGTGGTATTTACGCCCTTGATAACTGGGGTTACAGCCGCGGAACGGTTTCAGATATTATTACCAAGGTGTTAATCGACGCCAAAGAACCGCTACACCGCGACGAAATCGTCAAACGCGTTCTAAAAAGTCGCCAAGTCAAAGAGACGACAATTCTGCTGAACCTGCAAAGCAAGCCAGAGTTCAAGCGCGTCGCCAAAGCAACTTACACTTTGGCTGAAACTAAATAGCTTATTTGCCAAGTCGTACCTTTGGTGAGACAATAAAGGCATATTAATTATGGGTATTGTTCAATCGTTTTTTGAGTTACTTTTACAGTGGTACGTCTGGATTCCGATCGTCTTAATCCTCGGGTTCTTGTCATGGCGCAATTTCCGCAAGGCGGCTGTTGTGCCCGTGACAGTGCCTAGCGATTTGCTGATTTTAGAAATCCCTAAAGCAAACGACAAAAAAGAGCTGGCGGCCGAGCAATTATTTGCTAGTTTGCACGGTATTTTACGCGACCGCAACGAACTAAAGCTGAATGGCGGCGTTCAAGAACACCTCAGTTTTGAGATTGCCTCGGTCAATGGCCAGATTCGTTTTTATGCCTGGGTGCCGCGTACTTTGCGTAGCTTCGTCGAAAGTCAGATCTATTCACAATATCCAACCGTTCAAATTCACACCGCCGACGAAGATTACGTTCAACACGAATACAACCACAGCGTCGTCCATACCGCCGAAATTACCCTAACCGATAACGAAATGCTGCCAATTAAGACCTTCCAGAGCTTTGAGGTTGACCCACTGGCCGGTATTACAGGTACCTTGGCTAAACTAGAGTCCACCGGTGAGGAGCTGTGGATTCAGATCTTGACTCGGCCAATTGCCGACGATTGGCACAAGGCTTCCGAAAGCTGGGTTAGCGGAGTGAAGCGCGGCACGTTTAGCTTTACCGGTGATGGCTTCCGTTGGTTTGGAACTTTGTTCGAGGCCCTGTGGCGCCCACCAGAAGAGGGTAAGGGCACGACAGCCGTGCGCGAGCTATCTGACCGCGATAAAACTCGCATCGCCGAAGCCGAGAAAAAGGCCACCAAACTGGGTTATCAGGTGAAAATACGCATTGCCTACCTGGGCGAGAGTAGCGAGAGCGGGCGACTGCGCATGCAGGCAATTGTTGGTAGTTTTAAACAGTTTAATAGTACTAACTTGAACGGTTTTAAGATTGCTTCACAAAGTTTCAAGAAGGAAGACCTGAACGCTTACCGGTCGCGCAGTTTCAGCGGTCCTAACTTTATCCTGAATATCGAAGAGTTGGCGAGTGTTTTTCACCTGCCGCACACCAACGTCGAGACGCCAAATATTGTTTGGGCGTCGTCAAAAACGGCTGAACCGCCAGCTAAGTTGCCAGTTATCACCGGTGACCCAGCCTTTGACGAGAACATCAGCGCCTTCGGCCTGACCAATTTCCGTGGTATCAACCACCAATTTGGCATGCTGCGCTCCGACCGCTCACGACACGTCTATATTATTGGTCAGACTGGTGCCGGTAAATCAGGTTTGCTTGAGTTATTCGCGCTCAGCGATATCTTCCATAACCAAGGTTATGCCATTATCGACCCACACGGTGACTTTGCAGTCAATAACCTGCGTTTCGTGCCCGGTTCGCGCATTGAAGACGTTGTCTACTTTAATCCGGCCGACACCGCTTATCCGCTCGGTTTTAACCCGCTTGAGGTAATTGATCCGAAGTTTAAGACCAATATATCGTCAGAGGTCATTGGCGTACTTAAGCGAATGTTTAGCGAATCCTGGGGTCCGCGTCTGGAATATATTTTGCGTTATACGATTTTGGCCTTGCTCGACCGTCCGGAAACAACGCTGCTGGACATCACGCGCATGCTAACCGACAAGCGTTTTCGCAATGAAACGCTTGGTTACTGTACTGACACGGTTGTATTGAATTTCTGGAAAGTTGAGTTTGCTAGTTGGAACGATAAGTTTGTGGCCGAAGCCATTGCGCCAGTTCTAAACAAGGTGGGTGCTTTTACGGCCAACCCGGTTATCCGTAATATCATCGGCCAGCCGAAGAGTACCTTTAATATTCGTCAGATCATGGACGAAGGCAAGATTTTAGTCGTCAACCTGTCTAAGGGTTTAATTGGTGAGGACAACGCCGCTATCCTAGGCGCCTTCTTGGTAACCAAGATTCAGCTTGCTGCCATGAGCCGCAGCGATATCGCTGACATCGAAGACCGCCGGCCATTCTACTTGTACGTCGACGAGTTCCAGAACTTCGCTACCGATTCGTTCGCCACGATTCTATCGGAAGCCCGCAAGTACGGCCTAAACCTTACGGTCGCTAACCAGTATATCTCCCAGATGACCGACACGGTTCGCGATGCCGTCTTCGGCAACGTTGGTACGATGATTAGCTTCCGTGTTTCGGCCGATGATGCGCCAATCTTATCTAAGCAGTTTGAGCCCCAGTTTGAGGCCGCCGATCTGCTGCAGATGCACAACCGTAATTTTGTTATCAATATGGTGATTAGTGGTGAAAAGGCGCCAGCTTTTAGCGCCCGCACCCTGCAGCTGCCGCCACCACAGATCGACAACACTGGTCGGATTATTGAATATACTCGCCGCCGTTACAGCCGCAACCGAACCGACGTCGAACAAGAAATCGCCAGCGCTATTCTGCCGCCACAAAACCTACAACCTAAACAAACGCCAGCCCAGGCCGCCCAGTGGCCAATTAATGCCAACGGTACGACCATTACACCGGCTCAGCCAGCGGCACCCACCAGCGGCGAAAAGATAGCTGCCGGCGAGGCGATTTTACAAGCCACCAACGTTAATACGGTAGATTTAGGATCAGAAAACCCACAGCCCGCCAAGAAAAAACGCACCCGGCGCCGTAAAAAGAGCTCAGCATCGACCAATGTCGCCGAAAAGGTGAGCCAAAGCGCACTTGAGCCTGCAAAATCGGCCGATCCAACCGAACTAAAACTTCGCTAACATATCTCTGTTATCTGTTATTGACCCGGCTTGCACTTAAAATGTTTAAGTTTATAATGAACTTAGTAACATAAAACGGTGGGAAAATACACATGGATCCGCTACATATCACATCAGAAATCGGCACTCTAAAAACGGTGTTGGTTCACAGACCGGGCGCAGAGTTAGAGAACTTGACGCCAAACTATCTTAAAGATTTACTATTCGACGACATTCCGTATCTGCGCGTTGCTCAAGCCGAGCACGATAATTTTACAAACGTGTTGCGCGATCGTGGCGTCGAAGTTTTGTACCTCGACCAGATGTCGGCCGAAGCTTTGGCCGATGATGGCGTTCGCCAAGAATTTATTCGCGATATGGTCTTCGCCTCAAACCAGGGCGAGCGGCGCATCACCGACACCTTGATTGGCTACTTAACACAGATGTCACCGATCGACGCCGTGCACACTATTATGGCTGGAGTTCGCAAAGACCAACTGCCAGTCCCCGAGGAACATATTCAGCAGCTGCACACCATGGTTGAGCAGAATTCCTATCCGTTCTATCTTGATCCAATGCCAAACTTGTACTTTACGCGCGACCCTAACGCCGTTATTGGCAATGGTCTAACGATTAACCGCATGCACTGGCCAGCTCGCCGGCGCGAGTCCCTGTTCATGGAATACATCATCAAGCACCATCCGCGATTTGCCAACGCTAATGTGCCGATTTGGTACAACCGTAATCAGCACTTTTCAATGGAAGGTGGTGACGAGCAGGTACTAAGTCACGATACTATGGCGATTGGCCTCAGTGAGCGCACCACGCCAGAGGCGATCGAGACCATGGCCGCTAATTTATTTGAAAACTCTGGTTTTAAGCGAATTATCGCCGTCGAGATTCCAGTTAAATCGCACGCCTTTATGCACCTTGATACGGTGTTTACGATGATTGACCGCAATAAGTTTACGATTCACCCCGAAATTCTCGACAGTGGCGGCCATATGAATATGTACACCCTGGAGCCACAAGAGGGGACTCGTTATCCAAAGATCACCAAGTCGACCGACGTTGAAGATACCTTGCGCCGCGCACTCAGCCTGGATCACGTTGATCTCATTAAGGTAGCCGGTGGTGACCCGATTGCTGCCGCCAGGGAACAGTGGAATGACGGTAGCAACACCTTGGCTATTGCACCGGGCGTTGTTGTAACTTATGACCGAAATTATGTTTCAAATCAAAAGCTGCGCGAAGCAGGCGTCGAAGTGATTGAAATCGGTGGCGCCGAGCTTGGCCGCGGTCGCGGTGGCCCTAGATGTATGAGTATGCCGCTAGTGCGGGAGGATATCTAATGAACGGATCGTTACGCGGTCGATCACTACTGACCTTAACCGACTTTACGCCTCAAGAAATTAACTTGATGCTTGAAGTGTCGCATGATTTTAAGCGCCAAAAGCGTGCCGGTCAGCCACACGCCATTCATAAGGGTAAAAACATCGCTTTACTATTCGAAAAGACTTCGACCCGAACCCGGTCGGCCTTTGTGGTCGCCGCCCAAGACCTGGGCGTTAATGCCGAATACCTCGGCAAAGACGACATCCAACTAGGCAAAAAAGAATCAGTCGAAGATACCGCTAAAGTCTTAGGTCGCATGTTTGACGGCATTGAATTCCGCGGTTTTGCCCACGAAACCGTCGAAAAACTAGCTCAGTTTTCTGGCGTGCCAGTTTGGAACGGCCTAACCGATAAATTCCACCCAACCCAAATGTTGGCTGATTTTATGACCATGCAAGAGTACGTCGGCAAAGACCTGCGCGGCGTAAAAATCACTTACGTCGGCGACGGCCGCAACAACACCGCCAACACCTTACTACTAGCCTGCGCCCAGATGGGGCTTGATTTCCGAATCCTCGCGCCAAACGAACTACGGCCAGCCGGCGAGCTGGTTGACCAAGCGCACCAATTTGCCGCGCAGTCGGGCGCAAAAATCACTATTACTGACAATTTTGACGAAGCGTTAATCGGAACGCAGTTTATTTACACCGATATCTGGGCATCAATGGGCGAGGAGGACCAGCTAGCAGATAGAATCAATCTATTACGCAACTATCAAGTTAATCGAGCAATGCTAGATCACACCGGCAATCGCGAGGTTAGGTTCATGCACTGCTTGCCGTCGTTCCACAATCTGAACACCGAGACCGGACGAAAGGTTCACGAACAGTTTGGTTTAACCGAAATGGAAGTGACCGACGAAGTATTTAACAGTTCAAACAGCATCGTCTTTGACGAAGCCGAGAACCGTTTGCACACTATTAAAGCCGTTTTGGCATTAACGTTATAAAGGGTATAGGAGAAACCCACAATGGCAACAAAAACTGTTACAAAAGAGAAGCGCAATCTCGGGTTGTTGTCGCTAACCGGTTTGGTGGTTGGTTCCATCATTGGTAGCGGCGTTTTCAACCTTATGAAGAATATGTCGGCCGGAGCCTCGTTGATGGCAATCATCATCAGCTGGGTTATTACCGGTGTTGGCATGCTATTTTTGGTATTTAGTTTTCAAAACCTTAACAAAAAACGCCGCGACCTTGACGCTGGTATCTACAGCTACGCCGAGGCAGGTTTTGGTAAGTTTATGGGTTTCAACTCGGCCTGGGGATATTGGATCTCGGCCTGGATTGGAAACGTTGCCTATGCCGCTTTAATGTTTAGCGCCCTAGGTTACTTCTTCCATCTGTTTGGAGACGGCCAAAACTGGGCATCAATCATCGGTGCCTCGGTTGTGCTTTGGCTCGGTCAGGTGCTAATCCTAAAGGGTGTGCGCACGGCTGGTATCACAAACCTATTAGTTACCATCGCCAAAATTGTCCCGATTTTAATCTTCATCTTGGCGGCCTTTCTAGCCTTCAAGCTAAACATTTTCAATACCGATATCTGGGGTACCGTCAGTGGTAAATTCAACTTCTCAGATGTCATGACCCAGGTTCAAAGTACCATGTTAACCACCGTTTGGGTGTTTATTGGTATCGAGGGTGCTGTGGTCTTTTCGGGCCGCGCCACTAAAAGAAGTAACGTTGGCAAGGCTACAATTCTTGGTTTTCTATCTGTTTTAGCCATTTATGTGCTTGTTTCGATCTTGTCATTGGGTGTCATGACCAGCCCTGAGTTAGCTAACTTGTCGCAGCCAGCAATGGCCGAACTACTAAAGTCAATTGTCGGCCCATGGGGCGCTGCCTTTATTAACATCGGTGTAGTCATTTCCATCGCCGGTGCCTGGCTAGCCTGGACGATGTTCGCCTTCGAACTACCGTTCCGTGCCGCAGCTAAAAAGACTTTTCCAGCTGTTTTTGCCAAAGAAAACAAGAATGGTGTGCCGGTTGTCGCATTAACCGTCACCAACGTTTTAGTCCAGCTGTTTATTTTGAGCTTTGCTATCAATAACGGCTCGGCCTACAACTTCATGTACGCCCTCGCAACATCAACCATTCTGTTGCCGTACGCTTTTACGGCCTTCTACCAGCTGAAGTACTCGGTCAAAGAAAAGCCCGAGACACCAAAGCGTGGCTGGAACATCGTCGTTGGTGTCGTAGCTAGCTTATACGCCTTGTGGCTAGTTTATGCCGCCGGCTGGAGCTACTTGCTACTAACCGTGTTGATTTACACGCCAGGTATCTTTGTCTTCCTCTGGGCTCGCCTAGAGAACCACAGCAAGAAGCCCTTCAAGCTATATGAAGCCGTCATTGCCCTGATCTTAATCGCTTTGTCGGTCTTTGCCATTTACCAACTCGCAAGCGGACAGATCTCTATCTAATGTCTCGAGTAGTAATTGCCCTAGGTGGGAATGCCCTGCAGCGTCAGGGTGGTGCCAGCGCGGCCGCTCAACAAGCTGAGGCGGCCGCTACAGCGCGTCAATTGGTGCCTCTGATAAAACAGGGGCACCAAATTGTGATTGTACATGGTAATGGCCCCCAAGTAGGGGACATTCTGCTGCACGAAGAAGCTTTTAGCAGTGATGAAGTACCGACTATGCCGCTCGATAGCTGCGACGCTATGAGCCAGGGGATGATAGGTTATTGGCTACAGCAGGCGATCGACAACGAAATGCGCGCCGATGGCATTCGGCTGCAAGTCGTAACCGTTGTCACACAAGTAGTGGTTAACGCCGACGACCCAGCTTTTAGCGATCCGTCGAAACCAGTTGGACCGTTCTATCGGGATGAAGCCGAGGCCAGAGCCGCCGCCGAAAAGCGTCACTTCGCCGTTAAGCCAGATGCTAATAGGGGCTGGCGACGGGTTGTACCATCGCCCAAACCGCAGACGATCGTCGAGAAAGACACTATTGAGCAGCTCTTAAATAACGGCTGTCTCGTGATCGCCGTTGGTGGTGGCGGTGTACCAGTAATCGACGACGGCCAAAAATTGACCGGGGTTGAAGCGGTAATCGACAAAGATGCCAGTGCCGCAGCCCTTGCGGATAGCATTAACGCCGAGCAGTTATTGATTTTAACCTCGGTTGACGGTGTTCGCATTCACTTTGGATCACCAAATGAAACCGAGCTGCGCGAGACGTCTGTCGAAGAACTACGCGGTTATATTGACCAAAACCAGTTCGCACCCGGTAGCATGTTGCCGAAGGTCCTGGCGTCGATTGGCTTTGTCGACAAGGCTCGTGGCAGCCGACAGGCCGTTATAGCCTCGCTAGACGGCGCTGAAGCCGCTATTAACGGCCAGGGTGGCACTGTCATCAGGTAGGGCAACTATGTCCTGCCTGACGGCTCTACACATGCAAACGTAGTCAGAACAATACGAACAAAATTAGAACATTAGATATATGATAAAAGCTGCCAGGCGAAGTCGGGCAGTTTTTTATTTTGCTTATCAAACGCGACGTATAAAAACGTCAGCCGGACTCAAAGCCGGCTAGAACATAAAAACGGGTGGCAAAAGTTGGGCGAGACATCCAGGCAGAGTGATCGTCAAAAATATATGCGCGATTCGACAAAAAGAGCACACAAAACGACGTGTTGCTAATCATATTCCATACATAGATCTTACGTCGCACAATGTTTCTTTTACGACATGGCATATATTAAACAAAGATGATTAGCAACACGTCTTCATATATACCGCTCTCGCCATATAAAGAGGTAGTGGAGGCAAAATCACACTTCGTTGTTTATTATTTAGGTTATTTTACTTTTGCATTAATGTCACACTCGGTCTGCCGCATATATCATGTTTTAAGCTAAACCCAGAAGACCCTATAGCGGCCCAGGCTGTTGTATAAATCATACCCATATAACCCTGAACTAAAAAGTTTTCCACACTAGGCCCATACGTCGCATTTGCATTTTTCAAAAAATGTTTTCACGCTTCCCCTTTTACCACTCTACCCTTCTATTTGATTTTTTGTGATTTGTATATTTTAATATAGTTTTTTTGATTGTTGCAATATAGTTATAAGTAGAACAAAAATAGAACATGAAAAAGGGCAAGGTAGAGGGACGGCTAGGCTACTGGTTACTGATAGTAAGCTCGGCCGCTGACCCTAACATCGACATAGCGCGGCGCTATGCCATGGCTGGCAAAATATTTAAGTGCGTTATCCATGTCTTCAACTTGGACAGCTGCGCCACGATCAATCGATAGTTTCACGTATGGCCCTACCCCATTCATTTGAATATCAAGTTCACGGGTAGTCCCTACTGGCAGGGTTGCTTTATTAACGGCATATCCCCTGCCCGCCGCCTGCGATACAACCTTACCAACAAAACTAAGGAAGCGAATACTAGTCACCTCGCTAGCCGAATTTGGCGCTACCCCACTCTGGTCAACAATCTGTACGGTTGGCGGCGCAAAGTAGTTATCTTCAAACGCCACCCCTGTTGAATCGACGTAATATTGTTGGCCGTTAATTTGCCATCCAGCGATAGGGTGCCGCAGCGTTAGCCGAAAAGTCGTCACCGTAAAGGTCCCTAGCGGTGCCTGCTGGACCGACGAAACCTCTGGTAACTTAGAGGCCACATAATCGGTAAGAGCCTGGTTGTTCAAGGCGAATCGGAGCCGTTCAACCGGATGAAGGGCAAAGTAGTCGTTAATGACCTTCTGATAGCGTGCGTCGTCAATTGAGCGACTTAGGGCCGTGTCAGTGGTAGTAACCAAGACGCTGGCCGTTAACTGGCTAATTAGCAGCGTAATAAGAATGATGGCGCTTAGGACTATCAAAAAGATCAGAGCTACCTTACGGCGCCGTTCAGCCAGCAGGTGCGCCCGTGTGCGATCAGACTCCAGGCTATGCTCATAAACCGCCCCGTGAATACCGCTCAGGGTGCGCCCACGCTGAAACGAGCTTCCGCCATCAAGCGAGGCTGATTGTGACGAGCGACGCGCCGGCAAGGGCTGCTCAGGGGCTTTAGAACGACGGAATAGGGCCATAACTATCTGTTATTATAGCTTATTTAACAGCGCTTATGATTAACTTGGCCATCGACTTGGCGGCCTCCGGTTTTGCAAACTGATGGAAACGCTTGGCCATAGCTTGAGCCTCGGTCGGATTGTTAAGTAAGTCACCAATAGCGTCCGCTAGCAGGCCCGGATTAGACTCCATATCTTCTTCGATAATCACCTTGACTGCCCCGCCCTCAAGATAGACATTGGCGTTTTTAACCTGATGCCCACCTGTCAATTTGGCATTTGGAATCAAAATTGTCGGCTTAGCTAAAGCCGCCAGCTCCACAATAGTCGTTGCCCCGGCACGCGCGATTACGACATCGGCAGCGCTTAATAAGCTAGGCATCTCGGTCACAAAGGAGTGCAGTTGAAAATGCTGGTCATTGGCAGGCAATTGAGCGCGTAATTCGTCGTACTGAGCCGTACCGGATACTAAAACCACCGACGCCAGCTTTAGCAGGTCTTTCCTAGCCGCCAGAATGGCATTGTTAATCCGAACCGCTCCCAATCCGCCACCCGTTACCACTACCAGCGGCTTATCAACGTCAAGGCCCCACTTGCGCTTAGAGTCTTGCTGTTTCTCTGCGCTGACGGGCGTAAGTTCGGCCGCCACTGGAATTCCAATGTAATGCGACTTTGACTTGGGATATGAATAATACTCGAGTGGCGCACCAGTGGCGATTTGAGTCGCCCAACGCGCCAGAATTCGGTTAGTAAGGCCTGGATGAGCATCAGAATCATGAATAACCAGTGGTATACGCAACCAATGGGCCGCCAAACCAACCGGCAAACAAACGAAGCCGCCCTTGGTAAACACCACGTCGGGGCGCCAAAAAATCAGTTTAAAGAAACTTTGTATAACGCCAACGCCGACCAAAAAGAAGTCGCGCACGTTACCAACCAGTAGACCTGGCACCGTCACCTGCTGCCACCACTTTAAATGGTTGTAGCGCCTTAGTTTACCGGCGACAATCCGGTGCAGTGGAATTGTAGGGTCAAATTTGTCTAGCGTAGCCCTCGCCTGGGGCGCAAATTTGAAATCACACCAAAAACGCAGCTCGGCTTCGGGCTGAAGGCGACGAATCTCTTTAAGCACCGCGACGACTGGCGTAACGTGTCCGCCCGATCCCCCGCCGACTGTGAGAATCTTCATTTGTAGCCTCCTTTACGCTTGGTGAATAAGTTGTATAGCCCGATAGCTGAAAAACTAGGCCAATTCCCGCCGTAATGAACAACATACTGGTACCGCCGAAGCTTAGCAGTGGCAGCGTGATACCCGTAAGGGGTATAACACCTATCATGGCGGCTATATTTAGGATAACATGCGCCCCAAACCAGCCAAAGACACCGGCGGCAAGCAGTTTTAAGCGCTGATCCACTAAGTGATCCATAATCCTGAGTATCCGCATCAGGAGCGCGACAAACAGTACGATGATCAAACTCACACCCACAAAGCCAAACATCTCACCCATAATGGCAAACACCGAGTCGTTGATAGCCTCCGGCAGATAGCCGGTTGCCTGAATACTGTTACCGACCCCTAGACCCAGCCACCAGCCGGTACCAAGGGCGATTTTGGCGTTCTGGCTCTGATAGTTCGAAGCGCTACTAGTACTGGCCTTGTCGCCTTGCAGATAGGTCTCGACACGCTGTAAACGATGCGGCTCGGACACAATAAATACCAGACCGAGCAACAGCCCGGCGCCAAGCACAATCCCTAAAATGCGCCAACGGACACCCGACACCACTAACATTACCAAAACGATCAGCGTCATACTGATAGCCGTGCCTAGGTCTTTTTGGATGACAGCCAAAAACAACAAGCCCAAGCCGGTTACCCAGGCCACCGGCAGAAGGGTTTGTTTGACGTCACTAACGTTATCTTTTTGCATCTTAGCGCCCAGAAACGCCGCCAGGTACACCAATAGGCCAAACTTCAGTATCTCGGCTGGCTGCAATGATCCGAGCGGGCCCAAATTAAACCAGCGACAGGCACCGAGGGTACACTGAGCGATACCAAGGTGCCCCAGTTGGGCTAAAAACAGCAGCAAACAAGCCGCCAGTCCAATCACCAGCAAAGTGCCTGAGTAGCGTAAAAATAATTTATATGGAATAATCGCAGCTACGACAAAGGCCACCAACGAAAGGCCTAGGCTAGTAATCTGTTTGATAAAGAAGTAGTCGTTCGAATAATTGCTGCCGATGGCGTTATTCAACAGATTGGCGTGCTGCGGCCCAACCGCAAAAATTGTAATTGCACCCAGGGCCATTAGTATCAGCACGTAAACTATCAGAATATAGTCCGGCCGATGACGACGCGTCGCGGCTGGCTCGTCGAGCCGCGGTCCGCCAAATGAAATCATGCTAAATGTTGCCTCCGGCTATAGCGAACAGCACGCCGATAAAGGACATGACGGCCGCTACTACCCAAAAACGCATCGTCACCTTTGTTTCCGGCCAGCCGATCGCCTCTAAGTGATGATGCAGTGGTGCCGAGATAAAGATTTTGCGCTTGAAAAACTTTTTACTGACGATCTGAATCAGGCTCGAGGCCGCCTCGACGACAAACAAGAAACCAATAATTGGGAGCAAGAAGAACGAGTTGGTCAACATGGCGACCACGCCCAGGCTCGTACCCAGGGCAAAGCTACCAACATCACCCATGAAAAACCGCGCCGGATAGATATTAAACCACAGATAGCTAAGCAGCGCCCCGACAACCGTGAAACAAAAGGCGGCTAGAACAACATGCCCCTGTAACAGCGCCACAACCCCAAAACCAGAGAACGAGATTGCCGCCAATCCACCAGCTAGGCCGTCTAAGCCGTCTGATATATTAACAGCGTTGCCGGTCGCGACCACCGCAAAAGCAAAAATCGGAATAATCCACCAACCAACTATCCAGTTACCAATAAACGGTACGTGAATACCATCAATACCCAGCTTGGCGAAGAAGTACCAACCCAAAGCCAGACCAAGCACGGTAATCATCGTAAATTTCAGCCCCGAGCGTAGGCCAGCGATGCCGCCCCCTGCTCCGCGGACGTTAATAATATCATCCAGCAAACCTACGATACCGCCGCCTACCAGGGCTGCTAACGGCAACCAGGTCTGTTGACGATTAAGGTTCAAAAAGAATGTCACTAATACAATTGATGTCAAAAACACAACCCCTGCCATTGTTGGTATGTTGCGCTTGAATTTGTTAGCGTGCAGCTTGGTAAAGACCGTCAACTGCTCCCCTGTTGTACTCGTGGTGCGCTGTTTCTTCCAGAATTTATATTTGTAAGCAATATAAGTGTAAACGGGCGTCAAAAACATGGCGATTAAAAACGCCACCATGCTTAGCAAAAAAGTGGTTGTTAGTTGACTGTTTAATTGCGAGATAGTTATTTCCATGTTTATTCCTGTGGTGGTATGTTTAAGTATCTTACGAGCCAGTTTGAGATATCGGTGAAAACTGGCATTGCTGCCGCGGCACCCGACCCGCCGAACTTAGGTCCCGATACTCGTACCATTATGACATATTTTGTCTCAGCCTGTGACCCCCCGTAGCCAAGATAAGTCGCAATCGTGTCGGTATCACTATATTTGCCGTTAACAATTGCCTGCGAAGTACCGGTTTTGCCACCCATATAGTAGCCGCTCTTATCAATGCCCGGAAATACCGAACTACGAGCTACGTGCGTCATTTCGCGAATTTGGTCGGCCGTCGATGATTTTATGTAAGTGGTCGGAGTGGTTGGTTTGGCGGCGTGATAGTTACCATAATCGTCAACCGACCCAGCGACGATCGACGGTTTGTAGTACTTACCGCCGTTAACCAACGAACTAAAGCCCGATGCCACCTGTAGCATAGTTACGTCCAGCCCCTGACCGAAGGCCATGTTTGAATAGCGAACCGCATTACCATCTGGATCGGATGGCGGAATAATGATGCCCGGCAGCTCGCCCGCTAGCTGAATACCGGTCAGCTGGCCCAAGCGAAAACGGTTATAAAAGTAGTCGTACATCGTTTGCCGCGCCTTCAGGTTAATATCTTGACCCGCGCCACCCAAACGCTCAGCGACCGTCACATAGCCAGTGTTTAGCGACCAGTTCATGGCCGTTTGTAGAGTAATGTTGCCGAATTGAGTATCACCTGGGGCATTATGGATATCAATCCCGTCAACATTAATGACACCGGTGTTGTTGTAGGTAGACTGGGCGTTAACTACTCCGGTATCAACACCAGTCGCCATCGTGAATGTCTTGATGTCCGAACCTGGTTCGTAAGGCAAAGAAATGACGTTGTTGTTAAACAGCGAGGCGTCGGTAACGGTATTAAACGTCGATGGATCATAGCTCGGATAGTTGGCCATCGCCATAACCTGACCGTTCTGGGGGTTCATCACGATCACGCTGCCATCGGGAGCGCCGATCTTTTGCAGTTGTCGGCTCAGAGCATCCTCGACATATGACTGAATATTACGATCAATCGTCAGCACAACATTTTCACCATTTTGCGCCGGTTTTTTGACATTACGAGATCCAATCGTGAGTGGCACCGATGCAATATCGGTCACCGACTGCAACATACCGTCTTTACCCTTTAAGGCACTGTCCATCCCCTGCTCGATGCCATATTCACCGTTGCCATCGGCGTCCACAAAACCCAAGGTCTGAGCCGCAAGCGAGCCTTCCGGATAGACCCTTTGGCTTTCCTGCTGAAAACCAATACCGGCCAGACCTTTCTTCTTAATGGCCTCAGCCTGAGCCGTAGTTAGTTTGGTCGCCAATATCTGGTAACGACTATTCGGGGTAGTTAATAATTTATCCAGGTTCGACCTGGCATTACCACCGGCAACCGATTCAACCGTATTAATAATTCCTTGAACATCTTTAACTGTTGCTGGGTCGGCAAATAAAGTATAGACCGTTTCGTTCATTACCAGCGGAACCGGCTGATTACCATTCAGGGCATAAATCATGCCACGCTGCGCCGGGATGGTTAGCCGCTTAATCTGCTCGCTGTCGGCCAACTGCTGATAATAGTCGTGCTGAATAATCTGTATATAAAAAAGCCGGACCACAAACAATGCGGCCACGGCGAGTAAACAACCAGCCAAAACCCGTGATCGGCTACCTTTTAACAGTTCTAATTTCATAATTATTGTTGAACGTATTGGACATTGCTTGGAGTTGTCATAGCCTTAGCGACATTGCTGTTTTTGACATTGTTAAGCGATGTCAAACGAGCATTTTCAACTTCCAAGTCGCTCTTTTGAGTACTTAGGTCGGCAATTTGTGACTCAATCGCCTGCGACTGATAGTCGTAGCTTGTGGTGCGCGTTGCCTGAGTTAAGTATATCAAACCAAGGACGGTGACCATAAGCACAACTAAGACAGTATGGGCTACCGGACCGAGTTTGACCGCCGAACTAAAGCGAGCCGTGTTTTGATTACGCGACCAGTTTTGTTGGCGACGATTATTGTAATAAGTGGTGGGTTGATATGACATGGTGGTGGATGTTTATTTTTAATGTTTTTTAGACAAGACCTCAGGAGCCCCACCGCCGTTTTATGCGGCGGGGCTGGGGTTAGCTACAGGCGTTATTTAACGCGAACAGCGATTACCTGAGCCTTGTCAGCGTACTGAACGTTGATGTGAATTGGCATGGTGTTTTGCCCCTTCTTTGTTTGTTTTATTTTTTCACTGCGGCACGAAGTTTTGCACTACGAGCACGCGGGTTGTGAACGTCGTAAATATCTCCGGATAACGGCTTACGGGTTAGCGGCGCCAGTTCGGCCTCGTAACCAGCTTCGTATTGCTGCTTAAAAGACCGCTTCACAAGCCTGTCTTCCAGACTGTGAAAACTGATCACCGCTACCCGCCCGCCAGGTTTCAAAAGCTTTGGCAGCTGCTCGAGCATGGTTCTGACCTGCCCGAGTTCGTCGTTAACGGCTATTCGGAGAGCCTGAAAAGTGCGCGTGGCTGGATGGATTTTGCTCCATTTGCCACGATGGGTTTTTGCGACCAGTTCGGCCAATTGCGCCGTGGTCTCTAGCGGACGGGACTTAACGATTGCGGCAGCTATTCGCTGGGCAGTGGCGCGCGGTTCTTCACCATATTCGGTGATGATGTGCGCCAACTCCTGGACTGAAGCCTTGTTCACTAGCGTTTGGGCGCTTAGTGACTGGCGTCGATCCATTCGCATATCGAGCGGTCCTTCGTTCGTAAAAGAAAACCCTCGTTCGCTCTGGTCGAGCTGTGGTGACGACACCCCCAGGTCAACCATGATCATATCAAACGTTTTACCCTCACCGACGAGTTCTTCGCTGGCCCGGGCAAAATCGCTATGTATGAGCCGTGCGCCCTTTTCGGCTAGTGGCGCCAACGCTTTAATGGCGTTGTCATCACGGTCGACCAGTACGCTAACGCTATAATTTCCAGTCTTGGCTAAAATTGCTGACGCGTGACCGCCGTAACCAGCTGTTAAGTCGAGATAGTTCTCACCATGTTGTGGTTTTAGGATATCAAGCGCCGCATCTAGCAAAACCGGAACATGTTGTTGTGGTGGATGTTCTTCAATACTCATCACGTCTATTTTAACATTATTCGCGATACGTCAGCCCTGAAGGGTGCCGTATAGCGAAAGTTAAAATATCCGCTTTCGAGATCACCTAACTGGTAATGAGGCTTGTTTGTTTTTAGGTGTGTTTGTTTTTAAAAGTCGCGGCCGTTATATAAACGTTAGTTACAGATGTAACTCACAAACGACCGAGTTGAGAGACTTATGTGTGAGGTGGAGTTTTTTGGGAGGTGTGTTTTAAGTAAGGTGCGCTAGAGAATTTTTAATGTGGCTCCAGATACCACGCCTCACTACCAGATAGTTGATCTCGAGAGTTTTTTGCTTCTACGGATTTTTGATTTTTAAAGGGCGGACTCTTGGACAAAATGTTCTACTCGGACTCGGGCGCCATGACTCGCCAATATTGGCCGGCGCGGACAGCTTCGATATCGCGGTCAATCCCGGCATAATCAAGCAGGTGCTGCTCGATCGTTACTCGACCCTGTTTTTGGTCAAGCTCTGCCTCGGTTTTACCACGGCGAAAACGAACGTTAAGGTCGGCCGTTTTCTCATCGAGAATACTGCCGCTGCCATTTAACGCCGCTTCGACTTCACCATCCCAAACTGCCTTCGGGTAAAGGTGAAGATATCGGCCGAAACCTCTGGTGACAACAACGCCGCTGACAAATTCCTGGCGAAGCTCAGACGGTATCGTCAAACGACGCTTATCGTCTAGTCTGCGTTCGAAATAGTCGAAGCTGGACATTGCCTACTGAGGTCTCCCGTTAAGTAAAATATTTTTAATGTGGTGGTTATGTGTTTGTCTTAGTGGTCGCCACTTACTTCCACTACCTGTCACTATACTACCCACTATTACCCACTACAACCCCCAATTTTGACAATTGTTATATATGCTATTGTCATTTATCCACAGAACTGTGAATAACCACAAGCAAAAACAGAGGCGCCAAACTTGGCGCCTATTATTAAGTTGTCGTATTTTTCGCTATGGCCGCTAAAGTCCTCGTAGTTTTTTAATTGCTCGCCCTAATTTTAGCGCACTTGGCCGCAAAATACGTTTACCCGTTACATAGTCAACCGCCGCCAGGCCAAAGCGCGGCCAGCGACCTTCGGCCCACTCAAAATTATCGAGTAAGCTCCAGTGCAGATAACCGATTAGCTCAACTTCATGCTTCATGGCTTGTTGTAGCGCAGACAACGTTTCTTTAATCCACCACTCACGATGCGCATCTTTGGCATCGGCTAAACCATTCTCGGTGATTAAAATCGGCTTGTGATATTTGCGAGCTAAGCGCTCCAGAACAAATTGGATGTCTGCCGGATGCATGTCCCAGTTCAAATCACTCAAATCCTGGTTTGGATTGTGCACCCGATACCCATAAACGCGGTTCGAAAAATAGTAATTTACACCTAAAAAATCACAGTGACGAATAAACTTTCGGATCACTCGGTCATCTTGCCAATACTGCATCCAGGCCGCGCTATAGCGACTTAAAAGCGCATTATCACCAGGGTAAATAAACTGCGAATTCTTGGCGATAGACAACTTAAAACGCTCCGAATGTGCATGCAATACCTTACTCACCCGTTTGTGGGCCAACGCCAAATTATTTAGCACATGCCAAGCCTGCCTGCGACTCGAAATATTCGGCGGCCAGTTTTGGTGGCGATAACTTTCGCTAATGTAGATTTCCGGCTCGTTGATCGTTATCACATAGCGAAAGTGCTCGCCCAGTTCTTGAGCAATTTTTTCGGCAAAGCGAACAAAATATTTGATATTACCGCGTTTGGCGAAGCCGCCTTTTTCAGCAAACCAAACTGGCAAACTAAAGTGAAATAGCGTCACCACTGGTTCAATACCCAGGCGCTCCAGCTCCTGTAGATATTCCTTGTAGTGCCGCATCGCCTCTGTGCTCCAGGCACCCTCTTTCGGCTCAACCCGTGACCACTCAATACTGAATCGATAAGCGTTCATATTCAACGTCGTCAGCAGCTTGAAATCTTCTTTATAGCGACGGTAGTGGTCACCCAACAAATCTGAAACGTAATTGGACGGCTCGATGGCCGATTTTTTAATCCAGTCCCAGCTAACATAATCATGCAAATGATACTCAGCCTGAACGGCGCGTGTCTTGGCATTCTCGAGCTCCCAAACCGTCCACTGGTTGTGGTTGCCGCCCTCAACCTGATGCGCCGAGGTCGTGGCACCCCACAAAAAATCTTTCGGAAACAAAGTCATATATCTATTGTACAATGTCCTCGCCAAACAGTTTCTGCAGGCGCATCTTGATCGAGCCCTCGTGACGACCGAGTTGTTTACTTAATTGTTTAATCGTTTTGCCATTCTGAAATTCTTGCATCAGTTCATTATCTTGGGCAACTTCCCATGGTTTGTAGGCGTTGGGATACGTTTCGCGCATCTTTGCGATTTTGTCTTTCCAGCTTGAACCGCCCTTTGACGATTTTACCGGCAGCTCATCTTTGCGTTCGGCTGCTCGCGCCTCAAGGTGGGCAAACCGTTTTTGGTCAGCCGCCGCTTTCGAACGCAGGCCCTCGTCAATCAGCGAAGCCTCTTCACTAACACGAAGCGCCATCTGGTTAATGCCGGTCAAGTACAAATTGCGCAAATTTTTTACTCGGCTTAAAGCGACGTAACCCATACCTTCTACAAACGCTTTACGTAAGTCAATCCGGGCTGCATCCAGCGTCATTCCCTGACTCTTGTGAACAGTGATCGCCCACGCTAGACGCAGCGGAATTTGGGTAATCGAAGCCCGTTTTTTGTCACCATCGCGTAGTTCCCAGGTGTCCGGCAACATACTAACAACTCGTCCGCCAGTAAACTCAACAATCGGATAATCAGTCGCCGGTTCAAAGCCTATCACCACACCCAGGCTGCCGTTGGCGTACTTGCGGTCGGTGCTGTTTTTGACAGCCATCACTAAAGCGCCTTGCTTCAAACGCAAAATTGGCGGTGCCAAAACTGATCGCTGCAAATTTTCAACATAATTTTCACTGCCGGTGGTTGATTGCTCGTAAGAAACCTCATCGCCGTCCAACGCCTCTAGTCGGCGTTCATTCAGGCTATCAACATCAATATTGACGGTGTGCAGCTCGGTTAATGGTTCTTCTGGGTCCTCTGGAGCCACCCCCACTCGCTCCAACAGCTGTTCGGCGTGATGGCGCCGCAGTTCGCCGCCCCGCAGGGCGTTCAAAATACCAAGCAGCGTTTCGTCATCTTGGCGATGCTGTTCTTCAAGGTAGCAAATAACCGGATCGAGTTCCTGCCAAACCTGACTATTAACCACAAAGCTGCCAGCCCTAGCTTCGCCGCGATTAACCGGCGGCAGTTGGAAAAAGTCGCCACTCATAATCACCTGAATCCCACCAAAAGGAACATCTGGTTTTTTGCGCACAATCCGGCAAACCTGATCAACCATGTCCAGTCGGTAGTCATGCAGCATACTGATCTCATCAATAATCAGCACGTCGGTCTTTTCAATAATTTCAACCCGACCCTTGCTCAAATGGTCCTTGAAGCCAGGCGGTAAGCTGTCTAGAACGCCAATCCCCGACCAGGCGTGAATCGTCGTACCGCCCAGGTGTGTGGCCGCCAGCCCTGTCGTCGCCGTCACCGAAACGTGCTTGCCGTCGCGTTTCGCAAGCTTGATAAACTGGTTCAAAACAAAAGTCTTGCCCGCCCCCGCCGGCCCGGTCAAAAGCACACTCTCGCCCGAGAGCATAATCTCTAGTGCTAACCCCTGATTCATCTTAATCTATTATACACAAAAAGATAGACGGCATTTAACAACCAACGTTCAATGATAAATACAGAAATTATTAGTTAGCGACACAACGAACAGAGAATCCGTCGTAGTTAGGATGAACTATACCCACATAATCGTTACTGGCGCCCCCTGGAGCAAAGTATAGCGTAACAGCATTACCGGCCCCGGATAGTGTAGACGACCAATAGTAGCCCCATCCGCCTTGATTAGTGAACGTGGTTTCCCAGTAGCCGCTATACTGGCCAAGCCAAGTTGACAACAGCCCCGCATAACCTACGGATGTATTAAGCGCCGTTAGTTCACTAGAGGTCGGTAACCGCCAACCCGCCGGACATATAGATTTAGTAGTATCTACTGGAGTCGTGCTTGAGCCATTACATGCGGAATTCCCGGTTTGTGCGCCATTTGCAGCACACCAATTGTATAGGTACCCATATTGACCGCTACCATTAGTAGATGTAGATGGTGGGGTTGGCTCAGTAGTTGGATTGGCTCCGGGTGTCAAATAGTAGTAGGCTGCACTATAGCTGTAAGCTAACGACCCACCATTAGCGATAGTTTTGGCATCACCGTAAGTGTTAGTTCCATTGCCAACGTAGGCGAGGTTTGTTAACATCCAGCACTTGCCGTCAGCAAGTTTCTGCACCCAATAAGTGTTGTTATCGCGAGCATCGACAGCACGGACACGGCTGGCTGGACAATTAGCGCTAGTGACCATCTGTATCAAGGAACCGTCTGTAATTGGACAGCCACCGGCACTTGGCACGTTGTTGTCATTAGTTATGTAGTAGACCCTAGTGCCATCGGTATCGGATAAGCAATAAGTATTACCGTTAACTGAGTATGTGAAGCTGTTACCAGGGCTGGACTGCAGACCCGCAACGTCGGTCGATGTTGGCCAAATTGCGTTATCAACACGGTAGGCGCTAAGTTTGTTAGCTGACTGGCTGAGATCTGATTTAAGTGAAGCGACATGGGCATTGGCCGAAACACCATTATACGCAACAATTGTAATGGCAGCCAAAATGGCAATCACGACAATAACAATCAGAAGCTCGACTAGCGTAAAGCCAGACCCTAACCTTAAGCGATGCGGCCGTATATCCACTTATCTTAATCCCCCTGTGGTTATTACTATGCTACCAGTATAGCATAAGCTTGATTGACGGATAAAATCAAACCGCTATGAGATGCAATCTAAATCCCGCGTGGCGGTTCACCATCTGGCTCGTCGAGCAATTTCTTGCTCTTAATCTCGTAGCGTTTGCCGGTAATTTCGCTGGTAATGTAGTCCTCGTTAATCAAATTAACAAACATATCCAGGTCGTTGCCGTCCATGATGATAATCGCGCCGTTGTCGTCGGTCATTAGTTCCAGCTGCATGGTGTCGGCATAATCAACCGCCTGTTCCTGCGAGATGGCACCGACTTCTAGTTTTTGCAACTTGGTGACGATTTTTTTGCGGTCGCGCACCAAGGTTTGCAGATCCAAACCATCTGGAAAGCTCAGTCGATATTGTTTTTCGATCTCGGCGACTTTTTGATCAGCCAGCAGCTGTTTCTTGTATTCGTAGTTAAATAAACGCTCAAATTTGCCTTGGTTGAAAATAAAAATATCCTGACCAATGATCATCACTTCGTTATCGGTCGGCACTTTCCAGCTAAAATCAGCCTTAAACGAATCAAAAGAACCATCACGGAACTCCCAAGCCGTCGCGCCACTGACCGTCTGGCCAACACTCACCTGCTTAATGACGTAAAAAGTTTTTGTCTTGTCGTTATGGTAGGTAAAGCGCGCCACGATTCCCTTAATTCGCTTGAATTCATGTTCCTGCTCTGAAAAAGTCACGATATCGCTGCGTTCGTGTTCAATCAAATGAATCAAAGTTTCCGCTCGGCCAACCTTGGCCAGATCGGTCCTGAGCAGTACATTTTCTTCTTTTTCACTCAGCTCATAGTCACGCACGCTTAGCCCAGTGCCGGCGCCCAAATTTACAAAGTTAATTAGGTCGTACAAAAATAGCGGCCGAATTTGCGCCGTTAAATCATTGCCAACATTCACAAGGTACGGCGTGTAGTTTTTATTAAACAAAAAGAATTCAACGTCGAGCTCATTTTTAATAGCGTCAGTTGTATTGGCCCACAAAAAAATATCGGTTGTTTCTGGTGTTTCGTTTTCCATATTCTAACTTTCTTTAACTACAATTTTACCAGGCCGGTTAGGCGTTTTTCACGGGCATTATTTGCCCAAGTATCGGCCAGCTCGTTGCCCTCATCACCCTCATGACCGCGTACCCAGGTGACTCGCGCCTGTGAGTGGCGATAAAGTTCGTAAACTTCCTTCACCAGGTCCAGATTTTTGATTTCGCCGCCTTTTTTGACCCAGCCCTTAGCCTGCCAAACCGGCGCCCATTTAGTAATGACATTCAGCCAAAACTCGCTATCGGTATAAATCTGACACGCCCGGCCATCGGCGTCTTTAAGTGCCGCAATCAGCGCCGAGCCCTCCATGCGAATGTTGGTTGAATTTAAGTCGTGACCAACCGTAAAAGGCTGCATATTTTTAATGACCGCGAAGCCGCCGGGACCAGGGTTCGGACTGCAACTGCCATCGGTATAATAAATGTCCATTGCCCTATTTTACTACAAAAACCGAGCCATTGAGCCCGGTCGTTTGCATTGTGTGAGGCAGTATCACTACCTAGGTTTATTGTACCACATTTTAACGCCAATATGTCATGACAATAGCGGCAATCCACCACCAGACAAAATAACCCAGTTCGATATAGATGGCTTGGCTGCGCATCTTTTTAAGTAGTAATAATAGACCACCGAAAACCAGAAGAGCTATAAAATACCCGAATACCAATACCGTCAAAATAAGTGAGGGGTTGTTTATAGAAAAATATAAAATACCTAATACTATTGGCATCAGTGCCGCATCAATATAACTCACGCCGTGATGAATAGAACGAGTCTGATCTTTGTCGGGTATCCAGGCAACGGCAATTTGAGCTATGAATCCAACTACCAACAACCAATAATAGACTGCGGGTACACCCAGCGCAGGTCCTAAATAAAAACCAAGGAAGGCGTAATAAATAACCGTCACTACAGTAAAAACTACACCAAACGACCACCTCAACCGCCTATTATGTGCAATATGCCAACTAAATGAATGTTTTTTATCTGGCTTACCTACTCGTAGGGCAATCAGTCCAAAAAGACTGGTAATTATAATCGCAGCTAAGCCTAGGTCTCTCATAATTCACTTGGTTGGACGCGTTTCTGCTCGGTTGTATCGCGATCGCGAACGGTTACTGTACCATCTTCTAGTGTTGTAAAGTCAACAACTATACATTTCGGCGTGCCGATTTCATCTTGGCGGCGATAGCGCTTACCAATGTTGCCGTTGTCGTCCCACATCACGGCACCGTATTTTTTCTTAAGGTCTGCATAAATCGCACGTGCCTTTTCGACCAACTCCGGTTTGTTCTTGAGTAGCGGCGAAACAGCAAGTTTAACTGGCGCCAGGTGCTCTGGCAGCTTCAAAAAGATACGTTTTTCGCCGTTAACTTCGTCTTCGGTGTAGGCACTAGACAGCACGGCCATGACAGCACGCTCCACGCCAAAGCTTGGTTCAATGACATGCGGAACAAATTTATTGTTCGTTCCCTTGATGGTGTACTCCATGTTCTTGCCGCTTTCGCGCTGAATATTGCCCAGGTCAAAATCAGTTCGATAAGCCAGGCCTAGAAGTTCTTCGCGGCCAATTGGAAAATCGAATTCAAAGTCGATCGTCCGCTTCGAATAGTGAGCGCGGTCGTTCTCTGGAACCTCTAGCTCATGGACGCTCTCGGTCGGCAAACCAAGCGCAGTCGTCCAGGCCCAAACCTGCTTGCGCCAATGCTCAAACGACTCTTCCCACTTGGTTGGATCAACAAAGTATTCAATCTCCATTTGTTCAAATTCACGCGAGCGGAAAATAAAGTCACGCGGGCTGATTTCGTTACGAAAAGCCTTACCCTGCTGCGCCAAACCAAACGGCAAATCTGGGTAAAAACTGTCGAGCACGTTTTTGTAGTTGGTGAAAATACCCTGGGCGGTTTCTGGACGTAAGTAACTAACGCTTGATTCGTCTTCAACCGGACCAACCGTCGTCTTAAACATCATGTTAAATGTTCGAACGTCTGACAGATCGTTACCGGCCGGACTTTTAACGTTGTTGTCGCGAATTAGTTTGGTCATATCGGCCAAACTTAAACCATCGACCGAATAACCGGCGTCTTTTAACAAATGGTCGGCGCGATAACGCAAATGCGTTACTTCATCTTCAACCAGCGGGTCCGTAAACGTCGCCACGTGGCCGCTCGCCTGCCAGACTTTTTGATTCATCAAGATCGCGGCGTCAACGCCGTACATGTCGTCGCGCTCTTCAACAAACATTTTCCACCATAACTGCATAATGTTGCGCTTCAAAGTCACGCCCAGCGGACCAAAGTCCCAGGTACCGCTCAAACCGCCATAAACATCGCTACCAGGGTAAATAAAGCCGCGACGCTTGGCTAAACTAACAATATTCTCCATTTTTTGTTGGTCATTCATAACTGTCGAACATTATAGCATATTTGACTTTTTAAATTTTTTCTGTGATAATACAAAACCAGTTCCTTACCATCTGCAAGTCCGACCAACCAACCGGAGTCTAACATGGACGACCACAGCTACCCCGCCTGCTTGCGCCTAGGCGAAGTGGCCCTCAACAAGGGCGACTACCGCGCCGCGATTCGCGAGTTTGATATTGCTTGTGACCTCGCCGCTTCCGTCGACGAGCGCGCCCAGGCCTTCCAGTGGCTGGGCATCACGAAGCGCAAGATGCGTGACCTCACCGGATCGCTGCACGAGCTGGGCCAAGCGCTCCAGCTGGCCCGGGGCAACGAACTGCTGAGCGCGCGAGTTCAGCGCGATCTGGCCATGACCCTGATGGAGCGTTTGACTCCGCTGAGTGGGTTCAAGTTCTTCTTCGACATCATCGTGATGCTCGAGAAGGCCAAGAGCACCTTCGCCGAGTCCAGCAGCGACTACTGGGCGACTGTTGGCTTCATCGGCCGCGCCCACCTGCTTTACGGCGACCGGGCTGAGGCCCGCCAAGCCATGATGAGAGCCGACGAGGGTCTTCGTTCCCGCAGTGCGCTCAACCGGACCTACCAGCTCAACAACCTCGTGTGGCTGATGTGCGTCGAGCCGTTCGGTGACCGGCTACGTGATGGGCTTCGGGCTCGTCGCCTGGTCAAGCAGACCGGACAGACACGACGATCTTCGGCGCAGCTGGCAGCTATCGTACTCGGTGGCTGGCCGCTCTACCGGTTCGTCCGTCAGCACTTCGGGAAGTGAACCACAACCCGCCACAGCCAGTGGCGGGTTTCTCATATCTAGTGATTTTATCTTTCGTCGATAGCAGCGTGTTCACGCGCCACATTCAAACAAGCGCCAATAACATCATCAATGCCGCCAATTTGCGCTAATACCTTCAGCGGACGCGTCGCTACCAGCCGCAATAATTTGATATGTCGGCTGTCTAACTCACCCATTTCAGACTGTCGCAAACCTTGTTCGCCGGTATCGTAACGATAATAATCGTCGGGGCTCAGTTTTTGGCCGTCGATATCCAACTCCAAATTCAACTCGCGACCCAACAATCCGGCATAGTGCACATAAAACCAGGTTTCGATTAATTCCAAGGCGATTGATTTTGCATCGAGCGCCATTAAAATCTCGCTTAGCATATCAAACCACTCCGGCTCATCAACCGTCTCTGAGGCCCGAGCAATTAATTTGATCACCAAATAGCCAAACTGCAAGCGGTCATAGTCGGTCATAATATTGCCATAGAAATGCACTAGTCTTGCCGATGTTAAAACGCCTAGTTCACCGCGGCCCTCACCAATCACAACATCGCTCACGGCAAATAGCTCAATGCCGCCAGCCAACTTGCTTTTTTCACGGCGCACACCGCGCGCCATGACGCTGCGACGACCCTCCGGTGTCAGCAGCTGCAAAACCCGATCCGCCTCGCCGTAATTTGTCCGCCTAAGAACAATTGCCCGAGTACGGTCAGTTTTCATGTCAGTGCCCCTCTTACGGCCGTTGCAATGTCATCCGGCAGCATCGTTAGTTTGTCGACAATCCGCTTAACACCGTACGGCTCGACATCTTCCAGGCTCAGACTATCGGCAACGTTGGAGCAAATTATCACCGGTATGGCGGCCGTGTCGCTATAAGATTGCAGCTCGTGTAAAAGCGTAAAACCGGTACTACCAGTCAACAGGACGTCCAGTACAATCGCGTCCGGTTTTTCAGAATCAATCATAACAATCGCGTCGAGTGCATGCGGCGAAATTATCGTTTGATAGCCAGCTTTTTCAAGCACCCGGCGGTGCTGCGCCGCCAACCAATCATCGTCTTCAACAATTAGCACCTTACTCATAACAAGCTCAGCTGTTGCGACGCCTGCAAATCAACGTAGAACGTCGCGCCGTCGCGGTGGCGCGTCATGCCTATTGAACCATGCATAGCCTGAGCAAACATGCCAGCGATATAAAGACCCAGGCCGCTACTTTGCGGCCGAGCATGAACCGTCTGCGGCGCGGTGGCCAATTTTTGCTGCAGTGTGCGCCACATATCGCTCGACAGCGCCGGTCCAAAATCACGTACGCCAACTCGAATAATCTTGCCGGCCTGCAAAGATTTAATTTGCAGTTCCACGGCCGCCCCAGCTTCGCTATAATGCAGTGCGTTGTCGCTAAAATTCATCACGATTCGGCGCAACAAGTCACGGTTGGCCACTAATAGCAACGGGTGTCGATGCGGCCTAATCGTTAAAGCCCTACCGTGCGCCGCAAATAGCGGCGTCAGTTCGTGCACAATATCGTCGCACAGTTGCCAAGGATTAATCGGCTCAAGCTCAAACATGGCGTCTTCTAGTCTGGCAGCTCGAGTTAAATCACCCGTCAAACGCAGGGCGCGCTCGCTGGTTAAGCGAATTTGCGATAAAAGCTTTTGGCGCTCAGCAAGATTCAGCGTCTCATCCTCAAGCATAAAACTTAATTGACGGACCAGCGCCAAGGGCGACTTTAGTTCGTGCGCCGCAGCAACCACGGGCGCCAATGTAAAATCATCGCCTAATGCCTGTGACTGCCCCTCGCGCTCCCTCATATACACCTAGCATAGCACAGCGGCCGGGTGCGAGCGAGCATTAGCTCTTAAATGTAATCGTACCGATTAGAGCGTTGAAATCATTCACAAAAGTATTGGCGTCAGTCCGGATCGTTACCGTTTTGTCACGGAGTTTAAACAAAACCATTGAGCCGCGCAGACCGTCCGAGAACGTACCATCCAACCGAGTCGCATCTTCGCCACCAACCTTAATCGCCGATGACGTTAAGTCACCTTTTTTAACATAACTATCGTAAGTTGAGACCGTTTTTGCGTAATCAACCGTCTGAATGTTAACCCGAAGGGCAAACTGCTGACCAGTACCATTAATCGGCGGCACCGAAACCGGATTCAAGTAAGCCTGATACTGCCCGCCATTTGAGCCATCTTGGCTAACATAAACGCTCCAAGTTTTTGGATAGTTAAAGCTCAAAGAACCGTAGTCTTCTGGCCCAGTAAACAAACGATTCGGCAATTTCTCGGCCTGATTGAAATCGTTGGTCATATCGGTACGAACTTGCTTCTCTTTGGTCGCCACCGCATCATCAATCTGCGATTGGACTGTGTTTTTTTCTTGCATATAACGATATATGCCCCAACCTGCCGCGCCGACCGCGGCCAAGCTAACGACAATCAAAAGTATACAGACAACTAGCCAGCTATTAACTGATCCGTCTTCGCGTCGTTTTATCATAAGCGTCATTATAACGACTCGCCCTACGCCTGTAAAGGATGGATGGTATAGAGTTTAAACGCCTGATACGACTTGTCTGGCTTCAAACTATCAATACCTGCACCATAAGTGATAACTTTTATGTCGCGGCCTATTCGGGTCGCTTCGGCCTTAAGCTTTTCGGTCAATTTTCGAACATCACGCGATACACTAAACGCATAGACTACAGTGACGTCGTCTGGTAATTTAGCCACCCAAAAATCAGCCAGTCGGGTTTCTACATTATGTTGTTTACGCGACAACAGTTTGCTAATAAAAACTAGCGCCGGATTCAGCTCGTAGCCAATCGCCCGCTTAATGCGCGGCGCAACTAGCCGCATAACTCGTCCATCACCGCTGCCGACATCAACCAAAACGTCATTTGGCTGCAGTACATACAACTTCGAAAAAGCCGCTATCAAATATTTGCGCTGCGTCGGAACATACGGCGCGCCGCGAAACACGACAAAACCAAACAGCAAAACAACGCCAAAGAAAAGCCAAAACCAAGGGTTATTCGTTGCCATCGAAACGCTGTTTTACTACTGTAATTTCATTTTTCAAAGCCGTTAAGTCCCGTTCGATTTCCTCGGCTAGTTTTTCGGCGTCTTTGAATTTATCAAGCGCCAACTCAAGGCTAAACTCGTCACTATCGAACCACGCTACTAGCTCGTCGAGTTCGGCTATTTTTTGCTGAATTGTTTTATTGCTTTGCGTCATATTTTTCAACCTTTGCTTTCATAATAGCTTTAAATGTTTCAATCTCAAGCACCTCGCCAACTACCTGCTTGCCGCGTAGTAATGCGTAGCCACGCTTCAGTACGACGTTCGGGTCAAGCTGCGCCAGAACCTGCCGTAACCTAAATAAGCGCTCATCGGTCTGCGCAGTCTGTCTTGCAATAGCGCCCAGGGCAGTATCCAAACGCGACCTCAATGTTTGCCGCCCGGTTTCGATCGCCTGTAACAAACGCGGCAAAAGTGCGCTAACCTTGTAACGCACCGATCGAATAATCTCTTGGCGATCAGGCACCAAAATCTGGGCTGCATTACTAGGTGTGGCCGCACGTACGTCAGCCGCCAAGTCAGCCAGACTCTCATCTACTTCGTGGCCAACGCCCACTAAGGTCGGAATCCTGCTTGCGGCGATTGCGCGCACCAATGGTTCGTCGTTAAAGGCCGCCAAATCATCAGCACTACCACCACCGCGAATAATCACCAGAACCTCGGGCAAAACCTCAAGTTGATTGAAATAATTAATCGCCCGAATCATTTGGTCCGGCGCCGACTCACCCTGCACCTGTACATGTGCCACATCAAGCTTTAGACCACCCCACCGGTCGTTCAAAATCTTAACGAAATCAGCATAACCCGCCGCTTGAGTACTGGTCACGACACCAACATAACGCGGCACGCTCGGCAATGGCCGCTTGCGCTCCGGCGCAAAAAGCCCCTCGGCATCTAGTTTGGCCTTTAAAATCTCAAAACTTTTTTTAATCGAACCTTCGCCACTCGGCCGAATCGCCCGCACCGTCAGGCTAAACTTACCCCAGTTCGTTAACTTCGGCGTCGCCGCAACAATCACCTTCATGCCATCTTCAATCGGCAGGCGCAGCTGATAGACCATCATAAAGCAGCCGACGCTACCGCCGGCATCCTTTAAATCAAAAAAGACAAACTTTCCCTGGTTAACCTTAAAGGCCGCTACCTCACCCTCCACTTCGATGCTTGGATAGGCGTATTCCAAAGTCTGATTGGTTAAAGCGATAAAATCACTAACCGTTAGTCGGACTGCGTGGTTTTCCATGAGCGCTTACCGTAGTGATTAATTGTCATCTGATAGAACACGTAACCAAAGGCAATCGTGCCAATTACCAGCGTCACGCGCGCCAAAAGCGTACCGGCGATGGCCACGTCCGGCGATACACCGCTCGAGGCCAAAAAGGCAATCATAATCGCCTCGTAAATACCAGCGCCGCCAGGCGTCACGGCGACAATACTGGCCGCACCAGACAAACCAAAGGCGATAAACAGCGTTGCCGGGTCAATCGGCGTACCGAGAGCCCAAAAAGCAATCCAGAGCAAAAACACATCCAACGCATTGGCCGGAATCGACCACAAAAACGGCTTCAGCAGCAAAGCCTTGTCGCGCTTAATGTCGAGATAATCTTTATGCAGGTCGTCAAAAAAGGCGTCAACCGATTTAGATTTGATCGAATTCTGCTTGCGGCCGCGAGTAATCCACGAAATTACCTGGTTACCGGTTTTAACAATCCAAAGCGAAAAATTATCCAGTCGGCGCTTGCTGCCCAATAACGAAACCGCCCCAACCACCAAACCAATACAAGCCAGTACCATCAAAAAGCTAATCACCAAAATTGGTCGGGCAATTGTGTGATCTAAGATTAAAATCAATACCGCCAGCACCAAAAGCATCACGAAGCTGACAAACGTCACCACGTAGCGAATCACCTGGGCGATAGTCGCCCGACCCGGCGTGACCCCATGAAAGCCTAGTAGCCAGTCCATATACGAAATACCCGCCGCACCACCACTCGGAAAAACGTGATTAACAAAATTGAGCTCCAGCGCCATACGAGCAATCGTCCACTGCGAGGCATGCTGCAAATTACCCTTTGAATTCAGGTACGAAAAAATCATGCCGCCGGTCGAATAATAGCTCGCCAACTGCACCGGTATAATCAGCACCAAAATCCACCAATTTACCCGACTAGCAATATGCCAAGCCTGTAAAATGTCCGGCCAGGCAAAATAAATAACCAGGCCAAGCAGCACTAAAGTTATGACGGTCACCCATGATCGAAAAGACATACCAGTATTATAACGTACATAACGTATAATAGGCTCATGTATATTGCAATTCTTGGCCGCCAACCGGCCATAGGCATCGCTGAACTCGAGGCGGTTTACGGTGACGTAAGCTGGTTTTCCGGCCACAGCGCCCTGCTCGAGACCGCGCCCGATCTTGAACGCCTCGGCGGAACACTAAAAGCCGGTAAGGTTATTTTTAGCATGCCGCGCGGCGATTGGCGCAAAGCCAGCATGAAAATCGTTAATCATTACGCTAAAAAGTGGTCGCAATTTGACGGCAAAATCACACTTGGACTGAGCGCCTACGACTTTAACCCCGATGTGCGCGATATTCAAAAAACCGGCCTAATTCTAAAAGCTAAATTAAAGGGTTCGAGCGCCAGTTTGCGCCTTGTGCCCAACGCGGAGCCGGCGCTTTCAACCGCCACGTCACACCACAACAAGCTCGGCCTGAGCGACAACAAAATCGAGTTATTGGTAGTTGCCTCTAAAGATCGCCTAATTATCGCCGAAAGTATCGGCGCCCAAAACATCACCCGCCTGGCCCGCCGTGACCAAAATCGCCCCAAGCGCGACGCATTTGTCGGTATGTTACCGCCAAAATTGGCGCAAATTATTGTTAACTTAGCCGTTGGTGAAGCTGGTTTGTCGAACCCCTCCAGAGTACGCTTTTTGAACGGACTTCCACAGGAAGTCGGTTCAAGCGCTCGGCCAGAATCCGTTATTTCAACGGATTCTGCAGCCTCTGTCGATGTTCGACAAACCGCCCTCACACCGCAAGTTACAGTACTTGATCCGTTTTGCGGTACGGGCGTGATTTTACAGGAGTCGGCTCTGATGGGATTCGCCCCCTACGGCACCGATTTGGCCGACAAAATGATTGATTTTAGCCGGATTAACCTTGAATGGCTGGCTGAAGAATTTCACACCACCAAAAATTGGCGCTTAGGTCAAGCCGACGCCATGACCGCCAAGTGGCAACCGCCTATCGACGCCATTGCCGCCGAAACCTATCTTGGGCAACCCTTTAGCGCCCCGCCAACCCCCGGAAAATTAACAGAGGTCCGCGGCAATTGCAACCACATTATTAGCAGTTTTCTAGAAAATCTTGCCCCTCAAATTCCCAGCGGCACACCACTATGTTTGGCCGTGCCAGCCTGGCGCGATGATCGCGGCGACTTCACGCACCTGCCGTTAATCGGCAATTTGAACCGCCTGGGCTATAAAAAGCGCGATTTCAAAACAGTTAACCCAGAACAGCTACTCTATTTTCGTGAGACCCAAATCGTCGCCCGCGAGCTTTTAGTCCTAGTTAGGGCTTGACATTCACCCCCGTACAGCGTACAATTGAACAGATTGTTATAGCAGTTTAAGGAGCTTAGTCCATGTCACACGTTAAAGCAGGTGGAACCAGTAAAAACATCCACAACAACGCCGGTCAACGACTCGGTGTTAAGCGCTTTGGTGGTCAAAAAGTTAGCGCTGGCGAAGTTTTGGTTCGCCAAACTGGTGCTACTAAACTAGCTGGCCCCGGCACTTACATGAGCCGCGACTTCACTATTCACGCCGGTATCGAAGGCGTAGTTGGCTTCAGTAAAGTCAAAAAGAGCCGCTTCACCGGCAAAACCGTGCCTCGCACGCAAGTCACCGTTGAATAGACTTGTCTTTGTGATAATAAAACTCCCGGTTTAACCGGGAGTTTTTAGTTAGCTAGATGACATTTACGCTACTTGGTTAATGCTGCGCCGTAGATTATCTAGCGCATCGGAATTTAAGATTGGTCTTCGACGAACTGTGTCTACAGTTTTAGAAACATCGGTCAAGCGTTTCACGGCTTCTCGTAAATCACCTACGACCTGATCACGGTTAAACCGCCCGTACCTAAGCTGATTAGTAAGTTCGTCAAGCATATTAGACACCGTACGTAAACTACCAGCCGCATCAGGCACTAACTCGCCTTTTGGCAACGATTGGCTGATCTCGCCGACAGCATCGAGCCACTTATCAACTTCAGCTTGAGTTTGGTCTGTTGACGTATCGGTTGGGATTTCGGCGGGTTTGATACCGATTATGTACGCATCAAAATCATGCTCGGAACTAGATAAGAGATCCTTGCCTTGATTAAATGTTTGAACTAAATTGCTCAACCGAGTATGGACAGTGCTGCTAAAGCCATTGGCATAAGCCAGGCGAGACAGTGAGCCGTGTAGACTATTGCGGGCATCTTCAATCATATGCACTAGGGTCTGCTCTGAATAAGATCCGTTGTCATATTGCCGCCAGCCTTTTTCTAAATCCGACGAAGCGTCTTCGACCATTCTCACAAGAGCGCCAAGGTAACCAGTCGCTTCTTCAATGTCACCCTCAATACCCCTGATACCGCTCTTGGCATCTTGCGCCAACTGATCCATAACCCGTTCTATGCGATGCTTGTACTCGGCTGTCGACATAGCTATTTCGGCTTTTATTGCCTCGTCCGACTTTTCAATTTCAGCATCAGCTTCAACAGCACCACTGGCGTCTGATTCTGGCGCCGGCTCATCAATACCGGCCGTTTCGACGGCCTCTTCGCCCAAATCTTCGACAACACCCTCATCCGGCTGTTCGCTGCCACGCTCTAACTGTTCTGACGTAAGACCCGGACGACTCAAAGCTAACTCTTCAGCAAGGCGCCCCTGAATATCATCGCCTAAAGCACGCTCCGGCACCCATTTACTTGGAAGACCAACTTTACCATCTTTTTCTTCAGGCACCGGGCTTTGTGCCTTATAATAACCTCTTTCATCCTGCTCACCTGTTAGGTTCCATACCTCAATATTGCCGCTACGCTCATCGCTGCCCGGAGAGCGCGGCACCAAAACGGACTCGCCAGCTTGATGTTTAGGCGTGATAGTGGAACCTGATTTTTCTTGTGATGGTAATTGTTCGCTCACTGTTTGTTTTTCCTTTTTGATTACTTAAATTTATAGCATAAGTTTCATAAAAAATAAAGAGGCCGGACACGCCGACCTCTATAATTCAAAACAAAGGCTATTGAGCGGCTGGCTGGTCGGCCAACATGCCTAGATGGTATTTAACCCGTTCAACCACATCACCGATGACGACCTGCGACTTGACTAAGTAATCATTCACGCCAAGTTCTTCGGCGCGCTGCTTGTCCTTAGGCTGACTCAGGGCTGTTAGCATGATGACGCGAATACCGGACGTTTCAGGGGTGTTGCGCAAAATATCTAGCACATCAAAGCCGCTGATTTTTGGCATCATGGCGTCTAGCAGAATCAAGTCGGGCTTAAATTCTAGGGCGGCTTGCAGGGCTTGCTCGCCGTTATTCACTTCTCTGGTTAGAAATCCCTCTAGCTCGAGCCGTGATTTATAGACTGAAGCTAAGGCGACGTCGTCTTCGACTAACAAGATCTTTTTCTTGGTATCCATACTGTCTTTTACTATACACCAGGCCGACTAAAAAGCACAAGCACTGTTACAGGCCAAGTAAAGCTTTGGCGGCATCAAGTTGCGGGTCGCGTCCAGCGGCTAGGTCGTCTTTGCTAATACTCACAACCTTGTCTGGCGTAATACCTTGCTGGTTGATATTCTTGCCCTTTGGCGTGTACCAGCGAGCTACAGTCACCTTTAGTTGGGCGCCACGCGGTAAATCGAGTAACTTTTGGACGCTACCCTTTCCGAAGGTCTTCTCGCCTACCAATTTAGCGACGTCGTAGTCCTGCAAGGCGCCAGACACAATTTCGCTGGCGCTGGCCGTGCCGCCGTTAACCAACACGACGGTCGGTATACCGGTCAGCAAGGCGTTGTCGGTTGAATTCAGCTGGTCAACGACAACACCGTTAGTACGTTCGCTGACGACCAGTTTATTGTTGAGCCACAATCCGGCTACGTCTTGGGCTGCGGTCAGATAGCCGCCGCCATTGTCTCGCAAATCGACGATTACACCCTTTACATTGGCCTTTTTAAAGCTCTGAGCGGCCGTGCGAGCCTCGTCGCCAGTGTTTTCGTCAAAGCGGCTAATTGTCAAAATGCCGATGTTGCCTTCGACCTTTGAAGTGACACTTGGCGCGGTTATATTTTGGCGCGTAATGTTAAAGTCCAAGCTCTGGCCACCCCTATCAACGGTGACCTTCACGGTTGTGCCGATATCGCCGCGAATTTTGGCTACAACGGCATCGGTGTTCTGACCGACCATCGAAGTACCGTTGACGCCGGTAATGACGTCGCCAGCTTTCATACCAGCCTGTTCGGCCGGATCGCCGGGCAATACGCTCGACACTGTAACTTTATTGTCGGTTTCGGTGATTTCAACGCCAATGCCGCCACCAATGGTGCCGCTAAGGTCGTTATTAAAAGCATCGGCCTGCTGTTTGTTCATGTAAATCGTGTAAGTATCGCCAGCGGCTTTCACGAGGCCGTCATTGGCGCCGTCGATCAGCTTTTGATCGTCGAGCTTGCCATCAAAATTGGCCTTGAGGGCCTGGTAAGTCGCCTGAACGCTCGAAAGGTCCAGCGTGCCACCATATACTTTAACGCCGAAGACAGGGGCAATCACACTGGCAATCTGAACATTAAACGTACCGGCTATATAGCCCAGGCCGGCAACAATAACGAACACCAAAAACCGCATTGATGGTGATAAATTCTTTTTGCGGTGGTGCCGTGGCTTGTCAGTTGGCGGCGTTGGTTGTTTCTGTTCAGACTCAGGCGGCATATAAGCCATGTTCGGTTCCCCTCTCAATATTAACCTTATAAGTATAGCGCACCCCTGACGGAATGCGCTACTGCTTATCAATGTAAAATCGACTACTTAATCTTGACATAGTGGTCAAAGGCGCCAGAAGAAAGCCACATCTCGCTATACATGCCGTAACCGGCACCATAGTCGTAATTGTATTGGCTAACAAGGACCCTACTGCCGTCAACGGCCTCAACCCAGGCAACGTGACCATGACTTTGACCAGCCTTAGCGGCATCCATTACAGCAATTGAACCTGGTTGTGGTACACCATCGGTGCTATGGAAAGTGTTGATTGCAGCGTTGGTAAAGTTAACCGCATCGCCCCATTGAGGATAAATTCCGGTCTCTTTCGCAATACGCCACGCTACATAACTCGCACACTGACGGCAACCATAGCCATAGCCATCTCCGCCATTACCATCAGAACCACCAGTCGACAAATAGCCTAACATTGGGCAATTAGAACTATTCCAAGGGTAGCCACCAAGTGAGCCGCTGTCGACTAATGTATAGCCACCGCCACTACTAAATGTTTTTCTCAGAGCCGCCTGATACGCCCTTGCTGCGGCAATTTGAGCCTGATTATTACTGATCATGTTCTGGTAGTAGGCCTCATTGTTGTTAACTTCACTTAACAGGCTCTGCTGCTCAGCGCGCTTCGAATCAAGGTCTGCTTGACTTTGTCTTTGTTCACTCAGGGTTTGATCGACATCAATTTTGTCCTGCTTTAACTGTGCTTCAAGCTTTTGAATTTGATCAATCGTTGAGGTTAGCTGATCTTGCATCGATGAACGAAAAGCCTGCTTATCAAGGTAGTCGCTAATGTTTTTACTGCTGGCTAGCATCTCGAGCGGCGTAGTCTGACTATTAACATATAGGTCTGCCAAAACCTGACCCAGAGCGTCTTTATTGTTTTGAATCTGGGTTTCGGTATCGGCAATTTGAGCAACTAACTTATCGTGTTTAGCTTGGCTAAGATTAATTTGAACCTGCAATGATCCAATCTGAGCATCAAAGGTAGAAATTGCACCCTGGATAGTTTGTTGTTGCTGGGAAAGATTATCAACCTCAGCGTTATAGGCGTTGATCTGACTTTGTAGGGCATTGATTTGATCGTCGTATTTATCAGCGTAAGTTTTGCTATTGAAAAGTGTTGTAGAAGTTACACCGGCGGCAACCAACACAAAACACATCGCGATAAGTACACCGCGGCGCAAGCGTTTCGGAACTGTTGTGGTGGCGCGCAGTTTCATACTGAAACCACTTTAGCATAAGCTTGATTAATCGTCAATGTCACTCACTCCGTTACTAGTATTAGATTTTTAGATAGCGGCGTGTCGCCAGCAGCGACGATATAACGCCAATAATTGCACCGGCTGTAATCATGGCCAGCAAAACAAAGCCGGCGTAATAAGTCACGAATTCCATGGTTGGTTTGATGGTAATCTGATAGTGGTCTAGCCCTGGAGTTGCAAAATACAGCGCCGTGTATGCCAATGCACTGGCGATTAGCGCGGCAATGAAGCCATAAACAATTGCCTCGACCAAGAACGGCCCGCGAATAAACGACTTCTCAGCGCCAATCAGCTTCATCATTTGAATTTCTTCACTGCGGCTAAATATTGCCATGCGAATGGTATTAAAGATGACTAAAATTGACAGCGCCGCAAAGATTATACTGGCACCAACTCCCACTTGCTGGGCAAACACTATGGCTCGGCCAATGGTTTTGATGGATTCGCTCTGAGGACCAGCAAAGGTCGACGGACGACTTGGATCTAGATTGGCTTTGGTTAATGGATCGGTTTTAACGAAATTCTGCAACTCAGAGGTGTTATTGATGTCGACCATTTTAACGTGAATGGTTGCCGGAATCTGGTTAGTGGCAATGGTAGCGGCGCTGATAATACTGGCGTCGCTCTTGAATTCATCGATCAACTCTTGGCGGCCCTGCGATGAACTGACGTAGGACACTTCGCGGACGCTCTTTAATTTGCTGATACTATGTTCGATTTTAGCGGCGTCGCCGTCAGAAATATCTTTTTGCAAATAAATTGAGATGTCCACTTTATTGCGAACGGTGCTCAGAGTGTCACTTAGCACACTATGGGCGGCAACGGTTATAAAAATAAAGAACAGCGTTACCGCCATAACTGCCGTGGCAGCCAATGACAACCAGGCGTTACGCGTAAAATTATTGACGCCATAGCGGCTCATGCGCACAAAAGTTAACATCTTGCGGCGGTGGCGTTTTTGCTGAGCATAGGTTTTGGAATCGAGTTTTTTCTTTGGTGCCATTACTGTCTGTAGCTCCCCTCTGCCTGATCAGAGGTAACTTGGCCGTGCTCTAGGGTGATAACGCGGCGCTTTAATTTGTTAACGATGTCGGCGTTGTGGGTCGTAAGAAGCACGGTCGTGCCGTATTTATTAATCTTTTCAAGCAAGCGAACAATATCCCAACTGTGCTTTGGGTCAAGGTTGCCGGTTGGCTCGTCGGCGACGAGGATCTTTGGCTGGCGCACAACTGCCCTAGCAATCGCCACACGCTGACGCTCACCACCAGATAGTTCGGACGGAAATTTCTTTTCTTTACCGGTTAGCCCGACCAGCTCAATCACCTTTGGCACGGTGTTTTTGATTTCACGATTGGTCATGCCGGCGATTTCAAGCGCAAAAGCAATATTTTCAAAAACGGTGCGCTGCGGCAACAGTTTAAAATCTTGGAACACGACGCCAATTTTGCGGCGCAACATCGGAATTTCGCGGTCTTTCAGGGTGTCGTAGTCAATTCCGCCAACGACAATTTTGCCGCTGGTCGGCTTTTCCTCGCGCGTCAAAAGTTTCAATAAGGTCGACTTACCGGCACCTGAAGTACCAACAATAATCACGAATTCACGAGGCTCAACAAACAGACTCACACGGTTTAAAGCCGGCGCTGTATCTTTGCCGTAAGTTTTTGTTACCCTATCTAACAGAATCATCGCTACAGAATATTATAGCATATGCTTAACTTTGTTCTAGATAAGCGTTTATAAAACCATCTAGCTTGCCGTCTAGCACGCCTTGGGCGTCGCGGTCTTCGTATTTCGTACGCGTGTCTTTAACTAGTGTGTACGGGTGCAAAACGTAGTTTCGAATTTGGCTACCCCAGTTGGCCGACTCACCCGCCTGCAGGTCTTTAATGGTGGCGGCGTGCTGCTCAAGCTGCATGGCCGCCAGTTTAGCGCGCAAGATCTTGAGCGCCGTTTCTTTGTTTTGCAATTGCGAACGCTCATTTTGAATCGAAACAATAATTCCGGTTGGAATGTGGGTTACGCGAACCGCGCTGTCCGTAGTATTGACCGATTGTCCCCCATGACCGCCGGCACGAAAGACGTCAATTTTTAAATCTTTATCGTCAATCTGGACTTCTTCGGGCGAATCAATTTGCGGCAAAACTTCAACTAGCGCAAAGCTGGTCTGGCGCAAATTATCGCTATTAAATGGGCTCAACCGGACCAAGCGATGAACGCCGTTTTCGGAGCGCAGCTTGCCGTAGGCGTAGGAACCCGTGACTTCTATCACACTGGACTTTATGCCGGCTTCTTCGCCGGTCGAACGCTCAATCACAGTCGTGGTCATGCCTGCTTTTTCGGCCCAGCGCAGGTACATCCGCTCGAGCATCTCGGTCCAATCCTGGGCGTCAGTGCCACCAACACCTGCCGATAAGCGCAAGATGGCATTGTGATCGTCGTATTCACCGTCAAACAACAGGTCGCGGCGGCGCGTTTCGTAATCTTTTTCAAGCGCAGTAAGCTGCGTTTCAAATTCTGGCAGCAAGCTGTCGTCACCCAAGTTCATCAACTCCGTTAGGTCGGCGGTTTGCGTCTGGAGTGTCAGCCAAGGCTCGGTTTCGGCCTGCATAGCGGCTAGCTGGCGGCTTTTTTCCTGAGCATAATTTGGGTTATTCCAAATTTCAGAGTTCATTAACTCGGCCTCGACGGCAGCAATTTGCTGCAACTTATCGGCTATATGAAGCCTTAAAACAGCTGCATTGATTTGCTCTAATAGTTCACTGGTTCGTTTTTGCAGCTGATGCATATCTATTATTGTACCGCACCCAGGCTCTTTACGGCCGCCTGGAACTGATCGCCGCGATCGGCATAGTTTTTGAACATACCAAAGCTGGCGGCGGCCGGACTCAGCAGGACTGTGCTATTCGGCTCGGCTACTTCAGCAGCGCGGCTGACAATCTCGGCCATAGTTTTGTCTGTTAAAATTTCATAGTTACTAAAATCGGCCGCATCGCACGCCCCTGCAATGGTTGAGGCTTCAGCGCCAATCAATAAGGCCTTGGCGTCTTGTCGTTTCAATTCCTGTCCTAGCTCGCTAAAGTCAGAGCCTTTTGACGATCCGCCGAGGATAATAACCTTAGGTCCATCAAACGACCTTAGAGCCGCAATGGCCGAACTTGGCGTGGTGGCAATGCTGTCATCGTAATAACTTACACTATTTACAACCGCGACTAGCTGCAAGCGGTGCGGCAGACCCTTGAAACTACTTAGGCCTTTTTCGATTACAGATGGATCTTGGGTATATTGCCAAATAGCGTCAATCGCCGCACAGGCATTGTCTAAGTTATGGGAACCCCTGATCTGCAGAACATCGGTTGAACAAATTTCTTGTTCGCCGTAATAAAAGCTTCCGTCATTAACATGCGCTGTCATCTCGCTCGGGTAGCCAAGTTTTTGCGCCACCGAATTAGCGGCTATCTGATTGGCATAGGTGTTGTTTTGATTGTAGACCAACAAATCATCGGCTGCTTGATGTGCTGTAATCTGCGCTTTAGCTGTCACATATTCATCCATATCAGCGTGAACGTCTAGGTGCTCCTGCTCTATATAGAGCACCACGGCCGTCTGCGGTGAGCGCTCCAGATCCCATAATTGAAAGCTGGATAGTTCATAAACCACGAGGTCGGTTGGTTTAATCTGATCGAGAATATCCAGACTTGCAATACCGATATTGCCAACCAGCCAAACTTTCTTACCAGCCACTTCTAGGATGCTAGCGATTAAACTGGCGGTCGTGCCCTTGCCTTTTGATCCTGTCACGCCGATGATCGGCGCCGGACATTTAGCAAAAAATTCATTAGCACCAGACCAAATCTTGCCGTCGGTTTTAATTTTGCGCGGTGCAAGTCCGGCGGTGCGAATCACCAAATCAAAACCATCGAGCTTTGAAAAAGCATCCGGACCCAAAATTGTGGCTGCGCCTTGCGGTAGATTGTCGAGCTCACTTTTCTCATCGACAATCGTCAACTGGTTAGCCGGATCAGCCGACCAGTAACGGTAGTTAGCTTGCCCTTCAACACCGTAACCGGCGATTGCGATTTTCATTATTCTTCATCCTTGACTGGCAGTAAGCCCTTTAATTTATCGTATAGGATCTTAGTATCGGCTTCAGTCACGTTGCCAATCAAACCTATTGTCCATATACCACTGTTTAAAAACTCTTTCGCCAGGGCTTCGATTTGCGATAACTCAGTCGCGTTAATGTATTTTGGTGAGTCGTCGATATTGTCAATTTCATCTTTTTCGAAGTACATACCAGCGTACCAGTCCAACAAATTAGCGACCGTTTGGCCACGCATCTGAAAACCGCCTAGGGCATACTGTTTTGCAATATATAGCTCATCCTCTGTAAGATCACTGTTTGCTATTCGCCTCAGCTGTTCGATTATCAAATCAAAGAGTGGCACTGAATTTTCGAGACTGATTTGACCATAAAAATCCCACGACGAAGTACCACTCACGTCACTATAAGTCCGAGAGCCCATACCATAACAAAGGCCACTACTGCGAGCCTTGCCCCAAATTCGCGAGTGGGCCGTTCCGGTCAAAATATGATTGAGTGCACCCATGGCATCTCGCTCGATCATTGTTAGCTCACGGTTCAAAGCGATTGATAGCAAAAAACGTACACTCGACATATCTTTACGGACAATGGTGACTGGCTCAGCGCGATGATAATGTGCCTTTGTGACCGGCAAACGCTCACCACGCGCCAAATGCCAATTTTCTAGTTTGGCAATAATTTTAGACTCGTGGCTGCCTAGATTACCCGCAATCACAAATCGTAAATTTTCAGTAGTATGCGTCCGGTCGTGATGTTGTCTGATATCGCTTGTAGTCACACTGTCGATGGTTGTTAATTTATCGGCATCAAGCATTAAGGTGTCGCCTAGGGCTTTATAAACACGCTGGTTTAACAGACGAGCATAATTATTCAGATCACCAGTTAGCTCCTCGCGAGCATTGCCTTTTTCCGATTCCAAAATATTCTTCTTGTAAACCGGCTCAACAACCGTCAATTCAAGCACATCTAAAATGCGCTCCCATTCCATCAGAGCACAGTCAATGTAATATGCCATGTCGCGGTCCCAGGTGACAGCATTATAACGAGCACCGTTTTTGGTAATTTCCTGACTAAAAGTCTCGGGATCACCAAAATCTTTATTAGATCCAAACGCCATATGCTCCATTAAATGAGCTGTTTGTTGACGCTCAGGGCGCATAACATATTCATTACCAGCCCGGAAACAAACCTCAAACGAGGCCACGGTCGTATCTGGAACATCAATCAATAAACCTTTGGCGCCGTTTTTTAAAATTAACTCGTGCACCTTGTGTTTAATTGGCATATTATACTCTTTCGAATAGTGGCTTAAGTTTTTCGCTTAAATCAACCACCTCTTGGCGATCACCGCTCGAAACGGCGGCTAAGGCCCAGGTATTTTCATTGATAAACTCACGAGCGGTCTTGGTTATACGGTCAAGATCGACGGCTTTGATCATTTCCGGAACTTTATCGTAATCTTTGATGAAATCGTCGGCAAAATAACGACCGGTGTAAAAGCCGCTGATTTGGGCTACTGTCTGGGCGCCCATTTGATAGCGGCCCATAGCAAACGACTTGGCGGCATCAATTTCAGACTGCAGTAGTTTACCGTCTAGCACCTGGCCAATTTCACGCTGAATAATATCGAATAGTTCACCCGCCGTGTCATGATTCACCTGACCCGAAATATCCCAGCCGCTATTGTAAAAACCGGCACCGCAATAAGCGCCAACACTGTAAGCCAGGCCTTTCTGGCGGGCTGCCCCAAAGATGCGCGAGTTAGTTGTACCGGTCAAAATATGATTCAACGAATGCATAGCGTCTAATTCGGCATCGCTTAGCTCACGCGCAATATTCATCGACCAGCCAAAGGTTAGGTTTGAAGCATCCTTACGACGAACGATAGTCGGATTGGCCCCAGTAATAACGTCTTTGGGAATCGGAAAACGTTCGCCTTCTGGCAGGCTAAATTCTTCCAGCTGGCGGCGAATCTCACTCTTGCGGCCGTGCAAACGACCAGCAATCACAAAACGCATATTCTTGGTGGTGTGGGTGCGACGATGATGCTCGCGAATATCAGCTAGGCTAACCGCGCCAATCGTTGGCAGGGCTTGGCGATACGTTAACACGTCTTCGCCCATAATTTGCTGCATTCGCGGCCACAAAATCCGCACATGGTCGTTCAGGTAATTGGTTAGTTCGCTGCGCACGTTACCCTTTTCGGCCTGCAGCGCTTCGTCGTTAAAGCGCGGCTCGCAAATGCTCACACGCTGCAAATCCAAGATTCGATCCCATTCAAAATCGGCACAGTCGGCCTCATAAACCATCGAGAAATCGCTGGTAAAGGCATTGTGATAGGCCCCATTTTTAGTAAACTCGGCCTCAAATTCCTGCTCGTTCTTGAAGCGCGAATTGGCACCAAACGCCATGTGCTCCATGATGTGCGCCACTTCTTCAATCTCTTTGGACTTAGCGTAACGGCTACCGGCACGGAACTGAAACTGCATGCTCATAACTGTGGCGCCCGGGACATCAATTAATAATCCCCGTGCCCCATTTTTCAAACGGATCTCTTCTACGGTATGTTTCATATCTTATCTCTATCGACGACCTGATTTACGGTTTTGGCGTTGGTTCTTTTTCTTCTTGCGCGCAGCGTTCTTTTTATGCGCTGATGATTGCTCGCTCGACTTTTTGATCGTAAAATCTTCGTCGCGATTTTTTTCACCAGAGGTGATTTCGTTAACACCGGTTTCGACGGCGGTTTCGGCCAGTCGGGTCAATTCGGTGTCATGGTCTTCCTGGCCACGAGTCAGACTATCGTTCAAATGAACATGCATAACGGCTCGCAGCACTTCGTCGCGCAAACTTTGCTGTAAACCATCGAACAGCTTTTGCGATTCGGCTCGATACTCAACCAGTGGATCGCGCTGGCCAACACTGCGCCAGTGGATACCTTCGCGCAGGTGCTGCATGGTTTCAAGGTGTTGCATCCATAGGGTATCAAGCACCTGCAGGTAGACTTCGCGTTCAACTTTGCGCAAAATATCTTCGTCGAGCTCTTCTTCTTTGGCTTTATAAAGTTTTTCAACCTCTTTAAGCGCTAGCTCGTAACGTGCCTTGTCGCGTTTTTCGGCGCCAATAGCTTTGATTTTCTTGTCGTTAATCGGAAAGATTTCTTCGAATTCTTCGGCGAACTTAGGATTGTTGTTGGCTGGCACGATAGTCAGCTCATGAACCTTAGCCTCAAGCAGGCGTTGGATTTCCGGTTTGATGTCTTCGCCCTCTAGAATCTTGTGGCGCATGGTGTAGACTACGCGGCGGTGACGGTTAATAACGTCGTCGTACTGCACAACGTTTTTACGGGCATCAAAGTTGTAGCCCTCGACGCGCTTCTGGGCCGATTCGAGCGTCTTGGTGACGGCCTTGTTCTCAATTGGTGTGTCCTCGTCCAGTCCAAGCCTATCCATCAGGGCGGCGATTCGCTCACCCTGAAAAATACGCATCAAATCATCTTCAGTTGAAACATAGAACTGCGTCTCACCTGGGTCACCCTGGCGACCACCACGACCACGTAGCTGGTTGTCGATGCGACGAGCCTCGTGACGCTCAGAACCAATCACTACCAAGCCGCCCAACTCACGCACGCCCTCGCCTAGTTTGATGTCGGTACCACGACCAGCAATGTTGGTCGCAAGAGTTACAGCGCCTTTTTCACCAGCCTTTTCAACAATTGCCGCTTCGCGTTCATTGTTTTTGGCGTTCAAGATTTCAAACGGCACCTTAGCCTTTTCAAGCGCTTCAGCGATTAATTCGTTTTTAGTAATCGAAGCCGAACCGATTAGCACTGGCCGACCCTGCTCATGATAGTTTTTAACAGCCTCTACTAGGGCCTTGATTTTGCCCTTTTCGCTGCGGAAAATTAGGTCTTGTTTGTCGTTACGAACGACCGGCCTGTTAGGTGGAATCTGGACGACATCCAGGCTATAGATCTGCTGAAATTCTTCGGCTTCGGTAAAGGCCGTACCGGTCATACCAGATAATTTTTTGTACAAACGGAAGTAATTCTGGAACGAAATTGTTGCCAGTGTCATGCTTTCTTGCAACACTGGTACGTTTTCCTTAGCTTCAATCGCCTGGTGCAGACCTTCGTTGTAGCGACGGCCTTGCATTAAACGACCAGTAAACTCGTCGACGATAATTACTTCGCCATCTTTAGTCACAACGTAATCTTTGTCGCGGTGAAACAGTGTCTGAGCGCGCAAAGCTTGGTCCATGTGGTAAACCGAGCGAACGTAATCTGGGCTATAAAGGTTTTTAATGCCCAGCATTTTCTGGACCTTTTCGACACCCTCGTCGGTCAGGGCTGTGCTTTTGCGCTTTTCGTCGACCGTGTAATCTTCGGGTACGAGTTTAGCGGCAATCTTAGCAAACTGATAATAACTGTCTGGGTTTTCGGCAGCTGGCGCGCTAATAATAAGCGGTGTACGAGCCTCGTCGATCAAGATTGAGTCAACCTCGTCGACGATAGCAAAATTCAATTCACGCTGGCGCAATAATTCGACTTCATTGACCATGTTGTCGCGCAGATAATCGAAACCAAACTCATTGTTGGTGCCGTAAGTAACATCGGCGGCATAGGCCTCTTTACGGGTGACAGGACGCAGTTTCTGCATGCGCGGGTCGGTGTGGTGTTCGTTTTTATATTCTGGGTCATAGACAAACGAGGCTTCGTTGATAATGACACCAGTCTCCATGCCCAAGAAATGATAGACTTCGCCCATCCAGCCGGCGTCACGCTGTGCCAGATAGTCGTTGACAGTAACGACGTGGACACCTTTTTCTTCAAGCGCGTTCAAATAAACAGCAAGCGTTGCGACCAAGGTCTTACCTTCACCGGTTTTCATCTCGGCAACATTGCCTTCGTGCAGCACCATACCGCCGATTAGCTGCACGTCAAAATGACGCATGCCCAGCGTGCGCTCGCTAGCTTCGCGGACCAGCGCAAAAGCGTCAGGCAGAATATCATCAAGTGTCGTGCCCTTATTTTGCAGACGCTTTTTTAAGACTTCGGTCTGCTTTTTTAGGTCGGCTGTCGACATCGCCTTGTACTTATCGCCAAGTGCATTAACAGCTTCGACTTTTTTATTAAGTCGTTTGATCGTTTTTGCTTGCGGGTCGCCAAAAATTTTGGTGAGCGCCCCCTGTTTGCTAATCATAATTAACCCTGCCTTTCAGGAATCTGCCTCTGTCAGTTACTAGCAACTATTATACGACGACTACACCTGTCGCACAAGCATATCAGAGCCTGAAATCAGCTATATTTCAACCGTTTTATCAACGTGTTTAAACCGACTCAGCAAACGTCGGCGACCAATGTGCGGCAAACTCTCTTGTTTGTAACGCCGGGTCTGGGCAATCATTTTAGCTTCAACGATATCCACCGCCGCCAGCATGTTAATGGTTGAGTCGACGGCCGTCATAACTCGATCTGGAACCGTCAAAATAACTTCTGCCTCGTACTTATTACCGTGGTCACGATTAACCTGCCGCAGCTTCACCTCAGCCACCGCTGATTTGCGGGCATGTCGCGGCAAATAACGATCCAGGTTGCCGATTTTTTTCAACACATAACGACGCGTTGCGTCATCAACCTCATACTTTAGAGCTGTAATTGTGACTGATTTGATCACCCAGACCCTCCTCTTTAGCTATATATCTATTTTAGCAAATTCTAGAGAGTCGTGCGACCACCAAGATACGGCCTCAGCACTTCAGGGACGGTCAGTGTGCCGTCTGGGTTTTGGAAGTTTTCGATAATCGCCACCAATGAGCGCGCCAAGGAAACGGCTGTGCCATTTAGGGTATGTACAATTTCGACCGAACCATCGTCGCGGCGAACGCGAATGTTCAAATTACGCGCTTGAAAATCAGTACAATTCGAACAACTGGTTAGTTCGCGGTAAGTGCCGTCAACCGGCGACCAATACTCGAGGTCATATTTTTTGGCAGCTGGCGCACCTAGATCACCAGCGGCGATATTGATAATGTGGTAAGGCACGCCAATTGCTTGCCAGATTTCTTCTTCGATACCAAGCAGCTTTTCGTGCACTTCTCGACTTTGCTCTGGCAAAGTGTAGGCATACATCTCGAGTTTATTAAACTGGTGAACGCGGAACAGACCACGGGTGTGCTTGCCAGCGGCACCAGCTTCTTTGCGATAGCTTGGACTATAACCGGCGTAAAAGAGCGGCAACTGGGCGGCGTCGAGGATTTCATCGGCATAATAACCGGTCAATGGCATTTCGGCGGTGGCAATCAACGACAAATCTTCGTTTTCGATATTATATTCGTCGTTTTGGTCGCTCGAGCGCGGTGCAAAACCGGTACCGACCGCCGTTTGGCTATTCACCATGTGCGGCACGGTCATATAGGTGAAGTTTTTCTTCATTAAAAGATCGAGAGCGAATTGAAAAATCGCGTTTTCTAACAAAGCCAAGTCGCCTTTTAGGTAGTAGAATTTAGCACCGGCAACTTTAGCACCGCGTTCGAAATCCACCCAGCCGCGTTTGGTCGCAAAATCTAGATGATCGACAGCTCCAGTTTTAGCATCGCCCCATTTTTTAATCTCGACACTGTCTTCTTCACCCCCTAGTGGCACGTCTTCGAAATTCATGTTTGGGATACCAGACAAAAGACTATCATAATCTTTATCGAGCTGAGGCAGTTTGGCCTCAAGTTCGGCCAAATCAGTCTTTAGCTGCTTACCCTCTTCGATCAAAGTGGCATCCGGCGCGCCGCCTTTCATTTTGGCGGCATTTTGATTGCGCTTTTCGCGCAGTTCGTCGACTTTTTGGCGCAGTGTGCGACGGTCCGAATCAACGGCCAGTAATTTAGCAATATCAACATTGTAGCCGCGGCTACGAGCATTTTGCTGCACAGCGTCGGCATTGTCACGGATAAATCGGATGTCTAACATGAACTATATTGTATCACGCTTACTACTCGGTGCGCAGGGCTTCGATTGGATCAAGTTTAGCAGCCTTACGAGCTGGCAAGATTCCCGCACCAACCGACACTAAGATCAAACCGACGATTACCACGGTAACGCTTAGTGGCTGAAAAATCAGTAAATCAGTTCCCTTTGGCAGACTTAGGACGTTTGAAATCCACGGGTTCGCCGCCAAACCGACAACCATAGCCAAGCCGGCACCGATTGCCCCACCAAGAAAACCAATCCAAGCAGCCTCGAGCTTGAACAGCCGTCCGACATCACGTCGGCGCATACCAAGGGCTTTCATAAGACCAATCTGTTGCGTGCGCTCCAGAACACTAATGTACTGCGTATTGATGATCCCAAACACCGACGTCAGAACCGCCAAAGCACCGAAGCCAATCAGAATACCCTGCAAGACATTAATGAACTGAAAGATTGTGCTCATTAGGTCTTGGGCAGTTTGGGCATCGTAGCCCAGCTTGTTCAACTGGTCTTTAACCGTATTAACATCGACACCATCTTTAGCGATGACAACGGCCGCTAAATAGTTGCCATAGGTTGTCGTGCCGGTCTGGTTATAGTCGTACATAGTTTTGGCAGCAGCTGGCGTAACTAGGATAACCGTTTGGTTGCTAGCAAACGACAGCTCGTTTTGATCAATTACGCCAGCAATTTTATACGAAAATGTCTTCTGGTCTTGCGGCGGAACTATATCGGCTGCCCGCGCAACCACCAAATCAACCGTTTGACCAATCGCCTCTTGCGGCGACTTGAAACCAAGTGCTGTTATGTAGTCTTTGCTTAGAACGATCTCATCGTCAGCCAAATTTTTACCATTACCAGCAATGAAGTTGTAACTCATGGCGTTATTGTACTGGCTAACACTGGCGTTATATTTTTTAGCGCCCACACGGGTAATATACTTAACGCTTAGATTATAAGCTGGCGAGACCGATTTAACGCCACTTACGGCCGCGATTTTATCGATATCGGCGCTCGACAATTGCTTAACCGAAAAACGGCCGCCAAAAGTAACCGACGGCGAATCGCTATATTCCTGCGGCCCACTGAGTGCGGATTCTTGTTTTTGCGAAACCTGCAGCTCCTGTTTATTGGTGTTGGCACTGACAATATCGGCAGCGTATTGACGTCCACCAGCCCCAGCAGCCAAGCTCAGGGTAATTGTAAAGGCGCCGACACCAATTGCCAGGCTAGTTAAAATCGTCCTGGCTTTCGACTCGCGCAGGCTGCGTCCGGCACGCTTGGTTATATCAACAAATTTCATCGCTTAGCTCCATCTCGTGTCTTTTTATTGTCAATCGACTCAATCTTACCGTCTTTAATGTGAATGATGATGTCGCATTTTGCACCAAGATCGGCATCGTGGGTCACGATAATTAGGGTCGCGCCCTTGTTTTTGTTATAAGAAAATAACAAATCCTCAACCTTAGCACCAGTCACACTGTCTAGGTTACCGGTCGGTTCGTCGGCGAAAATAATCGACGGATTGTTGACGATAGCCCGGGCAATCGCCAGGCGCTGCTTTTGGCCACCCGACAAATCTTTAGCGCGATTATTCTTTTTCTCGAGCAAATCAACACTATCTAGGGCCGCCTCGACACGCTTGCGTCGCGACGAAAACGCTACATTGGCAATTTCAAGCGGCAAACTCACGTTATCGCTGACAGTCTCGTTACCTTGAACAAAAAAACTTTGGAAGATAAAGCCGATTTTTTCAGCCCGAAAACGATCAACCTGCTTGTCTTTGAGCGTCAAAATATTTTGGCCATCAATGACGACTTCTCCGGTTTGCGGACGATCTAGGCCGCTCATGGCGTGCATCAAGGTTGACTTGCCGCTACCAGACTTGCCTAGAATTGCCACGCTGGCACCGTCTGGAATGGTAAACGTCACATCCTTTAAAGCCTCAAAGGCCGACTCTTTTTTACCGTATGTTTTGGATATATGCTTTATTTCGATCACGAATTTACCCCTACTGTTAGCTCGACGCAGGCGTCGGCAAATGATTTGGCATTAACCTTACTTCCATTATAACTTAGGCTGCCACTATTAACATTAGCGACATTGACAACCACTGGCGTGTCGTTGCTGGCGCAAACATCTGGTGCCGTGAGTGTTAGGTTGGCGATATTTGCCAGCGACACGTGACCGCCCGAGGCCATATTAAGGCTTGTGTCACGAACGGCCGCGCCGGTTGCGTCGAACGACGCTTGGTCATCGACATCAGCCTGCAGCGAATTAACTTGCAAATGATAGAGCGTTAATTGATTACCGTCGCCCGTAACCTTAACGGCCAGCTTGCTGGAGGTTGTATTGGCGCCATCATAGGTAAATGTACCGCTGTTAACCGTAAGTCCGCTTAGGGCTGGGCCATAAATTGTAACCGTCGATAGCCGATAATAACGACCGAAATTAACCGTCGGCTGACTAATTGACATTGATGCGGACGCGCCGTTAACACTAACCGACGGCTGTAGGTTGCCATTTAAACTGTTAACAACGACCCGCGGTGTGGTATTTGAAACCATGTAGGTAACGCTGTCGATATTACTGCCCTTAAAATCCAGGCTCGAGACCGACTTGAAATCTGCCGGTAAATTATAGGTTTTGCTAACCATCGATTTGTCGATCCATTGCTGATAATTCGCCTGAGATGTTGTAACTAACACAATAAACGTTGCTACCGAAGCAATTCCTAGCGCTATCACCACGATACCGCTAACCAAGATTCGACGGGTATAGCGCCAGCTTAGCAGCGCATAGCCTATCAGCGACATTAATACCACAAACAGCAACATACCGGTCATGATGACGGCAAAAATCAGCCAAGAGGTGCCCGCATTGCCGGTTATACTGTTCATTCCGGTCACCATATTGATATTGTCGTGGCGAATAGCCAAAACGCCGAAGGTCACCATCGCAATCAGGACAGATGTAGCCGTCAGAGTCGCGAGTGTTCCAAACAGAACGCTAAAGAAGCGAGCAATCTTGTGGTCGCGGTTGCTATTGATCAGCTGGCCGCGCTCACTAAGGGCGCGAATTGCCGTCACGGTAGCCGGCTTACCCTCGAGCTGCAATAAATCGGCGGCTGTTTTGGCTGGCGGAATAATTAACCACAAAATTACGTAGATTAAGACCACCGAACCAAAAGAGGCCAAGGCCAGGGCGATGAAAATCAAACGCACCCACACCGCCTGGATGCCGTAGTAGCGCGCGATACCAGCCGCTACACCGCCAAGCCAGGCCTGGGTCGTGTCGCGATATAGCCTGTGCATTGGCTTGCCATCATCTTCGGTCGGCAAAACTTCGGCTTGTTCATCACCGCTAAACTCTTCGGGCTCACCTAGCTGTTGTTTTAAAGCTTTAACGTCTTCGGCCGTCACAATACCATCGGCAACAATCTTGCGATCGGCCAAAATCTCAACCATTCGGCTTTCGACATCACTTACCAAATCGCTGTCACCGGCGTAGGCCTTGATGGCATCAAGATATTTTTGCAATTCTTTTTTTGCTTCAACCTCGACATTGTACGGGACTTTGGCGAGGTGAATGCGGGTAATTTCGTTCATGTCCTGCTCCTTATAACTTCTTTAACGTGGTATTTAGAGTTGTAATTTTTCGACTAACACCTTCCATAACCTCATGGCCAAATGGCGTTAGCTGGTAGTATTTGCGCGGTGGCCCCTGCTCGCTCTCTTGCCATTCATGTTGCAAGAGCCCGTCTTTTTGCAAGCGGCTCAAGAGCGGATAAATCGTGCCCTCGACCACCACCAGTTCCGCCTGGTGCAGTTTGGCGATAATATCGCTGGTATAGACCGCTTCGTTGCTACAAACCTTTAGGACGCAGTAGGCCAAAAAACCTTTTCGTAGCTGGATAGCCAGATTTTCGGCGTACTTTTCACTTGATATATCTTGCTCTGTCATAGTTCTATGTTATACAAGGTACTAAAAAATGTCAACCTACTAAAATAGCGCCCCGATTGGAGCGCTATTCGCCACGATAAAAACCGTCTATTTTTCGTCTTCAACCCACTTAGCAAAAGTATTGATGTAGTTCACTAGGTGCTCGCGCGAGGCCTCTACTACATCGCCGTTTTCATCAAAAGCATTAGGCGCATGCATCAAGTATACTTCTGGCTGCCCCATTAGCTTGACGTTCAAATAAACCAGAATATGGCGCAGATCGGCCTGTGCAACCGCTGTTCCTAGCGGACTACCCGACGCCCCAACAATTCCAGCCGGCTTGCCGTTCAGCGAATTAGACCCCCACGGACGGCTCACCCAGTCAATCGCGTTCTTCAGGACGCCTGGGATACTACGGTTATATTCCGGAGTAACAAATAAAACACCGTCGGCAGCTTCTACGATATCTTTAGCGGCCCGAGCGGCAGCTGGAAAATCAGCCTCTAAGTCTTGGTTGAAAAGCGGCAACGAAGCCAAATCAACATAACTGAATTCAAGACCCTCTGGAGCAAGTTTTTCCAGGTTTTTGGCCAGTAGCTTATTAAGTGATTTTTGCTGCAGACTACCCACGAATACGGCAATTTTTGTCATATTTTTCCTTTGCTTAAATAATACTATACATAGTATAGCAACTAGCAAAGCCGTCTGCAAGTCAATTAATGAAATTTTACGTCCGGATACAAATCGCGGGTTGTGCCGTCGTAATCAACGCGTAGTTGCGGAAACGGAACGCCCTCGCGAGCAGTCACGCCTTCAAAAATCCAAAAAACGCGCTCACTATAGCCCCAGCCGCAAGCTGGCGGCATGCCATATTCCAACATCTCGATGTAATCGATATCGAGCATCATAGCCTCGTCGTCACCGGCATCGCGCATCGCCTGCTGTTCGGTAAAGCGGTTCAGCTGGTCGATTGGGTCATTGAGCTCTGAAAAGCCGTTGCCTAGCTCACTACCAGCGATAATCGGCTGAAAACGCTCAACCGTTCGCGGATCGTTCGGATTACTTTTGGCGAGTGGACTAATAAATTTCGGCGTATTGATCAGCCAAACTGGTCCGGCAACATCTTTGCGGATATTCTTCCACAATTTGTCGATACCGCGGGCGCGGTTTTCGGTCTGCTCAACCTCAAGCTTGTTATCGATTAAAGCCTTCTTCACTTCGTCGAGCGAACTTTCGTAGACATCAAGACCATAACGATCTTTGATGACCGTCGCGTAGTCCCAAACTTCCCACTCTTTACCCATATCAATATCGAACTGGCCAAGTTTGAACTGTAGCGTACCGAAAGTTTTTTCGAGCACATCTTTGTACATGGCTTCCATAAACTTCATACCATCTTGCCAGTTGGCGTAGGCCCAATACCACTCCATGGCCACGTGCTCCGGCAGGTGCTCGTCGGAGTAATTTTCGTTACGAAAACGCGGCCCAATATCATAGACCTTTTCAAAACCGGCGCCCAGCAGACGCTTTAGCGGCAATTCATGACTGATTCTAAGGTAAAAGTCCTGATCTAGGGCGTCCATGTGGGTGACAAACGGGTTGGCATCGGCCCCACCGGTGGTATGTTCAAGCACCGGTATGTTGACCTCTATAAAACCGTTGGCGTTCAAATAATCACGCGTCGCTTGCCAGAACTTTGAACGGCGCACAAACCGGTCGCGAACCTCCAAGTTGACGTTCATGTCAACATACCGACGGCGCAGACGCTCTTCTTTGTTCGTGAAGCCTTCACTGGCGGTTGGCATTGGCCGGAGGGCTTTGGTTAATAGTCGAATTTGGTGGACGAAGACCGATATCTCGCCGGTTTGACTCTTGCCGACCTCACCTGTGGCCTCAATAAAATCACCAATATCAAGCAGCGGCAGGTCTTCCATGGCCAGTTGGTTATTGGCTGGGTTACGCGGCTCAACCTGCGACTCGTTCAAAAACAACTGCACCTGGCCGCTAAAATCACGCAGCACAATAAATGCTAACTTGCCGAACTTACGAATCGCCATCACCCGGCCGGCTACAGTAACGGTCTGGCCATTTAATTGATCAAACTGACCAGTGATTGCCCCTGTTAATTGGTTGCGGTTAGCTTTGGCTGGATATGGGTCAAAGCCAAGCGCCTTTAAATCACCTAACTTACGTAGGCGCTCATCTCGAAAATCTTTCAGTGTTGACATAACTGATTACAAGTTTAGCACAAGATAAGGGTGACGAACTAGCTAATGCTGGCGATTGTGTAGGTTACTTGACCTTTTGGCGTCGTTATAACGGCTGTATCGCCGATTTTCTTGCCAAATAGCGCCTCGCCGATTGGCGATTCGTTGCTAATTTTGCCGGCTAGCGGATCAGCTTCGACAGGACCAACAACGGTGTAGGTAACGTTTTTGCCGTCGGTTGTTAGTTCAACCGTCGAACCAAGGTTAACGCTGCTCGATGAACCGCTGCGAATTAAGGCAGCGTTGGCCAAAATATCTTCGATTTCGGCAATTCGAGTCTCAACTAAGCCCTGTTCCTCGCGTGCCGCATCATATTCAGCATTTTCGCTGAGATCACCAAAATCACGGGCTTCAGCGATTTTGTCGGCGATGTCACCGCGACGTGACTTAAGCTCAGCCAATTCGGCTTCGAGCTCTTTTTTGCCAGCTGCGGTCAGTTGAAATACTTTCTTCATAATAAAATTAATCCTTTTCACCTAGCGTTTTTATCTATAATTAATACACCACATCTGGTGTATTAAACCCTAAAACTGCCTAGTCAACCCAGTTTAGCAAGCAGTTCGTCCTGTGTCAACACTTCCGTAACACCAGTTTTACGAACGCTAAATTCTACCTTGCCATCGGCCTCCAACCGATCACTTATTGTCACGCGGTACGGCATACCCATCAGCTCAGCGTCGGCGAATTTTTGGCCAGCACGCAGGTCGCGGTCATCGTATAAAACCTCTATACCCTTGTCGCTTAGCAGCTTATAAAGCGCTTCGGCGTGATTCTTGACAGCCTCGTTTTCACCCAATTGAACCAAAAAAACCTTCGCCGGCGCAATCGAATCCGGCCACACGATACCCTTGTCGTCGGATAATTTCTCGACAACCACGCCCATAACACGCGTAATGCCAATGCCGTAACTACCTAAATAGGCCGAAACCTGCTTACCCTCGGAGTCTGTAAACTTCAAACCCATAGTATCGGTTTTGTCGGTACCAAAGTTGAATATATTGCCCACTTCGGCGGTCTTGACCTCTTCGAGCTCATCGCGCGTAACGCCCATCTCGGCCATTGCATCGTCGAGCACTTCTTCGTTAATGGCAATATTGCGGCCGCGATGCAAATAAATCACATCTTCACCGGCGTCGCAGATTGTTTGAAATTCATGGCTAAATTTAGTAAAAGCACCACCGCTAGCAAACGTCACATAAGTGTCGTCGCCTATACCTAAACGGTTGAAAACCCGTTTATAGGCTTCAATGGCCTGATTGTAATAACTATCTAGATCTTCGGCCGAGCTATGCAACGAATACATATCTTTCATAACAAACTCGCGGCCACGCATGATGCCACTCTTGGCGCGCAGCTCGTTCCGTAGCTTGGTTTGGAACTGATAAACACTTACCGGCAGGTCTTTATAACTCTGCACGTACTGTTTGAGCATTTCAACGATCGGCTCTTCGTGACTCCAACCAAGACCGATCTCGGTCTCGTCTTTAAGTTGAGTCTTGAACCAAATATCAACCAGCTCGTCGTCCCAGCGGCCAGTCTGCTCCCAGATTTCTTTGCGCTGCAGACTCGTCATAATAATTTCCTGCGAATTAATGGCATTCATTTCTTCGCGGACAATTTGCTTGATTTTATCGATAACCCTTAAACCTAGCGGCAAATATGCGTAAACTCCAGCCATCTCTTTGTACACAAAGCCAGCTCGAATCAAAAGCTGGGCGTTTTTAGACACTTCATCGGCCGGTGCGTTCCTAACAGTCTTGGTAAATAGTTCACTCAGTCTCATACTATCCTCCTAGTGTATGTAAAATCATCGGCGAAATAAAGAGTATATAAAAAGCCAGACCGTTTTTTAGCATGTGTAGCCAGATTGACGGCCAGATGCTGCCGCTAATTTCGCGCAGCACGCACAAGACGATGCTCAGCGCAAAAACATCAAGACCAACGTTCCACTGACCATGAACCAGACCAAAAGTTACACTTGTAATAAGAATCGCCAGCCAAGTTGGCACGTATTTTTTGACTTTGCCATATAGATAGCCACGGAATAGTGTCTCTTCGGCAATCGGCGCCATAATGACCAGCGTAATAAACGCCAAAACGTACTGCGTGTAAGTTTGCAGTCCATGAAAACCAACGTTTTGAGACTGAGAAGTGTTGAAGCCAATAATTTGCGAACCTAGATAGACTAAAATAGCCGATAAAATAATGTAGACCAAAAATCCAGCCGGCCCAAGTAAAACGTCGGTCCAACTCATCCAGCGACCGTAGCCCAGATCTTTGGCGTCGGCACGTAAGTGAACTAGTTTTTTATTCATCCACGGCACGCCAATAACAATTAAAATTGCCACGACATAAATCAGGGCAGCAATGACGGTTTCGGCAACGACTGCTTCACTGCTACCACTAAGGTTAATCAGGCCAACATGTTGCAAAAAGCCCAGCAAGAATCCAGTGATAACAGCCGACAAGTAAAACGCTGCTACAACACCGACCGGGTACAAAAACGCTAGCCAGCGCGAGCGGTTCCACCAAGATTGCTTTTCGTTAGAGGATTCGTGTAACATCGCCAATTGTTATGATTACAACTAATAACATCAGAACCGTAAAGCCAACCATCTGAATTTTTTCTTCAGTCTCTTCGGTCAAAACCTTGTGACGCAAGCGATAAATAGTCATCACAAACCAACGTCCGCCATCAAGAGCTGGAATCGGCAGTACATTCATGACCGCCAAGGTTAACGAGATAATGGCCGTCAGGAAAATCAGCTGCGTCAAACCTGCTTTGGCGGCGGCCGGGAAAATAGTTCCTAAAATTCCAACCGGTCCAGCCACGCTCTGACGAGCGTTTGCCAAATCTTGCGCGCCTTGGTTGTGTATCACCTGGTTTGGGCTAAACTGCAAGAACAACCCGGCAAACAAATTGCCAAGCGCCTGACCGACGCCCTTTAGTGTTAGCCAGCTAAACTGTGCTGTCGTACCGACGCCGACGATCGGTGCCGACCAAGTGGCGTGTATTGTTTCGGACTGCCCTAGCTCAACTCCAAGCAGTGCTGAATCTGTGTTACGGAGGGTCAGTTTGGTGGTATAGGTTTTGTTGTCGCGGCGATATTCAATCGTTACTGCCTGGCCGCGATGAGCTTTGGTAGATGTAACTAGCTGATCGTCACTTTGGATCGCCTGGCTATCAAGCTTTACTATCTCATCGCCAGCCTTAAGCCCAGCCTTAGCCGCCGGAAAACCAGCTTCAGTACTTACTACCGTGACGGCGCCACTAGTAATTTTGGTGTCAGCCGGCACCAAAAACTGATTTGGCAGCACCTTTGGCAAACCGGTAATTGCTAAAATCGTTAACAATACGGCCGCCACAACCCAGTTCATCACTACACCAGCGAACAAAATCTTTGTCTTACGCCAAAAACTGACGGCGCCGTAGTCGCCTTTTTTGTGATCATTATCGTGCTCGCCCTGTAATTTGACGAAACCACCCAGCGGCAGCCAGTTTAGACTAAATAACAGGCCGCTCTTGAGCTTGCGCGACCAAGCCCTAGGCGGAAAACCAATTCCAAATTCTTCAACGACTACACCGTTACGACGCGCCACAATCGCGTGGCCCAACTCGTGAACAACCACTAGTAGAACTAATATCACCAGCCCAATGATAACCCCGAAAACCAACTCAGTCCCCCTTTATTTTCCAAAGCGTCGGTGACGCCGCATATACTCATTTAGTATAGCGTCAACGTCGGCTTTTGTCATTTCCGGCCACAACTTTTTTAAAAATAAAAGCTCACTGTAAGCCGCCCGCCACAGCATAAAATTGCTGATGCGCTTTTCGGCTCCGGTACGCACAATTATATCGACCGGAGGAATTTCCGGTGCATATAAGTGCTGGCTAATCAGTTCGGGCGTAATATCTTCGGCCTTATAGCCGTCCTTGATAATTCTTTTAACGGCATCGGCTATTTCGAGTTGGCCGCCATAGTTCAAACAAACCGCCAGATTACCGCCGGTATTGTGAGCCGTTTTAGCCTCGGCACCATCAATTGCTTTGATTAATTTATCGCTCAAACCCTCACGCGACCCAAGCACTAGCAAGCGAACATTTTTTTCAATAAAAATATGCAAATCAGTCTTCAAAATCCGCACAAAAATCGCCATTAAACGATTTACCTCGTCGCGGTCTCGCTGCCAGTTTTCAGTGCTAAAAACATAGATCGAGACGTTTTTAACGCCTTTGTCGTAAAAATCAAGCAATACATCTTTCAATGCATTGTAGCCCGCCAAGTGACCTTCGTAAGCCGGCAGGCCGTGCTTGCGCGCCCAGCGACGATTACCGTCAACAATAATCCCAATATGATTTGGCAGTTGATCGCCAGAATCTGACATTAGATTGTTAGAATATCCTTTTCTTTGGCCTTGAAAATGGCGTCAATCTGCGAGTTATATTGCACCATATCATCGTCAATACCCTTTTCGATGCGCTTAACATCGTCTTCTGATAGCTCTTTCGCGTCTTTTAGCCGCTTGGCTTCTTTGAGGGCGTCCTGACGAATATTACGCAGGGCAATTCGCGTCTCTTCAACTTTTTCAGAAGTTTGCTTAACCAGCTGCTGGCGGCGCTCTTCGGTCAGTGGTGGAATCGGGATTCGGACTACGCGACCATCATCGCTCGGGTTGAAACCCAAAGATTGATCATTACGAACCGCAGCCGAAATCGCCTGAACATTACTTGGGTCAAACGGAGTCACGAGAAGCATTTGTGCTTCTGGCGCGGTGACATTGGCAACCTGGTTAAGCGGCATTTTGGCGCCGTAAGCCTCAACCTGAATACCATCAAGCATTCCCGGGTGAGCTCGGCCAGTGCGAACCTTTTTTAACTCTTCTTCAAAATGCGCAATTGCTCCAGTGAACCGATTTTCGTATGGTTTCGTGTCAAACATATACTTCTATTCTACATCATTTTCCGGTTTCAAATCAGCCGCTGAGGCCCTGACGACATACTTTTGGTAACCGCTCAATTTTAGCCTGTCAATCTCAGTCGGACGTCCGCCGCGTTCATAAACCCGGACGTAGTCGCGACTATCCTCGTTACCGTAGCTAAAATCACCGCGCATCGCATAAACTTCGGCCATAATACCCTCTTTTGCCAGTTCTGTAACAGCAAGCGTGTTCACACCGTGATAAAAAGCGTCGCGCTCGCCTGATTCGTTATTAATGCGCATCGCCAGCGCAATCCGATCAAGCAGCGGATATGCTGAAAAATGATTACCGCCCATCTCGGCCCATAATTTAATGCGCGACTCGATCGACGCCGCGTGTTTGCGTTTGAAGTTTTCCTTATCCATATATAGATACATTTTACCTTAAAACCGCCAAAAACACTAGTACAAACTAAAAACCGCCTTATGGCAAGGCGGTTTTTAGTTTTAATCAAACAGATTAGTCGTCTACGCCAAGCTCAATGCGCTTGAAACGGCGAATAACGATGTTTTCACCGGTTTTGCTGACCGTCTCTTTCAGATATTGCTCGACGGTTTTGCTGTCGTCCATGACATAAACCTGGCTAAGAAGAACTTTTTCTTCGAAATTCTTCTTAACTTGGCCCTCAACAATCTTAGCAACAATCTCAGCCGGCTTGCCCTTTAGAGCATCACTAGCTTCAGCTTCGGCGCGCACACGAGCCATTTCGTCGGCCGGAATATCAGCCTCTGAAATATACTGCGGGGCCATTGAAGCTATCTGCAGAGCCATGTTGTGGGCAAAAGTTTTGAAGTTATCGGTGCGAGCCACGAAATCTGTCTCACAGTTAACTTCGACCAGCACACCAATACGGCCGCTGTGAACATAGCCTTCAATCAAACCCTCGCGGGCTTCGCGGTCGGCTTTTTTCTCGGCTTTGGTTAGACCCTTTTTACGCATCGCCTCAAGGGCTTTGTCGAAGTCACCGTTAGCTTCAACTAGGGCCTGCTTGGCGTCGGTCAGACCAACACCGGTCAATTCTTTTAGTTTGCGAATGTCGTCGATCGAAACAGCCACCTTATTTCTCCTCTACGTCTTTAGCTTCTGGTTTGTCGCCCTTTTGGCCTTCTTTAACAGCTTCGGCAACATAGCTAAGCATCAATTTAATACCCTTAATCGCGTCGTCGTTACCAGGAATAACGTAGTCGGCTAGGTCTGGGTTAGCGTTGGTGTCGACAATTGCAACAACCGGCACACCAATGGTGTGAGCTTCTTTGATAGCGTTGGCGTCACCAATGACGTCAATCACAAATACCGCACCCGGCTTGCCGTTCATGTCTTTAATACCACCGTACTTCAAGTTCAAAGCATCGATTTCCTCTTGGAAACGCTGAACTTCAAGCTTGTTGTAGCGCTTCTCTAGGTCACCTGAGGCCATGCGGCGCTCAAGGTCTTTTAGCTTCTTGATCTGAGCACTTGTAGTTGTGGTGTTAGTTAAAGTACCACCAAGCCAACGCTCAATCATGTAAGGCTGTTTCAAGGCTTCGGCAGTTTCTTTAACGACGCCCTTGGTTTGCTTTTTGGTAGCCACAAATAGAATTGGCTTGCCAGCGGCAACAGTTTTGGTAATGAAAGGCAAAGCCTTCTCAAGACCTTCAACGGTTTTAGTCAGGTCAATAATGTGACTGTCCTGACGCTTAGAGTGAATGTAAGGCGCCATTTTAGGGTGCCAGCGGCTGGTTTTGTGTCCAAAATGAACACCGGCTTCCAGCAATGCCTTAATATCGACATCAACTGCCATGTAGAACTCCTTGTTCCTCGCCTTTCGCCCTGAAAATTCAGGAGTTTATGCGAAAAGCTGTGTCATTAAAATTATTTACTGAATTAGTATAACAGATTATAGTGCTATTGAAAAGCCCTATTGCTGCTCATTACCACTAAATAAAACGGTCGTGTGGTTAGCGGCTTTAAGGATGTCGTTATAAGCCGCGACTTCTCTGGCCTTTACTAAAGCCCTTGAATAGCCCGAATCGGTGCCGTAAGGATTGGCCGGCTTGCCGTCATACTCATGTAGCAAGCTATATTGTCCGTCAGTAACGAAGACCTTGATAGCTTCGCTGTGAGGTTCGCCGTCGCTGCCAAGTACTGTTTTTGTGAGTTCGCAGGCCGCCAATGACGGATCGTTGACCATTGGAATAGTGACATTGATTTCCCTAGGATAATATAAAGTCGCGACCGCATTTGGAACAGCCAGCTCCAGTTGCTCTAAATCGAAAGTACAAGTCATAAACGTCCAACCAGCCTCATCACCCCATGGCATACCCAACTGCTCAACCTTGTCGATAGCCGTTCTTACCAACGTGCGGACGTGCTCGGTAGTAGCCAAACCTTCAGGGTATTTTTTGGGTTGTTCTTCAAGCGGAGGATGTGGAGTGATATCCATAGCGGTAGTATAACATAAAATAAATATTTTTCAATCAGATGCCACGTTTTCGAGATAAAATCCATCTCTAGACAAATCAATCAAAAACAGATATAATTACCAAGATTATGAAAAAGAATTTACACCCAGCCGACTACAGGCCTGTCGTATTTAGCGACGAGGTTGCCGGTTTTGCGTTCCTTACTCAGAGTACGGCGCAGACCAACGAGACCATCAAATGGGAAGATGGTAACGAATATCCACTAGTTAAGGTGCACATCTCAAGCGCCTCTCACCCGTTCTTTACTGGTGAAGAAAAGATTATCGACACCGAAGGTCGTGTCGACCGCTTTAAGGCTCGTGCCGCTGCTGCTGCCGACCGTAAGGCCGCTCTGGCTAACAAGGCTAAGAAATCAGCCGCTGCTAAAGCCAAAAAAGACGCTAAATAGTATACATAGATAACCGGTTGCTACTCTTGTATCTGAGCCCGTAATTATAAGGCTGAGGTTTCGGAGATTCCTGATGCAAACTCAAGATTCTCCGAAACCTCACCGGGCGAAGATATAAGAAGTAGCAACCGGTTATTTCTTGTATAATAGGAATTAATTATGCCGAAGATAAACCTGAACAAAGATGAACTTTTAGCCGAGAAGCAAGAACTTGGCAATTTTTTAGCGCAGCCAGATTCCTATACTGATCCTAATTTTAGTACTAAAAACAAACGCCTGAATGAGCTGGAGACGATTTTAGCGAAGCTGGACGAGCAAGACACGCTCGAGAAACAGTTAGCCGAGGCTCGTGAACTAGCTGGCGGCAGCGACGAATTGGCCGAACTTGCCAAAGAAGAAGTCGCCACTACTGAAAAACGGCTAGAAGAACTAGAAAACGAGCTGTTCGTTATGCTGGCTCCGAAAGACCCGAACGACGAGAAGAACATTATCATTGAAATTCGCGCCGGCGCCGGTGGTGATGAGGCCAGCCTGTTTGCAGCTGAACTATACCGAATGTATTTGCGCTACTGCGAAATCCACAACCTAAAAACCGAACTAATTAGCGAGAGCGCCAATGACGCCGGTGGTTACAAGGAAGTTATTTTTGGGGTTAAGGGCGACGCACCGTACTCGAAGTTGAAGTTTGAATCGGGCGTTCACCGTGTGCAGCGCGTGCCGGTTACCGAAAGCCAGGGCCGCATTCACACCAGTACGGTGACGGTGGCGGTTTTGCCAGAAGCCGAAGAGGCCGATATTCAAATCGATCCAAATGACCTAAGAATTGATATTTTCCGCGCCTCGGGTCATGGTGGCCAATCGGTTAACACCACCGACAGCGCCGTGCGTATTACTCACCTGCCAACCGGCATGGTGGTAACCAACCAAGACGAAAAGTCGCAGATCAAAAACAAAGACAAAGCCATGGGCGTGCTGCGTGCCCGTTTGCTACAGATTAAAATTGACGAAGAAAACGCTAAACTCACCGCCGAGCGCCGCTCACTGATTGGCTCGGGTGACCGCAGCGAGAAAATCCGTACTTATAACTTCCCGCAAGACCGAATCACCGACCACCGCATCGGTTACTCACGTAGTAATATCCCCGCTGCGATGAACGGCGATATAGACGACTTGGTTGAGCACCTGCAAGCCTACGAGCGCGAGCTTAAAGCCCAGGGTGCTTCAAGCTAAATTTAGACATAAATTTATGTTATAATATACTTATGACAATAGCGCAATGGTTAAAACAAGCCGCGCACCAACTGCGAGAAATCGGGATTGACACTGCCCGGCTTGACGCCGAGGTGATTTTGGCGCATACCATTCGTCAATCGCGAACTTTCCTGCACGCGCATGGCGATGATGATTTAGATGATCGACAACAAGAAATTGCTGACGCCCGTCTGTTATTGCGACTTGATCGCGTACCGGTGGCCTATATTATTGGCCACAAGGAATTTTACGGTCGTCGTTTTACCGTCAACACAGCGACACTTATTCCCCGCCCCGAGTCCGAGGCAATTATTGAGTCGCTCAAAGAAATTATTCCGCCGGCGATCGCCATGATTCAGCCAGCTTGGCGTTTAGTCGATGTCGGTACCGGTAGCGGCGCGCTGGGCATTACAGCCAAACTAGAAGTACCCGAGCTGGATGTTACGTTGCTCGATGTTAGCCGCCACGCCTTAACAGTGGCCGAAAATAATGCCCGCCAGCTTAACGCGACAGTGACTATTTTACAGAGTGATTTACTTGATAATTGTCCGTTTCAGGCCGATATTATTTTGGCTAATTTGCCGTACGTCGATCGCAGTTGGGGTCGTTCACCCGAGACCAAGCATGAGCCAGAACTGGCGCTGTTTGCCGATGATAACGGCCTGGCCTTGATTAATCGTCTGCTAAATGAGGCGCCTGGTCGCCTGAATCATGGTGGCTATCTGATCTTAGAGGCCGACTTAACACAGCACGAAGAAATCATCAAAAGCGCCAAAACTACCAGCTTTGAGCTGGTACGCACTAACGGTTACTGTGTGACTTTGAAATTTATCTAGACGTTGATAAAGCCGGTACAGTCGACCGAATGACAAAAGATTAATGGCAGAACGACCAGTAGAGCCACAAACAGACCGATCACAAACAATAGTGGCAGCAGCACGTCGACGCTGCGAACTTTTTGATGATGGTAGAACGAATCGTACGCCCGATAGGCCAAGAAACCAAGCGCCAACATTAGCACCGAGGCCTGAGGAACGAGTAAACTGGTCATAAACGGAATGCTATAAGCAATCGTCCAGTGGTAGGCTAGCCAGCCAAATTCACCCAACACCAAAGCCCAAGCCAGGCTCAAAAATAGAACATGCGTCTCGTCGTCGTAGCTAGTCAGCGTGTGTCGGGCTGTGGCGTAACCAATGAGCATCACACCCAACACTACTAGCGAAACCGGCCATTCATACGAAAATGCGAACAACGTCACAGTGCCCAAAAACAGCGCCACCCCAGCCTGGGCTACCATGTAAATGCGGCGCGAACGAGGTTTTAGGAACAAAAGCCACGCCACATATAGAGCCGTTAATATGCCCATGGCCCACCAACGCTGATTGCTGCTATAAGCCGAATTATTAATTAGGAATAGATCGAGCACGAAGCTAACGCTGACGATAATATCAACTAAATTAGCTTGAACATTGGCAAACCAATAACGCGGGCGAACCGCCAAAACGCGCCACTTACTTACCAAAACTAAGACTAGCCCTAGAGTGATTGACTGGGTAAAGGCAATCGATGCCAACATCGCCAGTCCCAACGCGACATTCAAACAGACGTAAATCACTTCACTGAGAAATGAACGTCGTTTTACGAACTTTAAAAGCTCCATAGCCATAGCTGTCTTCTATAATAACATACTATTAATTGCCGGTCGTTTGAGTGGTGGTTGCGGGGCTAGTCGTCGAGCTGTCGGAGCTGGCCGGAGCAAGCGAGCCGCCCGACATCTGTTCAGTGATGAACTGCTGCAGTCCGCTATAGTCAAATAATCCGTCGGCCGGCATCACAACGCTTTGGCCGTTATACGGTCCGGTCGTCACAACGCTGCCGCCACCTTCATAAAGATTAATTTTGTGTATATCGCCGCCTTTAACGTCTTGGGCTAACTGCGCCAAGGTGGCTATTTCGGATGTTGGAATATTGGTGCGTAGATTATTGCCAAACGCGTTAATCAGTTTCGAGATAGCACTTAGGTTGGTTAATGTGCCAGTGCTAACGGCCTTGTCCTTGAGCGCCAAAAGAATTTTTTGCTGGTTTTGTTCACGATCAAAATTGGAATTGGCTAAACCATAGGTTGGCGCCACATCTCCCCTAGCCATCGCCAAAAACAGCGCGTGATCACCATCTAAATGATGCACGCCGTTATCGTATTTGACGTAATAACAGGTATATTTACAGCGCCAGTCGAAGTTACGGTCCAGAATACCGCTGGCGCCGTCACCCTCAATATCAACATCGACTCCCCCAACGGCGTTAACGGCGTCGCGAATCACGGAATTATTGACATGAACACCGTACTGCAGATCGAGACCGAAAATATTACCGATAAATGTCTGGGCCTTGGCCAATCGGTCATTCTCAGCCGCATCGCTGGTGCCATCATTGACGCAGCTAAAGTAAGCGTTGATTTTACCCTGGTAGCCCGAGACACACGCTTGGCCATATTTAACATACAAGTCGCGCGGAACACTGAACATATAGGTCTGCTTGGTGGTTTGATTGACACTAACCACCATCATCGAGTCGGTCAGGTTGCCGCCGGGGTGATTGGGGTCGTCTTCGGAGGTGCCTAATATTAAAAAGTTACTAAAACCATTTGCGTCCTGTTTGAGCGGCTCGTTCTTTACAATATCAAGTAGGCTGCCCTTGAATACCTTGGTGCCAGCCGAATTAATTTGGGTTGCAAAATAGCCAGCCGTACCAATGGCCGCCAAGATAACTACGACCGTGGCTGAGACAAAGAATTTTTTGACTTTGCTACGACCGCGACGAGCGCGTTTTTTATCTTGTTTTAGTTGACGGCGTGAACGGCGCGACAATTTTTGACCCTTGGCGGCTTCTTCAATGTCCTTCAGCGACGCATCGATATCGTGGCGGCCAATCAAACGCCGGCTGGGCGCTTGCACAACTTTTTCATTGTGTAAATCACCCAACTTGCTACCGGGTCGACGCGAAACAAATCCGTCGATTGACGCTGGAGGTTTTTTCATATGCTTATCTTATAATACCTAAAAAAGGCCGGTCAGTGAACCCTAATAGCTGTATCTATTGCCACGATGCTCATGTATAATAGATTCTAGTCTATGGAAGCCGGCTTTTTTACCCGCCACCCATTATTTAAAGATCTGATCAACATCAGTATTTTTATTGTCTGTGTACTTGTCGGCACACTATTTATTAACAACTACATCTTTCGTAGTTTTAGTGTGGTTGGCCCAAGCATGGAAAAGACCCTGTATACAAATGATCGCTTGATTATTAACCGCGTGCCGGTAACGATTGCCCACCTGCAAAACAAGCAGTTTGTGCCGCAGCGCGGTCAAATTATCGTCTTTAAAAACCCGCATTACGAGCCTGGTATTCAAGATGAATACATCGTCAAACGGGTTATCGGCCTGCCTGGCGAGCATGTGGTCTTAAAAGATGGCAAATACACCGTTTATAACAAGCAAAACCCTAACGGCTTTAACCCCGACGATTACAATCACGGCGAACCCGGTAGTCCAACCAGCGGCTCGGTTGATACGATTGTGCCCGATGGTCAGCTATTTGTGAGTGGCGACCACCGTCAAGGTGATTACTCGTTTGACTCGCGCAATGGCCTGGGTACGATACCGCTTTACGATGTCGTCGGTACGGTCAGCTTGCGAATTTATCCGTTTAACAAAATCCGGACCTTCTAGTCCGGTTTTTTATAGATTTTCAAATAAGGCTATAGTTAGCCGAGCAAATTTTTGATGCGCTCGAAGTCTTGCTCATCTTTAAATGGAATAACAAGTTGTCCAGCGCCATGGCTGTTAACGCGAATCTTAACATCGGTCTGAAAACGATTTTTTAGATTGGCAACCTGCGATTCATAGCCGGTTTGTGACTTTTGAGCCGCCTTGGTGCTTTTAGCCGGTGCTGACTGCTTGAGATTAACAATATACTGCTCAATTTGGCGCGCGCTCCAGCTTTCGGCAATAACGCGTTTTAACAAACTTTCGGCTAGTTGTGCGTCTAGGCCAATTAATGGCCTGGCCTGGCCTTCACTAAGCTTGCCTTCGGCAATGGCTGCCACAACAACTTTAGGTAGTTTCAATAAACGCAAGGTGTTACTAACAGCGCTAACTGACTTGCCGCCAACACGCTGACCGATTTGCTCAAGCGACAGGTTAAATTGGTCGCGCAACTTCAGGTAAGCCGTGGCGGTTTCGATAGCGTTCAAATCGCGGCGCTGCAAGTTCTCGATCAACGATAGCTCAAGTTTATGCTGGGCGCTCAAAGTCCTAACTAAAGCCGGAACCTTGGTAAGCCCCACCATTTGGCTAGCGCGAAAACGCCGCTCACCGGCAACAATTTGATAGCCGCCTTTGTGCGGCATAACAACAATCGGCTGCAAAACGCCATGCTCTTTGATTGAAGCCGCTAGTTCGGCCATACCAGTTTCATCAAAATTACGGCGTGGCTGATCGGGGTCGGTGTGAATTTCGGTCAGTTTAATCTGACGCAGGTCGCTCACCTGTTCGTCTTGTTTGGCCGTTGGGTCAAACGACTCGTCTAAAAGATCAGTCGGAATCAGCGACTCAAAACCGCGACCGAGACCTTTTTTAGCCGACACGACTAGTCACCTCTTTGGCTAAAGCTTTGTAGGCGCGCGAACCCTTAGAAAACTTGTCATAAACCCCCACTGGCAGACCGTGACTCGGAGCCTCGGCTAAACGAATATTACGTGGAATAATAGTTTCAAAAACGCGTCCTGGAAAATTGCGCTTAATTTCTTCGAGCACCTGGCGGCTTAAGGTCGTGCGGTTGTCATACATTGTAGGTAGCACACCCAACAGCTCGAGCACCGGATTCATACCCTTGCGTACCAGCTTCATCGTCTGCAACAACTGGCCAAGGCCTTCTAGAGCGTAAAATTCAGTCTGGACCGGCAGCAGAACGTATTTTGCGGCAATTAGGCCGTTCACCGTTAGCAAACTCAGGCTTGGCGGGCTGTCGATAATAATATAGTCATAGCTATCAATCACATTCTCAAGCGCCGTCTTAAGCCGTGAAAAGCGTTTATCGGCTTGCGCTAGCTCAACCTCGGCGTTCGCCAAAGTCGATTCGGTTGGCACCAGCCATAAGTTCTTGTAATCAGTCGGGATGACAACCGTTTCCATATTTAGCTGGCCGGTCATGACCTCTACTAAAGTTGCGGTGAGTTTTTGTTTATCGATGCCCAGACCACTAGTGGCGTTGCCCTGCGGATCACAGTCAACCAAAAGTGTTTTTTGGTTATTTTTCGCCAAATAATAAGCCAGGTTAATAGAAGTGGTGGTCTTACCAACACCCCCCTTTTGATTAGTCACAGCTATTACTACGGCCACTGTTTGTCTATATCCTCTTCTGTATTTATTGTAACACGAGCAGGAAACTTTTCACGCAACCTACACTCCAAAGCCAACGTCATAAGGTCTAAGCGAGGGGTTGTGAAATCGGTTGTTTTAACCGATTTCAGCCAAACGCTTAAAAGAACTGCCAGTGGCAGTTCTTTTAAAAAGTGTACCCGAGCGTGACCTTATGACGTTGGCTTGGCTTATTTGATCGAAGTAATTTCGATGCGTGAGTACTTTTGGCGGTGACCGGTTTGCGTATCAACGCGCTTTTTGGCCTTGTAGCGAATAATGCGGAGCTTGTCGCCCTTTACTTCTTCGTCTACGACCTTGGCGGCAACTTTTACACCCTTGACGGTTGGGTCGCCAACGGTTGTCTTGTCACCATCGATTACTAGCAGAGCGTCCAAAGTGAGCTCTTTTGTGCCTTCCTGGAGGCGATCCACCAGTAGGGTCTCTTTTTCGGCGACAACATATTGCTTACCGCCGACTTTTACGACTGCTTTTACCATGTTTGGTTCCTTAAATTAGTTAACAATCAGCTACAAATTATAACAGATAGAAATCTGTTTGTAAACGACGTTACAACTGGCCGGCGCCGGTTGCGATAATTAATAGCAACATAACGACGATCACGCCGACTAGCGTATAGGCGCCGTGGTGGGCCTTCCAGCTTTCGCGCCATGGCTTAGGCAGACGTTTGTGGTAAGCTTGGGCGGCAGCGGCCACAAAAGCAACCAGCAATAATAACGACATTACCCCGACCGACGCCGGGCTAAGCGATGAAGCAGCGCTTGCGAAATAAGTCAGCGGATTTTGCGAATCAGTGTTGGTCGATGAAGTGTTAAATATCGGCGTAAATTGAATGCCCGGGCTAGCCGGCTGACCATACTCTGCTACTACTAGCGTCGTTACGCGGCCGCTCAGGACACCGTCGACAACTGCAAAGCCAACATCAGTATATTTATCATCTAGAACATTGGCGCGATGAGTTGGCGAATTCATCCAGGCATCAACCGTCGCCTGGGCGGTTGGATAGTTTTTCGCAAGATTCTCACCAGCGCGCTGGTAATTATAGCCGACTTGAGCAAACCAGTACCAAGGCGTTATGCCCTTTGGCGAGGTGTGTGCCCAGTAATTATTTTTGAACATGTCCTGCGCCTTAAGGAAGGCTGCCTGCGAGAGCTGCTCGTTTTGCACAAGATCGCCTAGGCCATTAGCTTCACGCTCTTGATTAGTATCAACCAGCAATTGGCTCGGCGAGATGTTCGAGGTACTACCTAGCACCGCCAGCTGACCAGTGGTGATCAAACCATAGCTAATTTGCATTACCAGTGAAACAGCCGCCACCAAAGCCAGTCCGCGCCAGCGAATCAAATGTGGACGGTAGTTATTGCCCTTGTGCGGCACCAAGATATGCTTAGCGTGGTGTGCCAGCGTACGGCGCTTTGGTTTATGGACTGTCTGTTTACTCATTTGGTTGATGCTTATGCCTCCAGTATAGCAAGTTTTGCCCGTATTAAAAACGACCTTGTCTAGAGGTCGTTTTTAATTAATGCTTGGCTATGCCTCGTTTGCGTTACGACGATATCCAGCTATCAGCCACCAGATGATCGCCCCCAAAATGGCCAAGATTACCAGCCACCAATACCAGGCAACGCCCCATAATGACCAAGGTCCTTTGGTGGTACTAGCACCTTCGACGGCCTGGTCGTTATTATTGGTATTACTCTTTTGGGTTTGCGCACCTTCGACGGCCTGGTCGGTTGGAGTAGTTGATCCCTGCTGGTCACCGTTAGAACCCTGCGGTGCGGCGTTCGAGAATAGATTAGCGGTTGGACCAATTATCAGTTGCGCGGCCGGTGGAGTAACCAAAGCAGTTGGCGCAGCCGAAATGGTTAATACTGCATTGGCTGTAGTGTATCCAACATTACCGGCTGGATCGGTAGCGCTTGCCGATACGTCATACACGCCCAGCGCCAAGGCGTCGGCAATATTTGCCGTCCAAGTGCCATCTTGGTTATTAACGGCAGTGTAAGTATGACCGTCAACCTTTACGGTAACTGTTGCAGTATGGTCGTCGACCGTACCGGTAAGTGTAGGGGTGGTATTGGTAGTAGACAGGCTATTCACGGTCACTACAGGCTTAACGCTATCAAGCGTGTAGCTCCAAACCTGACTCCAGGCTGATTTATTACCAGCCGCGTCGACGGCTCGTACTTGCCAATACCATGTACCGTCAGACGTACCTTCTGATGGAATGCTCGGGCCAGCCATCAGGGCGGCCTTTTGAGTAGCGCTACCGCTAGCTGAATTCCAAACACTGTTTACCAATACCCCGCCAACTGTCGTTGGATCTTTCGAGGCCTGGTACTCATAGTGTACTGGGCTTAGATTATCGGTTGATGGATCCCAGGTGTAATTAAACACATTACTTGTTTTATAAACACCCGAAGGTTGGCCATTGACCGGCACACTTGGCGCGGTACTATCAACCACTACCTCTGACCAACTGCTCCATCCGCTGGTATTACCGGCAGCGTCAAAGGCCTGGACGTGCCAGAAGAATACTTCATCGTGCTTAGTATCACCCGCACCAACCTTTTTACTGGTTGTGCCAAGTGTGGTTGTGTATTTGCTACCCGAACAACTATCGCTAGCCGGCATTTGGCTGACGTAGCAGCTTTCATAGTTGTAGCCGACGACATCCTTAGACTTCACCGACTCCTGCCAAGTCTGCGTAAATGGTGCCCCGACTTGGGTATAGAACGTGCCAGATTGGCCATTTACCTGTAGATTGGTTGGGTGGTAAGGCGCCGTATTGTCAACTTTAAAGTTAACGGTGGTCACTTGGTGGTTTAGGCCGGCGTAGTTATATTCATCCGAACAATCAACCGTAAAACTATACGTCTGGCCGTCGCTCAAGCGGTTGGCCGGAACTGTGATGCTGTATCCGCTAATGCGATTGTCCTGGTTTGGCGTCCATTGACCAAATGTAATCCAAGATAGCGAATTAGGACTTTGAGCGTCCGTACAAACGGCCGCCAACTGAACGCCCGATTGACCGTTAACCGCCGTAACGCCGTTCAAATCAAGCTGCTTACCATTGGCGGTGACCTTAGTCAGAACCGGCGGTATCGAGTCAAATGTCAAAGAGACGGGGTCGGACCAATCGGACAAGCCTTCGTAATAAGGCCCGCCAGCCTGTTGACGAACCTGGTAGGTGTATTTGCCCTGAAGGGTTCCAAACAGACCGTATCTAGTAGCGTCGTTCAAGTCAAAACCGATCGACTGTGTGCGGCGACTAGTATTCACTACTCCATTTGGATCGGTCACTTTTATTTGCCATGACGCCCCAGGGGCAAGCGTGCCACTCCACGTCAGGGTGTCGTTCGGATCGTTAACCACACCGTTGGTTACGACCGCGTGATTAGAATCGCGCTTAATCACCAGTCCAGTTGGCTTAGGCGCCTCAGACTTACCGAGCTGTAGATTAGACCATTTTACGGTGTAGCTGGCGCCGGAGTTAAGATTGTCAAAAATGATGTGCGAAAAGTTGTTATAGCTAATCACCTGACCGACCGTAAGATTGGTACTGGCCGCATCAGACGCATCAGCCGTATAGGTGTTTGGCTGGCTAAAGATAGATACGCCGTTCAAATAATAATCGAACGTACCGGCCACAGGGTCAACCGCAATCTCAAGGCTGATGGTACTGCCGTAGCTAACCGTTGTCACACCCTCTAGATTACCAGTGAACGTATTCCAGACATCGACGCTCGCCTGATGGCTACCCGGGTCGATGTTATTGAATTCAAGCGTTGGCCAAGCTGGGTTATAGTTAACCGCACCGCTACCGGTTATAACGGTACTGGTCTCTACTTGACCCCACATGCCAATCAGAACATCTTGGTTTTCCCACGCTGGGTCGACATACAAACTTGCCCGAACCGTATTAGTGTTAGCGGGTAGCGCCGCTTTTAGACCCTCATATTTGTAAAAAGCCTGGTTGGCATTTGTGGCGCCGCCGTTAACATTCATGGTTAAAGTGCCGCCGCTATTGGTATAGCCGCCAGATGGCGCCGTACGATCTGCCGACCACGACAGTCCGCCAAAACCAGTGTTGGTATATACGGTATTTGGAGCCGCATCGGCCTGCTGGCTTAAGATAAATGGCAATGTCGCGCTCAAAGCGCTAACCGCCACGACAAAAGCCGAGAATAAAGTTGCTATCCGTTTTGCTGTTTGTTTTGCAAATATGTGCTGTCTCATATCTACACTCCCCCGGTGCTCGCTCCACCACTACACCAAAACTTAAACTACCCTTGCATCTAAGTTCTACTGTAGCACCAAAACAAGACACCCGCAACAACAATGTGATGGGTGTCACCTACAAATCTAATTGTCTTCTAGACGATGAATATCGGCGTGGTTCAAGCCGTAATAGTGGGCAATTTCATGCCACAAAGTGTGTTTAATCTGTTCAAAAAGTTCGGTTTCGTTGTGCGCAACCATTAAAATTGAGTTTTTAAACAACGTGATTTTATCCGGCAGCACAAAACCATAGCCGGCGCCACGCTTGGTTAACGGAATGCCTTCATAAAGCCCAAGTAAAATATTGCCAGATCGCAAGCCGGCTTTTTGGGCCTGATATTCGTCGGGCCAATCAGCGTAAACGATGGCTACATTATCGAGTCCCTTGATGTATTCCTGGGGTAGCTCATCCATCGCCCGGCTAATTAACCGGTCAAACTCTTGGTCGGAAATTTCCATATATATAAGTATACCGCGGTCGTGACGCCTATTCGTCGTCGAACTTAAACCAGCCTGGATCCTTTTCTAGGTCGCTAACGATGTCGCTCCACTCTTTATCGAGCGCCTGAGCGTCAATATTATCTTTCAGTGAAATCGTTTCGTCTTTGGCGTACTGATCAAGGTCACTGTCATCAGTACCGTCATTTTTCGGATCAACCGGTTGTAATTGTAGGTATTTCAAGATTGACATATTTTTGTGGCTGTTTGTTTTTTATAACAGTGACCTTATTTAAGCATAAGTAACACAAAATGTCAACCGGTAACGCACTTTACTAGCTAGCTTTTTCAAGCGATACGGTCAGCAGTGCGCCGTCGGCTTTAGCATCGGTCTTAAAACCATAGTCCGCCTCACCCAGTTCAAGGGCTAAGGTTTCAGCCTTAATGGTCTCGCTATGCTCGGTGATGGCAGCACGCAGTTCTTCGTCGTCGGTCTTAAGGCTCAGCTTAATTCGATCATCAACGTTTAAACCGGCTTCTTTGCGGGCGTTTTGCACCACGCGCACGACTTCACGCATTAAACCTTCACGCTTTAATTCTGGTGTAATTGTCTTGTCCAAAACCACTAATTCGACACCTTCGGCACCGGCATATTCAACCGTTTTAACATTCACCTCTTCGGCGATGATGTTTTCGTAGTATGAGTCGAGTTTTTGACCGGTATAACTTAGTTTGCTGAGTGGCTGGCGAATTTTGACTTGTTGTTCGTCGTCGCTCTTGAACATGCGCAGGCTCAAGCCTTGTTCAATGATTTTACGGGCTTCGGCCATGAACTCAATCGTAGCTTCGTCGACCGAATAGTTGGTCGGCCAATCCAACAGGTGCACCGACTCGCTACCGCCACCAAGCTTTTGGTAAAGTTCCTCGGCCAAAAATGGCGTAAACGGCGCTAATAGTACCGACAATTTTAGCAGCACATAATGCAGCGTGCGGTAGGCATCGTTTTTGTCGTTATCGTCTTCACTCTTCCAGAAGCGTCGACGTGAACGGCGGACAAACCAGTTACTGGCATCGTCTATAAATGGCAAGATCTCGGCCATGGTTTCTGGAATATTGTAGGCATCCATATGTTCGGTGATGTGCTGGTTCAGCTGGTGAACACGCGACACAATCCATTTATCGAGCGGATTATTCAAGTCATCCGGGTTCAGTGTGAATGGTTTTTCTGGGTCAAATTCCCAGCCATCGACTTCGGCGTACATTGTAAAGAAATCGTACATATTCCAAATCATGCCCAGCTTGCGCGCGACATCACCCACTTCTTTGTCCTGCAAGGCAAAGTCTTCGCCGTTTAACAGCGGTGACGATAGCAGCAAAAAGCGCAAACTATCGGCCGAGAACTTATCCATCAACTCGTTTGGATCAGTATAGTTACCGTAGCTTTTACTCATTTTGCGGCCATCATTACCGGCAACGTTGCCAGTAACGATCACGTTTTTGAAGCTGTTAGTACCAAACAGCGCGATGCTCATGGCGTGCATGTAATAGAACCAGGCACGTACCTGACCGATATATTCGACAATGAAGTCGCCCGGGAAATTCTTTTCGAATTTTTCGACGTTTTCAAACGGATAGTGGAATTGAGCGAATGGCATTGAACCGGCCTCAAACCAACTGTCCATCACCTTATCGATGCGTGTGTAGGTCTCGCCATCGATATCGAAAACAATTTCATCTACCCAAGGACGGTGGTAATCATCAAGCTCAACTCCAGATAGCTCCTTGAGTTCGGCATAACTACCGACGACCTTGACCTTACCGCTCGGACTTTTCCAAACCGGCATAGCTGTGGCCCAAAAACGATCACGCGAAATATTCCAGTCCGGCGCTTGCTCGATGTTCTTTTCGAAACGACCGTGCTTGACGTGCTCCGGGAACCAATTAATCGGTTCGTTTTTCTCGAGCATTAGTTTGCGCTGGGCGTCGATATTGAGGAACCAGCTTGGGTGAGCGCGGTACATCAAGCGTGTGCCACAGCGGTGACAGTGCGGATAGCTGTGGCGCACGTACTCGATCTTCCAAACAATTCCCCGCTCGTGCAGGTCCTTGGCGATCGGCTTGTTGGCCTCCCAGACATTCTGACCAACCCAGTCACTTTCGGTGTAAAAACCGTTTTGGTCAATCACGTGAACAACCGGTATATTATTTTCTTTGGCTAGTTCAAAGTCTTCTTCACCATATGCCGGCGCCAAGTGAACAATACCCGTACCGTCTTCGTTCGACACATAATCGGCCGCCCAAACTTTATGAGCATTGGCACCGCGGTCTACGCCAAGTAGCGGTTGGTATTTTTTGCCGACGAGTTCCGAGCCTTTAATTTTGCGCAGAACCTCATATTGCAATGGCTGGTGTTTTTCATCAGTCAGGACTTTGGCCGCCAGTTCTTCGGCCAGAATAAATTGCTCATCACCGACCTTAACTTCAATGTAATCAAGCTCCGGGTTAACCGCTAGGGCCGTGTTAGCCGGCAAGGTCCACGGCGTGGTCGTCCAGGCTAACATAGTTGAGCCGTCTTCTAGTTTGAACTTCACATAGACGCTCGGGTCGGTAACGTCTTGGTAGGCGCCGGAATCCATAGTGACTTCGGCCTTCGAAAGTGGCGTGCCGTCGAGCGTACAGTACATCAGCACCTTTTCGCCTTCGTAAATTTTGCCCTTATCGTACAAGGTTTTAAAAGCCCACCAAATCGATTCCATGTAGTCTTTGTCCATGGTTTTGTAGGCGCCCTTAAAGTCAACCCAGCGGCCGATTCGGTCAATCACATCTTCCCAGGCGCTTGAAGTTTCAAGCATATTTTCACGCGTGGCGTTGATGTATTTTTCTAAACCAAATTCCAGAACTTCTTTACGACTATGAATACCGAGCTTTTTCTCGGTATAGCGCTCGGCCGGCAAACCATGAGCATCCCAACCCCAAACGCGCTCAACGCGCTTACCTTTCATGGTTTGGTAGCGCGGAATAGCATCTTTAACGATTGAGCTGAGTAGAGTTCCGTGGTGCGGCACGCCGGAAATAAATGGCGGACCATCGTAAAAAACATAGGCATCGTCGGCCGAACGTTGTTCGATCGATTTTTCAAATGTCTTATTGTCTTTCCAATACTGCACTAAAGCTTTTTCGTATTCGATTGCCCGGCGGCGCGTGTTTGCTTGAAACTTCATGGCTGTCCTTTCGTTAGTTAAAATAAAAATCACTTCTTTCGGCTGTCAGAACCCTGATTCAGGGCGGTACCATCTGACTTCCAAAAGAAGTGATTCTTTTAGCTCTTGTTTCACACTTACGGAGTGGCCCGTCGGGGTCTAATTAGGCGTTGTAAGGTATACTATGCCCTTTCTTCCCGAAACTCGTCGTTGATAGCGACTCAAGCGTTTCTATCAAAAGTATAGCCTAACTTTTTATCTTGAGCAAGACTAGTCGCCGGGATTAGGCAAACAATGCGCCACCATATTTGATGACGATCATCGCCACCAGAATCGCCACAAAGATATATAGCGCTAGTTTGTCATAATCTTTTTCAATAAATCGGTGACACTTCTTTTCGACTTTGGCCGGCAAAAATAGATTTCCCTCGCGAATGTTATAGCGCGTAATTGAGGCAAAAACGAACGACGTCGACAGTGTCACCAACAAACACCACGGACAAAGCGCGCCAATAACGAAGAAACTGATGCTAAACAGCAGAATCGCAAACAAAAAGCCTAGCGTATAGCCAATTTGGGCCGCAAACATGAATTTGCGCGGAAATTTAATGCCCGCCAGACCAGCTACCGCCACCGTAATAACCACCGGCTCGGCAATCAAACCCAAAAAGCTGTTCGGAAAACCGAACATGTGCGCCGATGGATCGCGAGCAACTGTCGCACAGTTCAAAACTACATTGATGCTACAGCTGAGCGTTGCGTGTGGGTTAGCAGCAATCGTCACGGCTTCATTCGACAGTACAAAGGCGGCCGTCAAACTAATCAAGGCGCCGATTAACATGCTCAGGAAAATCCAGCGATTGTCGCGAATTTTTGCATCTTCGTGAGTGAAATATTCTTTTAATCGGCGGGCGGTACTAGACATAAAAACTAATCTCCATTACGGTTGGTAGCGGCAAGCCGGACCACATATTTTGCATCGTGCCGTCATCGGCAATTGCGATGAGCGTTGGATACTCCATGATGCCATAGGCGTTGCAAAAATCGATTCCGGTCGGACTGTCCGGATCAATGGCTTCAAGCTGGTGCCCGGTTTGGGCTTCAAAATCGCGCAAAAAATCTTCAACGCTACGCGCGTAGTCGGTTTCACTCTTGTATACGGCCACGACCCTCATACTTTAGGCTGCACTCTCGCTCTGTTTTTTAGCGTCAAGACGCTGCTCTAATATATGGACAAAGTCGTCTAGGGTCTTAAATTCGTGAAAAACACTCGCAAAACGCACAAATGCTACTTCGTTACGCTTAGCTAGCTCGTCCAGCACAACATCGCCAATTTGGCGCGAAGTAATTTCACTTTCACCAAGCGCATACAGGCGATCTTCAATGTCATTGATCATTTCTTCAACCTCAACCTCAGAGGTAAAGAACTTGCCGACCGAACGCTTAATGGCAATCGCAAGCTTGTCGCGGTCGTAAAGTTCGCGCGAGCCGTTCTTTTTGACAACAGCTAGATTTGGTTTTTCGACTCTTTCGTAGGTTGTGAAGCGCTGGCCATCCGGCGTTTCGCGACGCCTGCGAATAGTCATACCGTCGCCCACTTCACGTGATTCGATTACTCGGCTATCGCCGATGTTAAAATTAGCCACTTATTACTCCTCGTCAGATTTTTTGTGTTTCTTGCGGCGACGCAGAAAAGCTGGCGTGTCCGATTCGTCATCTTCCTCAGGTGGTTGATTCCAGATATCGTGCGTTGGCTCTTCGTTAAAGACGCTAGCCGCCTCGCTTTGGTCAAGACTTAGGTCGATTGCTTTTGACAAATCCATTTTTGGAACGGCAACCTCTTCGCGAACAGCTTCTTCAACCGCTTCATCCTGGTGGTAATAAGCCGAGTCAAAACCAGTAGCGATAACCGTAATAATCAGCTCATCTTCTAGATCAGGCTTCAGGGTGGCACCAAAGATAATATTGGCGTCTGGTGAAACAGCGCTGGTAATAATCTCGGCTGCTTCTTGAATTTCGCTCATGCTCATGTCGTAGCCACCGGTAACGTTGAACAGTACGCCCTTGGCGCCGTCAATCGAAACTTCAATTAGTGGTGATTCAATCGCTTGTTGGGCGGCCTGAGCGGCACGGTTGTCGCCACTTGCTCGACCAATACCCATCAAGGCTGAACCAGCGTGGCTCATAATGGCCTTAACATCGGCAAAGTCGAGGTTAATTAAACCGTGTTCGGTAATCAATTCTGAAATACCTTGCACACCTTGGCGCAAAACGTCGTCGGCAATCTTAAATGTCTCAAGTAGCGGCGTACGGCGGTCGATTGTCTGCAGCAGACGATCGTTTGGAATCGTAATCAACGTATCAACCGTGCGGCCAAGCATATTAATGGCCCAGTCAGCATTTTTGCGGCGCTTCTCGCCTTCAAAACTAAACGGTTTCGTTGCTACACCAACAGTCAAAATACCAAGTTCTTGGGCGACTTCGGCCACGATGTAACCGGCGCCACTACCAGTACCGCCACCAGCACCAATGGTCACAAAGACCATGTCGGCACCGGTCAGTGCGTCTTTTATTTCTTCGCGTGACTCATTCGCGGCCGCTTCACCAACCGAGGGGTCGGCACCAGCGCCTAAACCATTGGTCGTATTGTGACCGAGGTGAATTTTAACGTCAGCTTTCGAGTTGTGGAGAGCCTGGGCATCGGTGTTCATGGCAATAAATTGCACGCCAGCCAGCCCGGCATCCTTCATACGATTTACGGCCGATCCACCGGCACCACCAACACCGACCACTTTAATGCTCGCAAAGGTCTGTATGTCGCTTGGTTTTACTTCAGGCATTAATATTGCTCCCTCTTCTAGAATTCCTTGTAAACTAGTATAACACTTAACGTCAAAAACACTACGCCTTGAAACCACGGAAGAACTTAGTTAGTCTTGAACCGGCTTTTTTCAGGTTTACATTTGGCATTTTAGTCTTTTTGTGACCATTATCAAGTACCCGCTGGCTACCAGCGGTATCAATTAACATCAAACCGACCGCAGCGGCAAACTGCGGCTGATCAATATTGTCGGCCACGCCGCCATAGCCGCTAGCTTTGCCAACTCGGGCCGCTAGACCAAGGTAATTTTTAGCATAATCAACCAAACCCTTTAGCTGTGCGGTGCCGCCAGTTAAAACAACGCCGCTTGGTAATTTACCGGCCCGACCGGCCTTCTTTAGCTCGCGTTGAATACCTTCAAAAATTTCTTCTAGTCGCGCTTCGACGATCTCATCAATGTCTTGCGTATCAAAGGTGTAACTTTCGTTAGCGTGTTTCAAAGTAACTTGCTGGTTGGCGCGATCAACTGCCGAGGCATGAGTTAGCTTAACCTTCTCGGCAACCTCTGGGTCGGTTTTTAGTCCAATCGCCAAATCGTTAGTGATATTAACCCCACCAAGTGGAATTACACCAACATATTGCAAGTCACCCTCTTCGTAAACAGCAATGCTAGTCGTAGCACCGCCAATATCAACTAGGGCAACGCCGTTTTCCATCTGTTGTTCGCCCAAAACAGCGCGAGCCGCGGCAATTCCCGAAGCAACGATTGAATGTGGCGCAACTTGCGCGGTCTCGACGGTGCGCTGCAAATTAACCAAATGCGGCGTTAGTGCTGACACCACCAAGGCGTCGATTTCTAGCCGGGTGCCGGTCATGCCAACTGGATCTTTAATATTATCTTGGCCATCCAGGCGATAAGCGTGCGGCACAATATCAAGAATTTCACGGTTAGCCGGAATCTTACCGAGCGTCGCCACCTCTTCGATGCGCGCTAAATCATCATGATTAATTTCATGATCCGGCGCTCCAACGGCAATCATGCCATCAGTGCGCGTACTCAAAATATGCGAACCGTTGATGCTAACGGTTGCGCGATCAACTTGATAGCCACTCATGCGCTCGGCCTCACCCAAGGCTTCATCAATAGCCTTACCTGGACCGGTCAAATTAACGACCGTTCCCTTACGCATACCGCTATTTGGTGCTTGGCCGACACCAACAATCGTTGGTGTACCGGTTGAAGCGTCGATATGTCCTACAACTGCCCGAACTGTTGTCGTTCCTACATCAATACCAACAGCATACCTGGATACTTCTTGCATACGTCCAAGTATACCGCTTACGCCGCTGGTTGAAAAGTGGCCAGCCCTAAAGCTTGGTCAAGATTTCCACACCCGTCTCAGTAACTAGGACGGTGTGCTCAAAGTGGGCCGCTAGACTACCGTCGCGCGTACTAAAAGTCCAGCCATCAGGTTCTTGCTTAATCCTGTCGCTACCCAAAGTTGCCATTGGCTCGATGGCAATCGTGTCGCCAACACCAAGCAACGGCCCGGTGCCCTTGCGGCCCCAGTTAGGAACTTCTGGTTCTTGGTGCATTTGATGACCAACACCATGTCCGACCAAGTCGCGGATAACGCCCAATTTACCTTTTTTCAAAACATCCTCAATGGCTGCGCCGATATCACCTACCCGCGTCGGGCCCTTAATGGCGTCGATGCCGGCGTACAAACTACGCTCCGTGACATTCAGTAGGTGTTTCTTGACGCCGCTCAGCTGCTCACCAACCACCATTGAAAAGGCCGCGTCAGTCTTCATGCCTTTATAGGTAATCACTAAATCAAAACTAACTATGTCGCCTTTTTCAAAAGCATAGTCAGTCGGAATGCCATGCACAATCTGATCATTAACCGAAATACAAATCACACCAGGAAAATCAACTTCAGGTGTTTTGTAGGTGGCGATAGCGCCAAAATCTTTGATTTCCTTAGCCACAAAAGCGTCAACATCTAGGCCGGTTACGCCGACCGTCACGTAATTGCGGATGTCATTTAAAATTGTGGCTAGTAATTTACCGCCTTCGCGCATGGCCTCAATTTCGGCCGGAGTTTTTACCGGACCAATCATACCTTTGCCAGTCCCCGCGAGACTAGTTCGTCAACAATTCGATCATGAACTACGCCAACAGTGCCCTCGCCGTCGATATGAACAATCGGTACGTTTTGCTCGGTCATGTAAGTTAAGAGTGGATAGATTTCTTGGCGGTAAATCTGCAAACGTTCGTCAATCGTCGCCGGCTGATCGTCGGGACGACCGCGCAGGGCTAAACGCTTCAGTAATTCGTCGCGCGGCACTTCCAGTACAACCACCAAACTAATTGAACGGCCGTGTGTCGGTTGATTTTCAACCAGCCATTTAGCCTGTTCGACCGCCCGCGGAAAACCGTCTAAAATCACGCTGTCGATATTGGCAGCTCGCTTCAAGGCATCACCAATAATAGCGTTGACTTTGTCGTGATCAAGCAACTTGCCGGTTTGCATCTCGGCGATGAGCTCCGGGTCGTGTGTATCACGTAATAATTGACCAGCACTTAACCAGCGCCAGCCAAACCGGGCAGCTAAAATCTGACCTTGCACACTTTTACCGGCACCGGCCGGGCCAAAGAATAAAATCATATTACTCCTATTTTTATGTGTTTACTGTAACGCTTCGCGAACAAGTTTGGCAACCACCGCGCCATCGGCCGAGTTGCCGACTGTTTGTTTGACAGCGCCAATCACTTGGCCCATAGCCTGTGGTCCACTAACGCCAAGCGCGGCAATCTTATCGGCAATGACTTTTTTAATTTCGTCCTCGCTAAGTTGAGCGGGTAAATAAACTTCAAGCACCTTGGCTTCGTTGCGCTCGTTTTCCGATAGTTCCGGTCGGCCGGCTTGGTCATAAAGTTCGGCACTTTCGGCACGCTTTTTAACTTCACGGGCTAATAATTTCTCAATTGATTCGTCGTCAAGGCCTTCGTCGCGTTTGCCGGTGGCAACTTCTTCATTCAGAATAACAGCTTTGAAGTTGCGCAAAACATCCGCCTTAAAACGATCGCCGCCTAATAAGGCGGCTTTTAGATCGTTTTCAAGTTTTTGCTTGAGTTCAGCCATTAACTAACGTAGTCCCAAACGGGCCTTGTTTAGTTTGTCGGCTTTGCGCTCTTTGCGAATAATCGCTTTTGCACGGCGCTCGGGCTTTGAAATTGGCTTGCTGAAACGCATTGAAGCTTTAGCTTCAGCCAGCACACCACTCTGCAAAACCTTGCGGTTAAAACGGCGAATAATGTTCTCACTCGCCTCGCGTTCGTCTTTACGTGTAACTAATACCATATCGCGAACTATTGTAACAGATGTGGACTGGAGTTGCAAGCGTGGTGCGTGCTATATTAAGCATAAGATGAAAAAACCGATTGTTTCAATTAAAGATTTCAGTTTGACACTGGGCGGTAAAGAAATCATCAAAGACCTGAGCTTTGATGTTATGCCCGGCGAAATTTTTGCCTTTTTGGGCTCCAACGGCTCGGGTAAAACCAGCACGATTCGTACTCTGCTGGGCATTTATCAGCCAACGGCCGGCGAGCTACTAGTTAACGGCGCCCGGTTAACACCAGATACGGCATCAATTGTCGGCTACCTGCCAGAAGAGCGCGGGCTTTATACACGCGCCAAAGTGCTAGACACAATGACCTACTTTGGTGAGCTAAAAGGCATGCCGCGCGACGAGGCCCGTCAATTTTCATTGGATTATTTACAGCGCGTTGAACTATCGGACTGCGCTAACCTAAAAATCAAAAAACTCTCTGGTGGCCAGCAGCAAAAGATTCAGCTCGGTGTGGCCATTATGGGCAACCCCAAGCTATTGATCCTAGATGAACCGACCAAGAGCCTGGACCCGGTTAACCGCAAGTTGCTACTAGATATTGTCGACGAGCGCAAACAACAAGGTGCGGCCGTTATTTATATCACCCACCTCATGGAAGAAGTCGAGCGCTTGGCCGACCAATTGCTAATTTTGAAAGATGGCCGCGCACGCGCCTATGGTAGCGTCGATGACGTCAAGAAACAATTTGATTCGGAATCGATCGAGGATATTTTCGTATCAATTTACAAAGAAAAAAGCAGCGAGGTCAGTCATGCATAAACTACGCCACATTATTCGCCACGAATATCTGACAATCATTCGACAGCCGAGTTTTTGGATTGCCATGACAGCCATTCCGGTTCTAGCGGCAATCGTTATTACCCTGTCGGTGCTTGGTAATCAGTCCAGCAGCCAGCACGTCGCCCAGGTGGCCAAGCAGCTACATAACGTCGCAATCATCGACGAAAGCGGACTAATTAACAAGAACGTCGTTAAGGCTAGTCAATTGAAGCTGGCTCCGAACGACCAGCTTAATCCCCTACTAGACCAGGTCAAAAAAGGCACGCTAGAGGCGCTTATAGTTTACCCGCAAAACCTGAAGGTTGGCCGCAGCTACCAAATTTATTTGGCTAGCACGGACTTTACTAAATTAAGCGGCGTGACCACATTGGCCGACAACCTGCTAAAAACTAGTCTGTTTTTGCCGCTAGGATCGCCGCAAATTATCGCTCTGGCCCAAAACGGCGCCAGCGGTGATGTCACAATGTTCAAAAACGGCACCCCAACCGGCGGCTTTAACGATTACATCGCACCAGGCTTGTTCGTTGTTCTGTTTTATCTAATCTTCGCCTTTTCGGTCAGCTATATGTTAACTAGCGTCAGCGAGGAAAAAGAAAATCGCTCCATGGAAATGGTCTTAACATACGTCAAGCCGCGCAGCTTAATCATCGGCAAATTATTGGCAGTCTGTTTGGTAACGTTGACTCAGGTGCTTTTCTTTGCCCTGCTGGCAATCATTGCCTACGTTGTCTTGATTAACACCGGCAACAACATTAGCCTGCCGCTCGGTATTTCACTTGATAAAATCAGTTTCCACTTCTGGCCAATATTCTTTGGGGCAACCTACCTGGTGGTCGGGTTCTTGATGTTCGCCGGTTTTATGACCACCGCGGCGGCGGCCACCACTTCGGCCAAAGAAGCCAACAATTACTCGTCGGTCTTCTTTATCGGCGCCTTCATTCCGTTTTACTTCATCACCACAATTGTTACCGATCCTAACAGCTCGCTGGTTCACTTTTTGACGTTCTTCCCGCTGACATCACCGGTCATTACATTGATTCGCAATACTGTTGGCAGCATGAGCCTAACCGAATCGTGGCTAGCGCTCGGCACGATGACGGTCTTTATGTTAATTAGTATTTGGGTAGCAGTGCGCGCCTTTAAACTCGGTGCGCTGGAATTTTCACAGACAATCAAACTATCTAAGCTATTTAAAGATTAGTCCGTTTTAATAACGAGCGTTCAGATTAAAAGCGTCTGCCGGGTGGGCAGCATTCCAGGCTTTGATTGAAGCATCGTCACAATTTGGAACTTGATTCTGATAGCAGAAAAGTATGCGCTCATTTTTAATTTGCAGATTACCAATTTGATTTTCGAGCGTGTTCTGGCCGTCTAGAAGTTGGGCCCTAAAATAAAATGATGACGCAACACCCAACACCGCAACCACAGTTGTGATAGTGAGCCAAGCGACGAGAGTTTTTTGATAGTTTTTCTTATTCATGATCATGATTCTAGCATAAATATACCAATGCCTTAAAGCAATACTCAGTTAACCAATATGTTTAGTTAGACTTAACTAGTTAGCTCAAGGTGCAGCAACCGGCCTTCAACGCTGCGACGGCCGTTCCATTCGTTGACGTTAATTTCGTACCAAACCTTGACCGTTTCGCTTGGTTCGACAAAGAAATGTGGCGGTGCACTAAATGCCAAAAATTGCATTTTTACACCATCGCCATCGACTAGCTCCAACTTAACGTGCTGGCCGTTGTTGCCCATTGTTCGCTTACCCGCGACAACTAAATTATCACTGACAAAAACTGGCTGCGGATTGCCATTGCCAAACGGTTCTAGCTGGGCGATTTCGTTAATTAAGTCTTCGGTTAGCTCGCTAAGTTTTGCCTCGGCGTCAGCGCGCGGCAGCAGCAGTTCAGCTTGGTTAATCAAATTTTGGGATCGGTAAAAATCATTAATGCGCTGGCGAAAAGCAGCAATATTAGCCGTTGGCAGCGTCACACCGGCGGCGAGTTTATGACCGCCGCCTTTAATGATTAGGTCGTCGGCCGACCGGATGGCATCGGCAGCACTAAAGCCGCCATAACTACGGGCTGATCCCTTAGCTTCGTCGCCTAATTCCTGTAATACAAAGGTTGGTTTTTGGTATTTTTCGAGTAACTTCGCGGCTACGATGCCAATAATGCCATGATTCCAGTCCGGATGACTAACAACCAGCACTGGGTCGGCCGCAAACTGTTCGGCTTGTTCAATGGCGGCTGCAAAAATTGTGTCTTGCTCGGCGCGACGACTACGATTAAACTCATTTAACATTTGCGCCTTTTCGAGCGCTTCTATGCCATCCGTTGATCTTAGCATGTCCAGTGAATGCCTGGCTGTTTCTAACCGTCCAGCAGCGTTCATACGCGGCCCCAGCGCGAAACCAAGATGTCTGGCGTTGACATCTGCCGGCTCGACGCCAGCAACCGCCATCAAAGCTTTGAGGCCAGGTCGCCTAGTCTTTGCCAAAACCTTGAGGCCGTAATAAACAAATAGTCGATTTTCGTCAACCAAAGTCACCACATCGCAAACCGTACCCAGAGCCACCAAATCAAGCAGCCATTTTTCGTGACCATCTTCAAGGCCGGCCAGCTTCGTCTGTAGCGCCTGAACCAATTTAAAGGCCACGCCAACCCCCGCTAAGTCAACAAACGGATATACTTTGAGTTTTGAGGTTTTTTTCAAGCGCAATTTATCATCAAAAGCATCTGGGTGTTCGACAAAAATGCGCTTTGGGTTAATCACGGCCACGGCTGGCGGCTGTTTGGGCGCCACATTATGGTGGTCAGTTACAATAACATCAACGCCAAGTTCGTTGGCCCGAATAATTTCTTTTTCACTTAAACTACCACAGTCGACAGTAATAATTAGCTGCGCGCCAGTTGCAGCGATCTTTTCGACCGCCTCGACCGTTAAGCCATAACCCTCGACGAACCGATTCGGAATAAACGTCTCGACATTTTTAAAACCAAAGGATTCCAGCGCATCCAGCAAAACGGTCGTTGCTGTTAGGCCATCGATATCGTAATCACCGTAAATTGTAATCTTCTCTTGTTTTTCATGGGCCACAACCAAACGCTCAACTGCCGCCGCCATATCTGGCAGCAAAAAAGGATCGTGTGTTGATGAATAGTCGGGTGACAAAAAAGCCGCCCGCTCAGCGGGCGATAAGTGACGGGATTCTAGAATTCGTTCGAACAATGATGACATTAGGCAATATCGGATGAGCCGCGCTTTGGCCGCGCCGAGTGCTGTTGTGACTTGATAACGATACTCTGGAGTTCTTTAAAGATTGGAAATTGTTTATTGGTAGCGTAAATCTTGGTATTGCCCTGCTTTTCGCTAGCTAAAAAACCGACTTTTTCGAGGCGCTTCAATTCGCGCTGAATATTGCCCGGGTCTTCTTTAATCAATTTGGCTAGGCCACGAACATGCGTCCGAAAGTCTGGATATTTGGCGTAAACCACAACAATCTTGCGCCGAACCCGAGATGTAATAAAAACGTCTAACATGTCTCCCCTTTTTACACTCACTGCCTCGTCTGTTGATTTTTATTCTACACTTTTTAGGGCTGTCCGGTCAACGCCAATTCAATATAATTTGATTGATTTTGGCGATTGTTTCATCGTGAGACGGAATATCGTTGCTGTCGTAATAGTGGTTAACGCCCATATAGTTCTCTTTAACGTCCAGCACGTGTAGTTCGTCGGCTACCATGTGGAGCGTGTCAACCACCGAGACTGACGCCACAGGGGCGGCCACGATTAATTTCTGAATTCGAATCGGCTTTAAAAACTCACGAGCAACATCGAGGATGGTCGTACTGTCGATGCCATCTGAGACCAAGATCACAACCCGATCCCGCAACATGTCGTGGTCAATTAAACCGCCATCACCAACCAAGCGATTGATGCGCTGGAACGCTTCAAGCTTCTTTTCCTCTAGGTATCCATGAAACTCCTCGGTGTATTCATCGCGCTCGCCCTCGGACAGCTCGCTACTATAGGTAAACTCGCCGTCTTGAGATACGCCGCCAAAACTTTGATCCTCGCCAGGCACTGGAATATCCTCGGCAAGCAACAACGTCAAAATGCAATGTAACGCCGCTGCTATCTGTTCGCCAACTAAAACAGCACCGTCATTCAGGGCTACTACGGCACAGTTCTCATAGCGATAGCGCTGCAATAATTCAGCGGCTAAAATCTGGCCGGCTTGGGCTCGACTCTCAAAATAAAGCATATGTTTATATCATACAGGCATAGTCTGCGCACGTCGAGTATACTAAAAACATGCACTATTACGAGGTGGCCCCCAACCAAATTATTCGGTCTGGCAGCGACGTGTTTACTTATAGCTACGAGTCACCTCTTAAGGTTGGCCAATTAGTTGTTATAGAGGTTGGTAAAAAACAGCTAACTGGAGTGGTCGTCAAAAAAGTCACACCACCAGAGTTTAAAACCAAACCCATCACTCGGCTTATCGAAGATACGCCACTACCCTATGCTACGGTGAGGCTGGGGCTTTGGCTGAGCGAATACTATAAGACGCCCCTGGCAACCGTTCTCCAAACTGTTTTGCCGCGCGGATTAACCGTTAAACGCCGCGCCGCTAAACCATCTATTAACAGAGCCGTCCGCGAACGAACAAATTTTTTGCTCAATGAGTCACAACTCGCCGCTATAGCAAAAATTGGTGACTCTGAGCCTGGCACCTTCTTGCTGCAGGGTGTTACCGGCTCCGGCAAAACCGCCGTCTACATTGAGCTGGCGCGCCAGACAATAGAGCGCGGACAGTCGGTCATAATATTGGTACCGGAAATTGCGCTCACCGCGCAAGTAATCGCCGAATTTGCCAACCACTTTGACGACATTATAGTCACGCACTCAAAGGCCAGCGAAGCCGAACGTCACCTAGCCTGGCGCCAGGCCTTAACAGCCACCAAGCCGCAACTAATCATCGGCCCACGATCCGCCCTGTTTACGCCCGTCAAAGATCTTGGGCTGATTGTTATCGACGAGGCGCATGAACCAAGTTTTAAACAAGAGCAGTCACCGCGCTACTCGGCCTTACGCGCCGCGACTATGCTAGGCCGCTTCGCTAAAGCAAAAACCGTTTTTGGCAGTGCAACACCTTTGGTGGCGGATCGTTATGTCGCCGAACAAACCAATCGTCCGGTTTTACGACTTAATGACCGAGCGCGCCAAGATGCGCTGCCGCCTATAATCGATTTAATTGATATGACTAAGCGTTCCAACTTCAAACGACATCGTTTTTTGTCGGACGCGCTCTTGGCGTCGATCGAGAAAAACTTAGCCGAACATCGCCAAACCCTAATCTTTCATAACCGGCGCGGTAGTGCCGCAACGACTTTGTGCAGTAACTGCGGCTGGACTGCCTTGTGCCCTAATTGTTTCGTGCCGCTGACACTTCATACCGATAAGTTTGAACTTAGCTGCCACATATGCGGCTACAAGCAGCACGTACCAAAGACGTGTCCAGTTTGTGGCTCAGCCGACATTATCCATAAAGGTATCGGCACAAAACTGATCGAAGCGGAGTTGAACAAAATATTTACTCAAGCACACATCGCCCGTTTTGATTCTGATACTGAGTCCGACAAAAGCCTAGATAAGCTTTACGACCAGCTATATAACGGCGATATCGATATTGCGATCGGCACTCAGGTGGTAGCCAAAGGCTTAGACTTGCCACATTTAAGTACCGTTGGTGTTATTCAGGCCGACAGCGGACTAGCCCTGCCCGACTACTCGGCCAGTGAACGCACGTTTCAATTATTAAGCCAGGTTATTGGACGCGTTGGCCGCAATGCTCAGCCGACCAACGTGATCGTTCAGTCATATCAACCAAATCATCCCAGTATCGTGTACGGACTCAACCAAGATTATGAAGCTTTTTACCAGCAAGTTTTGGCAACGCGCGCTCAAGCCCACTTCCCCCCGTTTGTCTATTTACTAAAATTGACGGCTGTTTATAAAACCGAGGCGGGCGCAGTCAGAGCCACTAAGGAGCTGGCGCAAAAATTAAGATCCGTGGCCGATCCAAGTGTCCAGATCCTTGGCCCGACACCGTCATTCTACGAGCGTCTTCGTGGAACTTACCGATGGCAGCTAGTCCTTAAAAGTCCCAAGCGCGAATACTTAAGTTCGCTCATAGATTACCTGCCGCCAACCAATTGGCAATACGAACTCGATCCAACTAGCCTGCTATAGTTTACCTCTGTGATATAATGTCTGCAGTGACCAAAGACGATATCATTACATTGCCAAATCCGCACCTGCGCCAAAAATCAGAGCGTATTTTTGAGATTACCGACGAAGTCAAGAACTTGATAGCCGACATGATCGACGCGGCAGTTGACTGGGAACACTCCAGGCCACACGAGATCAGCGCCGCCCTAGCAGCCGTTCAGATCGACAAACTGGAACGAGTTATTATTGTGCGCAGTGACTTTGACGACAAAGAAAACGAAGCCTTCACGGCTCTAATTAACCCCGAAATTGTTAAGTATGAAGGTGAACAAATTTATGATTACGAAGGCTGCTTAAGCGTCAGTAACATATACGGTTATGTGCCACGTTATAGCAAGGTGCGCGTAAAAGCTATCAACCTTGATGGCGAGGAAGTTCGTTTTAAAGCCGATGGTTTTTTGGCGCGTGTTTTGCAGCACGAAATCGACCACACTCACGGCGTTGTCTTTATTGATCACATCAAAGAAGACGACGCTGCGTTTTTTACACTCGACGAGAAAGGCGAGCTACAACCATTAGACTATTATGAGCACGTCAAAGACAATCCTCTTCTTTGGGACTGAAGATTTCAGCGCCGCTAGCCTGAATGTTTTAATTGAGAACGGCTACCACATCGCGGCGGTCGTAACCAAGCCGGATAGCATACGCGGCCGCGGGCATCAATTGGTTGAACCTGCTGTCAAAAAAATTGCTCATCGTCACAATATCGAAGTATGGCAGCCCCACAAACTAGTTGATATTATACCCAAGATAGCCTCACTACAGCCGGTGACGGGTGTCTTGGCTAGTTACGGTAAGATAATTCCCCAGACTGTTTTAGACCTGTTTGAGCCCGGCATAATCAATGTCCACCCTTCGCTTTTGCCTGAATACCGGGGACCTTCACCGATTGAGTCCGCGATTTTAAATGGTGACCGCGAAACCGGGGTATCAATTATTAAACTCACCTCTTCTATGGATGCCGGACCGATTTATGCTCAATCTCACTACCCATTAAATGGCGATGAAACAAAACCGGAGTTATATGGTCAACTGGCCGAATTTGGTGCCGACCTGTTGAAACAGGTTTTGCCCGACATCTTGACTGGGTCACTAACACCCCTAGACCAAGACGATGCTAGGGCCAGCTATACACACCTTCTCTCTAAACAAGATGGGCAACTCAGCCCTAGTGATCTAACCGCCGCAGAAGCCGAAAAACATGTCCGAGCCTACCTAGGCTACCCAAAAACGCGTCTATCGATCGGCTCATATGAAATTATCGTTACAAAATGCCACGTTGCCCAATCAGGTGACACGGTTCTTGACGTCAAATGCAAAGATGGAACAATTTTAAGCATAGATGAATTAATCGCCCCTAGCGGACGATTAATGAATAAAGCCGCTTTCCTAAACGGCTATCAGGCTTGAGCGCCAAGAATCACATCGCGACTGCTGATAATCTCGGCCTTCAGGCTTTCAAGTGTCTCGCTCACCACCTGTCGATAATTCGGTCGATTCAACTCCAGCCAGCGCGTCGCAGCATATTCTGCTTTAGCCTGTATACTATCGGCCGGTATGTCAAGCTCGGTGATTAAGCGCTGAAAAGTCTCTTGCTGCCTATAATCCGGCGCAAAGCGTTCAATCCAAGGATTTACGACCTCGTCTTTATGGTCGATAATGGCCTCAAACTCGTCCAGCTGTTCATCGGTTAAACCTTCAGACAGGCGCTCACCAACTCTTAACTGTAGCTCATCATAGATATGCTGCAAAAACGGCTTTTTCTGTTCTTCGGGCAAACTGCTAAGCCCTAGGTCATCTAAAAATTTATCATCAAGTTGATACATGCCTTGTCTCCTTAATATAATTATAGCAATTCTTCTCTTTTTACCAATTTTTTGATAACATAAGCATGATTATAGTCACTACGGTGGGAGATATTATGAATCAAGACCAGTCACAAGATACTAATCAGGTAAATCAAGACCCCTCAACTAACGATCTTGAACTATTAGCTAGTGTTAAAGAGCAAGCAATGTCCGCCCTCGCAAAATTGTTACCGAACATTACAGATATAGATCCAGCCCAAAAATTTGACATCAGCATTAATGCCCTACGATCAACCGACCGTATTGATTTAGTAAGGCCGACTCTACAAGCGGCCCTTGATATACAAGACAATCAACAGCAGGCTAATTCGCTGCTTGAATTAGTGAGTGAGATAAACTACCTCATTGATAGCAAAAAACCACAAGCCTAACCTCTAGCTGGCCACAATTCATCAACTGTTTCATGGGTTATTTCACGTGCCATAGCCTCGTTGAAATACGCCCTAAGCTCTGGGCTCAACAAGGTTGCGTCATGCGACTGTTCCCAACCGCGAACGTCAATTACGCCATGGGCATCATTTTTACGTAAACCAAGCTCGCCAAAGTCAATTAAGACCACCTGCCCACTGTTGTCGACACCAAAATTACGACCAAAATTAAAGGTATATTCAATTGCTCCTGCACGAAGAGCGTTTTTAACAGCGTCTACATACTTATCGATTGCCCGACGCTTCTCGTCTTCAGTAGCTTGGCTATCCAAGTAGTCACTAAATAGAGTAACCTTGTCTTGTTCGATACGACCATTTTGGTCAATAGACGGATTGCCAAACAGCCATAGCTGATCGGGACGATTTTGCGCTAGCCGGCGCACAAACCGAGCGCCTCGATCACGGGCCAAAATAATACTATTAGCACGTGCTTCGGCTTCTTCTTTCGGTAAATCATTAGGTATCAAATACATACGACGCATATTTTCAGCTACCGTTGAAGTGTTGAGGCCGCCAGGGTCTTTCATAACCCTACCGTTTCCTTCATCAAATACCCTATATTGTAGACCTTCACCGATTAAAGTCCCTTCGGATGCCTCCGAATTGACATCAGCCGGCGCTTCTGGCGCGCTGTCGAGTTGCGACGCCGCAATTATTTCCGATACTGGTATCTCTTGGGTGGGCGTATCATCTGCGCTTAAGGCCGGAGTCTGGTTTGAGGCCGGGTTCACTTCTACGTCGCCTGGACTTAAATCAGTTACTCCATGGCGGAGACGATAATCATTAAGCGCTTTTTTGACGTGATCCCACGATTTTACATTTATGCTACTCGAAACAGTGCGTCCATTGGCATCCTTCACATTACTAATCTCATAATCATCGCGTGAGAAGCCGATCCAGAACATAACACGCCGCATAACTCGTTCACTTTCATCAAAGGACGGCGCCCAATGTTCATAATTCATAGTGTTATAGTAATTTTGTATCATACCGTTAAATTCAGCTTCATTGTCGACATCGATACGCCTCACACGGTCAATCTGTTTTAATAGCTCTTCGTCGCTATTCTCGCGAATAAGTTTATTCACGCGCGGATTCGTAAACTGTCCTTCATCATACGCTTCAACGCCAGCCTCAATAGCCGCTATAAAACGTCGTGGCGAACTGTCCGATCGAGTACCGATACGTGCTACAACCTCAAGGTTCGGTATACTGCCGTCGCCTCGAACCATTGATATTCTTGCCCCAATTTGCATATCTTCACCCACTGGAATCGGCGTATAGCCATCAATTAGCGCATAAGCTTCGGCGGTAAAGCCAGAGTTCCATCCATTTGTATAGACCCGGTTCCACATTGAATTCCAGTTACTGTTTTCCGGTTGCCGAAAGACTTTTTGGCCAATCAGCGCGCTAGTAAAGTTCCACAAGCGTCGCTCCAGGAATAGCTTGTCGTTTTGCATTAGTATGTCTGGCGACCTATCGTCAGTACCGCGCACGGCGTCTAACCATGGGTTGGTGTCGAGTTTTTCAATTAGATTAAAGATGGTATGGTGATCTAGGCGCGTGATGTCTGCGTCCTCAGACTCAATATACAGTGGAGCAGACTGAGCGCCACGGGCAACGCTACGCATCATTACCGCATCGGTAAGGAGTTTGCGAGCAAAGCCGACATTGGCCTCGGGCGCATTAAATTCCACGTCGACAAAGTTAATATTTGGCCTAGTGCCACCATGTTCAGCCGTATAGTTATCGATAAACTCCTGAATTACACGAGCAGTGCCATCTTCTTCTGCTCCCTTGCGGTGATTTACTAAGACGTTAATTTCATATAAATCTTTATCAATTTCGCCACCGTCAACAGTGCGTCGAGTCTGCTGCATGTACTGATCTAAGAAATTACCAATTGCCCTCTCTTCCATCCACGCGGGCACGCAAACAGCTACGCGAGTTGAGTCGCCCATAGCGCCTAATTGGTTAGCAACTTGACGGACACGCTCAATATAAGCAGGGTCTCGTTGAGCTTCGCGCTCCAGGTATTTTGCGATTTCGGCGCGCTCTCGATCAACATTACGCTCAACCGTGCTTCCATCCGCTTCTACCCAACGCCCCTCGTCTTCAAGATAACGCCTAGAGTGAAGTCGGCCGGGCCTTTCCTCAACCCATTCACGCATAGCCTCTAGACTATCACCACCTCCATAAATAGCCCGATAAATGTTAAGTTCTGTCTCGATTTTACTAGCACCCGGTCTTATAACTTCCATAGCTCGCCTTGGAATAACCGGAATGTTTGGCGCCATTTCGGTGAAGTTGCTCTGGACCGTCTCGTAGCCAGGTGACGTAATGCGATAATCAAATTCGGTGTGGCTATGTGGAATGACGGTTTGAATGGTTTCCTGTACGCTGCTTACATTATTGTGGCCCACCAACGTAGCCAGCGGGCGCACATGCTCGACACCGGCATCGTCGGTCTTCAGTGTCTGCACGACCTCGGCATATTTACCATTAAAGACGGCGTGGCCGTTTTCGTTAGCAAAAAAGTGAGCTGCTGGATTATCGGCCGCAATATGAATACTGCCGTCTGGGCCAATTGGTACCATAAACACTTCTGTTTGGGTACCGCTGGTAGCCGAAACGGCTAGCTCCAGGTGCCCGGCAGCCGCTGCTTGCGACCAATCAACCGACGTGCCGTCATGGAATGAACCATTTTCAGTCATTGACGAAACGCTCATTTGGAATGAGCCGTCTTGATTAACGCCGCTGCCGCCCCAGTGTAATCCGAGTTCATTACGATCGAATTTACCCGGAGTATTGTTATCAAACCACATATCACGTTTGATGTGCGTAGTCAGTTCAGGATGCTGATGCACATAATCTTCGACGCCAATTGTTTGAGTAGAAGTTGAGACCTCTGGCGCATCGGTAACCTGATGTGAAAAATCTTCAACATGAAAACCTTTGGCTTCGAGCATATGCTGCGTGCTTTGAGAAAGACTTCCGTCAGACTCAACCGGCACATGGCCAATCGTTTCGTGACCTGTAGGGTCGGTAAATGACAGCGTGTGGTTGGTTGGATCGTAGTTGATACTATGGTCAGCCGACATCGATAGCGTACCGTTCTGGCCAATATGCTGATCTGGACCGAAGGTCGATTCAGCCATGTGGTGAATCGCGCTGTGATCACCATTAGCAAGCCCCTCAAGGAATGTCTGGTGCTGCTCACCATTAATCAGTCCGGTTTTCGCGTGCCATAACTGCTCTATCAAGCCAGCCCGCGATGGATCGAAGGCCGCCATCGTTTCCTGGGCCGCTAAGCCTATGGTGCCGCCGATTATTAGTCCCTTAAGCGCCGCCGAAGCCATACGCTTAGTGCGTAATTTATTAAATGCCTTGTCCCTCTCGGACATCATCTCTGATAGAGCCTCGACGGTAGCTTGTGACCTTTGCCCGATTAATTCATTAACCGATTGCTCAGCGGGAAAGCCAAGTTGAGTGCGCAGTTCATCGGTCAAATGCTGGTTAATTGCCGCTTTTGCTTCCGCGCGAGCCAAATCGAGATCAAACCGCCCAGCCTCGACCGTCGTTTGATCATCATAAGTAATTAGATCAACATGATGGCCGTCCGCAAGCTTCATACGTGCTTCAATTGCCGCCAATGAAGTCAATGCCGCCTCTAAAGCCTCTCGTTTAGATAGATCAACCTCTTCGCCAGTTAAACTACGCAGCTCTTCGGTCAAGCTGGCAGCGGTCGCCAAATCATAATTGGTCTGGTCCATCTCTAAGCGACGCTTATCGGATTCGCCAATTTTACCACCGTAGGCTCGTTCGCGCGCATTTTGCGCTCGTTCTTCCTTGGTGCGTCGGCCTTCACAAGCACCGGCCCAAATAGCCCCTGAAAGACCCGGTGCTATGGTCTTCAGTGCAGCGTTAGTAGCGCTACGACTGCCCAAATGCAACAAGGTCGTCGTTACGCCAACCGCAGTAATTACCGCCTCGGGGCTCATTAGGGCGCCTAGACGACCGCTAGAGAGTCTTTGCGCAACTTTCTCGACTCGATTATAATGAACTTCAGTTCGGGCGCCAGATTTAGCCTCACCGTTAATAAAACGCATGGCATCAAGCATGCGGTCCAAACTTTTTCCGTGTTCAAACGAACCCTTCACGGCCTGGGCGATTTGCACTAAATTATCAATCCTTAGTTTACCCTCGCCAAGCAGCTCATCGTTGCCGGCATCGGCTAATTCTTTTAATAGGCGTCCGCGCTCTTCAATCAAGCTTTCGTCGTCTAACTCGCCATTAGCATACTGCCTGAGCAAGTCCTTTGTTCGGGTTGCAAATTCAGAATCTGAGGCTAACTCGGCGCGCCTTTCACCCGCTTCGGCATGAACTGTTTCGTCGTATTCGCTTGAAAAGCGGTCAATTAGCGCCTGCTTCTCAAACCCGGAATTGTCGTCGTCTAAATTGATACTCCCAGCCTGATCAATTGACTGACGGTATTGCGCCGCATACTTAGCAATATATTGATCACGGGCAATATTGCCCTGCCAAATTGACTTCAAAAAGCGTTTAAATTTACCGCCCTCGTTTAGTTCGGTCGTCAAACGCTTTTCGGCTAGCTCGTGCGCACGTACTTCACGACCATGTGAATCATCGACAGTCGTAAAAGTATAGACCGGAACCTCGTCGCTATCTTGGCGGGATGAACCGTCCGAAGGTGCATTCGAAGCTGGCACTGGGCTTACCGGTGCGGCTGGCGGCGTTGGTTGGGCGGCAGACGCTAGCGTATAAGCTGCCGGAGCTGACGTTGAGGCATTAGTTGCAACCGCAACGTCGTTATCTTTCGCTTCCGCTTCATTTGAAGTGTCGTCTTTAAAAGCCTCATCGACGGTCTGTTCACCGCCTAGAACCGCATTGGCGCTCGACATCAACTCTAGGACTGATGGATCAAGCCCCTGCAGCTGCTCGTCAGTTACCTTTTGGCTATCATCTAAAGACTCCGGAGCTGTATGCTCCATTGTCGCAACGTTTCCACCAAGAGTCGTTTCGCTAGTACTAATTGTCGGTTCAGATTCGACCATCGGTTATTCCCCAGCCGGCGCCTCGTTGGTATCAGCAGATGTAGAAGGGCTGTTGCCCAGGTATGCATCGCGAAAATGCAGCATAGCTGCGGTTGTAACCGCTGGAATATTAACACCGCTATCAGTTACAAATTGCTGTAGCTCTTCATCGCCGACATTACGGTCAAGCAGTTCGTTGAATTGATCGATTTTTTCATCTGGCATAGCATCAATCAGAGCACGGTTGACCTGATCAAGCAGGCGATTTTTTAGGTCTTCGACTAGCTGAGCCCTCACATCTTCAGTTACGCCCGAAAGTTGTTTTTCATCGAGTATATTACTAATGAAGCTGTCGAGTTCGTCCATGGCTAGTTATTTTTTCCGTTTTTGTTTATTAAGTGATTTATTACGATGTAATTCTAGCACGCCAGCACTAAATACAGCAAGTTTTGTCTAAGCCAACGTCCGCTTAACAGTCTCACGCGTGAAGAACTCTAGCTTGTCGCCTTCGCTAAGTACAAACTTGTGGTCAATCTTTAGGCTAAGGCCACACATATCACCTTCGAATACCTCTTTAGCTTCTTGGCGATTGCGCTGCAAGTTGCTGACCTCGGCTTCAGCGATTTGTTCATCGCCGTGCTTAACACGCACCAATAATCCGTTGGTGATCTTGCCACTCGTAACCTCGCCACCAGCGATAATCTGCTCTTTGGTTGTACGGAAAACGCCTTTAACTGTCAGGGTGCCGACTTCGCTCTCAACTACTTTCGGCGCCAGCATTTCTTCCATGCTGTGACGAGCGTCGTCGAGCAATTCATAAATAACCCTAAACAAACGTACTTCAATCTTTTCGCGACTCGCCATGCGTTTTACGGCCTGCGGCAATTCGACATTAAATCCATAAATAATCGTGTCGCCACCAGCGGCCAGGCGAATATCATTTTCGCTAATATTACCAACTCCGCTACCAACCACGTGTAGCGTCACTTCACCGTCAGTTTCAATCAAATGTAAGCTATCAACCACCGAAGTAAGCGAGCCCTGCACGTCGGCCTTAACAATCACATTAAAGTCGTGTGATTCGTGCTGCTGTTTCATCATCTTCAACAAGTCAGCACTGGTAACGTTGGTGGTGGCCGCATTGCGCTCTTCTTCAAGTCGGGCTTCATTGGCGGCGGCACGAGCCTCACGTTCATTCTTCACCACCGTGAAGTTATCGCCAAATTGTGGCAAATCCTTGAACCCAGTTACAGTCACAGGAGTTGATGGACCAGCCTCTTTAAGCGGCTTGCCCGAGTAATCCTGCATGGTTCGCACCTTACCGTAAGACGATCCAGCCACCAGGAATGATGTCGGTTTTAATAAACCTTGTTCAACTAACAAGCTAACAACCGGTCCGCGGCCGGTTTCCATGTGCGCCTCAATAACCAAACCTTCAGCCGGCACATCGATATCAGCCTTCAGCTCTTCAAGATCGGCCACTAAAAGCACCATATCAAGCAGTTTATCAACATTCTGGCCAGTTTTAGCGCTCACCTCAACCATAACGGTATCACCGCCCCACTCTTCTGGGTTTAGGTTATGTTCACTGGCAAGCTGCGCCTTAACCATCTGCGGGTTAGCGGCTTCCTTGTCGATTTTATTAATGGCAACAACGATTTTGGCATTGGCCGAACGGGCAAAGCGAATCGCTTCGACGGTTTGTGGCTTTACGCCGTCGTCAGCCGCCACAACAATAATCACTACGTCCGTTAATGCGGCTCCGTGCTGACGCAAGGCAGCAAAAGCCTCGTGGCCCGGCGTATCAAGTAAGGTAATCGGACGACCATTGCGAATTGTCTGATAAGCACTAATATGCTGCGTAATGCCACCGGCCTCACCGGCAACGGTCTTAGTGCCTAAAATAGTGTCTAGCAGGCTTGTTTTACCATGGTCAACATGACCCATGACGGCCACAATCGGCGGTCGCGCTACGGCATTAGCCGACGGCGCATGAAGATGGTGCTCACTGTGATTAACAGCTGCCTTCTTTTCGAGCTCGACATCGAGCCCCAGCTCTTCGACAATAATTGTCGCCGTTTCAAAATCAATCCTTTGGTTAATTGTTGCGGCAATGCCGTTTTTAAACAATTCACCAATTAGGGTGGTAACGGGTAGATTTAGAGTGGTGGCTAGCTCGCCTACAGTGATTGAGTCAGCTAGTTGTACGATTTTCTCAGCCATGTCTTAAATACTCCTTTCTACCCGAAACACGTCCTCAAATTTTTAATGTGATCTAACTACTTCTTGGCTTTTTTCGGTAAACCAAGCGAGATCTTGCGGTTGTCTTTTTCGATGTCGAGCACGACAAACTCTTTGCGCTCGTTCAAAGTGAAGACCTTTTCTGGATCAGCCCCATCGCCTTCGCCTAGCTCACTAACGTGAACCAATGCTTCAACGGCTGGGCTAATCTGAACAAATGCACCAAACGGCGTAATGCGCGTTACAGTACCTTCAACAGTTTGGCCAACCGAGAACTGCTCAACTTCTGATAGCCATGGGTCTTCGCTCAATTGCTTGATACTTAGACTTAGGCGGTCCTTGTCGATAGCGATAATTTTAGCCTCGATACTCTGGCCAACCTTGACGTAATCGGCAGGATTATTGACACGTTCCCAGCTAATTTCTGAGATGTGCACCAAACCTTCGATACCATCAACGTTAACGAAAGCGCCGTAGTCGACAACACCAGTTACTACACCGGTAACAACATCGCCAACAGCTAGTTTTTCGAAGCGCTCAGCTAGACCATCCTTGATGGCTTCTTTTTCGCTAAAAATTAGCTTGTTAGCCTTGCGGTCGCAGTCCAAGATTCGAACCTTCAAAGCTTGACCGATCAAGACGTTCAGGCGTTGCAAGATTTCTTCCTTGTCGCTTGAGCCAACCCGTGGGTAGTGCTCGGCCGACAGTTGTGAAACCGGCAAGAAACCGCGCACACCATCGTATTCAACCAACAAACCACCACGGTTGGCGTCGTATGGTGAAACCTCGATGATTTCGCCGCTCTCCATCTTTGCAGCCAGTTCATCCCAGCCGCGATCCTTGGCGGCTTTACGCAAACTCAACAGAACGTAACCGTTCTCTAGTTCTGGATCAACAATGCTAGCTGTTACTTCGTCGCCAACGTTTAAGTTGCGCGAAAAACCGACCTCGCGGCGTGGCACTAAACCGACACCATGTGCGCCAAGGTCAACTAGGATTTCATGCTTGCGGATCGATAAAATCGTACCGCCGATGACCTCTCCTCCAGCTATTTTTTTGACGCCGTCGCCTTCTGAGGCGAGCAATTCGTCCATTGTTATTTGGGCTTTTGCCATTAGTTAATATTATTCCTTCCTTAAATGTATTTCTTGGGCCATATTTAAAATACGGCTCCTCGATTAGCTACTATTATACCTCAGTTAAGCCTTTAGGTCAAAGATCTACTAGTATTAGCTTGTCTTGAGCGCAAATATAATACGGCGCTAAACGTCAGCATCGCCAGCACCAAGGCCGTTCCCAAAAAATCGCTCGGTCCAGTCTGCGGCAATTGCCCGGTGACCGGTGTTGATTCTGCGCTATTTGAATTTGCGCTACCGGTTGCAGTTGTGTCAGACGACCCAGTTTGACCAGATGAAGACTGGCTGCTGTTTGAGCTGGTCTGGCTGTGACTATTGTCACTATTTTCACTATTTTTCTGCTGCTGAACTGCAACTTCGGCGCCACGCGCTCGCGCCTGCTCACCCCGTTTTTGAACTAAAATGCTGCCGCCAATCAAGGCCGCCGCTAGGATTACCACCACCCCTACCGAAATCCACAGTCGGCTATTTAAAACTCTTCGCCACATGGTGTACCTCCGTTATAAAACTATTATTACCTCTTATGGGTAAAAACGCAACTAAAGTTACCATTTTTGCCAACCTTGCTAAATGTTAAAATAGAGCCATGATTGTAACTGTAGACACCGGGGGCACAAAAACACTTGTCGCCAGCTTTTCAAAAGATGGCCAGTTAGGCGATGTCATTCGCTTCGAAACACCAAAAGATCAGACCGAATATATCAACCTATTACGTAAAACATTAGTCGATAATTACGCCGGTAAAGACGTCGAGGCTGTAGCCATAGCCTTGCCAGGCATTATCAAAAACGGCGTTGCTGTATGGTGCAATAACCTTGGGTGGAAGAACTTCCACGCCCAAGAGACACTCGCTGGAGTCTTAGGGGATGCGCCAGTTTGGATTGAAAATGACGCCAATTTGGCCGGTCTAGCCGAAACGCGCAGCCTAGAAAAAATTCCCGAAAGTTCACTTTACGTTACCGTTAGCACCGGCATCGGGACCGGTTTTGTAACCCAGGGCAAGATTGACCCAGGAGTCCGCTATAGTGAAGGTGGACACATGCTAGTTGAATACAAGGGCAAAGTCCAACAATGGGAAAGCTTTGCTTCTGGCCGAGCTATCGTCAAGAAATATCACAAATTTGCCCGCGACATTCACAGCAAGCGCACCTGGCGCCAGATTGCCGGTCGTATCAGCCGCGGTTTTCTAGCGATCATACCGATGCTGCAGCCAGACGTAATCATCATTGGCGGCAGTGTTGGCACCTACTTCGACCGTTACGGTAAAGATTTGACAGACATTCTGAACAAACACCTACCGGAACATATTCCAACGCCAAAAATTGTTCAGGCTAAACACCCCGAGCAGGCCGTTATTTACGGATGTTATTACTATGCCACCGATTGTCTTGCTAGTCGCTAAACTAAAGAAGGATTTTCCGGCCATCCAGTTTAAGGCTGGTGATGATTTTCTGTGGTCACCGTCAGAGCGCACGCTTTATTATGGTCCACTAGATAACTCCGATTCGGCCGCCTTGATACTACACGAGCTCTCACATGGCCTCTTAGGCCACAACGACTATCGCCACGACATTACGTTAGTTAATATGGAGCGCAGCGCCTGGAACCGGGCCCTAGAATTGGGCTCCGAATATGGCTTCACGATTAGCGAACAGATGATCGAAGATCACCTGGACACTTATCGTGATTGGTTGCACGCCCGCAGTACCTGCACTAATTGCGCCGCTAATGGTCATCAAATCAGGCAATTCACCTATCAATGCCTAGCCTGTAACCATAAATGGCGCGTTAATGAAGCGCGAATTTGCGAACTTAGACGTTACGATTTGGCCAAATAAAACAAAATAACCGCCCGAGACTCGAGCGGTTATTTTTTAGGTTGTCGCAAAGCAATTAAGCTTCGACGATTTTTTTGTGGCGGCGGCTAATGCGGCCACCCTTAGCACCAGCGATGCGGGCTAGATTTGGGTTAGCGGCGAAGCCGCCAGTGTGGCCGTTCTTGCCACCCTTAGCACCGATCTTAGCGTAAAAGTTAGGATCGCGCGCCAGGTTTTTCTCAGCGGCTAGTTTGCCACCAGCTTTGGTACCTGCCATTTATTGTTCTCCTTTAACTCACACATGATATGTGTAATGGTTAAATATTAGCATAAGCTGGGCATTTTGTCAATATGTACATAAGCACAATTTTATGTTTATCGTACCGTTGCACATATGCGCCGCGTGAGTTATTATAAATATGCACCTGTTTGGATCTTAAGTAACTACGAAAGATCCACCACAAAAAAAGAAATGACCCAATCTGCGAGATGGGTCATTTTACGTTTTTACGACTAATTCTTAATGTCGTAAAAGTACAGATTTGAGCTTCATAGATAGAGAATTAGCCTCTGCACGCCAGTATAAAAACATCAGAAAAAGATAAAAGCCCTCCTATTCGGAGAGTAAGTTATCTTGCCGCGGTATCCGGGCAAGAGAAAAAGGACTTCCTATTAGGAAGTCCTTTTTATAATTCGGCACCGTGCTAGTTTCCCACTTGTGGCAGTATAATCGCCGCGGCTGAGCTTGACTTCTGTGTTCGGAATGGGAACAGGTATTTCCTCAGCGCCATGGGCACCGAAGTAAGGTTTTCCGGGCACTTTGAGCTGACACATCAATCGTCAGTGGGCCTGAAAACCTCGCTTCGATGTCCATCCAGCTTGTTGCTAGATCGACACGGTAAGAATTTTAAAAATTGCGGGTGGTGATTACCACCAATTACTAGTTAAGTCTACCTCATCACCACGGTTAAC
>DAIDKE010000003.1 GCA_027450165.1 Candidatus Saccharimonadota bacterium | reverse complement strand
CCGCCGACGACGGACTGGTAGTCCATGAAGTCGGCGAACTCCCGCACTTCGAGCGGGGCCGAATCGTCGGCTGGCAGGTAGATGCCCTTGGTCATGAGGGCTTCCTCCTTGACGCGAGCGGCCGAGAACCGGGTGGTTCTCGTGGTGACCGCATGACGCCAACGAGGGCTGCGTGAGCTGCGACGACAGGGTGTGATGAGTCGCGGCAGCCGCCCCGGGAGAGAACTCGAACGTTCTCGATCCCGAAGGCGGCTGCCGGTTGTCAGGCGTCGGCCTTGTCGGCCTCGGCCTGCTTGGTGCTCCGACCCTTGGGGGAGTCGGGGATCTTCGCCGAGGCGGTGGTCTCGCCGAAGATGGCCGCGATCGCGTTGCGCTTGGTCGCGGCCTCGCGCTCGATCTCGGCGCGGACCGCGTCGGCCCGCTGCTTGACCTTGGGGTCGGACTTCGACACCTCGGTCCAGTGCTCCAGCGCGACGCGAGTCTCCTCGGTCAGGGAGCGGTTGTTCAGCTGCGCGAGCACCTCGAGCTGAGCCCGAGTGTCATCGCTCATCCGAACCGACAGCACCCGGTACGACGTCTCGTACCCGGGCGACTGGGCCTCACTCATGAGGGCCTCCTCGGTGGTGGTGCGGCCGGCGAACCGGATGGTTCTCCAGGGGAGCCGCATGCCGCCGACGAGGCACCGTCGGGGGAGGCGCCGCTTGTTATACCTGGCCCGAATGCATCGTCAAGTGTCCGATCGGGTGTCCGATCGCGTTTAAACGTAGGTGTCTCTTGCACCAATCCCGCTCATGCTTTATAACTAGACACAGCATATGGCTGGGCGACGAAGACAACCCGAATCGCAGCGAGGCGGCTTCACGTTAGTGGAGCTATTGATCGTGATCGTCGTCATCGCCATCCTTGCCGCCATTTCAGTCGTGGCCTACCAGGGGGTTGCCAACAACGCTCAGTCAGCAGCCCTCAAAGCAAACTTGGCTCAAGCGGCACAGAAGCTCGAGCTGTACCGTGTAGATAACGGCGCCTACCCGCCAGACCAAGCGACGCTGGCAACCCTGCTCAAACTGGACCCCTCGACGACATTAACCTACGCCGCCAACAACTCAACCAGTCCGCCGACGTACTGCCTAACGGCCGCCTCAGGCTCTCTTCAGTTCTCCGTTGGGTCGGCCAACAACACGCCGCGTGATAATGCGTGCGTAGTGAATCTGGCGGACGATCCTCGGGCGACGCAGGTAGCCATCGCCAGCGGCGCGTCCGGGTGGAAGCCGCTGTGGTGGGGAGGCGGAGGCGCCGGGACCACAACGTCCGTCACGGGTGCAGCGGACGGTCCGATAGTCGGCATTTCCACCTATATCCGCAAGACGTGGACGACAGCGCCAACGGGTGGCTCAGGCAACACCGGCTTCTACAACACCACACAGAATACGGCCGGGACGGACACAACCGGCTTCCCCGTCGCCGCAGGAACTACGTACACCTTCTCCTCCTACATCCGCTCATCCAAGACCTTCTCTGGGGCATGGGCGCTGAGGCTTTACTGGCACGACACAGCTGGCGCACTAGTCGGAACGGCGGTCCTAGGTACACCAATCACTTCGGTGTCGGCGGGAGCGTGGAATCGTCTGTCGCTGACGGCTACTGCCCCGGCCGGTGCGGTGGTTGTCGATATTTCATCCGACTGCGGAAGCTCCCCGGCGTCTTCATGGTCCGTTGGCGACACGCTCGACGGCACTGGCCTCATGATCACTCAAGGCTCAACCCTCTACAACTACGCCGACGGCAACAGCCCCGGCTGGGCCTGGACTGGCACCCCTAACGCGTCAACTTCGATCGGACCACCGCTGTAGGTGGTCGGTGAGAGCATCCAGCCATGAAGCTCCTCCGCTACCGCAAGCCGTCGTTGAAGACCCTCCTCGGTGTCACGAAGGTCAAGCGCCAGGTGAAGCGTGAGCTCGGGATCAGCCAGGTGCAGGCCTGGACGAAGCCCAGCCGGGTGAAGCAGCGGGCGAAGTACCGCCTTGGTCTCTACTCGCCGGCGGTGCGGACTGTGCGCCAGGCATCGAAGGGCAAGGTCCCGACGCTGTTCGGACTCTTCGCAAAGAAGCGGTAGCGCCACTCTCGCCGTCGATCCGGTGCATGGTGTGCCCCGCACAGAGACAACGTGGCCCACTCCTCGTTCAAGGGGCGGGCCACGTTGCTTCTTGGCGGAACTTGAATGCACGCCGGTGGCAGCCGGCACCCGCGAGCGGGCATGTCCGAGGCTAGCGATCGACCGGAGGTACGGGTGGCCGAACGTTGTCGGATCCACTCGCGCGGCTCAGTAGGACCACTCGTCCGGCCGATGCGGAACGTCGGAGGACACACCTTCACCACGCGGAGGGGCGGCTGTCTTTAACAAACCTGCAGGTCAGAGTACAATTAGGGCAGTTCGCTGCGGGCGGTTGAGGAGAGCTCTCGCCCGGCGACCGGCTCGCAGAGCAACCCGCGGGGCGAAGTAGCCCAGCGCTGTCGGCACACACCGCTACGTTGATCGCGAGCCCCACCAGCACTAACGCACGCCTTCGGCGTGGAGGAGACCTACCCGACCATGAGCCACCGATCGACAACTGACCACGGCAGCGCTGCCGCCAACACGAGGGTGGTGACGTGGTGATGGCGCCGACGACCAAGGAAGGCCAACGCGCCGAGCTTCACAAGACGATCTGGCGGATCGCCAATGACCTGCGCGGCAGCGTCGACGGCTGGGACTTCAAGAGCTACGTGCTGGGCCTGCTGTTCTACCGGTTCATCTCCGAGAACCTGACGGCCTACCTCAACGAACAGGAGCGGCAGGCTGGCAACCCGGCCTTCGACTACACGCACCTGTCGCACAAGGAGGCCGAATACGGCCGGGCCGACACCGTAGCCGAGAAGGGCTTCTTCATCGTGCCCGGTGACCTGTTCGTCAACGTTCGCGCTAAGGCCAAGACCGACGCGAACCTGAACGAGACGCTCCAACGAGTGTTCAAGAACATCGAGGCATCCGCTTCCGGCGCCGACAGCGAGGACGACTTCAAGGGCCTGTTCGACGATCTTGACGTCAACAGTGCCAAGCTCGGCAACACAGTCGCCAAGCGCAACGAGAAGCTGGTCAAGTTGCTCGACGCGATCGGCGACTTGAACCTCGGCAACTTCGGCGATCACACCATCGACGCATTCGGTGACGCCTACGAGTACCTGATGCAGATGTATGCCTCGGCCGCAGGCAAGTCCGGCGGTGAGTACTACACGCCGCAGGAGGTCAGCGAGCTGCTTGCCCGCATCACGGTGGTCGGCAAGACCGCCGTGAACAAGGTCTACGACCCGGCCTGCGGCTCGGGCTCGCTGCTTCTGAAGTTCGCCAAGGTGCTCGGCAAGGACAACGTCCGCCAGGGGTTCTTCGGTCAGGAGATCAACCTGACCACCTACAACCTCGCGCGGATCAACATGTTCCTGCACGACATCAACTACGAGAAGTTCGACATCGCGCACGGCGACACCCTGCTCGATCCGGCGCACTGGGGCGACGAGCCGTTCGAGGCGATCGTCTCCAATCCGCCCTACTCGATCAACTGGGACGGCGACAGCAACCCGCTGCTGATCAACGACCCGCGCTTCGCGCCCGCCGGTGTCCTGGCGCCGAAGTCGAAGGCCGACTTGGCCTTCACCCTGCACATGCTGTCCTGGCTGGCGGTAAACGGAACGGCTGCGATCGTCCAGTTCCCAGGCGTGCTCTACCGCGGCGGCGCCGAGCAGAAGATCCGCAAGTACCTGATTGACAACAACTACGTTGACACCGTAGTCCAGCTGCCGCCGGACCTGTTCTTTGGCACAACTATCGCTACCTGCATCATCGTGCTCAAGAAGTCGAAGAAGGACAACGCCGTCCTGTTTATCGACGCGTCTGCCGAATTCGTGCGCGAGGGCAACAAGAACAAGCTCAGCGAAGAGAATCAGCAAAGAGTCCTCGATGCTTTCGCCGCCCGAGAGGATCTTGAGCACTTCGCGAAGCTTGTGCCTAATGAGGATGTAGCTGCCAACGCCTACAACATCTCAGTGTCCGCGTACGTCGAACAGGAGGACACCCGCGAGGCAGTCAACATAACAGCGCTGAACGCCGAGATTGCCCGGATTGTCGCCCGCCAGGCCGAACTCCGTGAGCAGATCGACGCGATCGTCGCTGATCTGGAGGATGCCTCGTGAGCGAGGTGACGCCGAAGCCCATCAGCCACTTCTGGAGCACCGAGCCAGACGAGTTCGGCGTTCCCCTCAACTTTCTCGGACCTCAGTCTGAAGACTTCTACGGCGCCATCGGGCGGATTGCTCTCTTGGGTGCGCTTCTTGAGTACCGCGTGCTCGTGCTCTACCAGGCGCTGGTTGGAGCGCGCCAAGACGAGCACACGCAGCTGAGCGCGACGCAGTTGATCGCTTGTGCGAGGAGAGATATGCCTCGCCTGCGGGATGACGACCAGCGGAGCGGGATCGGCAAGTTCCTGGATGACGCCGAGGCTGTGGCGAGGCGCCGCAACGACTATGTGCACAGCCTGTGGCCGGTGCAAACGGGGGCCCGACTGTTCGGGTGGCGGCCGCCGCGGAGCAAGGACTCGGGCGAGTCTGTTCTCGTGGTTGAGACGACGATGGCTGACGTACTTCACGACATCGAGTGGTTCGTGACCGTGATCAAGTCGTGGGACCGGGTCTTCCCGTACGTCTCCGGTCGTGCGCACCTTCGGGCGCAGGGAGCGGACTCATGAGTCGCATCGAGGAGTTGATGAACCGGCTCTGCCCTGAGGGTGTTCCGCTCAAGATGCTCGGTGACGTCGGCGAATTCATCCGAGGCAACGGTTTGCAGAAGTCTGATCTCGCAGGAGAGGGAACGCCGGCGATCCACTACGGGCAGATCCACACCCATTACAGTACATGGACGCGCAGGACCGTCTCCCATACGGATCCGACGCTTGCCGAGAAGCTTCGCCGTGCGAAGCCTGGCGACCTCATTATCGCGACCACAAGCGAAGACGATGCGTCGGTAGCTAAAGCAACGGCATGGATCGGCGAGAGTGAGGTTGTGGTCAGTGGTGACGCCTACATCTATCGGCACAGCCTCGACCCTCGCTACGTTGCGTATTTCTTCCGATCTGAGCAGTTTCAGAATCAGAAGCTGCGGTACATCACCGGCACGAAAGTGCGTCGCATCTCGGGCGATTCGCTTGCGAAGATTCGCATACCGGTTGCGCCTGTCGAAGTGCAACGGGAGATTGTTCGTGTGCTTGACTTGTTCACGACACTTGAGGCGGAGCTTGAGGCGGAGCTTGAGGCGGAGCTTGAGGCTCGTCGCACTCAATATGCCTTCTATCGGAATCAAGTTCTGACGTCTCCCGAGATCGGAGACGTGCGCTGGGCGACGCTGGGCGCGGTGTGCACGAAGGTGACGTCAGGCGGGACGCCGGCGTCAGGGCGTACTGAGTACTACGGCGGTGACATCCCTTGGCTGCGGACACAAGAGGTGGATTACAACGACATCATCTCAACCGGCATGAGTATCACGGACGAGGGTCTCCGCAGCTCTGCTGCGAAGTGGATCCCGGCGCACTGCGTCATCGTGGCCATGTACGGCGCGACGGCGGCCAAAGTTGCCGTCAACGCGATCCCGTTGACTACAAATCAGGCTTGCTGCAACCTGCAAGTGGATCCGGAGCAGGCAGATTACCGGTTTGTTTTCCACTGGATCGCGAACGAGTACGAGCGCCTGAAGGCGATGGGCGAGGGGTCGCAGTCGAACCTCAACGCCCAGAAGGTCAAGAACTACCCGATCCCGGTGCTCTCTCTCGATGCGCAGCGCAAGATCGTGGCGATGCTCGACAGGTTCGACGCGCTGGTGAACGACCTCAGCGTTGGGCTTCCCGCGGAGCTCAATGCTCGTCGCAAGCAGTACGAGCACTACCGCGATCGCCTACTGACCTTCAAGGAGTTGTCGGCGTGAGCGAGAGCATGCCGGTCCACTACGACCCGATCGCAGTCAGCGCCGAGAGCACCGTCGTCGCCGAGTACCTGCCTGAGCTAGCTGGCGCGGCGGCGTATCAGTCGGAGGCTGCGCTTGAGGCCGAGTTCATCAGCATTCTGAAGTCGCAGGCCTACGAGTACCTGCCTGTCAGGACCGAGGCCGATCTGATCGTCAACCTGCGCACGCAGTTGGAGGCACTGAACGGCGTCAAGTTCAGCGACGCCGAGTGGGATCGGTTCTTCAGCGAGCGGATCGCCGGCGAGCGCGATGGGATCGTGGAGAAGACGGTCCGGATCCAGGAGGACTACGTCCAGCTGCTCAAGCGCGACGACGGGTCGACCAAGAACATCACCCTGATCGACAAGACCAACGTCCACAACAACCGACTGCAAGTTATCAACCAGTACGAGGTCGGCGCGGGGGAGGGCGCCGCGCGGCGCGCCAACCGGTACGACGTGACAGTGCTCGTCAACGGCTTGCCGCTGGTGCATGTCGAGCTGAAGCGCCGGGGCGTGGACATCCGCGAGGCGTTCAACCAGATCAATCGCTACGAGCGGGACAGCTTCTGGGCTGGCTCGGGGCTGTTCGACTACGTGCAGCTGTTTGTCATCAGCAATGGCACGCTGACCAAGTACTACAGCAACACCACCCGGCGCCAGCACCTGCAAGACACCTCTCGGGCGACCCAAGCACGCAAGAAGACGTCCAACTCCTTCGAGTTCACCTCGTGGTGGGCCGACGGCACCAACAAGCCGATCCAGGACCTGACCGGATTCGCCCGCACCTTCTTCGCCCGGCACACGCTGCTGAACATCCTGACCCGCTACTGCGTCCTGACGGCTGACCGGATGCTGCTAGTCATGCGGCCGTACCAGATCGCGGCGACTGAGCGGATCTTGCAGACGATCCAGATCTCGAGCAACTACAAGCGGTACGGCACGGTGGCCGGCGGCGGCTACGTCTGGCACACCACGGGCTCCGGCAAGACCCTGACCAGCTTCAAGGCCGCCCAGCTGGCCACGCGTATGCCTGGCCTGGACAAGGTTCTGTTCGTCGTCGACCGCAAGGATCTGGACTACCAGACCATGCGCGAGTACGACCGGTTCGAGAGGGGCGCCGCCAACTCCAACACCTCGACCTCGGTGCTGAAGAAGCAGCTCGAGGACCCGGGCGCGCGGATTATCATCACGACGATCCAGAAGCTGGCCACGTTCATCACGGCCAACAAGGGGCACGCCATCTACGACGGGCACGTCGTGATCATCTTCGACGAGTGCCACCGCTCACAGTTCGGCGACATGCACACGGCCATCACTAAGGCCTTCAAGCGGTACCACCTGTTCGGCTTCACCGGCACGCCGATCTTCGCCGCCAACGCCGGGACGGGTGGCAACCCGCGGCTGCGCACTACCGAGCAGGCCTTCGGGCAGCGGCTGCACACCTACACGATCGTCGACGCGATCAACGACAAGAACGTCCTGCCGTTCCGCATCGACTACGTCAACACCATCAAGGTGGCTGAGGGCCTGACCGACAAACAGGTCTCGGCCATCGACACCGAGCGGGCGCTGCTCGACTCGCGCCGGATCGCCGAGGTGGTCGGCTACACGCTGGAGCACTTCGACCAGAAGACCCGGCGCAGCAGCGGTTACGTGCACCAGCGAATCGCCAACGTCAGCGAGGTTGCCGCTGGGCGCAACCGGGTCGAAGAGATCAAGACCGCCACCCGGGTGCGCGGCTTCAACGCGCTCTTCGCCACCCAGTCCATCGAGGCAGCCAAGAAGTACTACAGCGAGTTCGCTCGCCAGCAACAGGAGCTGCCGCTAGACCGCCGGCTCAAGATCGGCATGATCTACTCCTACGCGCCGAACGAGGCGGAGGGGGATGACTATCTGGACGAGGAGGGCTTCGAAACCGAGGCCCTCGACCAGAGCTCACGCGACTTCCTCGAGGCGGCGATCGGCGACTACAACGCCCTGTTCGGCACCAGCTACGACACCTCGTCCGATAAGTTCCAGAACTACTACAAGGACCTGTCGCTGCGGCTGAAGAACCAGCAGATCGACCTGGTCATCGTCGTCAACATGTTCCTGACGGGCTTCGACGCCACGACACTGAACACGCTATTCTCCGACAAGGCCCTGATCAACCACGGTCTCATCCAGGCCTACTCACGCACCAACCGGATCCTGAACTCGGTCAAGACCTACGGCAACATCGTCTCCTTCCGTGACCTGGAGCAGGCGACCAACGACGCCATCGCCCTGTTCGGCAACCGGGAGGCCCGCGGCATCGTCCTGCTCAAGCCGTACGGCGAGTACTACGGGGAATACCGCGAGAAGGTCGACGAGCTGCTGGAGCGCTTCCCGCTCGGCACGGCGATCGTCGGGGAGTCGGCGCAGAAGGCCTTCATCGCCCTGTTCGGGCAGATCCTGCGGCTGCAGAACATCCTGACCTCGTTCGACGACTTCGCCGGCTGCGAGATCCTGACCGAGCGGCAGGTGCAGGACTACCGCAGCATCTACCTCGACCTGTACGCCGACTTCCGGCGTGACAAGGGCGCCGACAAGGAGCAGATCAACGACGACGTCGTCTTCGAGATCGAGCTGATCAAGCAGGTCGAGATCAACGTCGACTACATCCTCCTGCTGGTCGAGCAGTACCGGGGCGCCCACGGCGACGGCAGCGACGTCGAGATCCGCGCCAACATCACCCGGGCGATCGACTCCAGCCCGTCGCTGCGCAACAAGAAGGACCTCATCGAGGACTTCGTCGACTCCGTCTCTGCCAACGGCGACCTTGACGAAGCGTGGCGCGCCTACGTCGCAGCCCGCCGCGAAGCCGAGCTCAACGACATCATCGAGACCGAGAACCTTCGCCCCGAAGCGACCCGAGCCTTCGTGGCGACGGCGTTCCGCGACGGAGCCGTGCAGACGACCGGCACCGCGATCACCAAGGTGCTGCCGCCAGCCACGCGGTTCTCGGCCAGCGGCGGTCACGGCGAGAAGAAGCAACGCGTGCTGTCGAAACTCGGCACCTTCTTCGAGCGGTTCTTCGGACTGAGCTCAAGCGGGGGCGAGGAGTAGCCATGAAGATCCGGCGGCTGATCATCGAGCACTTCCGCGGCATCAAATCTCTGGACTGGAAGTTGCCGGTCGACCAGCGCCTGATCACCCTCATCGGCCCGGGCGATACCGGCAAGTCAACGATCCTCGAAGCCGTCCACTATCTGCTCGGTGACCGCTGGGCGATCCCGTTCGACGACACGGACTTCTTCGGTGTCGACGTCACGCAGCCCATCGTCATCAAGGCGGTGCTGACCGACTTGACGGATGACCTGGTGAAGGACTCTGCGTTCGGCCTCTGGCTGAGCGGCTTGGACGCGAACGGCGAACTGCAGCAGGACCCGGATGACGGGGTGGAGAGCTGCCTCATCGTGCGGTTGACCGCCGCCGAAACACTGGACCCGCAGTGGACGGTCGAGCGCGTCGACGGCGACTCACAGCCGATGTCCCAGAGCCAGCGGCGGGCCTTCTCGACCTTCAAGGTCGACGACCGAACCGACGCCCAGCTGCGCTGGACGCGCACGTCGGCCTTGGGCCGGATGTCGGCCAAGGACGGCTGTGAACGCGAGGCGCTTGCGGCGGCCTCGCGAGCAGCCCGTGACGCGCTTGCCGACCACGATAACGCCGGGCTGATGAGCGTTGCCCAACAGGTTCAGGAGCGGGCAAACAAGATCGGCGGCGGCCGCTTCGCAGCGATCCGGCCGGGCCTTGATACGTCTCGATCGTCGATGGGCGCCAACCTCGCCCTCTACGAAGACGTCGTACCACTGACGAGTTACGGGCTCGGCAGCCGGCGTCTGGCCAGTCTCGCCGTCCAGCAGCTTGCCGCAGGGAACCGGTCGGTCGCTGTCATCGACGAGATGGAGAGCGGCCTGGAACCGCACCGTGCCGTCCGACTCTTGAAGTACCTCGACTCCGATGACTACTCGCAGGTCATCGTCACGACGCACTCGCCGGTCATCGTCGAACAGGCTCCGCTCGACAGTCTGGCGGTGGTCCAGAATCGCGCCGGCGAGGTAACGATCACGTCACTTGCCGAGTCGTCCGAGCCCATTCAGCGGGTTCGGCGAGGCAGGCCGTCGGCGCTGCTAGCTCGGAGGGTAATCGCTGCTGAAGGCAAGACGGAGCACGGTCTGGTGCTTGCATTGCTCGACTCTTGGGATGTCGAACGCTCGGCTGCGGGGCTGACCACTCACGCCGGCGAGGGGGTGGCCGTCCAGGACTGCGTCGGTGGTTCCGAAGTCCCGCTTCGCGCGGCGGCAATGGTGGCGATGGGGTATGAAGTCGTGACCCTTATGGACAACGACGATCGAACGGTGGATCCGCACGTCGCCGTGGCGGAGGCCGCAGGTGTGACAGTCGTCCGCTGGGACGACGGGATGAACACCGAGCTGCAAGTCTGCGCCGAACTCGATGCTGGCGGACTATCGAAGTTGCTTGAACTCGGTGTCGAGTTGCGCAGCACAGCCGACACGGTGGTGGCGGACATTCGTAGGGCTGATCTTGAGCACCCGGTGACGGGCCTCCAGGTGGCTGACTGGGCTGCGGGAGGCATCTCGCTGGACGCCGCCCGCAGCCGTATCGCCAAGGCAATGATCGACGGCAAGTGGTTCAAGGATGTCGACCACGGGCGGCGGCTTGGGGAGTGGTTGCTGCAGCACAGGCAGACGCTGGCGCTCGACAAGGTCTTCGCGAAGCTCGACCAGCTGAAGGAGTCCATCTACCAAGGTCCGGAGACAGAGGCGGCGACCAAAGCCGACGAGGCCCATGGATGAGGCCCTTCGCGCCACCGCCCGGCAGGTCCTAGCCGAAGCACCGTGCTCGGTCGAGATGCCGGCCGGAACAGGCAAGACACACCTGCTGGCGGCCGCGGCCGCTGAAGCCGCCCGCTGTGGTGAGCGATCGCTGATCTTGACGCACACCAACGCAGGGGTCGACGCGATTCGTCGGCGGCTGAAGCTCTTTCGGGTGCCTACGAGCCTGACGCGAGTCGAGACCATCACGAGTTGGGCGTTCTCTTTGGCGCGGGCCTACTCCCGGATTGCTGGTGTCACGGTGCCAGAGGTGCCGGATTGGTCTCAGTCGACTCAGTACATCAATGGCGCGGCTCGCGTCGCCCAGGCCCACGCGCTTCAGCGGGTGGTCAGCGTGAGCTTCGACTACCTCTTCATCGACGAGTACCAAGACTGCACGGTCGACCAGCACGAACTCGTCCTGGCTCTCGCTCGTGCGATACCACGAACCGTGATCCTGGGCGATCCGCTCCAGGCGATTTTCAGGTTCGCCGGGCCTCTTGCTCAGTGGGACGAGCATGTGCTGCCGAACTTCCCGGCCTTGGCGGTGACGCCGACACCACACCGCTGGGTCGGTCACAACCCTGCCCTTGGTCAGTGGCTGCTGGACATCCGGCCGCTCATGGCCGCTGGCCAGCAGTTCGACTTCTCGGCGCAGGCTGTTCAGGGTCTGAAGTGGGTGCCGACCGATCCGACGGCAGTCATGTTCACCGCCCGAAACTCTGGGCACCCCGGCGAGAGCGTGGTCTTGCTGGACACGCTCAAGCACCTGGTCGCCATACACGCTGGCCGCATCGGCGCCGGCTTCACGGTCATGGAAGAAGTTGAGGGCAAGTTCATGCAGGAACGCCTCCGGACACTGCCTGCGGAGGGCGATCCGATGGTCGCGCACTGGCTTGCTGAGTTCGCGAAGAAGTGTTTCACCGGTCTCTCGAAATTCGACGGGCCGCTCCTGACGCGGTTGGAACGCGGCCAGACCGTCTCCCATCTCCGACGCCCGGGATTCGAGGACGTGCTCCGCGGCCTCGACGAGCTCCTCGCGGCGCCGACGTACGAACGGCTGTGCCAGACCGCCGAGGTGATCCGGCGCACACCGGCGCTGACGGGCTGCAGACGCGAAGCTTGGAAGGACACCTTTGCTGCCATCGCTAGTTCTGCGGACACCGGCGCCACGCCACTCGACTCGCTGGCGCACGTCCGAGTTCGGGTCCGGCATGGTGGGCGTAGAGCGGCGACGAGGGTCGTGTCGCGAACCCTGCTTGTGAAGGGACTTGAGTATGACCACGTGATCGTCGCCGACGCCGGCCGGATGCATGACCCGCGGAACCTCTATGTTGCGCTGACGCGTGCGAGGAAGTCAGTGACCGTGATCGGACACAATCCAGTCATCACGCTCCAGGACGATTAGTCTTACGAATCCGGTCGGGGTTCGGTCGCCATGTACTTGATTCAATCCCGCTCATGCTATATAACTAAGTGCAGTAATGCTGCACCAACGACACACACCATCGCAGCGAGACGGCTTCACGTTAGTGGAGCTCTTAATCGTAATCGTCATTATTGCCATCTTGGCAGCCATCACAATCGTTGCTTACAACGGCGTTCAGCAGCGTGCGCGGGTGGCCGCGCTTCAGTCGGACCTCAGCGGTGCTGCAGAACAACTCGGCGTTGACAACGCCTTGAATGGCAGTTATCCAGCTACCGCTGCCCAGTCGAACGATGGAGCCGGACTCAAAGCAAGCCCAGGCACTACTTTCACATACACCTACACGAACGCGAGCAATAGCTTTTGCTTAACTGGCACCGCCAGCGGAGCCAGTTACTACGTGACAGATGCCATCAACACGCCAACCGCAGGCACCTGCCCGCCCGGTGTGATCACGATGGCCGGCTCGGGGGTTTACGGTTTTGCAGACGGCACGGGCACCGCTGCCAAGTTCAGTAGTCCAGCCGGTGTCGCGGTCGACTCGTCTGGCACAGTTTATGTCGCGGACAGTGGCGACAACCGCATTCGCAAGATCACTGCTGCCGGTGTCGTGACCACTCTGGCCGGCTCGGGGGTTGCCGGTTTTGCAGACGGCACAGGCACCAGCGCCCAGTTCAACCGTCCGTATGGCGTCGCGGTAGACTCCTCCGGCACGCTCTATGTTGCGGACGAATATAACAACCGCATCCGTAAGATCACTTCGGCTGGTGTCGTGACCACTCTGGCTGGCTCCGGCACGGCTGGTTACGCAGACGGCACGGGCACCAGCGCCCAGTTCTATTATCCATACGGGGCAGCAGTGGATTCTTCCGGCAATGTCTACGTATCGGACGGAGCTAACAACCGCATCCGCAAGATTACTTCGTCTGGTGTCGTGACGACTCTGGCGGGCTCGGGCGTGGGTGGGTTCGCGGACGGCACTGGGACAAGCGCCCAGTTCAGTACGCCACTTGGGGTGGCGGTGGATTCCTCGGGCAATATCTACGTCGGGGATTACGGCAACAACCGCATCCGCAAGATTACTTCGTCTGGTGTCGTGACGACTCTGGCGGGCTCGGGCGTGGCTGGGTTCGCGGACGGTACTGGGACAAGCGCCCAGTTCAATTTTCCGGCTGGTGTCGTAGTGGATTCGTCTGGCAATGTCTACGTCGGTGACACAAAGAATCAGCGAGTCCGCAAGATTACTTCGTCTGGTGTCGTGACGACTCTGGCGGGCTCGGGGGTTTACGGTTTTGCAGACGGCACGGGCACCAGCGCCCAGTTCGAGGGTCCGGACGGCGTGGCCGTGGATTCGTCAGGCGCCGTCTATGTCGGGGATTACGCCAATCAGCGGATTCGCGAGATCAGGTAGAACTGGAAATGTCCGATGTTTCCAAGGGAGAATAGCCAATAGTGCATCCGGGCTCGTCCCTGAGCAGCGGCCGCCACTAGCCCTGCCTCAGCGTTCGTGACACCGCCCGTTCGCTGACGCCGAGGGTGATACCGATCTGGTGGTACGAGACACCGCCGCTCCATAGCCGTTGCGCTTCGGCACGCTGCTCGTCGGTCAGCTCGACGCGCTCCAGCCCGTGGGTCGCAATGCCGGCCCGGCGTAGCGTCGCCGCCACCGTCTGACGGTGGACTCCGAAGCGTTCGGCGAGCTGGTAGGTGCTCTCTCCGGCCCGGTAGGCCTCGAGTAGGGCGGTGACCTGCTCGTTCGTTAGGCGAGTGAAGCGGCGGGGGTGTGTTCGCGGGGTTTGACTCTCATCAGGTGTCCGAGCCTCGATCAGCGCCCGAATCGTCCCTGACCTGCGGCTCTGCCACTCCTGGGGGTTTGCGTAGCATCGCAGGACGTCCACCATTTGAGGCTTAGTCAAACCCCCGCCCGACAACGCGGCGGTGAAGCACGAGGCCCAACGCGCAGCGGGAGTGTCGGGGCGGTCCAAGTGGACCGCCCCTTCGTCTTTGTCGGCGTGGTTGGCCGCGTGGGCGCGCCGGTAGGCGGCAGTGGCCTGCTCGGCATTGTTCTGTCGCCCCACGGCGTCGAACGCCGCTTGCCCGGCGTAGAGGGCGTCGTAGGGGTCCTTGATGTCGTTGCCGGTGACTTCGGTGTCGGTGAAGTCCTCGACGTAGATGGCCTTGTAGATCAGCTGGTTGAGGCGCCGCTTGTTCTCTTCGCCGGCCTTCATGTACAGCCGGTAGACGTCGCGCAGCAGGTTCAGCTGATCGTCGATGACCCGCTGACCGGCCTTGAGGTCGGTGTCGACGACCGCCGCCTGTTCGGTCAGCCGCTCGCGCTCGCGCTGGATCTTGAACAGTCGGGCCTTGATCTTGTCGTGCGGCAGCTCGCCGTCGGCGGCCAGGTCGATCAGGTTCTCCTCCTGGGTGTCCAGCCGGTCGATCTGCTCGTCGAGCTGCTGCTTGAGGAGGCGTTGGGCCTCGTCCTGGTCGCTGACCGCCTCGTCCATCATGCGGCGTACGAGGGCGATGAACTCGGCCGAGAAGCGCTTGCGCTTGTAGTGCCGCTCGACGGCCTCTTCGACGCGGCCCAGGTCGTGGAAGGGCTGGTGGCACGTCCCGTCGCGGCGGTTCGGGCAGAAGAAGTAGTAGTACTCGCCGCCGTGGCGACCGATGGCTCGCTGCAGCAACAGGCGCTGGTCGACGCCGCGGACCCGCTTGCACTCGCCGCAGTAGACGGTGCCCTTCAGGAAGTGGTGGTGCAGGCGTCGGCGTTCGCCGGAGTGGCCGCGGGTGCGGACGATCTCCTGGACGCGGTCGAAGAGCTCCTCGTCGACCAGGGCCTCGTGTCGGCCAGCGAACTCCTCGCCCTTGTAGTTGACGATGCCCAGGTAGTAGCGGTCCTTCAGCAGGCGCTGCAGCTGGCTGGCCGACACTGCACGGGCTGTGCGCCGCGCCGAAGAGCGGGTCAGCAGGCCGCGGTCGGTGAGCTCTTCGGCGAGAGCGGCGAGCGTGTACTCGCCGGTGGCGAAGAGCTCGAAGGCCAGCTTGACGAAGGGTGCCCGCTCCTCATCGGTGGCGACGGTGCGGATTTGCCGGCCCTCGAAGGTGTCGATGACGTTGCGGTAGCCGAGTGGGGCCAGGCCGAGGGTGCCACCGTGCTTGGCCTTCTCGCCCATCTTGTAGGCGATGTCGGCCCCGGATTCGCGCGACTGGTACTCGTTGATCACTGCCAGCATGCCCTGCATCAGCTGGCCGACGGGGGAGCCGTCGATCTGCTCGGTCGCCGACACTAGCGTGATGTCCAACTTGGCCAGCTCGACACCGACCAAGGCCTCGTCGTAGCGGTTGCGGGCCAGGCGGGACAGCTTGTAGACGATGACGTAGTCGACGTCTTGCTGGGCGCGGATGCGGGCCAGCATCTGGCGGAAGGCGATGCGGCGGGATATCTCGGTGGCGCTGCGGCCCGGTTCGACGTACTCGTCGATGATGGCGATGCCCATCTGGTCGGCCTTGTGGTGGCAGGCCTTGCGCTGGGCGGGCAGCGAGATGCCCTCAGGGTCGTAGTCGGTGTTGACCTGGCCTGCGCTGGAGACCCGGATGTAGATGACCGCCCGCTTGCCAGGCGGCACGGCCGACACGTCAAACGTCTCGGCGCGGATCTCACCGAGCGCCAGCTGGTCGGGTTGCACGGGGTCCTCCCAGCGCGCCAGCTCGGGGTCCGGCAGTAGTTCGCTCATGCGGCCTCCTTGGTTTCGGTCAGCGGCGTTGACGGGAGCAGGTTCAGGGGGAAGGACAGGCGCCGGAGCTTCTGGGTGAGGGCGGCCCGAAGTTCATGGCGCAGGATCACCAGTTCGACGAGCGTGGTGTCCCGATCTGCCTCCGTGGGTTCTTGACGGCAGCATTTGACGGCAACGAGGCCGAGAATGTGCCTGCGCGTGCGTGTGTGAAGCCGTGTGATATCGGGGGTGGGCAGGAGTCCGTAAGGTGTGGGAGCCGAACTGAAGAGCCTTGTGTCCCTGGTTCAAATCCAGGTGGCGCCACCAAATAGTTAATGATTCCCGACAAGTTGATTGTCGGGTTTTTATTTATTGGCGAGGCGGTTGTTTGTTTGCCGCAAGTACTTCATAATAAGTAGTAGCGTGTTACTTTTGAATTTGTTCGATTTTAGTTTTTTTGCTGCCGCGGGCGACAGTTTGTTTGGGCTGAGCGATATTAACTTTGGCCAGATGAACGACGCTCTGGTATTTTTGATTGGTTTTTTGTTTGCGGCGATTGATGGCTTCTTCCCGCCGATTCCTAGTGAATCGTTTATTATCGCCCTAGCGTCTTTATCGGTTTCGGCGGGGTCGCCGGCTTTGTGGGTGGTTGTTGTCTGCGCCGCGCTGGGTGCTTTTAGCGGTGACCAGATAGCCTATTTTATAGGTAGTCGGGTGAAGACCAGGGATTTGCTGATTTTTCGTCGACCACAAGCTAGGGCTGTATTGGATTGGGCCGAATCGGCACTAAAAAATCAAGGTTCGTCGTTTATTATTGCGGCTCGATATATACCGGTTGGCCGGGTGGCGGTAAATATGACCGCCGGGGCGCTGCGCTATCCACGCCGCCGCTTTATGGCTCTGACGGCTTTTGCCGCTATCAGTTGGTCAGTTTTCTCGACCATCATTGGTATAGGTGCTGGTAGAATATTTGAAGGTCATCCGGTGATGGCGATTACGATGGGCGTGATTGGCGGCATAGTCATCGGTTTAATAATTGATCTGTTGATCAAGCGCTGGAACCGCAAAAAGGCAAGTTTCGTCAGCAATGACGATTGACCAAATTAAGCGCTACTGGCATACTTAGATGAGCGATTATGAAGTCTAATCAGTACACCAATATTGACGGATTCGTCCGTCGACGGCCTCGTGTAGAGTTGCCTTCGGCCGGTCGGCCATCTGTGGGTCGTCCGCAGCTATCTTCGGCACCAACTGAGGCGCCGCGTCGTTCAATGATTAATGATTATCCGGCACTGCGACCAAGTCAGTCGCAGGTAGATGCTAATTTCTCTGGGGTCGGTGAGCAGCCAGAAATTGATGATGATTTGCGCGCTTCTTTGAGCGCCTTGTCGGATGGTGATATCCCTGGCGCTAACGTCAAAAAGCGCAGATTCGGTTTTCACCGCTCGCGCCGTCGTCGAGATGACAAAAACCGACGTTCTGGCATTGGCGGCGGTCGCCGCGGTGGCGATAAACCACCTAAAAAGCGCTGGAGCAGGCGCAAGAAATTGATTTTTTGGCCAATTACGCTGGTTATTTTAGCTGTGGTTGGAGTTGGCGGCTTTTTGGCAGCCAAAGCCTTCTTTGTCTCGAACGGTGTGTTTAACGGCGGTAATATCCTTAGCTTGATTACACCCGGTACGCCGCTCAAAACCGACGATCAGGGGCGAACTAATATTTTAGTATTCGGTACTTCGCAAGATGACGCCGCTCACCAACAAGCCGATGGCGGTGGTGGTTTATGGCTAACCGACTCAATTTTACTGGTTAGCCTGGATCAAAAGGCCGAAACGGTCCGCATGGTGAGTATTCCACGTGACTTGTGGGTGGCGGTTGATAACTGTGAAGTCGGCAACAACGCTAAGATAAACGCTGTTTACGAGTGTGCCTCGGGCTTGATCAACAGCGGCTCTAACCCGGGCAGCGACTATAAGCAGACCGACCAAGCCGGAGCCGAAGCCTTGATGCAAACGGTTGCGACAGTGACCGGTATTACACCGCAATACTACGTGCACGCTAACTATACGGTGCTACGCGATACGGTTAACGCCGTTGGTGGTATTGACGTTAATATTGTCGGCGATGGCGCCAGCGGTATTTATGACACCAACTTTGACTGGGACTGTCCGAATGGTCCTTATACCTGTAAGAACGTTTATTATCCAAAAGATGGTACATATCATATAGACGGGACTCAGGCTCTTTTCTTGGCTCGCGCCAGGGGCGATGCTGGTTTGTATTCTTATCGCGACTTTGGTCTGGCACGCGGCGATTTTGACCGCCAGATGAACCAGCAAAAGATTCTAACTGCTTTGCAGAAAAAAGCCACCACTGCTAGCGTGTTGGCAAACCCGTTGGCCCTCAACAATCTGCTCGATGCCTTTGGTAACAACATATCAATGAGCTTGTCTGGCGGCGAAATTAAAACACTGCTCGATGCCGCGCACAAAATCCAGACCAGCAACATCAAGTCAGTTAGTCTGGTAGATGACGGCCATTCGGTCGTGACAACCGGCATGATCGATGGTCAGAGCGTGGTGGTGCCGCTTGCTGGCACGCAGGACTACAATGACATAATTTCGTACCTCGCCAAACAAATGTCGACCAACCCGGTCGTGAGTGAGGCGGCCAACGTGTCAATCTATAACGCCTCTGGTGTCGCGGGTGCGGCCGGTAATTTGCAGACCAAATTTGAAAAAGAAGGTTACACCGTAGCCGATATCGGTGACGCCCCAAGTAGCGCTGCCGGTTCTGGCGAATACACGATTTACGATCACTCTAATGGCGCCAAGCCAAAGACCCTAGCGGCCCTGCAAAAAGAACTCGGCGTAACCGCTACAACCAGCCCACTGCCAGACGGTGTGACATCGGACAGCGACTTCGTGATCATCATCAATAGTACGTCAACTAATAATTAGTGTGGTGTAACCAACGAGTAGAATAGCGCCAAGACCGAGGCGGTCATAACTATTAGCGCTAACCAAATGCCAATCTTTGACCAACGTCCGTTGCGATAATCGCCCATAATTGCACGATTGTTACCGATCTTAATCAGCATAAATAACAGTGGTACCGACGCGATACCGTTAAATACGGCCGTAAAAATTAAGGCGGCAATCGGATCGATATTTAAGAAATTAATCAATAGTCCAACGGCAGTGGCGGCGATGATAACACCGTAAAAACCAGCGGCTCGTTTAAATTTGCGGTACAGGCCTTCTCTCCAACCGATGGCCTCGGTAATGGCGTACGACGAAGATCCAGCCAAAACCGGCACCGCCAGCAGTCCAAGCCCGATAATACCAACCGAAAAGATCAGCTTGGCTATCAAACCGGCGTTCGGAAAGCCATTCACTAACGGCTCTAGAGCGCGGGCAGCGTCGGCGGCAGTGTTGATTTGGGTGATGCCACTGTGGTTCAAGGTTGCCGCACAGGCGATAACAATGAACCAGGCTGTGACGTTCGCTAGGCCCATGCCAACGAAATTATCGATGCGCAGTTTATGCAAATAGCGCCGAGTCGCCTCTGGTACCGAGCGAATTTGCTTCATATTGTGCTTCGAAATTTCTTCCTCAACTTGTTCCGAGGTGTCCCAGAAAAACAGGTAAGGCGAAATTGTGGTTCCTAAAATACCGACAAACAGATATATCGTGTTAAAGTCCATCGACGGCACAGTTGTAAAGGTGTGAGCGAAAACTTGGCCCCAATCTTGATTTGTTAAAAAGGCCGTCAAAGGGTAGGCCAGCAGCGTAATAGCCAGCCATTTAAGAATTTTGGCATAGGTTCGATAATTAACAAAAATCACCAGCAAAATAATGACAACCGCATAAAAAATCGATAGCACAACAAACGGAATATTCACAAACAATTGGGTTGTGGCGGCCATAGCACCCAGGTCGGCGCCAATGTTTATGGTGTTGGCGACAACTACCAGCGCCACCGACATATAAAGCAATTTGCGACTATAGTTTTCTTTAATGACCGCTGCTAAACCCTTGCCGGTAATCGCGCCGATGCGGGCGCAGCTTTCCTGAACGGCCATGAGCAGTGGCAACATGAGCGGAAAAGCCCACAAAAGACCCAGTCCATGCCCGGCGCCAGCTTGTGAATAGGTAGCGATTCCCGACGGATCATCGTCGGCGGCACCAGTGATAATGCCAGGCCCCAAAATGCGTATAAAACGGTTATAGCGCCGCCGATTAATAATACTTTTGGTAATGCTAACAGCCTGGCGCTCAGTCTTGCGCACGTCGCGGTCAAAGGTTTTACGGAATCTGGCGAAGCCGAGCAGTTTTGTCATTTTGTTATTTTGCTTATGGTTATTACTAGATAATACAGGACAACCCGGGCGGCCGCAATAATACTAATGGACGCCGAACTTGCTTGTGTTATACTGAAAATTATTAGGACAAAATAATCAAATACGAGGGTATTATGCCAGAAGACAAGTCTCAGCCAGAAAACCAAACTCAGCCGCAGCAGACGTACGGACCGGCTCCGGTTGCGCCGAGTACACCCTACCAACAGCAGCCGGTTAATCAGCAATATTTCGGTCAGCCGCAAGCCGCACCGGTGCAGTACGTTGTTCACGCCGAATCGCTTAAGGGCATTAAGGGTTGGTTGCTAGTATTTACGATCGGCTTTGCTTTGGCCGGTCTTGGCTACCTAGGCGTATTCTTTACTTCAATTTCGGTCAGCGCCAGTGCCGACTCTATTATTAGCGCGATCTTTGCGCCGATCCTTGCCGCCGCCTTCTTTACGACTGTCGTGTTTGTAGCTATGCAAAAGAAGCTTGGCAAATGGTTGGCCATCGGCACTCTCGCCTTGGGTGCTTTTTACACCATACTAGAGAACATTGTTAACTTCGCTTCAAACAAAAATGATTCAGCCGTCAGCCTTATTGCTAGTATCGTTTTTACCCTAGTGATCTATGGCCTATATGCGCTATACTTCTTTACTTCGCGACGTGTCAAAGAAACGCTTGTTGCTTAGACGGTTCAAAATCTTAGGTGTCGCGTAATAGGCGATAGCACCGCCTATTGCTGCGAACACCAGGCTAGCGATGATGTCGATTGGGTGGTGGACATTCGCCAAAACCCTAGACACACCAATAATAATCGAGCCAGCCAATAGGCCGATACCCCATTTTTTGGAAACTGTAAGAATTGCCAGCGCAACGCTTGCCGTTACCCAGGTGTGGTCGGACGGAAAACCGTTGTCGGCGGTGTATTTAAATAGGGCCATAACATGGTCGGACACGAACGGTCGGGCATCGTAAAACAAAGCACCGCCGATTTTAGCTAAAATAAACGACACCAGCAGGGTTATGATACCGAACACCGCGACGGATATTTTTTGCTTCTTTGGCAAGGTTAGCCAATAACCAGCCGCCACTAGTCCAACTACAAAAATAAGATAAATTGCACAAAAAACAATAACTGAATTCATATCACCCTAACTTTTCATCCTAACTTTTTGGTGCGGGTACAGGGACTCTAACCCTGGACTTCTTCCTTGGGAAGGAAGCGCTCTAACAGCTGAGCTACACCCGCGTAAATAATATTATGGTGGGCAATACAGGGCTTGAACCTGTGACCTCACGAATGTGAATCGTGCGCTCTAGCCAACTGAGCTAATTGCCCGTAACAATTTTCTATTATACCTTAAAACAGATGATTATCACTAGTCAATTTGGATAGCACCGGGTGGAATAGCTTCGGCTACCGCCTCGGCGCCATCTATGACGTGTTTAGGTGGTGTCCATGTCTGAAGGTTGTCGGGATTATAGAACGCGCCGTAGATCTGCCTTAGTTCTTCGGAAGACTCGTCAAACAGTGAGCCGCCAACGTAATAAGGGACACCGTCGGGGCCAATGTAGGTATAGTAGGAGCTGTAAGCCAGGGCATGTCTCGTTTTACGAAATTTTTCTACGGCCGATACCAGCCAGTTCACTGCGGTATGAGGACTATATAAATCAAAAACTATAATTTTCTCTTTAGGAAATAGTTCTTGATGGGCTGCTTGCTCGTAGGCCACGGACAACCCTGTATCCTCTAGTAAGCGGCTAATCGAGGCGTCAATTACGGTAGGGTTATTGATATCGTCCTCGATAGCTGCCATAACATGCTGTGCTTCTGGGTTGTGTTTTAGGTTTGGTGACGATATTAAAAGTCGGGATTCAAAACCTTCGCGGCGAGCATAGACATCAACAGCCGCTGCTACTAAGCCGCAAGGTGTAAGCCGCAATCTTTGTTCGACTGGAAACCGACTAAAGACGTCCAACATAAAGATATCTGAAGATTCGTTGCGTCCAATACCGTCTTCGAGTCCGTGTGTTAGTTTTTCGACGTCGACCTTCACTGTCATGCGATTAATATAACAGAGTAGTCGCAGATGTAAATCTTAAGCAGAATCACTAGCTACCGTAGGCGCTGAAGGTAACTTGAACGGTGTGCGTTGAACTGCCGCGCAAATAGGTGATAGTGACGGTTTGGCCTGGGCGGTAGAGTCCGGTGATGCTGCTTAGCCCACCATCAACACCGACAGTATAGTTGTCGACTTTAGTGATTATGTCACCAGATTTGAGACCGGCTTTGTCGGCTGGGCTGCCCGAAGCGATGGCGTTACCGCTGCTGGCGTAGACATAGGCGCCACTCTTGGTGTTGAGGTTAAATTGGCGAACTACGTCTGGTGTGATGCTGAGGTAGCTTAGGCCCAGGTAGGCGCGGCTGATTTTGCCAGTTTGTAAGACACCCTCGAGGACACCTTTGGTGGAGTTAACTGGAATGGCGAAGCCAATGCCGTTGGCTCCAGTAACGGTGGCGGTATCGATACCAATAACTTGGCCGGCCATGTTAACCAATGGGCCACCAGAGTTACCAGCGTTAATCGAGGCATCGGTTTGGATCAAGTCGGTTAGTGATTCGGTTGACTGGCCGTTTGAATCGCCGGCCGTAACTGGTCGCCCGGTACCCGAAACGATACCGCTGGTGACGGTGTTGCTGTACTGACCCAGGGCGTTACCAATGGCGATAACTTGCTCGCCGACACGGATGGTGGCGCTATTGCCCAGAGTGGCTGGAGTGAAGTTATTGCTGCTGCCATTGACCTTTAAAAAGGCGATGTCATTGAGCGGGTCACGGCCGATCACGGTAACGTTGTTATATTGCTGACCGGTGCTGTCAACAACGGTTACCGATGTAGCACCGTCGATAACGTGGTTGTTGGTCATAATATAGCCATCTTTGCTGACGATGATGCCGGTACCAGCGCCTTCTTGAGTTCCGGCGCCGTAAGCGCTCGGCGAAGCCTGGGTCTGCGTTAAGACCGACACTACGCTTGGGCTAACTTTGGCAGCGATGGCGGCAATTGAGCCGGTTTGGTTTACGACCGTACCATTGCCGTCGACAGTCGATATATTGGCCGAATTAGAATTATTCGAAAAAGCTTGGTCGAGGGCGATGCCGCCAGCTGCGCCAATTGCCAAAACCACTACAGTTCCGACAGCCGACAGAATACCAACGTATAAATTCTTTGGCTTGCGGGCTGAGTGGGTGTGCTTAGGCTTAGTGGCGACGTCGGCCGGTGCATCTGGAGTTTTAGGAGATTGTTTTTCAGGAATATCAATTGTTTGGCTATCGTCTTGTGGTTTAGCGTCTTTATTAGTGGTGTCGTCAGACATAAATACCCTCGCTTAAATTGTTTTTATGCTTACTTACAAGTAATAACATGTTTTGTCTAAAATTAGCTGAAAAACGACGAAATCTAAAGTCCAAGTTCTAAGGCCGCAAGCGTAAGAGAGGCAATAACGTCAGAACCGCTGATTTTGCGGTTTTTCACCATAGCCATGGCTTCGGTAAATTTAACCTTGTACGTCTTAGTAATTCCTTCTTCCGCCTGGTCGTTGTCGTCGGTCTCGGCTAGCCCCCTGGCGATGAAGACGTGATGCTGTCCGCAGACGATGCCATTAGACGGGTAGATTACGCCAAGTGATTTCCAGCTTGTTGCAACCAGACCCGTTTCTTCGGTTAATTCGCGTTTAGCGGCTTGAAGCGGCGTCTCGCCCTTGTCGATGTGTCCGCACGGTACCTCGATGGAATAGTTATTGTTGGTGTAGCGATGCTGACCGATTAAATAAACATTGTCAGCCTCATCTAGAGCGACAATATAAACAGCGTTGATACCTTCAATAACGTTGTAGATACCGCTTGAACCATCAGGTTTAATAACCTTATCTTCTACGAGGGAATAAAAGGGATTTTTATGAAGAACTTTAGATGAAAGTTTTTCCCATTGACCGCGTTTTTCGCTCATAGTTATTTTTCTAAATCTTTTTTGAGCTGTTCAAATTGCTCTTTGTCGATCTCACCCTTGGCGTAGCGCTCCTTGGCGATATCGAGGGCGGCGTGCCTATGCGATCGTCCATAGTGGTGGTCGTAGCCCCGCACAAGTCGCACCGTAACTAAAATTGCGATGATAAATAATACTCCCCAAAACAACATCATAACCCACCCAAAAGCCGGGTCATAACCGTAACCGTTCATCATTCTGTAGTCGTACATAATTCTAAATCCTCCTATATTTATTGTACTCTCAAAAAAGTGGGGCGGGCTGAATGAAGTCTGCGTTTGTGTGACATGAAAACGCATAACCAGTCTTATGGCGTAGACTGCACTGTTGTCGGAGTGAATGGGGTTGTGTTTTGTTGTTTTTTGTTTCTGCCAGCTGTGGCCGAACAATACAATACCGCTAAGGTTGAACTAAGATCTTTTGTCTGCGAAGCTCGATCATATGACTAGAACACATAAAAACATGGTTACAAAGAAAACTATTTTAAAAATGCTCGATGTTTTGCTCGCCGCACTTGATTTATTGCCACCGCACGTTTCGCAACTAAGGGCAGTATTGCTACTGATTAGAATTATTATTGTTACATTTTGGCATTGAAGAATATAGCTTTATAAATTCTTTGAAATGTGATTCTGTCGCCAATCCTTTATTAATTTTATCCGTAATTGCGGATCTTGAACATCGTTTAAATATCTTTGCGCTTCGTCTTGTGACATCATTAGGAACCGCGCCCGTTCGTTTTTCTGCTTGTTATTGTCTCCGATAAACGCCAGAACTATCAGACAGATACCGGGGATCAATAATATAGATAATATCGATAGAGTAGAGCCAAAGTAGGTGAAGACCATACCCGCAAAAGTTAGTAACCATCCCAAGACGTACAACATATGGTCCCCCTTTCTTATACACATAGTTATCATATCACGTGTTTGCGCATCTTTGTTTTCACATTTGATAAAGGTTCTAATTTGGCGGAAGACTATACAGGTCCTACGGTATAAAACTGCAGCTAACCTAGAAAAAGTGGCAGCAAGAATTGAATGACCGCCTAAAGTTGCTTAACAAGTGATAACGAGGACTTTTAAGTAATCGCATCGTATCTGTTAGATTTGGCACAACGAGCAGAAATGCTGTTTAAGGAGCGCGATGATGACCTACGACAGAAGTTGCTAGAATATGTACTTTCAAACATTGAGCTAAAGGACAAAAAAGTTGTCTTACATGCTAAACGACCCCTTTAAGTCTATCGTTGAAGCAAAGAAAAAGAGCCTCACGGCTCATAATTCAAACATATTGGTGCGGGTACAGGGACTCTAACCCTGGACCTCTTCCATGGCAAGGAAGCGCTCTAACAGCTGAGCTACACCCGCGTACTTCAAAGATTATAGAGAAAGGCGCGCGTTTTTTCAAGAGTGACGTTGAAATAGAATATCTGATATAATCTTCACCAGATGGCGCGTTGGCGGAGCAGTTACGCAGCGGTCTGCAAAACCGCGTAGATGGGTGCAACTCCCATACGTGCCTCCACACCTTAACAAAACGATGTTTGGTAAACGTTCTTGTTGTACAATAGTTTCGTATGCCATTAAAACGCTCGTGGACTGACGAAAGTTTAAAGGAGGCCGTGAAAGTTTCCTATAGTATTCGGGCTGTTATTAAGCAGCTTGGTCTTGTACCTGCTGGGGGCAACTACGCTCAGGTCCAAAGGAGGATTCTTGAATTAGCGTTGAACACGGGTCATTTTACCGGCCAGAGATGGAATCGTGGTCTTACATACCATACGCATACTAGGCCGGAATTGGACAGGCTACTTATGCTTGGCAGCCAAGTTCAGAGTTATAAATTGAAGAAAAGACTATACGAGACTGGTATTAAACAACCAAAGTGTGAAATTTGCGGCTGGTGTGAAAGGTCTTCTGACGGGCGCATACCGGTTGAGCTTGATCACATTAATGGTAACCATAATGACAACAGACTAGAGAATTTACGGATTTTGTGTCCAAATTGTCATAGTTTGCAGCCAACGCATCGTGGTAAGAACAAGAAAGTATATTTGCGCGGATGATGGAATAGGTAGACATGCGACACTTAAAATGTCGTGGCCAAAAGCCGTGCGGGTTCGATTCCCGCTCTGCGCACCAGAATTTATGGATTTCAGTAGCGTATTCTCGCTCATGTAGATTGCCAGACCTGAGCTTTACTTTGTCCCGCTTATGCTTCACAATAAATGGCAATGCAGCGGGTGACTAAACACACGTTATCTCAAACCAAACGGCAGGGTTTTACACTTGTCGAACTTATTATTGTCATTGTGGTGATTGCGATCCTAGCCACGCTAACAATCGTGGCCTATAACGGAGTATCAGCACGGGCTCACGCTTCGGCACTGGTGGCCGACCTTAATCAATCAAGTAAGCAGCTTGCTCTGGCGCAGGTGGATGCCGGTACTTTTCCGGCTGATGCCACGACGGTCGGTTTACGTTCAACAACTGACGTTAGTTATTCCTATAACGTGGCCGGTGATGGTAGTGTTTATTGTCTACAGGCTAGCGGCTGGGGCTTGAACTATTTCGTTACCAGTAATAACACCACCGCCAATACCGGTGCTTGCTCCGGGACTATCGGTGTACCTGGCAGTGGCAGTTTGTCGTCCGTTACTTACGGCGTCGCTACTTTTATTGGTACGGCTGGCACTTCCGGCACCACCGAAGGTACCGGTACGGCTGTGCGCCTAAATCAACCAGGCAGTATAACCATTGATCCATCCGGCAATATGTACATAACAGAATATGGCAACAACTGTGTGCGCAAAGTTACACCTGCTGGCGTGACGACCCAGTTTGCCGGTACTTGCGGCAGCGCTTATGGAACGGCGAACGGCACCGGTGCCGCAGCATCGTTCAATAACCCGGAAGGCATTGCTTACTATGGCGGCATCTTGTATGTCGACGATTTTTCCAATGGTTGCATAAGGGCGATTGATTCCAACCAAGTAGTCACGACTTTTGCCGGGACATGTATCGTAAATAATGCAACGTCTACTGATGGTACTGGCTCGGCGGCTCGCTTTAATCATCCATCCGGCTTAACGGTCGATGCGTCTGGTAACCTGTACGTCGCTGAGGCTAGCGGCTATTGCGTACGCAAAGTCACGCCAGCGGCGGTGGTGACAACTTTTGCCGGCACTTGCGGCACTTCTGGTACGTCCGATGGCACTGGCTTGGCGGCTCGCTTTGGTAAGCTGCATGGTGATATCGTGGCGCCATCTGGCAATATCTTTGTTGGCGATTCCAGCAACAACTGTATTAGGATGATTACGCCAGCGGCGGTGGTGACAACTTTTGCCGGCACTTGCGGCACGACCACCGGTACCGCCGACGGCAACGGAGCGGCCGCACAGTTTAATAATCCCGGTGATGTTATAACCGACTCGTCTGGGAATATTTACCTTTCCGATACCACCAATAATTGTATTCGTAAAATTACATCAACCGCCGTAGTAACGACGATTGCGGGCACTTGCGGCACCGCGGGTTCCGCAGATGGTGTCGGCACGGCGGCGCTCTTCCATTCACCGTCGGGCAAAGTTTTTGATGCCTCGGGCAATATGTTTGTGGTCGACAGCGGCAACAACACCGTTCGCAAACTAACGCCGCAATCTTAAATATGCTTATATTTGCAACTCCGGTCCTTGAGGCCGGTTTTTGTATTATTTAAATATTTATGTTATAATAATCGACAAGTACCTTAGTATCGACCAGCCCAAAGCGGGCCAGTCACTGACAACACAGAGAGGCCGGCCGCTATGACCACGCTCTTTGAAGCACCGCATGACTTGGTTGAAAGGTTCCTGCGCATGGCTGCGGCGGCGGGTTTGTCTGCCGAGCACCTGCTCATGCTCCTCGCCAACCCGCACCTGCTGAAGGAGTGGATTGCCTCGCTGCCCGACCCGGAACCGGCCGACGTCATCGCGGCGCCGATCACGACCATCGGCGCCGCGGCGCGCGTAACCCTCGAGGAGGCCTTCCCAAACGGCAAGGTTGACGAGCGGATTATCGTGCACCTCGGCGAACGAATGGGCCTCAAGTACCTCGACGAGCTGGCGCGGCTGTGCAGCGACGAGCTGCTAGACATCCGCAATTTCGGACCGGCTACCCTGAGGCGCGTCGAGAGCGTGCTGGCCAAGTACGGCCTGCAGCTAGCCGTCCACCAGACGCCCGACCAGCATGTCAGTTTCGTGCTGCCGTTTGGTGGCGGTTGGGGCGTCTTGTACGCCAACGCCACCAATGTTCGGGTGAACAAGCTCGCCAATGCGCGGATCGCCCTAGGGCACGAGTTCCCGACGGTCGGCGAGTTCCGGGCCATGTCGAACGAGCAGCAGCTGGAACTGTTCGACGAGTGGTCGATCCGGTTGATCATCGATGCGCTCACGCGCTACCGCATCTGAGGTACAGGCCCCGTTCGCACTAGTTGCGGGCGGGGCTTTCTCATTTTCGGTTTAAATTAAGCGTATAATAAAGATATGAGTGAACAACGCGAAGAATTCAAAGTCAACGGCGAAGACCTAATGAACAAAGTCAAGCAACTTGTTCGCGAGGGAAATGTGCGCCGAATCATCATTAAGAACAAAGACGGCAAAACTTTGGTTGAAATGCCGGTTACGATTGGCGTAGTTGGCGTCGTTTTGGCGCCGTTTTTTGCGGCTGTTGGTACGATTGCTGCTCTGGCAACCGAGTGTACGATTGTGGTCGTGCGCGACATTTAAACCGCTTAATGTTACAATAAGATTATTAAAAATAAGGATTAAAAGGGGTAAAAATGGCTGCTTTATGGATTATTCTCGCAGTTGTCGTTGTATTGTTACTAATTGTAGTCGGTATTTATAACGGTTTAGTACGCCTGCGCGTTCGGGTTGACGAGGCCTGGAGCGACATTACCGTTCAGTTGAAACGTCGTGTTGACTTAATCCCTAATCTGGTTGAGTCGGTCAAGGGTTATGCGGCACATGAAAAGACTGTTTTCGAAGAAGTCACCAACGCCCGAGCGGCTGTTTTAGGCGCCAAGGGTGTTAAAGATACGGCTGCGGCCGACAATCAGTTCGAGGGTGCTCTAAAGAACCTCTTCGCTGTAGCCGAAGCCTACCCAGATCTAAAGGCTAACCAAAACTTCATTCAGCTACAAGACGAACTTGTTGACACCGAAGACAAAATTCAAGCTTCACGTCGCTTCTACAACGGTGGTGTACGCGATTTAAACACCAAGATCCAGACTTTCCCGAGCAATGTTATTGCCGGTATGTTCGGCTTTAAGGTGCGCGAATTCTTTGAGCTAGGTGATGCTGAACAAGCAGCCGCCGAAAAACCAGTAGAAGTTAAGTTCTAACCGAGACAGACAGCATGTCACCATTTGTGCTGCTCGGTACGTTCAGTTTGGCTATCTTTAAGTCATTTGCCTTAGCTGGCGGCGGCGGTTCCGGCGCTGGTGGAGGCGGTGGCGGCTTTTCGGGCGGCAGTTCGTATGGCGGCTACAGCAGCGGATCGTCCAGTGCCTCTACTGGTGGTTCTGGCTGGGTTTTGCTGTTCGTATTTTTGGGTGTTATGTTTATTTTTTGGCTATTGCTTCGAGCCGCAGCCAAAAAACAAGGCGGCTTAGGTGTTGTTTTGGGAATGCGTCAGCTCGACGACTCTAAATTAGATGAAAACCAAAAGTTTGCCAAAGACACTTTTGTAAAATTTCAAAAAGATTGGTCGGCCTTTGATCTTGATTCGATGAAGGGCTATATGACGGACCATTATTATCAGCATAACCTTTTGATGATGGGCGCGTTAAAACTGGCCGCTCGGCAAAATCAGGTTGATAACATAAAAGTCTATACTGTTACGCTGATGAATCAATCCCCGGCTGGTGATGCTTTTACGGCGGCTTTATGGATTAGCGCCACCGATATCACTAACGATACACGCACCAATACGCAGCTGTTTAAGCAGTTCGTGCGTACTACTCAGTACTATAAATTTAAAAAGATTGACGGCCGCTGGCTGTTGGACGGTGTTGATAATATAACCCAAGACCCATCGCAAATGGTTGGCGATATGCAGCAGCTAGCTGATAGCAATGGCTACTTTTACTCGTTGGACTGGGGTTGGCTGCTTTTGCCAAAGTCCGGACAGCTGTTTAAGGGTGGCAAGTTTGGCGCTTCGGACATCAATAACCACGTCATTGGTGTTATCGGGCAGACAATTTTTCAGCTATATACTTACACGCCGTATTCTACCAGTGAAAAATATCTTGTGGCCCAGACGGCTGTACCAAAAGATTACGGCAATATCTTCGTCCGACCTAATAAGTTGATCGATGTGCCGCCAAAGGGTATGACCAAGGTTTCGCTAGAGTGGGGTGACTTTAACAAAAAGTACGATGTTTTTGCCACTGATATGGAGCGGGTGACTAGTTTTGAGCTACTGAACCCGTCGTTCATGGAGAAACTCGAGGCCTTGCCGTTTCATATGAGCATCGAAGTGGCCGACAATGTCGTTTATTTGTACTCGACCGACAGTAAATTGGGCGTCAGCGATTACCAGGCAATGCTGGACATTCTGAAAGACGCCTTTAAAGAGATGCGAATGTAGGCTTTAGCGCCCAAAAACGCTATAATAATATCAATTATGTACAACGCTATATCCGCGAACAAACGCAACACACTACTGATTATGGCCCTTTTTGTGGGCATTATTGGTGCGGTCGGTTGGGCAGTTAGCTATTTTTACGGCAACACCAACATTACTTACTGGGTGATTGGCGTTGCTTTAGCCTACGCGCTGCTGCAATATTTTATTGCCGATAAGTTGGCCCTGACCATGACCGGTGCGCACGAAATCGAGAAGCGTGATAACCCACGGTTGTATCGAATTGTCGAGAATTTGGCAATTACTTACGGCATGGATACGCCGCGAGTGTTTATTATTGATGACGCAGCGCCAAATGCTATGGCGACCGGCCGCGATCCTCGGCACGCGGTGGTGGCGGCGACATCGGGCATCTTGGACCTCATGGACGACCGCGAACTAACGGCGGTTATGGCGCACGAAATGGGTCACGTCAAGAATTACGATATTCGCGTCAGCATGATTGCCTTTGGGCTAGTTAGTGCGATCAGTATTTTGACCGACATTGTGTCGCGGATGCTGTTTTTTGGCGGTGACCGGCGCAACAACGAAAACAACAACCCGATTTTTATGATCATTGGTATTGTGGTGATTATTTTGGCGCCGATTTTGGCGGCAATTATTCAGTTGGCAATTAGCCGTCAGCGCGAATATCTAGCCGATGCCACTGGTGCCCTGACGATTCACGACCCCGAGGGTCTAGCCGATGCTCTAGAAAAATTAAAGACTTATGGTCGGCCGATGAAGCGTCAGTCAACCGCCACAGCCCATCTATTTTTGAACGATCCGCTCAAACCAGGCCTGATGGCGCGCTTATTTAGCACACACCCGCCGCTCGATGATCGTATTAATCGACTAAGGAATAACGCTAACAAGTTTTAAAATTATGGCTCAAAAAAAATCCCGTCCTGCCGCTAAACCAAGAGTCAAAAAAGAGCCCGTTAAACAGGCGCCTTTAAATCCGCACCATAGTTTTCGGATAACCCGCCGCCGTGATTACAAACGTCCGCTGCATCTGCCTGGCTACTGGAAATTTACTAGTTATGTCGCCAAAACATTGTGGCAATATCGCAAAACCTTTTTGTTACTGGCGCTGGTTTACTCAATTTTAACCGCTATTTTAATTGGTATTACGTCGCAATCGGCCTACGCCCAATTAACCGACGCTTTGCGTAGCGGCGGCGGTGATATTTTTGGCGGTTGGCAGCAATTCGGCCAAGCTCTAGTGCTGTTTGCTGGCACAATTGGCAGTAGTTTTTCGGTTCAGAATTCAAGCGGCGGCGCCGGAACTTTATATGCCGTTATGATTGCTTTGATGGTTTGGCTGACAACCGTTTGGCTACTACGTAATTATTTGGCGGGCCAGGCGGTCAAGCTGCGTGATGGTTTATACAGCTCGGCGGCGCCGCTGTTTGCGACTTATGTCCTGGCCCTGGTAATTTTGGTGCAATTGATACCGCTGGCCTTGGCCTTTTTGGGTTATTCGGCCGCCTCGACGACCGGCCTGCTCAACCAGGGTGTCGAAGCGATGTTATTTTGGTTTGCAGCCGGTGGCTTGGCGTTATTGTCGCTTTACATGGTAACGCGAACTCTATTTGCGATGATTATTGTAACGCTGCCGGGAATGTATCCGTTTGTCGCTTACAACCGGGCGCGTGATATTGTGCTAGGCCGACGAACGCGGCTACTGCTGCGGGCAATTTGGCTGATGTTCACAATTTTGTTTGGCTGGATCGTGATTTTGCTGCCGATTATTTTGATTGACGTGATCATTAGCGGCTGGTGGAAATGGTTCGAGAATGTGCCGCTTATTCCGGTGACGGTTTTAGTGCTTGGCGCCCTGACGGCGGTCTGGACGGCGGGCTATATTTATCTGCTTTATCGAAAGGTAGTTGATAACAATGAGCGCTAGTAGGCCGGCCGAACGCGCCGCCGAACTGCGGCAATTGCTGTCGACTTATAGCTATGAATACCATGTCCTTGACCAGCCGTCGGTTAGCGATGCCATTTACGACAGCCTGTTTGGTGAACTTAAAAAGATTGAAGCTGAGCATCCTGAACTTATTACACCAGATAGCCCGACTCAACGGGTCGGCAATGCGTTGTCGGGCGGCTTTAAAAAAGTGCGGCACAGCTCGCGCATGCTTAGTTTGAACGATGTCTTTGACCGCCAAGACGTTGAAGATTGGGTGGTGCGGATGGACAAGTTGCTGCCAGGCCGCAAACACGAATTCTTTGCTGATATTAAAATGGACGGCCTAGCTTGCGCGCTGATCTATGAAGATGGTCTGTTGATTCAAGCCGTAACGCGCGGCGATAGTTTTGTTGGTGAGGACGTGACGGCCAACGTGCGGACGATTAAAAATGTACCGCTTAGTCTGCGCCGGGCCAAAGGTTTTGAGCAGTTTTTAACTGGCCGGACTGAAGTACGCGGCGAAATTGTCATGCTCAAAAAAGATTTTGCGAAATTAAATGAGCGCCAAAAAGCCGCCGGCAAACCAGAGTTTGCTAATCCGCGCAATTTGGCGGCTGGTACAATTCGCCAGCTTGATCCGAAATTGGTGGCCGAGCGACCGCTGCATTTTCGGGCTTATGATTTGCAGCGCGATGACCCGGCTGAAGTGCCAACGAACATGTTTGCTTATGAAGCCCTAACCGCGCTTGGTTTGACGCGCAATATGCAAGCTTCGGTTTTTGACGACTTGAACGGTGTCATGAAATTTGTCGACAATTGGGACCAAAAGCGTCACGATTTGCCGTTTAATACCGATGGCTTGGTGATAAAGATTAACGACCGAGCTCAATTTGCTGAACTCGGAATTGTTGGCAAGCAGCCGCGGGCGGCCGTGGCTTATAAATACGCCGCCGAGCAGGCGACCACTGTGGTGCGCGATATCGTAATTAGCATTGGCCGAACTGGTGCCGCTACACCGGTGGCTGTCTTTGAGCCAACCGTTGTGGCTGGTACAACAGTTCAACATGCCAGCCTGCATAATGCCGATGAAATTACGCGTTTGGATGTGCGAATCGGCGACACGGTGGTGATTTTTAAGGCTGGCGATATTATTCCGCAGGTCGAAAGTGTTGTCACCGAGCTGCGATCAAAAGACAGTCGTCCGTTTGATTTTGAGGCTGCCCTAAAACACCAATATCCGGAACTAAAATTTGAACGCCCGCAAGATGAGGTTGTTTATCGAGTGAAGGGCGCAACCGGCCCGTTACTGCTCAAAAAAGCGGTTGAGCATTTTGCCTCAAAGGCCGCACTCGACATCGATACTTTGGGTGAAAAGAACGTTGGTGCTTTGGTTGATGCCGGTTTGGTTGACGACATGGCCGATATTTATCGTTTAACCAAAAATCAGGTTCTGGGTTTGGAGCGTTTTGCCGATATTTCGGCGGCTAAATTAATCGACGCCATTGCTGACAAGAAAAGTCCATCACTTGAACGTTTTATTTACGGTTTGGGCATTCGTCATGTTGGTGTACAGACGGCAATTGATTTAGCCAATCGCTTTGGCTCGCTTGAAAAACTGGCCACCGCGCAACTAGATGAACTAGAAGCCGTTGATGGCGTAGGCGAAGTGGTGGCCGAAAGTATTGCGGCTTGGTTTGCCGACCCAGACAACGAGGCTTTGCTAAAAAAGTTCAGCAACCTAGGCGTTAAGCCGGTTCACCAAGATCGTTCGAACGGCACCTTGGCTGGTCAGAACTTTGTGATTACCGGAACGCTGCAATCGATGGGGCGCGACATCGCGGCCGAAAAGATTAGAGCGTTGGGCGGTGGTTTTCAGTCAGCCGTCGCTAAAGACACAACCTATCTGGTGGCCGGCGGCAAAGTTGGCGAGAGTAAACTCAAAAAAGCCAACGAATACGGCACTAAAATTATTGATGAAGCTGAATTTTTGAAACTAATTGGTGAGTGAAATGACCAAGCGGAAAAAATCGACTAGCACTAAAAACGGTCAACGCAAACTATCACTGAGGGAGCGTCTACGTGCTATCGCACAAGTGGCGATAGTGTCCTATAAAGCGGCGCCGACAGCTGTTGTGGTTCAAATTATCGGGTCGATTATTAACGCTGTGCTGCCGATCACGATGACTTACTTTGCGGCCTTAACTACCACTGAATTAGTTTCGGCTATTGCGGGCAAGCCGGGTGCCGAGAGGCTGGTGATTATTTATGTCATCATTACCGCAGCCCTTGGCGTACTACAAGCCGGCTGGTCTAGTCTGCAACAGTACATTACCCGCTTGATGAGTTATCGGGTTGAAGCGGCCGTCAGTGACCAAATGTATGAGCACTTTTTGAAGCTTGATTTTTGGCGCTACGACGATAAAACGACAATCGACACCTTTGATCGAGCATCACAATTTGCCCGTTTCTTTCCGTATGTCTTTACTCGTTTGGCCGATATTGTATCGCAGCTAATTAATATGGTTGCTGGCATTATTGCGATGGCCTTGGTCAGTTGGTGGCTAGGGTTTATCCTGCTGGTAGCAGTAATACCTGGCATATTTATTCAGTTTAGACTGTCGCGCGATCAAATGATGCACTGGAACGAGAATGTGGAAACCAGACGGCGCAAGGTAATGATTGAATGGAATATTCTTCAGCCGCAGTACATGGCCGAGCTGCGTATTTATGGCATGGTTCGCTATTTGTTAGACACCCGCCGCCGCCTGCGCGATCTTGACGAAAAGGATCAGATTGAATATGAACGTAAATATATTGGTTTACGTTTTGTGGCCGATGCGATTGAGTCGGTTGCGGAGATCGTCGCTCTGGTGTGGACCGTCATTAGGATTATTAACCGCCAGCTGCCAATCGGTAACTTTATCTATGTTCAGCAGATTGTTTCGCGAACGTTGAGCGGTGCCAGCGGATTGGTGTCGACGATCAGCCAAATCGACGAAGACCTAGCTAATCTATTTGATTATCAGGCTTTTATGGAAGCGCCAGAGGCTGTTGGTGGTACAAAAACACTGCATGGTGTGCCAGATGCGATTGAGCTCGATAACGTAACGTTCCGCTATCCGCAAAGTGAGGTTGATGTTCTCAAAAACATTACGTTTAAGATTGAAAAGGGTCAGCACATTGCGATTGTAGGTGAAAATGGGGCTGGAAAATCAACCCTGATTAAAGTATTAACTGGTCTATATCAACCGTCGAGCGGATCTGTGCTGCTGGATGGCACGCCGCTTGGCGAGTTTTCGGTTGCGTCGTGGCACAAGCAAATGGGTATTTTGCAACAGCAGTATCTAGCCTACGGTTTTGCGACCGCTCGCGAGAACGTTTATTTCGGCGATGTTAGTCAGCCTTACGATGAAGCGCGTTTTAATCAGGCGGTCGACTTTGCCGAGGCCCGGAACTTCTTAGAAAAACTGCCGAAGGGTTTTGATAACTATGTCATCAACTGGATGGAAGACAAAGACGGCAATAAGGGCATTGATATATCCGGTGGGCAGTGGCAGCGCCTTGCTTTAGCGCGTGATTTTTATCGTGATAGTCCGATAATTATCTTAGACGAGCCAACTTCGGCGATCGATGCTCTGGCCGAGTCACGAATTTTTGAGCACTTGTTTGCCGAAAACGATAAAACAATCGTTGTGATTAGTCACCGTATGACAACGGTTAAAAAAGCCGATATTATATTAATGCTCAAGGACGGTGAAATTGTTGAACGTGGCACGCACGATGAGTTAGTCGAAAAACGCGGCGAGTATTACCGCATGTTCAAATCGCAGCTTTAAGACAAAATAAAATAACCCCCGCAAGGAGGGTTATTTTACTAGCTAACTGGTTAATTACCAGCTGCGCTGACGGAATGAACCGCCGTTGCCGCGGTTACCACCGTTGAAATCGCGTGGCTTGTCCTCTTTAGGACGTGCCAAGCTAACGGTGATTGGGCGACCATCGAGCTCTTTGCCGTTTAGTTGGTCGATAGCTTTTTGGTTATTAGCTTCGTCAACAAACGTTACAAAGCCGAAGCCTTTGCTACGGCCGCTTTCGCGGTCAGTAACAACGCGAGCGCTGTCAACTTCACCGATTTGCTCAAAGAATGCCTTCAAGCTGTCTTCGGTGGTAGAGTAGGCTAGGCTGCCGATGAATAGATTCTGTGGTTGTGCCATTTTCTGTAACTCTTTCTTCAATTGATTGATTTCAGATCGACCTTGCTGCAATCTTCGTGCGAAGAAGAGTTACCTTGGTGAAGATAAGTTCTGCTTTTGCCGTAATATGCGTGTGCTTCTGAACGCCCTTATTTAAACACAGCTGAAACATAATTACTAGTGGTAAATTATGAATATGCTTGTGTTTTTGTTTTAATAGTTCATAATAAAGGGTAAGCTGGTGCGCCAAAGGGGTATCCTTGCGGCGATTAAAAACAAACACATTCAAAACATCGTGCCCCGGGTGGGCGCGCAACAGCAAAAAACGAACCGCCTCTAGAAATTGGGGCGGTTTTCTGTTAATATGGTTCTTCGTACGGGGCATTGGCGTCTAGTTATTCGTCTAGCGCGGTGCGCGCAGTCGTACGACGTATGGGGCATTGGCGCAGTTGGCTAGCGCGCTTCCATGGCATGGAAGAGGTCATCGGTTCGAATCCGATATGCTCCACCAAAATTATTTGGGGACGTAGCTCACCCGGTAGAGCGCAGCATTCGCATTGCTGAGGTAGGGCGTTCAAGTCGCCTCGTCTCCACCAAAATCGAGCTAATGAACACGCCAACAGGGCGTGTTTTATTTTGAGCTCGTGGTTAGACGTGTGGCCGATAATCGTATATAGTTAATTTAGTTATGTTTAAGAAATCTATTCAAATCAAGCTTGAGGGCTATGTCAAAAAATACTTACGCAAACATCCTGATATAAAATTGGTAATTGTAACCGGTAGTGTTGGTAAAACGAGCACAAAAGTGGCGATTGGCACGGTGCTTGCCGAGCGTTTTCGTGTGCGTTTGCATGAGGGCAATCATAATGCCGAACTTTCGGCGCCGCTAGCAATTTTGGGTATCGAGTACCCGGAAAACTTGCGTAGCGTTGGAACGTGGTTGGGTATTTTTAAGGCTGCTCGACAGCGGATCAAACAACCGTCAGATGTGGATGTCATTGTGCAAGAGGTTGGCAGCGATCGAATTGGCCAGGTGCCGCGTTTTGGCAAGCTAGCGACGCCAGATATTGCGGTGGTTACGGCTGTTTCGCCGGAGCACATGGAATACTTTATCAGTCTTGATAATGTGGCGGCCGAAGAATTGTCGGCGGCCAATTTTAGCAAATTAGCGCTGATTAATCGCGATGACATCGACGGTAAATATGCGGCCGATTTAAGCAATCCGAATATCGATACTTACGGCACTAGTGCGGCGGCAGAATATCATTTTTTGGATGGCGATTTTACAGTTGTCGATGGCCACCGCGGCGGTTTTGTGGCCCCGGAATGGGATGAGCCAGTCGAGGTAAAAGTTCACGTTGTTGGCGAACATACTCTGCGACCGGCCGTGGCGGCTGGTGCGGTTGGCGTTAAGCTTGGCATGAGTGCTAGTGAAGTTGCCAAAGGTTTAGAGAAAATTCGTCCAGTTGCCGGGCGAATGAATCCGCTGCGCGGCGTGAATGACACGATTATTCTAGACGATACCTACAATTCTAGTCCGCTGGCGGCTGAATCGGCTTTAAAGACGCTTTACAATTTGACGGCCCCGCAAAAAATTGCCGTTCTGGGCAGTATGAATGAATTAGGGGCGACCTCGGCTGAGGAGCACGAACGAATTGGTAAGTTGTGTGACCCAAGCCAGTTGGCCTGGGTGATAACGGTTGGTGAAGAGGCCAACAAATATTTGGCGCCGGCTGCTAAAGCGCGTGGCTGCCAGGTTAAGTCGTTTAAGACGGCTATTGAAGCCGGCGGTTTTGCGCACAAGGTCCTTGAACAGGGTGCGGTGTTGCTATTTAAAGGTTCGCAGGGCGGCATTTTTCTAGAAGAAGGCGTTAAGGTTGTGCTGCATTCTACTGAAGAAGAGTCGAAGCTGGTGCGCCAATCGCCTAAATGGCTGGCCGATAAACAAGCTTATTGGTCGCAGCTTTAGGTTTAGCTTTCGCTTAAGCTGTGATAAACTCGTAGCAAATAGTATAAGCGGAATAAATTAAATGTCTCCAGACGACAACTTTAACCCTGTGCCAACAAGCGATCCAAACCAAGACCAGGCTCCAGACTTAACACCACCGGTGGCGCCAGATCTAGCGCCGGCTCCAGAACCGGCTCCGGCGCCGCAACCTGCGCTAGAAGATCAGCCAGTGGTGCCGCCTAGTCCTTTTCAGCCATTTCAGCCCACCGCACAGCCTGAACCAACACAGGTTGTTAATCCGACGCCAAGTCCATTGAGCCAGCCGACGCCAGTGGTAAACCCTGCGCCAACGCCGATGCCGATCGTCAACTCCGAGCCAAGTAGCATTAACCCGGGCGCCGGTTCGCCACGTAAGCCTCGTAGGAAACTGCTTTTGGCGACAATCATTGCGGTAGCGGTAGTTATTCTTGGCGGCGGCGCGGCAGCTGCCTACAATTTGTATTATCAAAATCCAGACAAGGTGGTGACCGATGCTTTTATTAACGTCGGCAATTTGAAGACTATCGACACCAGTACCCAGATGACTTATTCCGATAAATCGGTCAACGTCAAGCTAAACGCTAATGTTGTTTATGACCAAACCGCCATTCAGGCAGACGGCAACCTGGCAATTAGCAGCGTAGGCACGGCAACACCGGTAAATGTTAGCACCAATTTTAACGGCTTCATTAGCAAAAAGGGCGACGTGCTACTCAAGGTTGCAAATAGCAGTGACTTTTTGAAACTGCTTGCGCCGTCTGACGAAACATTGGTCAAATCGGTGGCTGCGAAGATTGATAATAAATGGATCTCGTTTAGTACCCAGAGTGATAGCACCAGCCCTGACGCCACCCAGCAGTGCTTTGCGAATGTCTATGACAAATTAGGCAAAGACACGTCGCAGCAAAACGAGATCATCAACGCCTACAAAAACAACATGTTCTTGATTATTGATAAAAAACTAGCCGCCAAAACTATTAATGGCGTTGGCAGCTTGGGCTACCAGATTCATCTAGACACTAACAAGTTTTATGCTTTTGGCGACGCGCTCAAGCAAACGACCGCTGGCAAGGCGATGCTCAATTGTGACAATACCGTATTCGACGCCTTTAATAGATCATCGTCGACAGCTAGTGATGGTACGCAGGAATACGAAATTTATGCCAGCCGCTTTGGTCACCAACTGATGCAATTTTCGGGCACATACAGCAAAGACGACAAAAAATTGTCGCTCGTAACTAACGTCAAACCGAACTCCAACGTCAAAATTAGCGAGCCTAAAGCTGACACGTCTTTCCAAAACTTGACCAGTGATATCGAGTCGCTCTACATGAATTACTACTACACGGGCAGCACGGTAGACATTGGCACTGTAAGCTTTGGTGCCTAGATATCGGCCGGCTAATCTGTTAGAATAGTTCGGTATGAAGCGCTACAATCCGTCGGAAATTGAACCCAAATGGCAGCAAATTTGGGAAGAACAAAAGGCTAATCACGTCGAAATCACCCCAGACAAAGACAAACTCTATGTCTCGGGCATGTTTCCGTATCCGTCGGGTGCCGGTATGCACACCGGACACGCCTTTAGCTACTCAATTGTCGACGCTATCGCGCGTTTTCACCGTCAGCACGGTTATAATGTTTTAAATCCAATGGGCTGGGATACCTTTGGCTTGCCGGCTGAGAACTATGCTATTAAAACCGGCACCGCTCCGGCCAAAGTTACGGCCGAAAATATCGCTAACTTTAAGCGTCAGTTCAAGCGCATGGGCGTTAGTATTGATTGGGAACGCGAGATCAACACTTCTAGCCCAGAATATTACCGCTGGACGCAGTGGATTTTCACGAAATTATTTGAGCGCGGCCTGGCTTATCAAAAAGAGAGCCTGCAATGGTGGTGCCCAGTTGATAAAACGGTGCTTGCCAATGAGCAAGTTGAAGGCGGTCACTGTTGGCGCTGCGGTTCGATTGTCGAAAAGAAGTCGATGAAGCAATGGTTCTTTAAGATTACCGAATACGCCGATTCGCTGCTGGAAGACCTAGAAGATTTAGACTGGCCAGCTAAGATTAAAACGGCGCAGACGAACTGGATTGGACGCAGTGAAGGTGCCGAGATAAAGTTTGTTGTTGCAGGTTCATCTGACCTACCATCGGAAACGGCTTCGCGCCGTACCTCGAACGGGGCCCCGGCGCCCGTCGAGGACCGGGCTGCAGATGTTTCCTCAAGTAGCTCAGCCGAACCCGCAACAATAACTGTTTTTTCAACGCGGCCGGATACGATTTTTGGCGCAAGCTTTGTTGTTTTAGCACCGGAGCACGCTTTGGCGCGCGAACTTGCCGTTGGCGACTTTAAAGAGGCGACCGAGAATTACATTGCCGAAGCCGTTAAGAAGTCGGAAATTGATCGTACCAACGACACCAAAGAAAAAACCGGTGTCTTTACCGGTAGCTACGCCGTTAACCCGGTCTCCGGCGAAAAAGTCCCCGTTTGGGTGGCTGATTATGTCTTGGGTGGCTATGGCACCGGCGCTGTGATGGGTGTACCAGCGCATGATGAACGTGACTTTGCCTTTGCCGAAAAATACGAACTGCCTATCATAAAGGTTATCGACGGCCAAAGTGATGAAAAAGTTTACCACGACGAAGGAACTTTGATTAACTCTGGCAATTACGATGGTATGTCTAGTGCCGAGGCGCGCGAAAAGATCGTGGCTTGGCTAGAAGAAAACAATCTAGGCCAAGGTAAGACTACCTACAAAATGCGCGACTGGCTGATTAGTCGTCAGCGTTATTGGGGTGCACCGATTCCGATTATTCATTGTGACGAGCATGGTGCTGTAGCTGTGCCAGAAGACCAATTACCGGTTATTTTGCCCGAAATTGAGGACTATGCGCCAAAGGGTGACGGTAAGTCGGCCTTGGCTCGCGCCGAAGATTGGGTAAATACGACTTGTCCGACTTGTGGCAAGCCCGCCAGGCGTGAGACCGACACCATGGACGGCTATGCCTGTTCCAGCTGGTATTTGCTGCGCTACGCCGATCCACGCAACGCCGAACGTGCCTGGGACCCTGAAACTGTCAATTACTGGAACCCGTTAGACTTTTATGTCGGTGGTGACCACGCAGTAGCGCACTTATTGTACGTTCGTTTTTGGACGCACGTTTTTTACAACATGGGCTTAGTCAACTTCAAAGAACCGATTCACAAACTGGTTTACCACGGTTATATCAACGCCGAAGACGGCACCAAGATGAGCAAGAGTAAGGGTAATGTTGTTGACCCATTGGATGTCATCGATCAGGGCTACGGCGCCGATGCGCTGCGGACGTATCTGTTATTCATGGGGCCATATGAACTCGATGCTAGCTGGAACTCGCGCAGCATCGCCGGCGTCTATCGATTCCTGAACCGTGTTTGGGTGTTAACACAGCAATTCTTGGACTATAAAGACGATGTGACGAAAAATGACGATGCCGTGCGCCGCTCGCAGCATAAAGCGGTGCGCAAAGTTACCGATGATTTGCGGCGTCTCAGTTTTAATACGGCTATCGCGGCTTTAATGGAATACGTTAACGATCTTTATAAATACAAGGTCGACGGCTTTTCGCACGAAACTTGGCGCCAGGCAATTGAAGCTTTGGTTCAGATGACCGAGCCGTTCGCGCCGCACATGAGCGCCGAACTTTGGCAGGAATTAGGCCACGAAGATTTAATTCAGCACGCCACTTGGCCAACCTGGGATGACGCCCTGATTGTTGAATCGACCATGAAGATTGCCGTCCAGGTGAACGGTAAGGTGCGCGCTGAAATTGAAGTTAGCGCCGATGCCAGCGAAGACGAAATCAAGCAGGCTGCCTTGGCTCAAGAAAATGTTGCCAAATTTATAGCTGACGCCGAGCCGAAAAAGGTCATTTATGTGACCGGTCGGCTGGTTAGCGTCGTTGTTTAGTTATTTAGACCAGCTAAGTTAGTTGGATCCGATGGATTATCGGTCGACGTGTCGACATCGCCGATCACAGTTTTAACTGGTGCTGCAGTTTGCTCATTGATCCAGATTATGCCGTCGCCGTCTTTTGAGATGCGATTATTAATTCCGCCAGTTTGGATGCTCTCAGGTAGCTGACTACGATTGACGCCATACCAGGTGCCATTTTCATCGTGACTTTCATAAACGCCACCCGGCGTATTAATGGCGACATCCGCTCCATTGTATTGGAGTAGGATGTTTGAAGGGTCGGTGTTTGGTGCGCTACGAAACCGGGCGTCACCGGAGACGTCGAGCTCGGTAACCGAGGTGTCACTCTGGAAAGCTTCGGCGATCGATTCGTTGTTGTGTCCATCTTCTGGGTGATTAGAGCTATCGACGAGACCGGCGATACCGAGTCCAGCTGAAGCTGCCAGCGTAGCGCCAATTAACACTTTTCTGCCAATGTGTCTTGGACGCTGCTGGCCAGGTGCTTCTAATCGGGCTTTGGCGCGTCGGCGCGCCTCGTCTAGAAATGGATCAGAGTTAGCTTTGCCTGGTGTTTGTTTTTCTGTCATATGTCTTTATTGTGACACTTATGCTTACAAAGTCAACAGCGATAGCGCTTGAGAATATCGGTTAAAAGTAGTATGATAAGGCTAATCACTAATAACCTATAAGAGGAGTTCCTTACATGGCAGAACCAAAGAAACAGAGTAGCCCACGAAAAACGGGTCTTCGTCGTAGCCATTTGCGCCTGAGTCTAGCGCGTCGCGTCAATGCGACTTCGCCGGTCAAGGCCTTTACGACCCGCCGCGAAAGTGGCAAAAAGGCTAGTAAATAGTTTTTGTAATTTAAATTTTAAAGAGAACAAACGCCCATGGCATCTAACAGGCACCTCGGTCGCATCGTTGCGTTGCAGAGTTTGTATGAATACGAATTTCGCACCCAGTCCGGCGACGAAACGGCCGACATTGACGAAATAATTGCCCGTAATCTAGAAAGATACGAGGCCGCCATTGACGACACCCAATTCGTAAAAGACCTTACCCAAGGTGTTTTAAAGGCGCAAGCCGAGCTAGACAAGACGATTCAGCCGATTGCACCTGATTGGCCAATCGAGCAGATTGCTCGGATTGATCGTAATATCCTTAGAATTGGTGTCTACGAGCTACTGTATCAATCAAAAATCGTTCCACCAAAAGTGGCGATTAACGAAGCAGTAGAATTAGCCAAGGCGTTTGGCTCTGACAACTCAAGTAAGTTTGTTAACGGAGTGCTGGGAACGGCTTTCCGCACACTTATTGAGGGATCGGACGAAGCCAAAAATGCAGGCGCCACAGTTTGATAAGTTTAAGAAGTATTTTAATCGCAAGAAACCGTCGATTCAGGAGATAGTTCGCGAACCAACCGCCGGTGGTATTATCTTTCGCCATGCTAAAGATGGTGCAGGGATTGAGATTCTGCTGCTTCAGGACTCCAGGGGTCGCTGGACAATTCCAAAGGGTCACATTGAGCCCGGCGAGACCGCGCAGCAAACCGCCAAGCGCGAGATTGGCGAAGAGGTTGGCTTGAATAACGTCGAAGTTTTGGGCTGGCTGGGTAAGATACATTTTCGCTATCGCCGGATTGATAAATTGGTCCTCATGACCACCCAGATTTATCTGGTGCGGGTTTTGAGCGATAGCAATAAGCTTCGTAAAGAAGATTGGATTCTTGACGTCAAGTGGTTTCCGTTTCACGATGCGCTCGAGGCGATCGAGTATGAAGACATCGGTAAACTGATGCTCCTTGCGATGAAAAGAATCAGACAGGAGAAACTATAAATGAATGGTATACAGGTGGCGCCATATCAAGATTTTGCGCGCTCCAAGCTTGGTTTTGAATACAAAGACATCAATCTGTTAATAACCGCCCTGACGCACCGCAGCTACGTTAACGAGCACAAAAAGAGCGTCCACGAACACAATGAGCGGCTGGAGTTTCTGGGTGACGCCGTACTTGAGCTAGTCGTAACCGATTATTTGTTTAAGCATTACGACGAACCAGAGGGTATTTTGACGAGTTGGCGGGCAGCGCTGGTGCGCACCGAAAGTATTGGCGCCGCCGGTCAGCAATTAGGTTATGAGCCGCTGGTACGCATGAGTCGTGGTGAAAAACAGGGTAGTGATCGAGCCCGTTTACAGATCTTGGCCAATGCGTTCGAAGCCGTTATCGGCTCGATTTACTTGGAGCGCGGCTATAACGACGCTTCGGTGTTTATTCACAAGCACATCATTACCAAACTCGATGACATATTGGCCGAGGGTAGCTGGCGCGATCCGAAATCGCACCTGCAAGAAGTTATGCAAAAGGTTGATGGTGTGACGCCACGCTACGTGGTCTTAAGCGCTGTTGGCCCGGACCACGACAAGGTCTTTACACTTGGCGTTTATGCCGCCGATAAGCTAATGGGCAAGGGCGTAGGGCCTAGTAAACAAGCCGCCCAGCAAGAAGCCGCCAAGCAAGCTCTCGACGCTTATGAAAAGCAGTCCCAGAGTTGACTTAAGAGGTAAAATACTGTAGAATCGTCTGAGAGTAAAAATAGTTTAATCGTTTTAAGTAAGGAATAAAGAAAAAGCATGCTCGCAATTCGTTTGCAACGCCTTGGCCGTAGCGGTTACCCAACTTACCGTGTGGCTGTTCAAGAGGCTCAGCGCCATCCATCAAGCGGTCGTGTTGTCGCTTATGTCGGCAGCTACAACCCACACACCAAAGAAGCTAAGATTCAAGTTGAACTAGCTCAGAAATATCTCGACAACGGCGCCCAGCCAACTCCTCGCGTCGTCAAACTTCTAAAAGACGCTGGCGTTAAGTTGCCAAAATGGGTCAAAGAAGCTTCGGCCGACAAAGCTAAAGCTATCCGTAACCCTGAAAAGCTGCGCAAAAACCAGCCTAAGGAAGAGCCTGTAGCCGAAGAGCCAGTGGCCGCCGAAGAAGTTACCGAGGCTAAGACTGAAGCCGAAGCTGCACCAGCTGAAGAATCAGCCGAATAACGATTAAGCTATTTTATAAAAACGCTTGGCAATGCCAGGCGTTTTTCTGTTACAATTGAAGTACGAACTAATGACCGTGACGTGGAGGGTAACATGTCAACAATTGACCAGCAATTCGTAGAATATATCGTCAAATCAGTGGTGGGACACCCGGACGATGTCGTTGTCGAACGGACAATCGATGAAAAAGGCGTACTACTAACACTAACTGTGAATCCAGAAGATTTAGGACGCGTCATCGGCAAGCGTGGCGTAACCGCTCAAAGCTTGCGTACTTTGCTGCGCGCACTCGGCACTAAGAATGATGCGCGCTATAACCTGAAGATTGTTAACAACGACGATCAAGCATCTAGTTATATTACATCATCAGATGATGCCGACGACCAGCCTGTGAATAACTCTGTCGAGGAGCCTGTGGATAATGCTAGTGATTATTCAAAAAAGACCCGCGAGGAGCTTGCAGAGCTCGACGACTTAGATATATAATACAAACAGTTCAAAAAATCACTTGAACTGCGAGGAAACAGCTCTACTGCGAGCAACGAATCACCACATTTGTTGAGAGCTTATGTGATACCGAACGCCCCCAAGTCTTTGGGGCGTTTTGTTTTGTGCTAAACTGTTATAGATGAAGAAAATTCAAATTATAACTTTATTTCCGGAAATCCTGACCGGGGCGCTTAATAGCTCGATGATGTGGAAGGCGCAGCAGGAACAAGCGGTTGAATTCAAGATTATTCAGCTGCGTGATTTTGGGCTGGGGCCGCGCAAACAAGTCGATGACACACCTTACGGTGGTGGCGACGGTATGTTGCTCAAGCCCGAGCCGCTGTTCGCGGCAATTGAGCAGGCCAAGGCGTATGACCCAACGGCCAAAGTAGTCCTTATGACGCCGCGTGGCCAGCGCTGGGTGCAGGCAACGGCCAAAGCTTGGTCCGAAGCCGACCATGGTTATATCTTCGTCTGCGGCCGCTACGAGGGCTATGACGAGCGTGTAGTGAGTCTGGTTGATGAACAGGTGAGTATCGGCGACTATGTGCTGACTGGTGGCGAATTGCCGGCTTTGACTATTATCGACAGCATTGTTCGTTTGCTGCCTGGTGTTTTAGGCGGTGAAATGAGTGCCGAGATTGAAAGTTTTGCCGATGGTGAGACGTTAGAATTCCCACAATATACCCGGCCAGAGGAGTTTCGGGGCATGAAGGTGCCCGAGGTTTTGCTGAGTGGCAACCACGCCGCCATCGCCAAGTGGCGCCAAGATAATTCGCTCAAAGCTGAATAATTAGACATAAATTAAAAACGCCCATGGTCGCAGCCGCGGGCGTTTTCATGTTGTGGTGGATGTCGTAGAGCGATGAGTCACAACATATTTTTTTAGGGATGTGTTTGTTTTTGTAACTTTCGCTTGTATGTACTTTAAACGAATTCTTTTAAAAGCGCAAGCATAATCGTAAAAATGACATCAACTTGCATAAGCGCTGGCGGCTGGCTATACTTTAAGCATGATCAGATTAGCCCAAACAACCGTTGCTCCGGCTCCAAAAACCAAAGATGCCTCTATGGTGGCTAAAGTTTATGCTGGGATTTTGATTGTTATGGTGCTGTTGCAGCTGTTTAATTTCCCGGATTTTGTGAATATCTTTTACGGCTTTAGCTTGCCTGGCGGTCATGTCTTTGCGGTCGCTCTAGCGGGTATTGTGGCGATGGCCGAGGTTTTTGCGGTGCCGTTCCTGCTGGGCGTGCGTTTAAGTGTCGCTTTTCGGGCTTTTAGCATGTTTCTGGGTTGGTTGGCGCCGGCAATTTGGCTGTTTGTTTTAGGTTCGATTCTAGCGTCGTCAGAGCGCATATCTAATAGTGGTATTTTAGGCGCAAAGCTAACAGTGGCGCCAAGTCTGGGCTTGTTGTTTTTGGTGCTGGCCTTAGCGGTTGTGGCTGCCTGGGCGTCTTGGGGGCTTTGGCCATTTAGACACGCTAAATCTGGTGTGTCGGCGCATAAAAAATAGTTGCCCTAAGTCATAGTCTTAGATATGATAGATGTAAGTAACGAGGAGGTTCCTATGACACTCAGGGAATTAGAACTTAAGGTGGCTGACTGGCTAAAGTCGGTGCCACATTTGCCGACCAGTGCTCAGACTTGGCTGGCAAGTAATATCTGGTGGATTGCGTTAGTTGGCGGGGTTATTACCGCTATTGTGGCTTTCTTTGGCCTCATAAGTATCATCGTGGCGCTGCCGTTCCTGTCGTTTGGTATTTTCTTTGGCGCGCACGGAGCGTGGTGGCTAATCACAACCCTGTTATCGCTGGCGTTTGTGATTGTAAGTGCCGCCTTGCTTTTGAACGCGGTAACGCCGCTCAGGCGAATGGCTAAAAAAGGCTGGGTACTGTTATTTATTTTGCTGTTAGTAAATGCCGTGTCAACGGCGGTAGCGGCGGTGACTTCGGGTGGCCTTTACCCTTTGTTTAGCGGCCTAATTGTTGGTGTAATTTTCTTGGCAATCGAAGCTTATCTGTTGTATGAAATTCGCGGCTACTTTAACCATCCGTCAAAAATCACACACCACGCCCACCGCGAAACAAGTCACGAAAACTAGTCGGCTTTTGTTACAATAAAGCTAGTGCTTTATTATAATCAAACACCCCAATCTGTTCTAAAAGAGTTGAATACTACCGAGGCCGGTTTGCCACCGACCGAGGTTGAAGAGCGCCGCCGGCTTTATGGCGCCAATACGGTGCGTGTTCAGGGTGAATCTTGGTGGAGCAGGGCAGTTGAGCCATTTAAGAGCATTTTTATGGCCGTACTGTTTGTGGCGGCCGCCATTAGTTTTTGGCACAACGAGCAGCTGGACGGGATTTTGATCCTGGTTATCATTAGCGTCAACGCGACAATCTATTACGTGCAGCGTATTTCGACAGAACGCGTTCTGAGGTCACTGCAAAAGCATACCGTTCAGATGGTTGACGTGCGGCGAGATAGCGCAGTTCTGAGTGTTGATGCCATGGACCTGGTACCTGGCGATATTATAAGTCTGAGCGAAGGTGAACGAGTTCCGGCCGATGCCCGTATTATCGGCGGTAGCAACATTCGAGTTGATGAGTCGCTGCTCACCGGTGAATCGGTGCCGATTGGCAAGCAGATTGCCGAGGTCAATGGACGCAAAGAAGTCTACGAACAGAGCCCAATGATCTTTCAGGGCTCATTTGTGGTCTCTGGTGAGGTCTTGGCGGTCGTAACAACCATCGGTAACGAGACCGAGTTTGGTAAGCTTGCAGTTTTATCAAAGAAGCAAGAGCCGGTCAGCCCAATTCAAAAGAAAATTGACACCTTAGTTAACCGTTCGGTTGGTGTAATTGCGGCGATCATATTGGTAGCGTTTGTGCTGGCCCTGCGCGAGGGTATGGCGCTGAGTGAAAGTTTGCGTTTTGTGCTAGCGATCGGAGTTTCGGCGGTGCCCGAAGATCTGCCAGTGGCTATATCGGTCATTTTGGTGCTTGGCATGCGCCGAATGGCTCGCAAAAAGGCCTTGGTGCGCAATGCCAGCGCGATCGAAACGGTAGGCGTTGTAACTGCCATTGCCACCGATAAAACCGGTACTTTAACGCGCAACAAGCTGTCGGTTCAAGAGATCTGGCGGCCGGTAGGCGCCGTTCACAACCTGGTGCGATTGGCGGCTAGGTCGATCAACAATGGCACGAGTAAAATGCACGATCCTTTGGATGTGGCGATAGAGGATTACGTTGGCCGCGTCCACATCGGTGTTGATGATTTGGTGGCCAGCTTTCCATTTAATCAGGCGACTTCGTCGAGCGGTAATTTATGGCGCGAAGACGGCAAGCTGCTGCTTGTGGTAAAGGGTGCCCCCGAAAAGATATTGAAGAAGAGCGATTTGACGACGCGCGAACGCGAGGCGGCCGAAAACGCCCTTGATTACTTTACCAAGCAGGGTTACCGCGTGATTGCTTTAGCACAGGCACACCCGGCGCGTAAAGTCGATAGCCTAGAGGAACTGCCGAAGTCGATACAATTTGATTTTGCTGGTTTTTTGGCGATTGCCGATGAGCTGCGGCCTGAAGCAAAACGAGCTATTCAAGCCGCCGAAAGGGCTGGCGTGGCGGTGAAGATGATTACCGGCGATCACTTTGAAACAGCCTTTCATATCGGTCAGGAACTTGGCATAGTCGAGACTCGTGACCAAGTATTTGATGCCCGCAAAATGGCGACCATGAGTGATGAAGAACTAAAGTCGATTGTGGCTAGGACACGCGTTTTTTCAAGGGTTATTCCCGAAGATAAATATCGAATTTTGATGATTATGAAGCAGGATGGTGTAGTTGCCATGACTGGCGATGGTGTCAATGATGTTCCGGCGCTATCAAGCGCCCACGTTGGGTTTGCAATGGGCAGCGGCTCGCAGATGGCTAAAGACGCTGGCGACATTGTGTTGCTTGACGATAATTTCCGCCACATCGTCGAGGCCATTAATGAAGGTCGAACGATATTTGCGAACATTCGGCGAATGATCGTTTACTTGTTTTCGACGAACATCGGTGAAGTTTTGACAGCCATTGGTGCTTTGGTGATGGGATTGCCGGCGCCGCTTTTGCCAATTCAAATTTTGTGGGTCAACTTGGTGACTGACTCGGCACTAGTGATTCCGCTTGGGCTGGAACCTGGTGAAAAAACCAACATGCTGCGACCGCCGCGATCGCCCAAGGCACCGGTTTTAAGTAAATTTATTGTCTCGCGCTTGGTGGTGATGGCCATCGCCATGGCGGCAACGGTTCTGGTAATGTACGTTATCTTTGACAAACGATACGGTGCGGCCTATGCCAATACGATCGCTTTTTCATCGTTGGTGGTTATACAGTGGTCAAGCGCACTATGTGTCCGCAGTACCTATGAGTCGATCTTTAAGCGGATTCGGGTGTGGAGCGGCGCCTTTATTGTCGGACTGAGTATTGCGGTGGCCGTGCAGGTGCTGGCGATGTTCGGTCCTTTACAAGAAGTGATGCACGTTAGCAGCGTCAATTACCTTGATCTGCTAACAACTGGCTTAATCGCCTTTATCGTGCCGGTGGTGGTTAGCGAAATCCATAAACTGATCGGCCGACGGTTGCTACACAAGCGCTAATTTTGAATGTTGGTCTATACTTCGTCGGTCATAGCGCCGGCGAACTGGCTGTTATACAGGTCGGCATAAAAACCTTTGGACTTTAGCAAGCTTTCGTGCGTACCAGATTCAACAATATTACCGTTTTCCATAACCAAAATTAGGTCGGCGCCGCGAATTGTACTCAAGCGGTGAGCAATCACAAAGCTGGTGCGGCCGTGCATCAATTTGTCCATGGCGGCTTGAATCAAAACTTCGGTGCGGGTGTCGACCGAGCTGGTGGCTTCGTCGAGGATCAGCATTGGCGGATCGGCTAACATGGCCCGGGCGATAGTCAACAGTTGTTTTTCGCCTTGAGCAACGTTGTCGGCGCTTTCATCGAGCACCATGTCGTAACCGCCAGGCAGTCCACGAATAAAACCGTCGGCGTGGGCGGCCTTTGCGGCCTCAACGATTTCTTCCATGGCGGCGTCTTCTTTGCCGTAGGCGATGTTGTCTTTGATAGTACCACTGAATAGCCAAGTGTCCTGCAGAACCATGCCGAATAATTTACGAACATCAGCTCGGCGCATATCGCGCGTATCGACGCCGTCGATGGTGATGGAGCCAGACTTGACGTCGTAAAAACGCATCAGCAGATTAACCAAAGTTGTTTTGCCGGCACCGGTTGGTCCAACGATTGCTATGCGCATGCCAGGTTTAACGTTGGCCGTAAAATCTTTGATGATGTTCTTGTGGGGCGTGTAACCGAAGACAACGTGATTAAAATCGACTTCGCCTTTGATGGCTTCGATGCTTTTACTGTCGGCTGGGTCGGGCGATTCTTCGGGTTCTTCGATAAATTCAAAGACGCGTTCAGCGGCCGCTGCGGCGAGCTGCAGAACGTTGGCGACGTTGGCGGCCTGGGTTATTGGCTGGTTAAGCAGGCTGACATACTGCACAAATGCCAAAATATCACCAAGATTAACCGAGCCATGAATCGCCAGCCAGCCACCGGCTACGGCCACACCAACAAAGCCCAAGTTACCAATAAACTGGGTAATTGGCATCAGCAGGCCAGATAGGAAAGTGGCGCGCCAGGCGTTGTTGTACAGCGAGTGATTGAGGCGCTTAAACCGGCTAATCGAACGGCCCTGGCCGTTAAAAGCGCGCATAACGGTGTGACCAGAAAACATCTCTTCGATGTGACCGTTTAGTTCGGCTAGAGTGTTCTGCTGGTTCATAAAGTAACGCTGCGAATGCTTGACGACAAACAGACTCGAAATTAGGCTCAGCGGAATCACCACCACAGCGATTAGTGTTAATTGCCAACTAATTGATAGCATCATGGCGGCGACACCGATAATCATAATCACCGAAGTGATAATTTGCGTAACACTTTGGTTTAGGTTTTGGCCAACGGTGTCGACGTCGTTAGTGACACGGCTCAGCACCTCGCCGTACGGCTGATTGTCAAAATAGCTAAGTGGCAGTTTGTCGATCTTTTTTGAAATGTCGCGGCGCAAACGGTAGGTGATTTGCTGGACCATGTCGGCCATTAACCAACTTTGGGCGTAGCCAAAAACGGCGCTGACGATAAACATCGCTAGCAGCCAGCCGGCAAGCCCAGCGATACCAGCAAAGTCGTACGTTGGTCGGCCGCTCGAAAAGTCGATCTTAGATATGGCGCTGCGCTGGTCAGATGGAATCTTTTTAAGTTCGGCCGCCGGCAAGTTTTGCATTAGTTTGGCGCCGGTTGTGCCAGCCGGTAGTTTGATACCTTTAGGCAGCTGAGCGGTAATTTTATCGTAGGCCTGAGTGGCAATGTAGCCGTCGACAACCTTATTGGTCATATCACCAAGCAGGCGCGGGCCGATAATTGTAAAGACGGTGCTGCCGATCGCGAAAACTACGACAATACCTAGCCTTAGCCAGAACGGTCGCAAATAGCGAAACAACTGTTTCATGGTTTTGCCAAAATGTTTGGCGCGGTCGGTGCCCATAGCGATCGGGCCGCCGCCCATTGGCCGCATCATGCCGGCGCGAGCTGGTTGCCGCGGTGAATTGTTTGATTTGGCGTCGGTCATAGCGCTATCTCCGGTGTGATTAATTCACCACTTGTAGCAGCGTTTTGCAATTCTTGGGCCGACAATTGTGATTGGGCGATTTCTCGATAAACGTCACAAGTTTCAAGCAGCTCATCGTGCTTGCCCTGGCCGACAACTTTGCCTTCTTCGAGCACGACGATGTTATCGGCTTGCATAATGGTGCTAATTCGCTGAGCAACAATCAATACGGTTTTGCCGGCGGTTTCTGCTTTTAGAGCTTGGCGCAGCTTGGCGTCAGTAGTGAAGTCGAGCGCTGAAAAGCTATCGTCGAAGATGTAAATTTCTGGTTTATAGGCCAGGGCGCGTGCAATACTGAGGCGCTGTCGTTGGCCGCCAGATACGTTAGTGCCGCCCTGGGCGATCATACTGTCATATTTATCGTCGAGTTTCGATATAAAATCAGAGGCTTGGGCGATTTCGGCGGCGTGACGCACGTCGCCAGGTTCGGCTTTTGGCCGGCCGTATTTGATATTGCTTTCGATGGTGCCGGTAAATAATGTGGCGTGCTGTGGTACGTAGCCGATTCGATGGTGCAAATCTTTGAGCTTTAGGTCGCGTACATCAACGCCGTCGACCAAAACCTGGCCGTAGGTGACGTCATAAAAGCGCGGGATCAAGCTCACCAGCGTCGATTTGCCACTACCGGTACTACCCACAAAAGCGGTGGTCTCACCAGGTTTGGCGGTAAATGAAATATGCTCTAACACCGGTTTGTCGGCGCCGGCATAAGCGAAGCTAACATCCTGAAAGCTAATCGTTCCGGCCAGCTCTGGGTTTGGCTTTTTCGGTTCTTCGGGGTCAACAATGTTAGGCTCAGTGTTTAAAACTTCACCAATACGCTGCGCCGAAACCATGGCTCGCGGTGCCAAAACGAAGATAATCGAAATCATCAAAAAGGCGGCAATTGCCTGCATGGCATATTGAACAAAGGCCAGCACGTTACCAACTTGCATGGCATTGGTACTGACTTCGTAGGCGCCGACCCAAACAATGGCCACGCTAACGACGTTCATGATTAACATTAGGGTTGGCTGCATAGTCGCCAGTAGGCGGTTGACGAAGGTGTTGACCTTGCGCAGATCCATGTTGGCAATGTCGAACTTGTGCTCTTCGTGATCTTCGCGATTGAAAGCGCGAATCACACGCAGACCGGTCAAGAATTCGCGGGTGACCAAGTTTAAGCGGTCGACTAGCTGCTGGACCTGTTTAAATCGTGGCAAGGCAATCGTAAATAGCACGGCAATAATAGACGTCAAAATAACAATCGCCACAGCCATAATCCAGGTCATCGATGGCGCCAGATTCCAGGCCTTAATAATCGCTCCAACACCCATAAACGGCCCCAGCAGGGCGATGCGCAGCATCATACCGAGCACCTGCTGGATTTGCTGAACGTCATTAGTGGAGCGGGTGATTAACGAGGCGCTCGAAAAACTATTAAATTCAACCAGCGAAAACATTTCGACTCTGGTAAACACCGCTTCGCGCAGGCGCCTGGCATAGCCGGCCGCAATCCGCGTGGCAACATAACTGACACCAATCATAAACACGCCGCCCAAAAGTGTGACGCCAAGCATCTTCAGGCCGGTTTGAAAAATAACGCTGGTGTTCTCGGCGACAATGCCATTGTTGACGATATCGGACATATAACCAGGTAGCGCTAAAGTGGCCCAGGTCTGTCCATAGACCAAAGCTAGCAAAATGACGAAGTATGCCAAATACGGCACAAAGAATCGAGCTAATTTACGCATCAACTAACTATTTTAGCAGAATATTGGCCCAATGTTATTATAGAAAGATGGACATGAGACTAAAGCCAAGGCATCATCTAATGATTATAGCGGGCGCGATAATTGTCGCCCTAGCTACGATCGTGGTTTTAGTAAAATTTAATGGTTTACCAGTGTCGGCACCACAATCGACCAGCACCACAAAGCCGCCGGTTCAGTCGGCGATTGATAAAAAAATCGCCAGTTTGAGTACCAACGACAAAGTTGCTTTATTATTTATGCTCCATACGCCTGGCACCGACCCGGCTACATTAAAGGCTTTTGTTGATCGATATCACCCTGGCGGTATGATTTTGATGGACGACAACATTCCGGCTAACGAGTCGGATACTTTGGCCGTAAGTCAGGCGATTTATGGTGATGATAAGGCCTTTCCGCGATTGGTGGCGACTGACGAAGAGGGCGGCACCGTGACGCGCCTGACAAGCGACACTTATGATAGCGCCGAAAACCTTGACCAAAAACCGCCCAGCGCTTCATTTACTGCCTTCAATCAGCGCGGCAAATTACTGCACTCACTAGGAATTAATCTGAATTTTGGTATCGTGGCAGATGTGACTAGTGATCCGACCTCGTTTATATTTCCGCGCACGTTAGCGACTACGCCAAGTGCGGCCGCCGATCGAGTTGAGCAAGCCGTAAAAGGTGAGAATGGTCAGGTTTTATCGACTCTAAAGCATTTTCCGGGGCATGGCGAGACTAATCTGAATTCACATGAAACTATCCCGACCACCGATGTTAGTTTTAGTCACTGGCAACAGCAAGACGAAATACCATTTGCCAGCGGTATTCAGGCTGGCGCCGAGGCCGTGATGTCTGGCCACCTTATTTATAGTTCTGTCGATAGCGTGCCGGCGTCGTTGTCGGCGAAGTGGTATGGAATCCTGCGCAACGACCTGCACTTTAAAGGCTTAACCGTGACCGATGATATGATCATGCTGTTACACAGTGGCGATCCGGCCTATAGCGATCCAGTCAAAAACGCCATTGCGGCTATTAACGCCGGGGCTGATTTGGTACTTTACGTGACTGATCATGGCGCGAATACTCAGGTTGATCCGGCTGCACTTTTGAACGGCGTTGTTGCGGCTGTAAATGACGGTCAAATCTCGCAAACGACGCTCAACAATGCGGTTAAGTATGTATTAACTGCTCAGCAAGAGGCGGCAAAAGAGCAATAAACCGCAAGCTTGAGCGAGATCACTAATGAGTGTATAGTGAAGTTACAATTTAATAATTGGAGGTGTGCAATGAGAACACTCAACGTAATCGCCGTCATATTAATCTTAATCGGTGGGCTAAACTGGGGCTTGGTCGGCTTCTTCGACTACAACCTGGTCGACAGCATTTTTGGTACCGGATCGGTTGCCGCGCGCGTTATTTACGACGTCGTTGGCTTGGCCGCACTATACAAGGTAGTTGTCGCGGTGACTACCCGATTGATGAAGACCAATTAGTCACTAAGCTGGGACGTTCCAGTCTTGCGGAACGGGGCCGCCCAATAATGATAGGACGTAGTCTCTAATAGTTTTTAATTCATCGAGCTGATCTTTGAAGTCCGATGCGTAATATTGATTGAGTAATTCATGTAGTTTTTCATCGGTCTTCTTTAGGTTGGCCAGTAATTTTTTGGGTGGCTCAAAGTATCCGCCATTCACTCTAAAAGAAGCTTCAATGGCGTTTTGAATTAGCTTGTCGGCATACATCGAGAACTCGGCGCGATGGCCCAGCTTGTGCTCTCGAATGGCGTCGGTATAAAAATCATCAAGTGAATAGCGAATCATGATTGACTGCGTTGGCGTTAATGATGCGGGTGATCGTAAGGTTGTAACGGCTTGTTCAATCAGCTTATCGACACTATCATCGGCGGCGTACAGAACTTTACCACTAGCCAATATAGATGAAACGGTGCGGTAGACTGAGTTTTGCTCTTGTTTAATTTGCCTACTAAGATCATCGATAACCCCATATAGCACCTCAACGGTCAGGTTCGACTCGGCGTCCCGTAAAGTTTCGCGCGCTAAGCCGGCGCTTTCTTTTGTGACGCAATAAATATCAATATCCGACAATTCGTCAAAACCACCGTTAGCAGCCGAGCCGAATAAAAGTATGCCAATGGTATTACGGTCGTCTTTTAGACGATTAACTTGAGTAGTCGTGAGTCTATTTAGATCTGTAGCATCCATAAACTAGATTATAGCCGAATCGCTGATAAAGCATGCATTAAGTGTGCTAGGTAGGATTAGTCGCGCAAACTCAGAAAATCGTCTAAATATTGTGCTAAACTGCTGTCTTGATTAACGTGCAAAAAGTCGATTCCCCAATTTTCGACAACATTTGTATCTAGACTATCGTCGATTATCGCAGATTCATGGGGCTTTAGGTTATTTTGACGTAGGTAGCGATCGAAGAATGGACTCGTGCCGTCGTCATTCATTTCTTTTTTAAACGCACCCTTAGTATCTGAAGTGATAATTTCGTCAAATAATTGGTCTAGCTTTAGCGCCGGAACGGTAATAAGTCTAAATACGTCCATATTGTCAGTAGCGATTACGGCTTTAATACCACGGGCACGAAGCTGTCGAATCTTATCAATAACCGACTCGTCTATGAGCGTCATGTGCTCGCAGCTATAACGTAACTCGCTCTCTAGCTCGTCGTAGTTGATGCCAGTCATTTCGTTGAGATACTTAAGAATATTACTTGCCGAGCGGAGTCCGCGCATCCAATCTTTGATAAGCAGTCGGCCTTCGTCGCTATGGAATAATGCCTCTTGAATGAGTTGGTAGCGCGGGTAAGTGTCGGCGTCGCGACTCCACCTATCCCAGAAACGCGAGCGGGAAAGCGTTCCATCCCAGTCGATAAAGATAGTTTTATATGCCATTTGCGAATACTTTCATAGACCAATCATAACTTACTATATATACGCTCAACCGTATTCCATGTCCGGGATGTAATATCATTACCGAGCTGTTTTTCTAGCCACGCCATTACCTTGGGGGTTTTAACGGCCGTATGGTCGGTGACGGTAAAGAGTGTTTGGGTGGATTTATCATAATGAACGATTTCAAAAAAGTTATCGGCGTTGTGCAAAGGAACTGAAAACGGCAAGGATGACGGAGGGGTCTTCAGGAATGTCACGAGCGTGTAATATCTCTGCGAGTGCCCCGTTTGATCAAACGGCGCTAGCTTAATAATCGCGCCGATTTCTGGCTGGCTCCGTATGCAAATAGGCCGAAAGAAACCTAATTGTTGTTCGATTGCTTGCTCGATGTGTGATTCTACAGGTTTAGTTGCAGAAGAAAATATAACATTCCCGCTTGAAATAAAAGGCTGCACATCGGTGAAGCCGAGCGACTCAAACACCAGCTTCAATTTATCATTTGCCATGCGCGGGTCCCCAGGCCCGATTCCTCTTAAGAATGCGATGTATTTCATGAGTCTACTATAGCAAATGAGAGACGAGGTCTCGTTTTGCCGATTTAGTGTCATGCTGGGCTACTAATCTTCCGCGAAGTCAATATCCACTAAAGGCGCACCTGTTCTATCTACTAGATTGACCCAGTACCGCGAGGCGGAAACGCGACGCAAAACGCTAGGCTTCAAGACTAAAGAGGTTCTTGGAACATCAATTGCAACAACTTTGCCGGTCACTTTACCTGGGTTTTTCAATGGGTCGGCGGCATAAAAATCCTCTAAAGAGCCATCATAGGTTCGTAACACAGGGGCGAGTGCCCTCGGCTGTGTGCTGTTATGGACCATAAAAGGTTGCAACACTTCATGGTTGGGGAGTTGAGAAATGTTTGTTGCGGTTATTGTTCTTCCTAATGCCATGGCCGCAAGCTCCGTGACTGCACGATTTTCGATCTCTTGTCGCTCAGCTTTGATGCGTGCAATTTCCTCATCTAAGGGCGTAAGTGCTTCTTGAGCCTGCTGCATACGTAAAATTAGGTCCTCAGGTGCTTTTTCTATCATTATGTGGATATTATAGCAAATAAAGCTGCACGGACAATTTGTCATGCTATAGTAGCTGCATGAATAGTTTACGCCCAACTTTTGTTGCTCGAGGTGTTGAGGCGCTGACGCCGATATCGGTTGTTGAGTGTGACATCAGGTCGATAGCGCTTGATGTTGACGGCACGCTATCCGACTACCACTCTGCAGAGGTGGAGCCGAGTGTATCAGATACGCTTAGCGAACTCGGGCATGCCGGCTTGACGCTTTTTATAATTAGTAATGCGTATGGCCACCGAGTCGAGCAGCTGGCCGAAATTTACGGCGAGGTCGTGCCCGAAGCAAATATAATAACGCCCGAACTAGTGGCTCCAGAGGGGGAAAACCTATCTTCGTACCGCAAGCCAAACCCGGCCATGCTGCTGTACGCATCTAAAATGTCGGGAATCAATCCGGAACAAACTCTTATGGTCGGCGATCAGTTATTTAAAGATGTCTTATCGGCCAATCGCGCTGGAGCGAAAAGTCTATTAGTGCCTCGTCGCGGTACCAATGATCACCCAGGTGTACGCCTGCAGCGCGCGCCCGAAATGTTAGCCAGAGCGACACTGGGGTTGCCAGCCTACGGCAACCGTCTGATCAACACATTTCCAGAGGAAATTACACGAACGTCACGGTAAACAAGTGCCAGTAATAATATTTATGGACCAACCTTTAAAAATCAAAAAAATAAAAAACATAACTACATTTTCGAATAGCGTTCGAATTCATACTTGGCTGGGGATTACTGTCTAGACCGTAAATTCTGCTGATAATTCACGCACGATAAGTTCTATATCGGCACCATCTAAAATGGGCTGTGCCATAGCTTTTATGTGCTCCTGCATATCCTTAGGCTTTTCACCCCCATACTGCGCCAGTGCAGTATGGGCGATATCCGCGAGATCTGCTTCAATTGATTTTGTAAAGAACAGATACAGCCTACTCGACACGCTACCGCCATCATTTTTATCCTTATGATATTGGGTAAACTTTTCTTTCGCATCACAGGCAAGATCTTGCACTTTTTTCACTAGGAATCGCTTATAATTAAAATCCACCATTCCACCAATAGATTGCCCCGCATACGTTGCTTCATGTTCATCACGTGGGTCATTTAAATGCTTCACCTCAACAGGTATAGGTGTTTGGCCAATAATAATTTCTATATCTGGAGTCTTTACCCCAGGAGTCGTACTTTCTGGGAGCCATTTTGGTGAAAGCCCTTGATCTAATAGTTCGTTAAAGGCCGCGAGTTCAGCCATAAAATCACCACTTTTTCGTGCATGCTCCCCGTCACTGCTCCGCGATAACAAATATAACCGACGCTGCATTTCAGCATTATTGTCGGTGTTATTCTCGCATGCTTCGTATACCTTTTTAGCAAGCGCAAATACAGATGGTTGCTGAATCTTTTTAACCGAGAAATAGTGGATATCTTCAAGCTGCATCTTATAACTCGATGTATACCAAAGTGGCATGGTCACCTTTGGTGCACATCTTGGCTGGGATGGAGGGATTCGAACCCCCGAATGCATGGACCAAAACCATGTGCCTTACCACTTGGCGACATCCCAATAGCACGGGTAATTATAGCACACTGTCTCTGTTTTTGAATAGTGACTCCGGGCTGGTTGCGGCTGCATAAATCGCCGATTTGCGGTATTATTAATGCATGAGCGCGTATCAGGTAATAATCCATGTTGTCGCCGATGGGCTGATGATTCCGGTGGTTTTGATTGGTCTTTATGAATTGATCTTTAAGGTGCCAGGGGGTGCCGCTCGTTATGAAGCTTATTGTCGAATTTTAATGGCTGGCCTGACGGCTTATTTAATTGCCAGTTTGGCTTCAGTTTACTCGCCCGAAGAGGCTCGGCCTTTTATAGAGCAGGGGGCGGCGGCCGGGGCTTTGTATTTGAATAATCCTGGTTTTCCGTCTGACCACACTTTATTTGCGACGGCGATTGCGGCGGCAGTTTGGTTTGAAACGCGTCAAAAGTGGGCAACTTGGACTTTGATGGCGCTTACGGTTGCGATTGCGGTTGGGCGTGTGTTAGCCTTAGTGCATACAGTGGCCGATGTGGTGTTTGGAATTATTTTCGCGCTGGTGGGAGCACTTTGGTATCTAAATGCGTCTGGCCGTAAGCGTCGCGCAGAATAGGAGGGTTCCATGGCAAAAGCAGTAGTACAACCGGCAGATGAAATGCCGTTTTATGTCTGGTGGCAGGCGGCGCTGCTTGGTGTGGGGCTGGGAATTGTTTTTTGGGTGCTTATGGCGCTACTTGATCGCTATGTCATGCGCCAGTTTGTTTGTGATTCGGTGACGGTGGCTTGTTCAACAGCTACGGCGGCGGCCGGTAATATTGCCACGATTTTAGTGGCGGTTGGTGGTTTGTTTGCGGCGATTCGAATCCAGATGTTTCGGCCGCTGATTGTTGTGCTGGCGGTGGCGCTGGTGTTGTGGGGACTTGGCGGCTGGGTTAATGGCCTCAGTTGGTTTGAGCAACTGGGCTGGGCGGCGCTGCTTTATGGCATTGCCTACCTGCTGTTTTCGTGGATTACGAACTTTACGCGTACGGTTTGGGTGTTGATTGCGGCAGCGGCGGTTGTGGTTGTGGCCCGTGTAATCTTTACTCTTGTAGCTTAAGCTTAACCGTTTGAATGTTATACTGGTTTTATGGAAATACTTCTTTTTGTGTTGTTGGTGATCGTGGTTTTGGGCGCGGGCGTCGGTTTATATTTGCTGAATGGACGTTTGAAAGAATTAAAGGGCGGCACTTCAGTCGAGTTGTTAAAGGCTGATGTAACCGAGTTGAACCGATCAATTACCGGTTTGCAGACGGCGCTGGGCGACAAGTTAGAGCGCAGCAATACGACCATGCAAACGTCGATGCAAAAACAGCTGTCCGAAAGCGCCAAGTTGATTGCCGATGTAACTGGACGGTTGGCGAAACTCGACGAAACTAATCGCCGGGTGGTAGACGTCGCCGATGAACTCAAGACTTTGCAAAATGTGCTGCAAAACCCCAAGCAGCGCGGTGTGTTTGGTGAGTATTATTTGGAATCGGTGCTGGGCAACATGCTGCCAAGCAAAAACTACCAGATGCAGTACAAGTTTAAAGATGGCGTGATTGTTGATGCGGTGATTTTTTTGGACAAGGGCCAGATTTTGCCGGTTGACAGTAAGTTTAGTCTAGAGAATTACAATCGCATGGTTGGCGCCGCCACCAAACCGGAACGCGAAGCGCTGCTTAAACAAGTGCGCCAAGACCTAAAGGGTCGCATTGACGAAACCAGCAAATATATCCGTCCAGCCGAGCACACTATGGAATTTGCCTTCATGTTTATTCCAAGTGAGTCACTTTATTACGACTTGCTAATTGGTGATGTCGGCACCGGCTCGAGCGCCCGCGATTTGATTGAGTACGCCTTTCGCGATAAAAAGGTGATCATTGTCAGCCCAACTAGCTTTATGGCTTATTTGCAAACGGTTTTGCAGGGCTTGCGCAGCTTGCAAATTGAAGAACAAGCCAAGGATATTCAGATTCAAGTTGGTAAATTGTCGCGTCACATTGTGGCCTTTGATGATTACATGCAGCGACTTGGTAACTCGTTATCGACAACCGTTAATCATTACAATAACGCGCATAAAGAGCTTGGCAAAGTTCAAAACGACGCTAATAAAATTACCGATGGCAATGATTCGATTGAGCCGCTGCTAATTGATAAACCGCGCCAAGAAGATTAAATTATTTAGCCAATAAAAATACCTCGCCAATTTGACGAGGTATTTTGTTAACTTGGCGAACGACTATTTCTTGTCGGCGCAAAGTAGTTGGTGTAGGTAGAAACCGACCAAACCACCAACGATTGGACCAAGCACGTAAACGCCTAGAACTGACCAGTTCCAGCTAAGAGCCTGTACCGACATAGCGACGGCTGGGTTCAAGATAGCGGTAGCTGAGAAGTAAGAAGCGGTTGTGTAAGCGAACAACAAGGCTAGTAGCATACCACCACCGTAGGTGAAGGCCTGACCGAACTTGCCAAGTTTTTGACGCAAACCGTGAGCGGCAGCGAATGCCAAGATGGTAGCACCGAGAACTTCTGAGAAGAAGACGGCCCATTCGTGTCCCTTAGGCAAAGCAGCAGCCTTGAACAAGGTTGGAGCAGTTGCGCCAAGTGATGTAGCACTGCTTGTAGCAGCTGGTACATGGCTGATGAAGGCGTTCAAAACCACTAGGGCTAGTAAAGCACCAACAACTTGAGCCAATAGGTAACCGACTAGGCGAACCCAGCCAATGCGGCGGGTAACCCAGGCGCTAATAGTAACGATTGGGTTAATGTGGGCGCCAGAAATTGCACCACCAAGTAGTACGATGCCAACTACGGCAAACATGACGTATAGTGGGGTTTCTTGGGTGATGATAACCGTACCGGCCAACAGGAATGTACCGAGCAACTCAAAACCGAGTGCGCGCCACAAGCTTAGGTCGTTGACAGCTGTAACAAAAGATTTGCTATCAGCGTTGGCGACAACTGCTGCCGCTGAAACTGTACTTGTTTTGGTACTGACGACAGCTTTAGGCTTCGAGGCAGTAGTCTTTTTCTTGGTTGTTGTGGCTTTGGTAGCCATAATAGTGTGTCCCTCCTTTATACAACAATGGCTATAGTATAACACAAAATTATAAATACAAGCGTTTCGCCGCCGGAGGTATATAATATTGGTTATGGGATATGTATTTGATCAAAAAGATGTGCGCACCGAGTTGCAGAAACGCGTTGCCGCTGATCTGACCGATCGCGCCAAAAAGAAAACCGATTTTACTGATATGCCAGATGGTGTCGATGATTCAGCGTTTCTAATAGGCACTAAAAAAACTACTAGTTTGATGGGTGTTTGGATTAGCATTGCCGTTATTGCGATAATTTTGCTAATCGTATTTATTATTCTTAAGGTTCAGAATTAGTTTAGTTAATAGGGGGCCAAAATGAACAACGATAATAACTTTCAGCCAGAGCCACAAACACAGCCAGAACCGCAGCCAACCATGGAACCGGTAGTTCCAGCTTCGGCGCCGCAGCCGTTTGAAGCAGCTCAGCCCGAGCCATCATTTCAGTCGGCGCCAGCGGCTGAACCAGCTCAGCCACAGGTTGCGCCGGTGCCAACCAATACATTTAATGCGCCTGAAGCACCGTTAGCACCGCCAGTTGCGGCGCCAGCTCCAAGCCTTGATGTTACGGCAATTGAGCAACAGCCAGTTCCGATGCCGCCAGAAGTTCAGCCTAAGCCTGTTAAAAAGGGTGCGCCAATGTGGATGTGGATCATGCTGGGCGTGGTTGTCGTACTGGTTGCCGGTGCGATTGCAGCTGTTTTGCTGATAAAATAATTCACCTCTGATTAAAATAACGTATAATAACAGATAGTATGCAGCACGACATAGATGAAATTCGCCAAGGCTTGCTCTCGGCTATTGCTAACAGTTCATCGCCCCGTGAGATTTTAAAATCGGCGGCGCTTAAAGATATGTATTCGGTTATTGGCACGCTCGAGCCAAGTGAACGGGCGGCTTATGGCAAGGCTGTTAATGAGGTCAAATTGGCACTTGAGGCGGCAGTGGTGGCCCGCGAGGCAGAGCTAGCCGATGCGGCAGTTGAGCCGATTGATATTACGGCACCGTGGGACGCTAACAGCACTATGCCTGATTTAATGCCCAGCGAAACCGCTAGTCAGCACCCATTAACCAAAGAGCTTGAAGAAGTTGTTAATATCTTTACGCGTATGGGCTTTGAAGCAATTGAGTCGCGGCAAATTGACGATGATTTTCATATGTTTGGCGCTTTGAACTTTCCGGAAAACCACCCGGCGCGCGACGGTTACGACACTTTCCGCACCGAAGAAGGTTTTATTCCGCCAGCTCACACCAGCACCATGCAGCACCGAATTTTAAAAGACGGTCTGTCTAAGCTTGAGGCCGGTGGCAAGATTGCGGCTATTAGTTATGGGCGCGTTTTTCGTAACGAAGATGTTGATGCCACGCACGAGCATACTTTTTATCAGTGCGAGGGCGTATTTGTCAGCCGCGATGCTACGCTTGGACAAATGCTTGGCACACTGCGCAGCTTTTTCGAAGTTTATTATGGTCAAAAATTGAGTATTAAAACTCAGCCGGGCTACTTTCCATTTGTGGAGCCTGGACTGGAGTTTGCGATTGAAAAACCGGCATCGATTGGCGGCAAACCGGGCGAATGGCTAGAGATGCTTGGTTGCGGCATGATTCACCCGAACGTCTTAAAAGAGGCCGGAATCGACCCAACCGTTTATCGCGGCTTTGCCTGGGGCGGTGGCGTGGAGCGGCTAGTGATGCTGAAATATGGTATTGAAGATTTACGACATTTTGAGTCCGGTAAACTACAGTTTTTGAGGAAATTCGCATGAAAGACGACGCATTAAAAGTTCTAGCAAACGCTAAACTGGGTACCCTGGCCACTGTTAACGAAGATGGCTCACCTTGGTCAACACCGGTTCAGCTATCTTTTGATGGCGATTCGCTGGTTTGGTATTCGGGTGTCGACGCCAAGCACAGTCAAAACTTGGAACGCGACAACCGTGTCTCGATTACAGTTGTTGAAGCTAATGATGGTCCATCGAAGGCGGTTTTTGTGTCGTCGTTGGTTAAAATATCCAGCGAAACAACTTTCAACGAGCAATATCAAAAGACGATGGCTGCCTATAAGGCGCCAATTGGTCAGCTCGACGAGGCGAAGTCCGAACCAAATCGCTACTACTTCAAATTCACTGAAGGAGCAATTGCATGATTGTATCGGTCAACTGGTTGAAGAAGTTTGTTGATATCAACGGCTCGGTTGACGAGCTGGCGACTTTGATCGGTGCGCGTTTGGTTGAAATCGAAAGCGTGACTGATTTAGCTGCTAAATATCGCGATGTAGTTGTGGCTAAAGTAGTTGAATGTGAGAATCTTGAGGGCAGCGACCACCTGCATGTTACTAAAGTTGATGACGGTGGCAAGGTGGCCGACGTCGAACGCGATGCCAATGGTTTGGTGCAGGTTGTTTGTGGCGCGCCAAACGTTGCTGCCGGTCAAACTGTGGCCTGGCTGCCGCCTAAAACGGTTGTTCCCGAAACATTTAATAGTTCTGAGCAATTTATCTTAGGCGCCCGTAAAATGTTAGGCGTCATGAGTAATGGTATGATTGCTAGCGCCCGTGAACTCGACCTTTACGAAGATCACACTGGCATTGTGGTGCTCGATGATTCACTGGCGGCTGGTAGTTCATTTGCTGAAGCGCTGGAATTAAATGATTATTTGCTTGATATTGAAAATAAGTCGCTGACCCATAGGCCAGACGCTTTTGGGGTGGTTGGTTTTGCGCGCGAAGTCGCAGGCATTCAGGGCAAAGCTTTTCGTACGCCGGATTACCTGCAGGATTTGACGCCGCAGTTTGACAGCGACGGCAGTGTTGAGGCGCCGGTGGTTAAGATTGATGACCCAACGCTTGCCGATCGCTACCAGGCAATTATTTTAGCGGGCGCCCAGGAAGGTGCTCAGTCACCGATTGACGTTCAAACCTATTTGGCTCGTGTTGGTCTGCGCCCAATTAGTGCCGTTGTCGATGTGACGAATTATTTGATGCTCGAAACTGGCCAGCCGCTACACGCCTTTGACTACGACAAGTTGGTACAAGTGGCCGGCGGTAAGGCTGAAATTCACGTTCGGGCTGGTCGTAAGGGCGAGAAGCTTGAGCTGCTCGACGGTCGGACGATTGAACTTAGTACCGAAGATATTGTGATTGCCGCCGGTGACACGCCGGTTGGCCTGGCTGGCGCGATGGGCGGGGCTTCGACCGAGATCGACGCCAATACCAAGAATATTATTATCGAGAGCGCCACCTTTAATTTGTATAAACTGCGCGCGACGCAAATGCGTCACGGCATTTTTAGCGAGGCCATTACGCGCTTTACCAAAGGTCAACCAGCAGCCTTAACGGCGCCGGTGCTGGCCGAGGCGGTTCGCTTGATGGGCAAGTATGCTGGTGCTTGGGCTGTTAGTGCTGTGGCCGAGGATTATCCTGGCAAGCACGAACCATCAACCATCGAGTTATCGCTAGGTCAAGTCAACGACGTTTTAGGCACAAAATTTACTCTCGACGACGTGCGCCAAACATTGACCAACGTTGAATTTAAAGTCGAAACCAGTGAGCAAAAGATGCGGGTTACGGCGCCGTATTGGCGAGCCGACATTCATATTGTCGAAGATGTGATCGAGGAAGTTGGCCGCCTGAACGGGTTTGATAATATAACCCCAAGCTTGCCAGAACGCGATTTCGAAGCGGTGCGCGAAACTGATTTCGACAACCTGCGGGCTCGATTGCGTCAGATTTTGCTACTTGGCGGCGCCAATGAAACACTGACCTACAGTTTTGTGCACGGCGACGAGATGAAAAAGGCGCTGCAGGATCCGTCGAACGCCTATCGCGTTACCAACTCAATTAGTCCAGATTTGCAGTATTATCGCCAAAGTCTGACACCGAGTCTGCTTGGGCTGGTTCACATGAATATCAAACAGGGCTTTGACGATTTTGCGCTTTATGAAATTAACAAAATTCATTTAAAGAGCGATGGTCTGAATGATGAAAATGTCCCGATTGAGCGATCGAGCCTAGCCTTAGTGGTTGCTCGTCGCAAATCTCTAAATGGCGCGCCGTACTACGCCGCCAAACGCTATGCCGATTTGCTGTTCGATAAACTAAATATCGAAGTAATTTACGAACCATTAACCGAAAATGATGCCATCAGCGCGCCTTACGAACCACGTCGTTCGGCGATTATCAAAACGCTTGACGGTGAAAAGTTGGGTGTGGTGGGTGAATTTAAGCGGTCTGTGCAAATGGCCTTTAAGTTGCCGCAGTATGCTGCCGGTTTTGAAATTGACACAATTGGTCTGTTGAATTTGAGCCAGGCTGCTAAATTTGATTACACGCCAATCAGCCGTTATCCTGGCACCGAGCGCGACATTTGTTTCCAGGTGAAGGACGACGTTACTTACCAGCAGGTGGTTGATGCCACTCAGGCGGCTCTTGATAAAGTTAATCTCGACACTAGCTTGGCGCCGCTTGATATCTATCGACCAGACGCTGGCGATTTCAAAAATATCACGCTGCGCATAGGCCTAACTTCACACAAGACAACACTTACCAGTGAAGCTGTCAATGCGGTTATCAAGCGAGTTGCCGATTATGTCGTGGCGACGCTTGACGCGAAAGTGATTTAGTTTACAAAAACTTGCCCAACTCGTGTATAGTTGAAGCAGAAGCATTATGACACGAGTTAGGGTAAATCGCAGTCGCAATATTGCTATCGCCATTTTTCTGGCGCTAGTTACTGTAGCGATTGTGGCGCTTTTTGTGTTTTTGCTGGCTGGCAAACCAATTCCAGTACTTGAAACGCACGGTACTATTGCCGACCAAGAACGGACGATCATAATTATTACGGCACTGTTGGCGGCTATTGTGGTAGTGCCGGTGTTTGCGATGTTGGCGATTTTTGCCTGGCGCTACCGGGCGGGCAACAGCCGGGCCAAGTATCAACCGAACATGTCCGGCCATCGCGGGCTAGAGCTTTTGTGGTGGGGGATTCCTTGCTTGATTATTTTGGTGCTTGGAATTATTACTTACGTATCGACCCACAACCTTGATCCATACAAGCAGTTGCCGCTAGCAAAAGGCCAGACACCGGTGAAAGTGCAGGTTGTGGCACTGCAGTGGCGCTGGTTGTTTATTTACCCTGGCACACAGACGGCGTCGATGAACGATTTAACCATCCCGGTGAATACGCCAATCGAGCTCAGCATTACGGCTGATGCGCCAATGAACTCCTTTTGGATTCCGGCTCTGGCTGGCCAAGTTTACGCCATGTCCGGCATGTCGACCAAGTTGAATTTATCGGCCGACAGCGTCGGTACTTATAATGGCGTGTCGTCGAATATCAGTGGCTCAGGCTTTGCGGCCATGAGCTTTAAAGTCCACGTCGTAAACAGCGCCGACTACAAGAGCTGGGTGCAGCAGGGCGCGCATTCGATGAGTATGCTAACTTATAGTGATTATGAGGATATTGCCAAGCCTAGCAATGACAGCACTCCCAGGATCTATATGCTGATGGATGACAATTTATTTAACGACATAATTAACAGCTATACGTCGGCCTCGCCCAACCAAAATGGCTCTATGGAAATGGGGAACTAATGAACAATCTGCGCGAAATTATCTTTGGACGACTGACATGGCAAGCTTTTCAACACGACCCGATTATGGGCGGCGCCGGTGTATTTATGGTTGTTGCGCTGTTAGCTATCATGGGCTATGTAACCTACAAACATAAATGGGGCTGGCTGTGGCGCAATTGGTTCACTTCGCTTGATCCCAAGAAAATTGGTGCGATGTATCTTATTGTCGCCTTCATTATGTTGCTACGTGGTTTGGCTGATGCTTTGATGATGCGTGGTCAACAGGCTTTGGCGTCGGGCGCGAACGGCTATTTGTCGGCCGATCACTTCCAGCAAGTCTTTACGGCTCACGGCAGTATTATGATTTTCTTTGTTGCCATGGGTATTGTCTTCGGGGTGATTAACTTGATTGTACCGCTGCAAATTGGTGCCAGGGACGTGGCGTTCCCAAAACTTAACTCGATTAGTTTTTGGTTGTTTGCGGCCGGCATGATTATCATTAACGCGCCGCTCATTGCCGGTGAATTTTCGACGGCCGGCTGGTTGGCTTATCCGCCGCTGTCCGAATTGCAATATAGCCCGGGGGTTGGCGTCGATTATTGGATTTGGAGTCTGCAGATTGCCGGTATCGGCAGTTTGATTAGCAGCATTAACTTTGTCGTAACGATTTTCAAAATGCGCGCACCAGGCATGACACTTATGAAAATGCCGATTTTTGTTTGGTCGGTGTTGGGCAGTATGGTGCTGGTAATGTTCGCCTTTCCAATTTTGACGGCTACGCTTGGCATGCTATCACTCGGTCGTTTGCTTGGTATGCATTTCTTTACGGCTGGCGGTGGCGGCGATGCTATGATGTACGTCAACTTAATTTGGGCCTGGGGCCATCCAGAGGTTTACATTCTGGTGTTGCCGGCTTTTGGCATTTTTTCAGAAGTCGTGCCGGTATTTTCGAAAAAGAAATTGTTCGGCTACACCTCGATGGTTTGGGCGATCGCGATTATTACGCTGCTTTCGTTTACGGTTTGGCTGCACCACTTCTTTACAATGGGCGCCGGAGCAGACGTTAATACTTTCTTTGGAATTATGACGATGATCATTGCTATTCCGACCGGTGTCAAAGTGTTTAACTGGATCTTTACGATGTGGCGCGGCCGCGTGCAGTTTACGACGGCAATGTGGTGGTTTATTGCTTTTGTGGTGTCATTTACGCTGGGCGGTGTGGCCGGAGTAATGATGTCGGTACCGCCGGCTGACTTCCAATTCCACAACAGTCTGTTTTTGGTGGCGCACTTCCATACGATGATTATTGGCGGTGTCGTCTTTGGCGCTTTTGCTGGGTTTAATTACTGGTTCCCGAAGTTCTTTGGTTTCAAACTCAATGAACGGATTGGCCGCTGGTCGGTCTTTATGTGGGTGCTCGGCTTTTTGCTGGCCTTTACGCCGCTTTATATCTTAGGTTTTATGGGCGCCACCAGGCGACTCGATCATTACGACGCAAGTTTGGGCTGGCAAGGATTGTTTATTGTGGCGGCGGTCGGCGTTGGTTTGATTTTGGTTGGCATTGGGCTGCAGCTGTTGCAGGTGGGAGTTAGTATTTGGCAGCGCAAACAAAGTCTTGATACCAGTGGTGACCCATGGGATGGGCGTACCTTGGAGTGGTCGCTGCCAAATCCGCCGGCGGAATATAATTTCGCGGTTATCCCAACCGTGACTGAACGCGATGCTTTTTGGGTGGCAAAACATAACAATGCTCAGCCGTCTACCGATTACGAGCCGATTGTGGTACCCGAAAACAGCGGGCTAGGGGCTGTCGTTGGCAGTTTGGCGCTGGTTTTTGGACTAGCGATTGTCTGGCATATTTGGTGGCTGGTGATTGTAACGCTTGTTGGCGTCATTCTGGCACTTATTATTAGTCTGACTCGCGATGAGATGTACACGGTAATTACGACCGATGAAATCAAACAGATAGAAGCGGCTCGGGAAGGAGCGGCGGCATGAGTGATTTGATACGCGTGGTTGATGCCGAACAGGCTACCAGAAACGAGCGCAAAGCACTTGGTTTTTGGATATATATCATGACCGACTGCGTTTTGTTTGCGACGTTGTTTGCGACTTACGCCGTGCTGCACGGCAATGTTTTTGGCGGACCAGCTGGAAAAGATATCTTTAACCTGCCGTTTGTATTAGCCGAAACCCTAATCTTGCTGACCAGCAGTTTTACTATGGGCCTGGCCACGATTATGGCGGCCAAGGGCAATCGTCACCAAGCTTACACTTGGCTAGCAGCGACATTCATCTTGGGCTTTAGCTTTTTAATGATGGAAATATCAGAGTTTGGCAGTCTGATAATCGACGGTAACGGTCCTAGCCGCAGCGCCTTTTTGTCGTCATTCTTTACGCTTGTCGGAACGCACGGGTTACATATTACAGTTGGACTGCTATGGATTTTAGTCATGCTGTGGCGGTTTTACAAACATGGGCTCAAGAAACAAGATTTGCACCGACTGTCACTTTTGGCTTTGTTCTGGCACTTTTTGGACGTGATTTGGATATTCATTTTCACGATCGTTTACCTTATGGGGAGTCTGTCATGAGCAATCGCAAGCTAATATCATATGTGACTGGTTTCGTTAGTTCGGTTGGCTTAACTCTTGTGGCGTATTACGTGGTGGTGGACAGGGCTTTTGGCGTCGGTGCTTTAACTTATACGGTTGCCGGTTTGGCGGTGCTGCAGCTTATTGTCCAACTGATTTTCTTTTTGCACATTGGCCAAGAAAAGGGGACGCACTGGAAGCTGGTAACCTTTATTTTTGCCGTTTTGGTTATTTTGATTGTGGTCGTTGGCTCGCTCTGGATTATGCATAATCTGGACTACAATATGATGAACATGTCGCCCGATCAGCAAAAGATTTATATGCATAACAATGAAGGAATTTAGTATTGGAACGTCTCAAAATTTACTATGAATTAACAAAACCAGGCATTGTTTTTAGCAATACTCTAGCAGTGGTGGCAGGTGCTTTTCTGGCTGGCAGCGTGACGCATTGGATGTCTTTTTCGGCTTTTTTGGGTGTCGTTTTAGGAACGGCGCTAATTATAGCGTCGGCTTGTGTCATCAATAATTACACCGACCGGGGTATCGATGCCAAGATGGCGCGCACCAAGCACCGTCCGCTGGTGAACGGCCGCGTGTCGGGAGCGGCAGCCTTAACTTATGGAGTAGTTTTGGGCGTACTTGGCTTTGGTCTGTTAATTATTTTTACCAATTTATTGACCCTGACGCTTGGCCTGCTGGCCTATGTTGTTTATACGCTTCTGTATGGTTTGTCGAAGCGTGCCTCAGAGCACGGTACGCTAGTCGGCAGTATTGCTGGCGCATTGCCACCGGTTGCCGGCTATACGGCAATCACCAACCGACTTGATGTCGCCGCCTTGCTGTTGTTTGTGGTTTGGGCGGCCTGGCAAATGGCTCATTTTTACTCAATCGCAATCTTTAGGCGCGCCGAATACCGATCGGCTGGCGTGCCTATCTTAACTGTTACGCGTGGCGTCCAGCCGGCCAAAGAGCAAATTGTTATTTACGTCGCGGCGTATTTAGTGGCTATTTTTGAACTAACGGTAGCCGGCTATGTTGGCCTGACTTTTTTGGTGGTCATGGCGGCCATTGGTGCAATTTGGCTGGGTTTGGCCATAAGGCTGCTGCTGACCCGCGGCGAAGCCCGTGAAGTATCTAATGCCCGCCGCCTGTTTGGTTTTTCACTAGTAACTCTGTTGGTAATGTGTAGCATGATTGCGGCGGGTGGATTTCTGCCTTAAGGTTATAAATCGGTAATTAACATAAACGGGATGAGATTGTTATGAATATAGTAATTGTTGGCGGCGGTTTTGGCGGCGTAAAGGCGGCATTGGAGTTGGCGAAAGACGCAAAAAATAGAGTTTTATTAATAAGTGATAAGCCTGATTTTCAGTACTACCCAGCGTTGTTTAGCACCGCTACAGGTCACAGCCACTTACAGTCGTGGGTGCCGCTGGACCAAATTTTTGGCGAAGTTGAAAATGTCGAAGTGCGGCTGGATACGATTACCAAAATCAACCCAGAACTCCACGAAGTTCAGGGAATGTCTGGCGAGAAATACGGTTACGACAAGTGTGTTCTGGCGCTTGGCAGTGTGACGACGTTCTTTGGCATCAAGGGCCTCGATACTTTTGCCTATGGCATTAAGTCGGCCGACGAGATTAAGCGCTTAAAAAGGCATCTATACACCGAGGTGGCGCGCGATCACGAGATGGATAAACATTACGTCGTAATTGGGGCCGGCCCAACTGGTACCGAGCTAGCGGCGGCTCTCGGCACTTATTTGGAGCATTTGCGTCAGCATTATGGCCTTAAAAAACATAGCATCAAAATTGACCTGATCGAGGCCGCGCCGCGCGTTTTGCCGCGTATGAGTGAGTCAAGCAGCCGACGGGTTCTGACGCGGCTGAAGGCTCTAGGTGTTGATGTGCAGACTGGACGCCGTGTTGAGCGTGAAGATAAATCGGCGCTCTTGGTTGATGGCCAGCCGATTCACACGCAAACCGTTATTTGGACGTCGGGCGTAGCTAATAATCCGTTCTTTAAAGATAATGCGCAGCACTTTAAGTTAGCGCCGAACGGACGGGTGCTTGTTGATAAGCATATGCGTGTTAATCGTGATTTGTATGTAATTGGTGATAACGCCGTGACAAAATATGGTGGATTGGCGCAGACCGCTCTGCACGATGCTCGCTATGTTGCCGATGATATCAAGCGACGCGAACACGGACGAAAGACAAAGGTCTATAAGCCAGTTCAGCCGGCTGTAGTTGTACCGGTTGGCCGCGATTGGGCGGTGTTTGAATGGCATGGCATTAAATTCGGTGGACGGCTGGGCGCATTAGTTCGTAGCTTAGCCGACTGGACAGGTTACCACGATATTTTGCCGTTCGGTCAGGCCTTAGGTATTTGGCGCGCTGATCGCATTGTTGAAGACGATTATTTTGAGGCCGCCAAACCGGGCGAACTCTAAACCAGACTTGTCTGCCGCGCGGCATGGTACAATAGGAAGAGAATAAGACAGGGAGACAGTATGACTAGCGCCAAGCAGCGTATCTTCATTTGGATCATTGCAATCGTTATGACCGTCGGTACGATTGGTTCATTTGCCGTGATCATTATTAGCAACGAAAACAATAAAACCGAGCAAGCTCACATCGCCAAACTGCAAAGTGACTACCAGGCTAAGGTTGACGCTCAAACTAAAGAGTTGTCAGACAAATATTACGCCGAATTTTCAGGCTACCAAAGTCAGGTGAGTTCTTTTGACGCCTCAAGCGTCACTAGTCTAACAACCAAAGACCTGAAACTAGGCGACACCGGTGATCCGCTGACTTCGACGTCAAGCTTCACGGCGTATTACATCGGCTGGAATCCGTCGGGTAAAGTTTTTGATAGCTCAATTAGTAATGGCGCTCTGAAAGCACCGTTTAACGCCGCTCCCGGCGGTGTCATTACCGGCTGGACCGAAGGTGTTGTCGGCATGAAGATTAACGGTGTACGCGAACTAACGATTCCGGCCGACAAGGCCTATGGCTCAACCGGATCGGGCTCGGATATTCCACCTAACACGCCTTTAAAGTTTATAATTATGGTGATTCCAACGCCGCCAACCATCACCATGCCTCAGGAATTATTGCAATATTATCAAAGCCAATATCAATAAATATGCTATACTCGGTATAGTAAACTAAGGGGATAAACATGAACAGCGAAATTAAAGATACAGTCATGATTGGCGCTGGACCGGCGGCTTTGACGGCGGCAGTCTATACGACGCGTGAAGATATTGATACGACACTTTATGAAAAATTAACAATCGGCGGCCTAGCGGCGATTACCGACAAAGTCGATAATTATCCAGGTTTTCCAGATGGAATTGAGGGCCTGACACTGGCCGATCAGCTCCAAAAACAAGCTGAGCGCTTTGGTGCGAAAATTGAATTTGGCGATGTCACGGCTTTAAAGGCCGATGGCGATGTCAAAGTTTTGACTGTTGACGGTGCCGAGGTTCGCGCCCGAACGGTGCTAATTGCAACCGGTAGCGACTATAAAAAACTTGGTATTCCGGGTGAAGCCGAATATTACGGACGCGGTGTGCATTATTGCGCCACTTGTGACGGTGCCTTTTATCGCGACAAGCGCTTGGTGGTAGTGGGTGGTGGTAATTCGGCATTGCAGGAAACGATTTTTTTGACACGCTTTGCGTCGCACATCGACCTGTTGGTGCGCAGTACAATCAAAGCCAGTGAAGTGCTAGAACACGATCTGAAGCAATACGTCGATAGTGGCAAGGTTACGGTTCACCTGGGTGTAGTGACCGATGAAATTACGGCTACGGCCGACAAGGCCATGCTGGTCAAAGGTACCCAAGGCGGCAAACCGGTTGAGTTTGAGGCCGATGGCATTTTTGTCTTTATAGGCTTGATTCCTAACACTCAATTCCTAGACGGAAGCGGCGTTGAACTTGATGAGCGCGGTTTGATTATTACCAATGAACATCTTGAGACAAATCTTCCGGGAGTGTTTGCGGCTGGCGATGTTCGTCATAATGCTACGATGCAAATTGCTAGTGCGGTTGGCGAAGGCGCGACAGCAGCGCTCGCAATTCGCGAATATCTCGACGAACTAAAACGCAAATAAGGCTCGCCAGCGGGTGCCCAATGGCAACTATTATTTGACTCGGTTGTTCAAAAACTCTTCGAGTTCGGCGATGATTGTCGGGTCTTTGGTCTCGAGCGCGACCTCGCGTGTGCCGAAAAAGACGCTGCTAAAGCTAAAATTATACGAGCCGGTGATGGCTGTTTTACTGCCATCGGGCATCTCAAAAATCATAAATTTGGCGTGCAGGTAGTTCCGCTTTTTATATAGCGTCTTATTGCCGGTTGTTAAAATATTCCATTGAATCAAAAGGCCGTTTAAAAAGGTGGCGTTTTTCGGATGGTTAAAGTATAGTTTGACCTTTTTGCCTTTTTTATGAAGAGTCCGCGACAGTTTACCGCTAGGGCAATATTGTGACACCAAGGTGATTTTATTGGCCTGAGTAGCTAATGCCACGGCGCGCTTATATATAATCGAGCTGCCAAACAGGCCACCGTCAAATAGAATTGTGCCTAGATTGGATTCTAGGCTGTGGCTGCGATAGGCGGCATTTTTCTCGTCGGACTTAGTGATTCTTTCATGCTCGCTAACCAGCGCATCGGCGATGGCCTTGTCTTTGATTTTTATCATGTAGTCGGTGCGTGAGGTGATGCCGTTGTCCAGGTTAACACCGCCAAACGAATAGACAATGTCATCGACGACGCACCACTTGCTGTGCGTTCGTCCGCTAAACAAAAAGCTACGCCCCACACCTAGCCAGCGAAATTTAACCCCACTTTTAACCAAGCGGTTGCGGATGCTGGTGGCGCGACGAGTTTTGCTGCCAAAATATTGAATTGGAAAAGATGTTTCAGCAGCTTCGGTGTATGAAAAAATATCAGCCAAAAAATCAACTTTAACGCCGCGATTGGCCACGTCAATCATAGCATCAAATAGTTCAGAGGCTGGCTCGACATCAATTGCGACCATCGACAAATATACGACGCGATTTTGGGCGCAAGCAATTTCAACAGAGGCGTCGTGAATGTATTCAGGCGGCGTCAACAATGTAGGTCGAGCGGTCATTGTACCTTAAATATAACACAATGAGCTACCGTTAGCCGGCCAAAACTGATAAAATAGATTCAAATTCAGACAGCAAGCTAACGAAAGGAAATAAATGGCTGACTTTAATCAAATTTTAACTCCTGGTGATGTTGACGCCGGACTAGTGAATGTCGTAATCGAAATTCCGGCAGGCAGCAATCATAAGATTGAATGGAAGCGCGAGCTAGCGGCTTTTATGCTCGACCGTGTTGAACCAGTAATTTTTGCTAAGCCAACTAATTATGGCTTTATTCCGCAAACTCTCGACGAGGATGGCGACGAACTGGATGTTCTGGCTATTACTGACCAGCCGCTAACCACTGGTATTTTTATGGAAGCTAAAGTTATTGGCGTGTTGGAGTTTGAGGATGACGGCGAAGTTGACGACAAGATTGTGGTTGTACCAGCCGACGATCGTAACACCGGCGATGCTATTAACTCGCTCGAAGATTTGCCGGCACAGCTCAAGAAACAAATCGAGCACCACTTTAATCACTACAAGGACTTGAAGAAACCGGGCAGTACGGTTGTGAAAAACTGGGGCGACGTGGAGCGAGCCAAAGAATTAATCCATGCGGCCATTGAGCGCTGGAACAATAAATAGTTAGTTCTAAAAATAGACCTCGTCCGCGGGGTCTATTTTTATTGCATGACGGCGAGCATAGCAAAGCGGCCGTCTTCGGTTTGATTACCTTTTAAGAATTCGCTGTGTGAGAAATAGTTTTTGTCGCGCGTCGTATCGGCTGGATTGTCGCTGATGTTTGCGCGCTGCACGCCGGCCCGCTCGAGCTGTTCATAGGCGATCTCTTTTAGGCCGCGGTTACCCATTGAAAAAACCGGGTAAGCCTCTTTGCCGGGGGCTGGTGCCAGCCAAAGCTGAAGCTTGGCGGGGTCGCTGCCGTAGTTATCGACTAGAAATTGAACTGATTTAAAGCCGCCATCTTGCTCCAGACTGTGCCGGCCCAGATGCGACAACATTAAGACATTATGCTCTGGGTCAAAAATTGTCGTACCAACACAATCGGCGATTGGCAAGAACAAAACCTGGCCCGGCGTGCGGGTAACAATGGCGTCGGTGGCCTCAAGCGGTGCCCCGGTCATGCCGTCACCAAATTCAGCCGGGCCAACCTCTTTGTAGCGGCAGAAATTCTCACCTTCGTAGACAACCGAAAGTCGGGTGGATTTATCGAGCGATAGACCATATTTACCTAGCCAGCGCTCGCGATTCTGAATAACCTGCGGATGGCTATAGGCGTCGCGGTTGAGCATATTGCCGTCAGCAACAGTAGAGGTGGCGACTAGAACTTTCATGATTTCTCCCGTTTAGCTTTTTGAGCGATGATTGAAGTGGCGTGACTGATTTTCTCGAGCAAGCCAAGCTGGCGCAATTGAGCGCGCAACTTGGTGCGGGCATGAGTGGTTGTTACGTTGTCGAGCCACGATGGTTTTGGCGACGACATTTTACGGGTGATGACCTCAACCACGTCGCCGTTAGCAAGCGGTTTGTCGAAGGCGTGAATCGAGCCATTAACGCGAAAACTGTAGGCGTGCTTGCCGATGTCGCTGTGTACCAAATACGCGAAATCAAGCGGCAGGGCGCCTTCGGGTAGATTATAAATATCACCTTTGGGCGAGTAAACAAAAATCCGGTTGCCAAACAAATCGATACTAAGCTGGGTGTCGGGGATATCCTCGCCGCTTTGCAGACGACCGGCGATTTCTTGCAGCTGAGTGATCCACTGCAGTTCGGCTGGCAAGCTGCTAGCGCCCGGGCGCCGCTTCACGTAGTCCTTCGAAGCTTTTTGTTCATGATAATGAAAACTGGCTGCCAAACCGCGCTCGGCGTATTCGTGCATATCGTAGGTACGAATTTGAAACTCAACAATCTGTTCGGCGTGAGTCAGTACGGTGGTGTGCAGACTCTGGTAACCGTTTGGCTTTGGAACCGAAATATAATCTTTGATGCGGGCAATCATTGGCTGGTAAAGTGTATGCAAAAGACCAAGCACTCGATAACAGTCCTCTTTGGTCTCGACGATAATTCGCAGCGCCATCAGATCGTAAATGTCATCGATATTGCCACCAACTTTGACGAGTTTGCGGTGCAGACTATAAATACTTTTAATTCGGCCGTTAATTTCGCCCTGTATGCCGTTCTTTTTGAGCTCGGTTTCAACTTCTTGTCGGACAATACCGAGTTTACGGGTACTTTTACCCAAGCGGCGGCGCATTAAGTTCTGCAATCGTTTGTATTCGGCCGGATCAAGATAACGAAAAGCGATATCCTCTATCTCCATGCGGACGCGGCCCATACCCAAGCGGTCGGCCAGTGGGCCAAAAATTTCTAGACTCTCGCGGGCAATCTTTTTTTGTCGGTCAACCGGCAAATATTGCAAGGTCGACAAGTTATGCAAGCGGTCGGCTAGCTTAATGATGATAACCCGGACGTCTTGGCCGACGGCAATCAAAAGTTTTGATAAATTATCTTTCGTTTGCGGTAGATATTCGGTCAAGTCGTGCATGCCAGATCGGGCCTGTGAAACCTTGGTAACGCCGTCAACCAGAAAAGCCACATCTTTACCGAAAAGCTTTTCCAGGTCGCACAATTTCGTGTCGGTATCTTCAATCGTATCGTGCAGAACGCCGGCCAGAACGCTGTCGATGTCCATGCCCCAATCAATCAAGGTCGCCGCCACCGCCAACGGGTGAATAATATACGGTTCGCCACTTTGACGTTTTTGACCCTTGTGGGCGGCCGTCGCCAGATCGATGGCGCTCTCAAGCTCAAGGATTTGATCTTCCTCGTAGTAAGGCCCGGCCAGTTCTAGCAACTCACTCTTTTTCATATACTTTTATAGTATAAATCATCAGCAGGGTAGTATATACTATAAAAAGAAAAGCTAATGCTTATTAAAGGAGATGGCATGAATAAGACCAAAATAGGTATTAACGGCTTCGGTCGGATTGGTCGCAATGCGTTCAAGATTGCGTTTGACCGCAGCGACGTCGAGATTGTGGCGATTAACGACCTAACCGATACCAAGACATTGGCATATCTGTTGAAGCACGATTCCAACTACGGTACCTACAAAAACGAAGTTAGCTACGACGATCAAAACATTATTGTTAATGGTCAATCAATTCGCGTTCTAGCCGAAAAAGATCCGACAGCTTTGCCGTGGGGTGAACTAGGTGTCGAAGTAGTGATTGAATCGACCGGCCGCTTTACCGATCGCGACGGCGCTGGTCAGCACATTAAAGCCGGTGCTAAAAGAGTTGTTATTAGTGCGCCGACTAAGTCCGACGGTATTGATACGATTGTGCTTGGCGCTAATGAAGACAAGGTTGATGGCTCAACTGAAGTAATTAGCAACGCCAGCTGTACGACCAACTCACTTGGCGCGGTTATGGCGGTGCTTGACGCCGAATTTGGCGTGCAAAAGTCACTACTGACGACTGTTCACAGCTACACCGCTTCGCAGGCCGTCCAAGATGCGCCAAATAAAGATTTGCGCGAAGGTCGCAACGCGGCTGAAAACATTGTCCCAACCACAACCGGTGCAGCAATTGCTGTGACTAAAACTCTGCCACAACTGGTTGATAAGTTTGACGGTCTTAGTATTCGCGTCCCGACCCCAGTGGTTTCGATTAGTGACGTTACGGCTCTTTTGGAGCGCGACGTAACCGTTGAAGAAGTCAACGAGGCGTTTAAAAAAGCCGCTGCCGATCCTTATTACCAGGGAATCCTCGGTGTCAGTGAAGAACCACTGGTTAGCCGTGACTACATTGGCGACAGTCGGTCGGGTATTGTTGACCTGCTACTGACCAAGGTTGTTGGCGGTAACTTAATTAAAGTTATGGTCTGGTACGACAACGAGTGGGGCTACTCAAACCGCTTGGTTGAGTTGGTGGCTGATGTTGGCAAAGCTTTAAATAAATAATTGCTAATTGCATTTAGACATGAGACAGGGCAGGAAGTGATTCCTGCCCTTTGTCCCTGTGCACCTCACTCACTCGTGGACTACAGCTGCTTGATGGGGTCACGCCAGCCGAACTTCTTGCGGGCGGCGACGATGCGGTTCTTGACGTCCTGCGTGGCCGTGAAGTTGAACATCAAGGCTACCACTATCACTACAGCCAAAATCTTGCTGTGGTTTGGCTGGAGGATGACGAAGGTTGACACGAGGATGATGCATGCGACGATGGTGCAGATCACGATGGCTGTGAGCAGCCATTCGGGTGAATCGTGGTTGAGGTGCTTGAGGGCGATAGCCCTCGTGGCCCAGAGATGGGCTGCGATGGCCGGTGCCGTTATCAAAACCGCGCACGGCACAATCACCAAGACGATGTCCACTTCGACTCCTTGGTTCGTGAGGTTGTCAGGGTGCCTTTCTACAGTACCCGCTGGTATGGTTTCCTGCAGGTGCGTGTAAAAATTAGCCGTATGATAGTCCAATGATCTTAAAAAGTCAATTTTTGCATCGATTGCCGAGCGGGCTTTACACCGTAAAATAAACCGCTTATACTTAGGGCATTATGATTATATACTTGGGTGCGGATCATCAGGGATTCCATTTAAAAAATCTTGTTTTCGGCTATTTGGCGCGCCACGGCTATCAAGTTGAGGATGTTGGCGATAGTGAGCTTGACCCGGCCGATGATTTTCCAGTATTTGCGCAGGCTGCGGCTTTAAAAGTTCTTGGCAGCGAGGATGCTGACCCGCGGGCAATTCTGATTTGCGGCGGCGGTCAGGGTATGGCAATGGCTGCTAACCGCTTTAAGGGTATAAGGGCTAGTGTTATCTGGGATGCCTACGAGGCCAAAATGACGCGCAACGACAACGATAGCAATATTTTGTGTTTGCCGGCGCGCATTCTTGAAGATAACGAGCCGGGCTGGGAAGGTATTATTGAGACCTGGATCAGTACGCCGTTTGCCTCGGCGGCCAGGTTTAAGCGACGCAACGCGGAGTTGGATGAACTATAGATGAGCGTTGTTGCACCTTGTATCACAACCGAAACGATCGAGCAGTATCAGGCGATGCTGCAAAAAGTAGCGCCGTTTGCTAAACGGGTGCATATTGATATTTCAGATGGTGAATTTGCGCCTAAGTTTTTGCTGCCAGAAAATCAGCTGTCTTGGCCTGCCACCTGGGAGGTCGATATTCACGCGATGGTCATGCGACCGCAAGAACATTTGGCGGCGCTAATTAACCTAAAGCCGCGGTTGATTATTTTTCATGTTGAAACTGGTATAAATATGATGCCGATTTTCGAACAAATTAAGCAGGCTGGCATTAAAGCCGGTGCGGCCTTGCTTAAGCCAACCGTGCCGTCGACCATCAGCGACATTATTAAGGCCGTCGATCACGTGATGATTTTTAGCGGCGACTTGGGTTTTTATGGCGGCAAGGCTAGTCTGATGCAGCTCGAAAAAGTTCGGCTTGTTAAAGCCATCAATCCAAGCGTTGAAATTGGCTGGGATGGCGGCGTGAATGTCGACAACGCTTATACGCTTACCCAAGGTGGCGTTGATGTTCTTAACTCGGGTGGTTTTATTGCCAACGCTGATGATCCGGCGCTGGCTTATAACGAATTGATGAAAGAAATATCTAAACACGGAGTAATTTAAGATGCCGCGCACAAATTTAACCATTACCCAACTAGAAGAAAAAGCCAATAAAATTCGCGAAGATATCGTCAGTATGCTGGTCGAAGCTAAAAGTGGCCACAGCGCCGGTCCGCTTGGCCTAGCCGATATTTTTACGGCACTTTATTTCAATATTATGAATCTCAAACCGGATGAGCCGGAGTGGGCCGATCGTGACGTGCTGTTTTTGAGTAATGGTCACTGTGTGCCGGTACAATATGCCTCGATGGCTGAGGCGGGTTATTTTGATGTCAGTGAACTACAGACTTTGCGTAAATACGGCAGCCGTTTGCAGGGACACCCGGAACGCGAGCGTTTGCCGGGGCTCGAAAACACCAGTGGTCCGCTGGGGAGCGGACTGAGCCAGGCAGCCGGCTATGCTTATGACCTGCAGTACATTGATAAGGCGCCGCACCGCTTTGTTTACGTGGTGATGGGCGACGGCGAGCTTGATGAAGGTAACATTTGGGAAGCGGCAATGTTTGCCGGTAAATACAAGCTTGGCCATTTGATTGGTTTTATTGACCGCAACAACATTCAGATTGACGGTAGTACCGAAGATGTCATGCCGCTCGAAGATCTGAAGGCCAAATGGGAATCGTTTGGCTGGCATGTAATCGAGATTGACGGTAACAATATTCAAAGCGTGATCGATGCCGCCTCCGAGGGCCGGGCGATTTCTAATCGGCCAACCGTTGTCATTGCTCACACTATTCCGGGCAAAGGCGTGGACTTTATGGAATATGATTACAAATGGCACGGTGTGGCTCCGAACAGCGACCAAGCCAAAGAGGCGCTTGAAAAACTACGCACTTTAGACGGCAAAATTACACATGAAGGGATGGGTGTATGAGTTATCCTTTAAATCCGAAACTATACGACGATGATGTGGAGCGCGAGCCGATTCGAGCTGGTTTTGGCCGCGGTCTAAAAACAGCCGGCGAAACCAACGATCAGATCGTGGCACTGTGCGCCGATTTGACTGAAAGTGTTCAGATGCATCATTTTCGTGAAGCATTCCCTGAGCGATTTGTCGAAGTCGGTATTGCCGAACAAAACCTGGTAACTTTAGGTGCCGGCTTTGCCCGCGCCGGCAAAATTCCGTTTGTATCGAGCTATGCCGCTTTTAGCCCTGGTCGCAACTGGGAGCAAATCCGTACGACAATCGCCCTCAATAACCAACCGGTTAAAGTTGTCGGTAGCCATGCTGGTGTTAGCGTTGGTCCCGATGGTGCCACACACCAAATGCTTGAAGACATCGCGATTATGCGTGTTGTGCCTAATATGATTGTGATTGCGCCTGGCGATAGCATCGAGGCTGAAAAAGCAACTAAGGCGATTGCTGAAAACGGCAAGCCGGTCTATATGCGCTTAGCGCGTGAAAAAACACCGATTTTTAGTACGTCCGAATCGCCGTTTGAGGTTGGTAAGGCGTATGTTTTGCGCGAAGGTAAGGATGTGGCACTGATGGGCACCGGTACCATGACTTATCAATTGCTGGCCGCAGCCGAGCTACTAGCTAAAGAGGGAATCGAAGCCGAAGTGGTCCATGTGCCGACCGTAAAGCCGCTCGATGCTGAAACAATTTTAGCCAGTGCTAAAAAAACCGGACGTGTGGTGACCGCTGAAGAAGCGCAGGCGGCGGGTGGTTTTGGCTCGGCAGTGGCCGAACTGCTCAGTGAACAATTGCCGGTGCCGATTAAGCGGATTGGCATGCTGGACCGATTTGGTGAATCTGGCGAACCCGACCAACTGATTGATATCTTCAACCTTAGCGGGCCAAAAATGGTACCGACAATCAAGCAGTTTATGCAGGATATGCCGCGTTACCATCAAGATTAGATTTGAAGCAATAATGTTACAATATAGACAAGAAAAGTGAGCTAGGGAGGGCAACATGGGACTATCAATCAGGGAAATTCGTGACCGAACGACGCGAGCCCGTCATTTAATGCAGCGTTCCAGGCAGCAACATTTTGCGGTCGGGGCGTTTAACATCGACAATCAAGAGACACTAATTGCCGTTGCCCGGGCGGCGCAAAAATTGAATGCGCCGGTGCTGGTCGAAGTTAGCGACGGCGAGGTCAAGGCCATGGGTATAGAAAATATTCGCGACATGGTCGATAATTACCGTTTGCAATACGGGGTTGAAATGTACGTCAACCTTGATCATAGCCCGACGGTTGACGATTGTAAGCGCGCGATTGATGCCGGCTTTGAATTCATCCATATCGACGTTTCGCAGGCCAACCATGACGCTACTTTAGACGAAATTATAGCCGCCACTAAAGAAGTGGTTGAGTATGCTAAATTCACGGGCGCCCTTGTCGAAAGTGAACCGCACTACTTTGGCGGCAGCAGTAACCTACACACCGAAGCGATTGACTACGAAGAAATTAAAAAGACCTTCTCAACGCCCGAAAGCGCCAAGTCTTTTGTTGATGCGACTGGAATCGACACTTTTGCGGCCGCTATCGGCAACCTTCACGGTAAATATCCGGTGCCTAAGATTCTTGATCTAGATCTTCTGGCGCAAATCCGTGAAGCAATTGGCTGCCAGATTAGCCTGCACGGTGGCTCGGGCACTGAGCTGCACTATTTTGAAGACGCCGCCAAAATCGGCGTGTCCAAGATTAACATTAACAGCGACATGCGCTATGTGTTCCGCACTGAACTCGAAAAAGTTCTAGCTGACAACAAGGATGAATACGCCGTAGTTAAGTTGATGCCGGCAGTTTACGAAGCCGTTCAAGCGGTGGTTGAAGAAAAAATTAATGCCTTTGGCAGTGTGGGGAAAGCGGTACTCTAAGATGTCCGAACCGATGATTGTTACGCTTGGTAAGGCGACGCAAGATGTATTTTTAAAGAGCTCGAAGTCGTTTGAGCCACACATGAGCAAGGGTGTTCTGTATGAACAATTGCCGCTTGGCCAAAAACTCGATCTTGATGAAGTGATTTTTGCGACTGGCGGTAACGTGACGAACGCTGCTGTGACTTTTGCTCGCCAGGGTTTGCACAGTCGTTATGCCTGGATCTTGGGTGAAGACGTGGCCAGTGAAGCAATCTTGAGCGACCTAGACAAAGAAGGTGTTGATACGCGTTTTGTCGTTCAAAACGATAAATATCGCGCCAGCTACTCCATCATCCTTATGGCGGCCGGCGGCGAACGGACGATTTTGAATTACCATGGCACGACTATGGGCGTCCACGACTGTGTGCTAGACTTTGACTTATTTAGCGGGGCCGATTGGTTGTATTTGTCGTCTTTGGGCGACATGGATTTGCTAGAAGTGATTGTTAGCCATGCTCGCAAACACAATGTTAAGGTCATGCTCAACCCGGCTGGGGTTGAGTTGGCGCATCCGGTTAAACTGCGCAGTCTGCTCGAGGATATCGATGTGTTAGCCGTTAACAAAGAAGAATGTCAAATGATTGTCGAGGGTAGCACGATTGAAGAGTTGGCGCGGCACGCGACACATTATTGCCCGGTAGTCATTGTGTCCGATGGCCCGCACGGGGCGGTGGCGACAGACGGCAAGACGATTATTAAGGCCGGTATGTACGAAGATGTGCCGGTGGTTGACCGCACTGGTGGCGGTGATGCATTTGGTTCTGGCTTTTTGAGCCAGTGGGCAAAGGGCAAGAGTCTGCGCGAAGCGGTGGTCTTTGCCAGTGCTAACTCAACTTCGGTTGTGACTATGGTTGGAGCCAAGGCTGGAATTTTGCATAGCGGCGTCACGCTACACGACATGCCGATTGAGGAGAAAGATTTTTAGATGGCTAAGTTTCTGCAACAAGTTTTAGATGGTAATGAACCGTTTTTTAGCCAGGGCATGCATCAGCTCGAGGGTTCGACTGGTCATGCGGGTGTTGATACCCGGCTAATCGCCGATATTATGCATGCTGCGCATCGTGTGATGCGCCAACTTGGTTTGGACCCGGCCGACACGACTGCCAGCGAGCTGTACGGGGCGCTAAATAGTTCTATTCGCCATGGAAACGGCCAGGAAATGCTACTCGACACCGATTTCGTTTTGTTGCCCCTGGGCGGCCAGGTGGTGTCGTTTAATCTGATTGACGTTATTGAAAACCAGCACCACGAGCTGCCGTTTTTGAACCGCATCGTGAGCCATGGTCAGCGGGCCCTGCGAGGCGAAATTATTCAGCGCTATCTTGATAATCCGCAAACTAGCCAGACAAATGTCTATCACAACGCGACACACGCCGGCCTAGTATTCGATGAGGACAAATATTATCAGTACGACAAACCGGAATCAGCAAAATCCAGCGATCAGCCTTCGATTTTGGCGATTGGTGATATTTTTACCGATGCCTTTATTGCGCTGGACGAAAACGAGGCCCATGTTGATACCGACGAAGAGGGCAAGAAGTGGCTCAAAATTCCGTTTGGCTCCAAACCGCCGTACGACCACGTTGATATTGTGCAGGCGGTTGGACCATCACCAAATGCCGCTGTGTCATTTGCCCGTTTAGGTGTTCGGTCGGGACTGATGGCGTTTTTGGGTGACGATCAGGCTGGTCGGGATTCGCTCGACTATTTGCGCCGCGAAAAGATCGACACTAGTTTAATAAGTGTCCAAAAAGACACTAAATCAAACTATTATTACGTTTTGCGCTATGGCGCCGACCGGACGATTTTGGTTAAAGATGAGGCATTTGCTTACAAGTGGCGCCACCCAGAAACGGCCCCCGACTGGGTTTATCTATCGCTCATCAGCGCCGAAAGTTGGCAGCTGCACGAAGATTTACTCAACTATTTAGATGCCAACCCAGACACCAAGTTAGCCTTTCAGCCTGGAACTTTTCACTTTAAATGGGGGACCGAAAAGCTAGCTCGCGTTTATAAGCGCAGCTATATAGTTGTCATGAACCGCGAAGAGGCGGTTGACGTGACCGGGCGGTCGTATGACTCGATTAAAGATCTAGCCGACGGTTTGCACGAGCTTGGGCCGCAAGTTGTTGTTATTACCGATGGCCCTAGCGGTTCGTATGCGTCTTATGATAGTAAATTATTAACAATACCTAACTATCCCGACCCAGCACCGCCGCTCGATCGTACGGGAGCCGGGGATGCCTTTGCCTCGACAATTGTAGCCGCGCTGGCGATGGGCGAATCGCTTGAGACGGCCATCAAGTGGGCGCCGATTAATTCAATGAGCGTTGTCCAAAAGATTGGCGCCCAGGCGGGACTATTGAACCGTGAAGAAATTGAAAAATATTTGGCTGAAGCGCCGAGCGACTATGATGCTAAAGAAATGACAGAGGAGACTAACTAATGAAATATCAGATTTGCGTATCAGGGGCTGCCAGCGGTAGTACGGTTCAGGCTTCGCACCAACTAGCTTTTGACATGGGCAAGGCAATTGCCGAACACGGCCAGACTTTAGTGACAGGCGCGACCGTTGGTCTGCCTTGGTTTGCCGCTCAGGGGGCTTTTAGTGTCAAAGGAAAGCGCGGTATATCGGTGGGGTTCTCGCCGGCCAGTTCTTACCGCGAGCACGTTATGGTTTATCGCTTACCGACCGTTGAATTTGACTACATCAACTTTACCGGTATGGCCTATGTTGGCCGTGATGTTCACTTGGTGCGCAGTAGTGACGCCGTGATTACGATTGGCGGTCGCATGGGTAGTTTGCACGAGCTTTCGACGGCCCTTGAAAGCCGAAAAGTCTGTGGCGTTTTGCTTGGCAGCGGCGGACTAGCCGATTTTGTACCAACTTTGCTTGAACACGTTGAGGCACCTGGTACCAAAGAGATAATTTACGACACTGATCCAAATCGCCTGCTCGAAAAAGTTTTGGCAGCGCTTGACCGTAAATATGCCGATTTTCAGCCGACCGATGATAATTCACAAGTATCGCCAAGTCGGGCTGGTTAGGTTGCTTTACATTTTGTCCGGTAACGGCTATGCTAAATTCTAGAACCGTGAGGTGGAGTAAACGGGAGGCACAAGGTGCGTAGCAAACGAAGGTCTATCATTGTTATAACATCGATTGTTGCGGCTTTAGTTTTGGTCGCTGGTTTTATATGGGTGGTCGCTCATCCGTACGGCTCAATCAATTTGGCCGACAGTAATCAAGCTAAATCGGATACCACGAACTCAAACTCTAATTCTGGCGCAAGCTCTAATTCCGGCCAAAGCAATTCGCAGCCGGCCAATACGACTCCAACCACACCTCAATCGCCAGCCCCAGATCCATCGACCGTCAAGAGCTTAGATATTAGTCAGCTTGGCCTGACCCTTAATTACGACCGTACTTTGCCTGGCCTAAGCTATGAAATTAAACGTACCGGTTCGGGTACGCAGTATGTGTCGCTAACGTATGATGGTTTGATTGGTGAAAAATGTACTGGCGACCAAGGCGAATTTGCCTCAATTATTAAAGACCCGACCAGCGCCGACAGCATCGCTATTACCAGTACGGTAAAACTAGGTAACGACACTTATAGCCTGGCTCTCCCAGACAATTCGTGCACAGGCAACGTCGACCTTTTCAACCAATATCAGGCTTCAATGAAGGCTAACTTTCCTTATATGAAATTGTCGCAGTAGTTTGATTATTTACACCTAGGGGTGAGATTACTCTTTCGCTCGGCTGTCCTCGCGCCTTTAATTTCACGTGTCAGCGATGTAAATTAAAGGGCTGCGGGGCCTTCGCTCGAGAGCAATCTCACACCTAGGTGTTATAATCATATAGATATGGAGCAAAAGTTTCGTTTAACTTCGCAGTACCAGCCGACGGGTGATCAGCCGACGGCTATTGCTCAGTTGGCCCAAGGTTTGGACGACGGCGTTCGCGAACAGACATTGCTTGGTGTAACCGGTAGTGGCAAGACTTTTACGATGGCTAATATTATCGCCAAACGTCAGGCGCCCACTTTAGTTTTGGCGCACAATAAAACCCTGGCCGCCCAGCTTTATAGTGAGTTCAAGGCGTTTTTCCCAGATAACGAAGTTCATTATTTTGTGAGCTACTTCGACTACTACCAGCCCGAGGCCTACATTGCCAGCAGCGATACTTATATCGAAAAAGATTCAAAGATTAACGACGAAATTGATCGCTTGCGACACGCTGCGACAACCGCCTTGCTGACGCGTCGCGATACGATCATCGTTGCCAGTGTGAGTTGTATTTATGGCATTGGCTCGCCCGAAGATTATGCCGATATGGCCATTACTGTTAAGGTCGGCGAAAGGCGTCAGCAGGATAAGTTCATTCGCTTGCTCACCGATATTCAATACAGTCGCAACGATATTGACTTTCACCGCGGTACTTTTCGGGTACGCGGCGATGTGGTTGATGTTCTTCCGGCCGGTAGCGATGTTGCTTATAGGATTGAGTTTTTTGGTGACGAAGTTGAGCGTATCACCAGGCTTGATCCGCTGACGGGCGAGATTTTAGGTGAGCCAGACCAATTTACTATCTTTCCTAGTAGTCACTATGTGACGCCGCGCGAAAAGTTGGCGCACGCCATCGATGGTATTAAAAAAGAGTTCGATGAGCGCATGGAATTCTTTGAGGCTCACGACAAATTACTCGAGGCTCAGCGTTTGGCACAGCGCACTAAATATGATCTCGAAATGCTTGAAGAAACCGGTTTCGTGAAGGGAATCGAGAACTATAGTCGCTACCTAACTAATCGCGAGCCAGGCGAGCAGCCGGCCACTTTGCTGGACTATTTTCCAGACGACTTTTTGTTGTTAGTTGATGAGTCGCACATGACTTTGCCGCAGGTGCGCGGTATGTATAACGGCGACCGGGCTCGTAAAGAGGTGTTGGTTGAATACGGTTTTCGTTTGCCGTCAGCGCTCGACAACCGTCCGCTTACATTTGATGAATTTAATCGGCATATCAACCAGGTTATTTATGTATCGGCTACGCCAAGCGATTACGAGCTGTCACATAGTCCAAAACCAGCCGAACAGGTGATTCGCCCAACCGGGCTGCTTGACCCCGAAATTGAGGTTCGACCAACCGACGGTCAAGTTGATGATTTGATTGCCGAGATTCGTGACCGAACCTCGAAGAACCAGCGCGTGCTGGTGACTACTTTGACCAAGCGCATGGCCGAAGATTTATCGACTTACCTTGGCGAACTCGACATTAAGACGGCTTATATTCATAGCGATGTTGACACGCTGGAGCGTGGTGATATTTTGCGTGACCTGCGCGCCGGCGTTTATGATGTTTTGGTTGGCATCAATCTGTTACGCGAGGGGCTAGACCTGCCGGAGGTGAGCTTAGTAGCGATTATTGATGCCGATAAAGAAGGCTTTTTGCGCAGCACGAGCGCACTGATTCAGACAATTGGCCGCGCCGCTCGTCACCAAGAAGGTAAGGTTATTATGTATGCCGACGTGGTGACCGATTCGATGCGTCGGGCGATCGACGAAACCAACCGCCGCCGCGATATTCAGCATAAATATAACGAAGAACACGGTATTACTCCTACCAGTGTAGCTAAAGAGATCGACGAAGGTCTGCGGGCGATTATTCCTAAAAAAGCCGATGACGGTAAGCCAAAACTTGATCTTAAGAAGATTCCAAAAGATGAATATGCTGGTCTAGTGAACGATTTGACGAGTCAAATGGAGTTAGCTAGCGCCAATCTAGAGTTTGAAAAAGCGGCCGAGCTACGCGACCTTATTGCCGATATCCGTGCAAAAATGTAAAATACACTTATGACACAGATTTCTCGTGATGACGTGCAACATCTTGCACAGTTAAGTAGTTTGCAGCTAACCGATGCCGAGGCCGATGGCTTGCGGGTCGATCTAGATAATATTGTTAATTATATTCATCAATTATCAGAGCTCAACACGAACGGTGTAGAACCGACCTATCAGTTAACCGACCTTGAAAACGTTTGGCGTAATGACGATGTTAACGACTACGGCTTAAGTGGTGAAAAGTTAGTTGCTTTAGCGCCGGAATCGCTAGAAAATCAAATTAAAGTTCCGAAAGTTTTGTAATATGACCAAAATTGCCGATTATTTATCAAACTCTGCCGTCGAAAACGTCAAGCGAGCGATCGCTAAAGCTCAGGAAAATGAAGATTACCACGCACTGCTGGCTCTTACCGAAACCCGGGCCCTCGAGCGAGCTGCTAAAGTTGACGCCGGTCTGATTACTGGGCGCCTAAAGGGTGTGCCGTTTGTGGTTAAGGACAACTTTTTGGCTTTTGGGGCACCTACGACCGCGGCCAGTAAAATGCTCGAAAAGTTTGACGCTCCGCTGCAGGCGACAGCCGTCGAAAAACTTGAAGCCGAAGGCGCAATTTGTATTGGCAAAGCTAACCTTGATGCTTTTGCCCACGGTGGCAGCACCGAAAACTCGGCCTTTGGTCCAACGAAGAATGCTTATGACAAGTCAAAGGTCGCCGGCGGCTCAAGCGGTGGCTCGGCGGTAGTAACGGCGCTCGATATTGTGCCGTTTGCGCTAGGTAGCGACACCGGTGGTTCAATTCGTGAACCAGCTAGCTTTAACGATGTCTACGGTATTAAGCCAACTTATGGAACGGTTAGTCGCTACGGTGTTGTCGCGATGGCCAGCAGTACCGATTCGATTGGTTGTTTCACGACCAACGCTGCCGATGCCGAGCTGGTGATGAGTGTTATGGCTGGGCGCGACCCGAAAGATATGACAACTTTGCCGGACTTTTTTGCACCAACCGAAGTCAAACCTGGCCAAAAAATTGGCTTAGTTAAAGATTTTATGACCGATGATGTTGATCCCGAGGTTCGCGCTCGGGTGAATGATTATGTCGCAAAACTGCGCGCCGCTGGACATAGCGTTGAAGAAGTTGAACTGCCAACCGCTAAGTACGCCCTGGCGATCTACTACATTGTAGTGCCGGCCGAGGTCAGTAGTAACTTAGCGCGTTACGACGGCGTGCGCTACGGTCATCGGGCCGAAGGCGTCAAGACGCTAGCTGAACTTTACGGCCGGTCGCGCGACGAAGGCTTTGTAACCGAAAACAAGCGGCGCATCATGATTGGTAGTTATGTCTTGTCGAGCGGCTTTTTCGACGCCTATTATCTGCAGGCTCAAAAAGCGCGCACCTTATTAATCAACGAGTTTGACAAACTATTTGAAAATTATGACGCCTTGATTGGCCCGGTTGCTCCAACGCCTGCTTTTGCGATTGGCGCGAACACTGCCGATCCAATTAAAATGTATTTAGCCGACATTATGACCGTGCCGGCAAGTCTAGCTGGGCTGCCAGCGATTAGCGTGCCAGCGGGCGAGACCGAAGGCGGTTTACCGGTTGGTGTGCAATTGATTGGTAAGCGCCGCGATGATGCTCGGCTGTTGGCGCTGGCTAAGTCGCTCGAATCGACGGAGGCTAAGCAATAATGGACACGACATCGGTGATTCTGTTTTTTGCGGCAATTTTGATCTTGGCCGGCCTGATTCTGGCTCTTGTCACCCTGACCAAGCGTGGGCCAAAACGCCTGAATGTCGAATACTATCGCAGCCACTGGTTAACAATTGAGCAACAGTTGAGCCGCGATGAGCCATCAAGTTGTAGCCTGTGTATTTTAAACGCCGATAAACTGCTCGATCAAGCGATGCGCGAATCGGGTCTAACTGGCACCACCATGGGCGATCGGCTCAAGGCTTCTGGCAAACGGTTTAGCAATCTTAACAATGTTTGGTCGGCTCATAAAATACGCAATCAAATTGCTCATGAACCGGGTTTTAAAGTTAGTTATGATGATGCGCGCCGGGCTTTAGCCACTTTTAAACAGGCGCTTAAGGAAATGGGAGCAATCTAATGGCAACAGCGGAAGTTTTAGCTAAATACGAACTAACAATCGGTATCGAATGTCATGTTCAGCTGGCCACTAATACCAAGCTGTTTAGTGGTGCCGATAATGACGCTCGCGGCAAGAACCCGAACACGGTTGTTAACCCGATCGACTTCGGCCTACCTGGTATGCTGCCAGTTCTAAACCACGAAGCCGTCAAACTAGCCGTACGCGCCGGCAAAGCTTTGAACGCCAAGATCGCCAACATTAGTCGTTTCGATCGCAAACATTATTTTTATCCAGACCTGCCAAAGGGTTATCAGACGAGCCAGATGTATAATCCGATCATCTTGGGCGGCCTAGTCGAAGCGCCGCTCGAGGACGGTTCGATTGTTAAAGTTCGCCTCGATCACGCCCACATGGAAGAAGACGCCGGCAAGCTAACGCATTATACCGACTACAGTCTGGTTGATTTAAACCGTGCCGGCACGCCGCTGATTGAAATTGTGTCACAGCCAGATATGCATTCACCGGCCGAGGCCAAGGCTTACGTGACCGAATTGCACCGCTTAATGACTTATGCTGGCGTGACGAACGGCGATTTGTACCACGGTAACATGCGTTTTGACGTTAACGTATCAGTAGCACCAAAGGGCGCAGCTGAACTTGGCAAACGTGCCGAAGTTAAGAACCTGAACTCTTTCCGCAGTGTCGAACGGGCTGCCGAATATGAATTTAACCGTCAGGTTGATTTAGTTGAACGCGGCGAAAAGGTTGTTCAGGAAACGCGCGGTTGGAGTGATGCTACCGGCAAGACGACCTCCCAGCGCTCCAAAGAAGACGCCCAGGATTACCGCTACATGCCGGACGCCGATATTCCGCCAATCGTTTTGACCGACGCCGAGATTGAAGAAATCCAAAATGATCTGCCAGCTTTGCCGTCCTATTATCGTGACAAATGGGCAAAGTTAGGGCTCGATCGCTCGGTTACCGAGTCGCTGTTAAATAATCAAAACTACGCGATTTTGGTTAGTGAAATTCAAGATGCCGCTGGCGACGATACTGCCAAGCGCGTGGCGCACTGGTTCTCGAGTGCTGTTTCGCCTGAAGACGAGGCGGCCGAAATCGCCAGTGTCTTTTCGCCAGAAGCCTTTATTGAGCTGTCGCAAATGGTTGAAAAAAATGAACTTTCCAGCACTGCTGCCAAAGAAGTATTCAACGAGCTTCTAGTTAGCGACAAGTCGGCTCGGGCAATTGCCGAGAGCAGAAACTTGCTGCAGGTGAGCGACGAATCGGCCATCGCAGCGATTGTTGATGAAGTGTTGGCCGACCCATCGAGCGCCCAATCGGTCGCCGATATTAAGGCCGGCAAAGATAAGGCCATTGGATTTTTGGTTGGTCAAATCATGAAGAAGTCGCAAGGCAAGGCTAACCCAGCTTTGGCTCAAAAATTGTTACGCGAAAAAATTGGTGAGCTTTGATGTAGCTTGAACACGTTTTTGTAATACGTGCTACAATAAGGTCAATAACATAAACAGGATTAGCTGAAGCATGGACACTGCAACATTTATTCTGGTCATCATCTTATCAATCTTTTTGGCGATATTTTTAGCTGTCGGTATAGTTTTGGCGGTCTACTTAATCAGATTGACGTCTGAGATTCGCAAAATTGCTGCATCGGCCCAAAAAACTGTCGACCACATTGAATCGGCTATTTCGGGCTTCACTAAATTAACCTCACCAATTTTTGTTAGCGAAATTATTGACCGTTTGGTAAAACGTTTTGCCAAGAGCCAAAAGCACAAAACGGCGAAAAAGGAGGACAAAGATGAGTAAAACTAAAGGTAAAGTTACTCTAGGTTTGTTATTTGGTGCGGTGGCCGGCTTTTTTGCTGGCATCTTATCGGCGCCACAAAGTGGCAAAAAAACCCGCAAAGATCTAAAAGATTCTGCAGTCGATTTAAAGAAGAAAGCCGCCTCAACGGCCGAAGAGACGGTTGGTGACCTGAAATATCGTGCCGTCGACGCTGTCGATGATGTTCGCGACCGTGTTCTTGATAGATACGACGATGCTGTCGACGCCGTCGATGAGCTTAAGCGCCGAGCCGGTCGGGCGATCGATGGTGCTAAAAAAGGCTTTAAAGACGAAGACGACGAAGACGAAAACGGTAAATCCGACAAGTAATTATGGTTGTTGATCAGCGTGACAAAACTTTAGCCGAGGTTGCTCATGAAAAAAATGAGCGCGGTGCAAGACGGGCGATACTAGAAGACCTCTTTTATGATTTTCACCGTAGCCGTCGGCAGGTCTATACGATGAACTTTTTCCGCGGCATATTCTTTGGCTTTGGCACGGTGATAGGTGGTACGGTCGTCGTAGCGCTATTGGTGGCTATTTTGAGTGTTGTTCAACATTGGTTTCCTTTTCTCGACTATATTGTCGAGCTGTTGCGTAATGCACATCGCTAAAATCTACCCCAGCTAGCCAAAATCCGATATACTGGTAATAGTTATGGGGGATAGTGCAGGTGTAAAATCACAGGCTAGTTCGGCGCTTGGTCCGTTGGACTTTGTTCATTTGCACAACCACACTCACCACAGTCTGCTCGATGGATTGACCAAGATACCCGACTTAGTCGATAAGGTTAAAGATATGGGTATGGACGCCGTGGCCATTACCGACCATGGCACGATGACCGGCATTATCGAGATGTATAAAGCCGCCACTGCCGCCGGCATCAAGCCACTGCTTGGTATTGAGGCTTACGTTGCGTCACGTTCGCGGCTTGACCGTGACCCGGCCAAGGACAAGGCCAGGTATCACTTAACGATTTTAGCCATGAACGATCAGGGCTACAGCAATTTGATGCGCCTGAGTTCCGAGGCTAACCTGGACGGTATGTACTACAAGCCGCGCATGGATCATGAGATCCTCGAGAAGTATAACGAGGGTCTGATTGTCATGTCGGGCTGTGCCAGTGGTGAGCTGGGCGAGAATCTGCGGGTTGATAATTATGAAGAAGCCAAAAATATTGCTATGTGGTACAAGTCGGTTTTTGGCGATCGTTACTACCTGGAGCTGCAAGATCATGGCCACCCCGATCATCCATCGCCATGGGATGTCCAGACAAAAATCAATGGCTATCTGGACAGGTTGTCGAAAGAACTTGATATTCCGCAGGTCGTGACCTGTGACGCGCACTACCTAAATCACGAAGATCAAGACGCGCACGAAATTTTGTTGTGTGTTGGTACGGGTGCTTTTTTGAGCGACACTAACCGCATGAGCCTAAAGGAATTTGAGCTGCACGTTACTGATCCAATGGAAATTATTGGTCGCTGGGGCAAGAGTCATCCGGATGCCATTCACAACACCAGACTGGTGGCCGATCGCTGCGACGTTAAGCTGAAGCTCGGCGGCATTTTGATCCCTACCTTCCCGACGCCCGAGGGCCACAACGAAAAAACCTACCTTGATCTGTTGGTGTTTCAGGGTCTAAGCTGGCGCTACGGTGATATTAAAGATGCCGAGGCTGCAAGTGAGTTGTCTGTAGAGGAGGCGCGCAAGCATATTCCTGCGGCCGCTCTAGAACGTGTCGACTATGAACTGGGCGTGATTGATAGCATGGGCTTTAACGGCTACTTTTTGATCGTGCAGGACTTTATTAACTGGGGCAAAAGCCAGGGTATTGTTTTTGGCCCGGGACGTGGTTCGGCGGCTGGTTCGATCGTGGCTTATAGTCTGCGTATCACCGAGCTTGATCCGCTCAAGTACGACCTGCTGTTTGAGCGTTTCTTGAATCCAGACCGTATTAGCATGCCCGATGTCGATGTCGACATTCAAGATACGCGTCGTGATGAAGTCATTCAGTATTGTACCGAAAAATATGGCGCCGGCAGGGTATCGAACATTGTTACCTTTGGTAAGATGGCCGCCCGCGCGGCGGTGCGCGACGTCGCCCGTGTTTTGCAGGTGCCATATGCCGAAAGTGACCGTTTAGCGAAATTGATTCCGCCGCCAGTTCAGGGAAAGCACATTCCGCTCGCAAAGAGCGTGGTTGAAGATGCCGATTTGAAGCGCGAATACGAAACCAACCCGACCGCTAAAATGGTTTTTGACTATGCCATGCGCCTTGAGGGCACGATTCGCTCGCACGGTATTCATGCCGCCGGTGTGGTGATCGCGCCAGATGAAATCGTTAAGTTTGTTCCGGTTGAAATGGCGCAAAAGGGCGTGGTGGCGGCTCAGTTCCCGATGGGTCCAATCGAAGAGCTTGGCCTGCTGAAGATGGACTTTTTGGGCCTAAGTAACTTGTCGATTATTAACAATGCCCTGCGTATTATTCGCAAGGCCTACAAAACCGACATTGTACTAGAGGATATTCCGCTTGATGACGCCGAGACCTACGACCTATTCCAACGCGGCGACACGACTGGTGTTTTTCAGCTAGAGTCGGCTGGTATGAAGCGCTATTTGCGCGAACTTAGCCCGACAGTTTTTGAAGACATTGTGGCTATGGTGGCGCTGTACCGCCCGGGTCCGATGCAGTTTATTGACGATTTCATTAAACGTAAACACGGTGAGCGCGAAATCGTTTATCCGCATATTAGCATGAAAAATGCGCTCGAGAACACTTATGGCGTCTTGGTTTACCAAGAGCAAGTCATGCAGATTTCGAAGGAAGTCTGTGGTTTTACCGGTGGTGAGGCTGACACTCTGCGTAAGGCCATTGGTAAGAAGAATATTGAAATGATGCGCAAGATGCACGACAAGATGATCGAGGGCGGTAAGAAAGTTTCCGGAATCGACGAAGCGACGATGGAAATCTTCTGGAAGCAGCTTGAAGATTTTGCGGCCTACTGTTTTAACAAGTCGCACGCCGCTTGTTATGGTCTGATTGCCTACTGGACGGCCTATCTCAAAGCGCACTACCCAGACGCCTTTATGGCGGCGCTGATGACCAGTGACGCTGATGATGTCGAACGTCTAGCGATCGAGATTACCGAATGCAAACACATGGGTATTCAGGTACTGAGTCCAAACGTTAACGAAAGCTTCGTGGAGTTTGCGGTTGTGCCAGGTAAAAAGCAGATTCGCTTTGGCATGGCGGCCATTAAAGGCGTTGGCGTAAGCGCTGTTGAAGAAATTTTACGTGCTCGCAAAGATGGCCAGTTCGTAGGTGTAGAGGATTTTGCCAAGCGCGTTTCAACTAGTAAGGTGAATAAAAAATCATGGGAATCGTTGGTTAAAACTGGCGCGTTCGATGACATGGCCGACCGATCAGATTTGCTGTTTAACATCGAGACAATCCTGACGTTCGCTAGCAAATTGCAAAAAGAAGCGCTCAGTGGGCAGACCGATTTATTTGGCGGTCTGGCCGAAATGGCAACTATTCAACCAACAGTTACACTTCAGCCGGCGCCGGTCAAGCATACCGACAAAGAGCGTTTAACCTGGGAGCGTGAACTACTTGGGCTATACATCAGCGCCCACCCGCTAGATAACTACGACTCATATTTCGAAGAGCAGACAATTCCATTGGCGACGATGAATGCTGAAATTGACGGCAAATCGGCGACGATTGGCGGCTTAATTACGGCCGTCCGAACGATTGTCACCAAGAGCGGCACCAAGATGGCCTTTGTGAAACTCGAGGACAAGACTTCCGAAGGCGAGGTAATTGTCTTTCCAAATCTGTTTGAGCAAATTGGTGCTAAATTAGTCCAAGACGCTGTTATTCGGGCAACCGGTAAAGTAACGGCGCGCGATCGCGACGGCAACATCGTGACTGACACTAAGATGATTGCCGACGAGATTCAATTCGTTGACGACGAAGAACTCAATAATTATCAGAAGACAGGGCGCAAGATGACCCGGCCAAAAGCGAGTACCGGTGTGCAAGCGACGCGCCGCAGCAGTAATCTGCAGACCAGGCCGGCTGGTGGCAAGACGTTTACGGCGCCGGTTTCCACACCGGTTAGTCAGCGTTCGGCTACGACCGCCGCACGGCCAATGCCTGAAGAAGCGATAATTCACACGCTTTATGTGCGCGTTAAAGATCCCGACGACCAAGCTGCGCTGGTGTCTATGAAGCAAGTTTGTAATGATTTTCCGGGCACGACAGACATTATTTTGGTGCTTGGTAAAGACAAAAAATCGGCTATCAAGATGCCGTTTAAAGTAGATGGTAGCGATGCTTTGATTGGCCGCTTGGTCAAGATTCTGGGTGAAGATAGCGTCGTCATCAAATAAAAATATCCCCATAAAAAGAGCTAGCCCCTCGCAACTTGTGGTTGCGAGGGGCATTCGCTCCAGTCGGTCCGCTTACGGTCGACCGAAGATTAGGCCGGTAGGCCATTGAGTCGTTCAGCGAGCTCCCTGATCTTGTCGGGCCGGAAGCCCGACCAGTGGTCGAGCGGTTCGGCCGCCAGGATGTCATCACCGACGGCGTTGATGAACACGACGGGTGCCTGGAGGTAGCCCTCGGACTTAGCCCTTTCGAGGTGAGCCAGGTTCTCCTTGGCGGTGATGTCGATGACGTCGTAGCAGAGGCCAATCTTGTCGAGCGCTCGGTAGGTAGCGTTGCACTGGACGCAGCTCGGCTTGCTGTAGACGGTGATGGTGAACGGCTGAGCCGCCTTGGCGTCGGCCGTGGCGGTGGTCGTCATCGTCACTGGTTTGGCCTCCACCTGGTTGATCGTTGGGGTGGTCATGGCGACCATCCTCTCGTTAGCGGATGATAGGAACGTGATTGCAGGCATGATCGTTCGGGAACTCTGCCACATAAAAGCGGCTCACCGAACTACCATAGGTGAATCTGTCTCTAATTTTAGGTATGAGCTGAGGCCTAAGCAAGAGCTTTTTGCGCTTGAAGTGTAGTAGTCTACGCTACATATGGTGGATAAGTGCTAAGTGGTATACGGCAATACCGGTGGCGACGCTGACATTGAATGATTCTTTCTGACCAAACATCGGAATTTCAATTAAATCATCACAGGCGTCGCGTAGGTCGTCGGTTAAACCATGAACCTCTTCGCCAAGCAGTAAAGCTAGCTTGGCTGGTGCCTGATAGTCCGGTAGCATGACCGATCGCTTGTCTTGTTCAAGACCGACAATGCGATAGCCATCACTTTTCAAAGCTTCTAGGTCTGGCTGCTCTTGATATTCAAAAGGTACCAGTTCTTCGGCGCCCAAGGCGGTTTTATGGATTTGATCAGTTAATTTAGCGGAGATGTGCGGCAAGCGTTTATCGCCAGGCAGGCTAGGGTAGGGTGTATAGCCACTCAAAATAATCTTTGATATGCCAAAACCCTCAGCCGTCCTAAAAATCGCTCCAACGTTATGGGTCGATCGGATGTTATGCGCAATTAAAACTATCTCGGTCATCTCATAAGAGTATAACGCAAGTTGGCTTCGTTCTCGAGCGAAAGAATGCAGCCAACTTGCGACTTCACGCTTATGCTATACTAGAGCCAATGGACGAGGATAAAATACAAAAACAACGGCGCGATGCCGATGAGCAGTCGACCCAACAGCGTGCGGCCATACTTGGCATTGAGTATTTTGATACCCGCGGTATAGACGAGAATTTATCTTTGGTCGACAATGCTCTAACGAATGAAACCATGCATGCCAACAGGGTTGTGCCGCTGGCTCCTGGTAGCGAGGCCGACCCTTGGCGCTTTGGGGTTACCACGCAGACCCCGCAATCATTTATCAATGATCTAACGCGTCAATACAATGAGCAGGGCAAGTCGATACGCTTTTTCTTGATCAGCCAGGGCGGTTACAACGTGTTGATGAATCGCTACGATCCGCCGGTGCGACCAGTTTACAATGACATTGAAATCGCCAAGGCTGGCGACAGCGAGACGATCGATCAGGTCAGTAAGACTCTTAACTCGGTTGGTAGTGATGAAGTATTTGACTTCTTGATTGATCAGGCCGATAAACTAGGCGCGAGCGATATTCACATTGAAAATCAGCGCGACAAAATTAGAATTCGCATGCGTATTGACGGCGCTCTGCACCCGGTAGCAGAACTAAGCACCGATCGATATCGGGTGATTTTGGGCGCTTTGGCCTCAAGGGCCAATATATCAACTGCCGCTACTACTGCTCAGTCGGGTCATTTGCAAAAAGAAATTACGCGCGACGGCCAGACGCATCTGCTGAATTTGCGTGTTGAGACTATTCCGACCATGTACGGTCAGGATGCTGTGTTGCGTTTGTTCAATTTTGATGAATCAGCGCTTAACCTGGACCGTTTGGGAATTGGCGATATTGAACGCCGTGAGCTTGATGAAATCATTAGTCATCCGCGTGGCATGGTGTTGGTGGTCGGACCGACTGGTAGCGGTAAGTCAACCACGCTTTATAGCATGATCAACGCTCTTAATACGACCGACCGTAAAATTTTAACCCTCGAGGATCCAATCGAATACGGCATAGCTGGTATTAGCCAGATTCCGGTCGATACCACCGGTGGCCAGAGTTTTGCCGACGAACTGCGCGCCGTACTACGACTTGACCCGGACGTGGTGATGATTGGTGAGGTTCGTGACGCCGACACCGCCCGAACGGCGATTCAAGCGTCAATTACGGGTCACTTGGTGCTTTCGACGTTTCACGCCAGCGATTCGGCAGCCGCTTTTAGTCGCATGATAGATTTGATTGGTGTTAATCCAATTTTTAGTTCGGCGATTCGCCTGGTGATCGCGCAGCGTTTGGTGCGTCGCCTAGATGACAAAACCAAAGAAGCATACCAGCCCGACGAAGCCACCAAGAATTGGGTTCGTGAGGTACTAAAAGATTTACCGAGCAGCGTTGCCCAGCCAAACCTTGATAACTTCCAACTTTGGCGACCGGTAGTTAGTGAAGAATCACCGTTTGGCTACAAAGGCCGTATGGTGATTATGGAGCAGCTAGTTGTTAGCGAGCCGATCCAGAAGTTTATTCGCGGTGATGCCGCCGATATTCACGCCGAGGTTATCGCGCAGGCAGCCAGGCAGCAGGGCATGGTGACACTACTTCAGCGCGGCGTACTAGCGGCCTTAAACGGCGAAACAACGCTCGACGAAGTTAACCGCGTTATCTAGGTTTACGTTTATTTTCTAAGGTGTAACCCTTTTAAAATCTTAAAATATGTGTTACAATCGATAACTGATTGTTAATAATAATGTTAAAGCGAGACGATAATGAGTTTTGAACTGATTAAAAAGGTTAACGACCAGCAGAAAAAGTCGGCTGTCGTTGATGTCAAGAGTGGTGACACGGTTCGTGTTTACCAGAAAATTAAAGAAGGTAACAAAGAGCGTATTCAGATGTTTGAAGGCGTGGTTATTCGCACCGATCGCCGCAATTCACTGACTTCGCGTATTACCGTTCGTAAAGTGACTAGTGGTGTTGGTGTTGAAAAGAGCTTTTTGCTGCACAGTCCGCTAGTTGAAAAGATTGAAGTTGTGCGCCGTTCAAAAGTACGCCGCAACTACCTGACGTTCTTGCGCCAGCGCAGTGGTAAAAGTGCGCGCCTACGTGGTGTTAGCTTTGACCGTGAAGGTGTTAACGATGTTCACGACGCTGCTGCCGAAGAGGAAGAGGCTCGTCTAAAGGAAGCCGCTAAGGCTGAGGCCGAAGCTAAGCAAGCCGAAAAAGCTGCCGAAGAAGCTGCTCTAGAAGCTAAACAAGCTGAAGTTGAAGCTCGTCACGCCGACGCCGAATAGTTAAATTTGTCTCGCTTGTAAAACGCCCCGTTCATTCGGGGCGTTTTTCGTATAGAATAAGATTATGATTCTGGGTATTGATGAGGTTGGTCGCGGTCCATGGGCTGGGCCATTGGTGGTTGGCGCGGTAGTTCTAGGCGGCGCCAAAATTGACGGTTTAACCGATAGCAAGAAGTTGACACGCCGTCGACGTGAAGAGCTCGATGTCATTATTCGTGCCCAAGCGGCAGGCTTTGGCTTGGGCTGGGTTGAGCCGGCCGAACTCGACCAGCTTGGTATGTCGGCGGCGTTGTGCCTGGCTACGCGTCGGGCCGTCGAAAAAATCACGACCCCATATAATGAAATTATTATTGATGGCACAATCAATTTTTTAAAGGACACCGGCAAAGGCAAGTATGTCACGACCATGACCAAGGCCGACCTGTTGGTGCCGAGCGTTTCGGCGGCATCTATTATTGCTAAGGTTGCGCGCGATAGTTATATGTACCAGCAGCATAAACTTTACCCGAACTATGGCTTCGATAGTCACGTCGGCTATGGCACGGCCAAACATCGCCAAGCAATTGATGAGTTTGGTGTGACGCCGTTGCACAGATTATCCTTTGCGCCACTCAAAAAATATCGGGTTGCAACGAGTACTGACGAGACGGTCGTTAGTAAGAACTCGTCATTAACCACCAAGCAAATTGGTGATGCTGCCGAAACAAAAGTTGCCGATTACCTCCAGTCCAAAGGTTACCGGGTGGTTGATCGCAATTGGCGCACAAAATTTTGCGAGATTGATATTATTGCCGAGCACGATGGATCGCTGATTTTTATTGAGGTTAAATATCGCCGTAACGCTATGCATGGCGATGGTTTTGAAGTTATTACACCCACCAAACTGGAGCAGATGACATTTGCGGCCAAGCTTTACGCCCAGCGTTTTAAGTCAGCGCCGCCAGATATGCGACTTGCAGTGGCTAGTTTGTCGGGCGATATGACTAACGTGGATTACATCGAGCTAACGTAGCTGCTCAAGCCGTCCATCATCTAGGCGATACAAATTTGATGCAGCGGCACCGTTTGTGTCGCCACCATCAACATAAGCATCGACCCTTTCGCCAAAGTATGCCCGAGCTTCATCAATATTGTTGGCCGGTGGCAAGCTTTCGGGATTGGCACTAGGGGCGATTAACGGCCCGGTTTGCCCAATTAAATCTAGCAAAGCCTGATTATCTGGCAAGCGGTAGGCGATTGATTGATTGCCGCGCGTAATCCAGGCTGGTCCTTTGTCACTTGGTAAAATCATACTGTTTTTGCCGGGCCAATATTGATCCAAAAGCTTATAAACAGACTCATCGTAGTGGTCGTACATCTGGCGCGGATCGCTAATTAAAACAATTGGCGACTTGGTAGGAGTTCGCTGCTTAAGCTCGTAAACCAGATTGACGGCCGTTTCGTCATCGGCGCGCGCCAATAAGCCGTAAATCGTATCGGTGAGCGCGACAACAACGCCGCCTCGTCGCAAGCTATCGACAATTTCTTGATTAAACATCACTAGCCTCGGTTAATCTTTTAATTACGGCCGGGCTGTCGCGTTCAATTAAATCAACCCGTCCGGCAAGTTCCGCCAGGCCAACTTCGATAACGCGTTTTAAGGCTGGATCAACCTGTTTTGGCTCGAAGAAGTCTCGAAACTCGTCGAGCTGTTGTTGGTTGACCAAGCTGCCAGCGGTATAGCGTACAAAATCATCGTAAGTATTGTCGCCGCCAAATGTCTCGACAATCCAATCCCAATGATCGCGCAGCCATTGCCAAGTTAAATTGCGTCCGTAACGGTTGCGCAATAGCCAAACATACCAGTGCATGGTGTCCTGCGCTCGGATGATTGAAGTATCTGTCAGTAAATCGAGCAGTTTAGTTACAACCTCCGGGTCTTTGGTGCTAGTTAGGCCAGCCGCGATGCTAATTTGCAAATCGTTAGAATGGGTAGCTTGATGGGACTTAAGCAAGCTATCGACTAGTTGCGGGTCGCCGCTATTGCGCACGGCGTTGCTAATCAGTAGAGCGCGCAGCTCCGGATTCAGGTCTTCAAGCGGTGCTTGGTGAAAAATATCAAGCGCCTGCTTAATGATGTCCGGGCGTTCACTATAAACCATATTCGAAACAATAATTGCTCGAAGTTTGGTATCGCTTTCTGGCTCGCTGTCAATCTCCGTCCAACCCAAGCGCTCAAACTGCTTTTCGGCTAAATTACCGCTCAATTCGCGTAATTTAGTTTCAGCTGCCGGGCTAGCTTCGACGAATTTTCGCAGCTCTGCCAGAGCTAAGGCCATCATATCCCAAACCGGTTCCTCGGTCTCATCGGCATACGCCTCAATCAGCGTTACTAAATCGGCGCTGCTAATGACATCTGAGCGGGCCAACAAGATCTGTTCGTTGATTAGCTGCAGACGGCTGACGACATCGAGCCGGCCAGCCTTTAAATCGCCAATCAAACGCTTCATAAGAGTGGCGTCGTAGTTGGTGATAAAATGCGACCCGCCGCCCATATTCAGCCTAAGTGTATCGCCGTTATCTTTAAAACTTGTCGCTTTTTGATCTAGTAGAGCCGGTGCGCTGGCTGTATTGGCCAGCAGCGGAATCGGCCACAAAGTCGTTGATGGTTTGTGCGGCCCAATGAAAAACTGCTCCTGAGTAAGGTCAATCTTGCCATCATTAGCCTGAGCGTGAACAACAGGATAGCCGGGTTGGCTAATCCAGGTTGTCATTAGCTGGTCGACTGGCTGACCGCTAGCCTCGGCAATCGCTTTCCATAGATCGTGCGCCTCAGTATTTTGGTAGGCATGAGCCTTAAAATACCCCTGCAGGCCTTTACGAAAGGCTTCGTCGCCGACGAAAGTCTGCAGCATATGCATTAGGCAGGCGCCCTTTGCGTAAACGATGGCAGCGTCGAATATGGTATCGATGTCGTCTGGATGCTGAACCTCAACCTGTACCGGCTGAATGCCGTCCAGCGCATCGCGTCGCAGAGCTAACACACTCTCGGTGGTAATAAAATCACGCCAAACCTGCCAGCTGGGCTCAAGCGCATCAACCGAAACCGACTCCATCAATTTCGCAAAGCTTTCGTTGAGCCAAAGATCATTCCACCATTTCATAGTCACTAGATTGCCAAACCATTGGTGGCTAAGCTCGTGCGTAATAACCGACGCAATATATTGGCGGCCACTAACAGAAGTAATAGCCGGGTCATCTAGCAAACAAACTTCGCGGTAGGTGATTAAGCCCCAGTTTTCCATAGCGCCGGCGCTAAAATCAGGCAAGGCAACATGGTCTGATTTTGGCAGCGGGTAGGGTGTATCAAAGTATTCATTATAAAAATCGATTGTTCGCGTGGCGATATCAAGCGCAAAATCAAGGCTGGCCGCCGGCTGGGCTGGTGTGGCCCAAATATTAACCTCAACGCCGCTTTTGGTTGTGGCGGATTTCTTTTGCAATTCACCATAAACCCAAGCCAGCAGGTAGCTGCTCATGCGCGGTGTCGTTTGGAAACTAGTTACTAGCGAGTTGTTCTCTTCGCGCTGCCATTTAATCGGCATATTACCCAGCACGGTAACGCCAGTCTCGGTGGTCAGCGTAACATCAAATGTCGCCTTGGCCCCTGGCTCGTCGATACACGGAAAGACGTCGCGCGCATAGTGACTCTCGAATTGAGTCGCAATTAACTCCTTGTCGACACCACCTAACTTGTAATAGCAAGGGTACATGCCGTGCATGCTGTCGTTAATTTTGCCGCTAAAACTAACGTCAATTACTTGTTTTGTATCCGGTAGAATGTCCGGGTGGGCGATAACAATCTCGTCGTCCTTAATGGCGAATTCGGCCGTTTTGCCGTTGACGTTAATCGATTCAATCTTAAGGTCGCGGGCGTGCAGGCTAACCTGACGCGAATTGGGGGTAGTTTGACCGGTAATCGTGACTGTGCCACTGAATTTGCGCTCTGGTCGATTAATTACGAGGCTTAAATTATAATTTTCGGGAACAAATTGGTTGATAAGTCTTTGAACAGATGACATAGATCAATTATATCAGATATATAGTTACTTAAAATAAGCTTAAGCAGTATAATTAATTTATGAATGCACGACGAGTTAGGCGAGTTGTTGGCTTGATAGTCACTTTAGCTATTTTTGCGCTATCAATTTTCCCAACGCTTAAGAACATTGATTTGAATTTTGCACCGCCAGCTAAAACGTCGGCTAATGCAACTGGGTCGCCGGCCATGATTGCGCTTGGCCAGTTAGCCGTCAAGGGCCGGGCTCCGAAGACCGGTTATTCGCGCGACCAATTTGGCAATGGTTGGGGTGAGATTAATGGCTGCGGCACACGCGAGGTGATTTTGAATCGCGATCTTGTGGATGTTTCACTAAATGATAAATGTCAGGTTGAAAGCGGCGTTTTACACGATCCTTATACCGGCAAGACGATTGATTTTAAGAGAGGTTCCGGTACGAGCGGTGCTGTTCAGATAGATCACGTAGTGGCGCTGTCGGACGCTTGGCAGACCGGTGCCCAACAATTAATCTCTAGCCAGCGTGTTAAATTGGCCAACGACCCGCTAGAACTTTTGGCGGTCGATGGACCGGCCAACGACAACAAGGGTGACGGCGATGCGGCGACCTGGCTACCACCCAATAAATCATTCCGCTGCGAATACATTGCCCGCCAAATTGCCGTCAAGCAAAAGTATAAATTATGGGTGACATCAGCCGAGAAAGACGCCATGGCGCACGTTCTAAGTAGTTGCCAGTTTCAGACCCTTCCGTTAGCGTCTGGGCACTAACTTATATTATGTCGTCGTTATTGGATACAGGCTCCACCATGGACTGTTGTGCCTCAATAATTTTTCCAGCTAGGTTTGACACTAATATTGCCAAAGTAATATACACCAGCCCTTCTACAATAGGAACGGTACCGTTACTACCGCTTGAAGCTATAGCGAAGCCTGACAACAAGGTGATGACGGACACTATTAAAGTAAATACACTAATTCCTTTCAAGAAACCGCCAATAGCACCAAGTGCCTTATATATGCCCCTCTCGGCAGCTCGTTGCTTAAATCTCATATAACCTCCTTATGATTAACTCTCAATAGTCATATTTTAGCACCTATATATTGCTTGTGTTTGTAAATATCGAGGCTTGTGCTAGAATTAGCTTAGGTATGAAGTACGCAAAAACCGCCCCAAGAGGCGGTTTTTGTTAGCTCTGTTTGTTTGGTGGAGCTAGGGAGAGTTGAACTCCCCTCTCGTAGGTATGAAGTACGCGTGGTAACCGCTACACCATAGCCCCGAGCGTCAGCGACCACTCTCGGCCAACCTAGCAAAGCTAATTTAATTTTAGGTTAAATTTAAGTTTTTTGCAAGAATAAATTCCATCTTGGTATATATTTAACCGCAGCGATAAATAATTAATTTGCAAACTACGACGAATTTAGTATAATAGCTTCAGTACATTCCGGCCGGCAGGTCGGATTTTTTAGTAAAAAAGGAGAAAATAGATGGAAGATTTAAACCTCAAGCAACTGACTATGGCTGTCCGCACCATTGCCGAGGAAAAGAATTTGCCCGAAGAAACCGTTATGTCGGTTATTGAACAGGCGATTGCGGCCGCTTGGCGCCGTGACAACGGTGAGCGAGATCAAGAAGTACGTGCCGAGCTTAACGTCAACAGTGGTACGGCTAAAGTCTATGTGGCTCGTGAAGTTGTTGAAGAAGTTGGCAGCCCGGCGCACGAGGTTAGCCTGGAAGATGCGCGCAAAATTAAAGCTGACGCCGAAATAGGCGACGTTTTAGAAGATGTTCACGAAGTGACCAGTTTTGGCCGTGTGGCTGCTCAGACCGCTAAGCAGGTTGTGCTACAGCGCTTGCGTGAAGCCGAGCGTGAAGTCGTTCTGGCCGAATACGAAGACAAAATCGGCACCGTTTTAACCGGTACGGTGCAGCGGGTTGAGCCGCGCGTGGTACGGGTTGAAATCGGCAAAGCTAACGGTATTATTCCGCAGAGCGAGCAGATTCAGGGTGAATACTACAGTGTCGGTAGCCGACTAAAGGTTTATCTGAAGGACATCGAGCGCGACAACCGCGGTCCACAGCTGATTTTGAGCCGTGGCAACGAGGCTTTCATTGAATACCTGTTCCGCCAAGAAGTGCCTGAGCTTGAGACTGGTGCTGTAGAGATTAAAGCTATTGCCCGTGAGGCCGGTCGCCGCACTAAGCTGGCCGTTGCTAGCACCGTGCCTGGCGTTGACCCAGTTGGTACGTTTGTTGGTGGTCACGGTACGCGCGTGCAAGCCGTGATGAACGAGATTGGCGACCAAGAGAAGATCGACATCGTAACCTACAACGAAAACGTTGAGCAATTCATCAAAAACGCCCTCAGCCCAGCCGAGGTTTCAAAAGTTGAAATCGACCAAGCCGAAAAACGCGCCAAGGTTTTTGTGACTGAAGACCAGCAGTCGATTGCGATCGGTCGCGGTGGGCAAAATGTTCGTCTAGCAAGTCGTTTGACTGGCTACGAACTTGATATTGAGCAGCAAGCTGCCGCTAAGCCGGTTGCCGAAAAAGCTCCGCGCAAGAATATCGAAGACAGCCTACTAAGCGCCGTCGAAGAAGCCACCGAAGACGCCGAATAATTACGGACCAACTGTTGTAATGTCGATGCCGTAGAGGGCTGGCGTCCAGCCGCCGTTGTAAGCAAGATTATTAGTTGAACGATCTTTACCTTCGAAGCCGCTTTCGGCCATAAAGAGGTTCGGATTATTATTGCTCGGAATGGCGGCATTACCTGGGCTGGTGGTGTATATGTAACTATTACCATCTGAGAAGTAATACCCAACCCAAACGGCCGTTCCATCTACACCAGCGCTATATTTATTAATAGTTACCGGTGTAGGGAATGTGACCGAGTTCCAACCAGTAACCAGCGAACCGCTAGGTATAGTTGCGTACTGACCTGCTATACCCGAAGGCACTAAAGACCAAGTTGGTTGTTGTAAGACGCCACTTCCGTACCAATCGGGAACGTAGAAAATAGTCAGCGACACCCCGGATGGTACTGATGGCAAATATACGCGTGCACCTTTTAGCGAAAATGAATTGTTATAGGAATAAAAGGCAGTGGCGACCTTAAGGCTTCCGCCGCCGTCACTATAATAGGTTGCCGTGTAAGGATAGGTTGGCCCAAAAATAGACGAACTACATACGCCAGCGGTTGGGTTAGTGACGGATTGTGAAATATAATAGGTCGAATTTGAAACTACGGCCGCAATGCAAAATGTTTGCGGCGAAGCCGAGTTGTTGACGCTATATTGATAAGAGGTAGTGCTGGTGTCGCCCAAGCCGATTGCGGCTAGATTCGTGGGGTAATTACCGTCGTTATCAACCGCATATGTTTGTATTTTGGTTGCGGCTTGTCGAACGGCCGCTTGAGCGGATGCCACTCGTGCCCGGTCCTGGACACCGTTATAAGACACAATAGTAATGACCGCGATTATAGCAATTACAACAATCACAATTAACAATTCGACAAGCGTGAAACCCTGGGATGCTGCTCTACGAGGGTGCATATTGTTTATATATTAAAGCATTAGCATATTATCAGCAACAAGGTTATCAAATCAAAATTAGCACTCGCTTGATTTGAGTGCTAATTTTTTGCTATACTAACTACAGGAAGCTAGTAAAAGCATTAAATTCGCTTGCGCTTTCACTGTAGGAGGATAGATAATATAAATATGGCGGATGATTTTGCAGAATTTATTTCACACTTAACCGACAACGCGCGGACCAGTTTGCATCACGCAACGGTTATCGCTCAGGGTTACGGCAGCCCGTATATTGGCACCGAACACCTACTACTCGGCGTGATGGCTCAGGGTGCCTCGGTGGGGGCTAAACTTTTGGCTGATGCCGGCGTGACGCTTGATCGGGCCCAGGGCGCTTTGAATCTGGAGCCAATGACGACGTTTGTTGGACCAATTAATACCAAAAGCCTGAGCGAGACCGCGAAATTGGCTCTCAAGATGAGCTGGGATGTTGCACAGGAGTTTCATCAAGATTTCTTGGGTACCGAGCACATTCTTTATAGTATTTTGAGTCAAAAAAATGCTCGGGCGACCGTGCTGCTGCGTGATATGAACGTTGATATTCAGGGCTTAACGAGTGAACTTGAAGAATATTTTGACCGCCAAAACGACGCTTATCGTGATCTTGACGACGCAACGATTGATACCAAGCAAATGCCGCGCCGCAAGGGCGCGCTCGAGGTTTATGGCACCGATTTAACAGCCAAGGCGCGAGCTGGTCAGCTTGATCCAGTCATTGGCCGCGGCGAGCAAGAAGAGCGGATTATTACGATTTTGAGTCGCCGTACTAAAAACAACCCGGTCTTGATTGGTGAGCCGGGTGTGGGTAAGACGGCCATCGTTGAGGGCCTGGCCCAGCGAATTGCGGCCGAGGACGTGCCAGAGCACCTACTGGACCGCCGAGTTATACAGCTTGATTTAGCTGGTATGATTGCTGGTACTAAATACCGCGGCGAATTTGAAGAGCGGCTCAAAAAGGTCATGACCGAGTTGCAGCAGCAAAAGAATGTCATTGTCTTTATTGATGAACTGCATCTGTTGGTTGGCGCTGGTGCTGCCGAAGGTGCGCTCGATGCGGCTAATATGTTGAAGCCGGCTTTAGCGCGCGGCGAGTTCCGTTTGATTGGTGCAACGACGCTTGACGAATACCGCAAACACATCGAGAAAGATACCGCTCTGGAACGCCGTTTGCAGACGATTATGGTGCCAGAACCAAGTCTGAAAGACACAGTGGCCATCCTAAAGGGTTTGAAGCCTTATTACGAAAAGCACCATGGCGTTTCGATTAGTGACGAGCTGATTGAAGATGCGGTTTATATGGCCGATCGCTACCTAAGCGAGCGTTTTATGCCCGACAAGGCGATTGACGTCATCGATGAAGCATCGGCTAGAGTGCGCGTTAAAACTGGCCACAAGCCAAGCAAGCTGCGCGATTATATGCGCCAACTCAAAGGTCTGAACGACAAGATGGAAGAGGCGGTGCTGGCCGAAGATTATGAGCGGGCGGCGCTTTATAAGACGCGCATTAGCCAGCTGAATATGAAGATCGACGAGATTCGCGAAGCCGACGGCAACAAAAAACCGATCAATTTAACCGATGATGATATTGCGAATGCTATTGCGATGATGACCGGCATTCCGGTTCGCCGGGTTCAGAAGTCAGAAGCAAAACTGCTCACGCACCTTGAGAAGCATCTTGGCAAGTACATTATTGGCCAGAATGAAGCCGTCGAGAAAGTTTCGCGAGCGATTCGTCGCAGCCGCAGTGGCGTAGCGAGTAGCAAGCGTCCAATTGGTTCGTTTGTTTTTATGGGTCCAACTGGTGTTGGTAAAACTGAGCTAGCCAAGGTTTTGGCACGTGAAGTTTTCGGCAACGAAGACGCTTTAGTGAAGATTGACATGAGTGAATTTGGCGAGCGCCATAATACTTCACGCTTACTCGGTGCGCCAGCTGGTTACGTTGGTTACGAAGATGGCGGCCAGCTAACCGATAAGATTCGTCGTCAGCCATATAGTGTCGTGCTGTTTGACGAGATAGAAAAAGCCCACCCTGAAGTGTTCCACTTGCTGTTGCAGCTGCTTGAAGACGGTAGCTTAACCGACGCCAAGGGTCACAAGGTTGACTTTACTAACACGATCATCATCCTTACTAGCAACCTGGGTGCCGACCGGATGATGAAAGAATCAAGCCTGGGCTTTCACGCCGAGACCAAGAGCGACAAGAAGCAGCTAGAAGAGGCGCACCGAGAAAACGCCGCCGCGGCCGAAGAAGCGCTGCGCCGAATTATGCGACCAGAGCTCATTAACCGCTTTGATGCCATCGTCACCTTTAACGCCTTGACGCGTGCCGAAGTGTCGAAGATTTTTGACAATCTAGTCAATGAGCTGCAGGATCGCTTGATTCACAAGGGTATTCACCTGGTAATTTCGCCAGCCGCCAAACGACTGATTATTGCTAAGGGTTACGACGAGAAGTTTGGCGCTCGACCGCTGCGGCGGGCCATCCAAGATATGTTAGAGCACAAAATTGCCGACGGAATTCTGTCGGGCGAATACGAGAAAGGCAGCGTGTTAGCCGTAGGGGCAGATAAGGGTGAAATAAAACTAAATGTATCTCAAGAAGTCTAAGGCTTCCGGTTTATTAGCAACACTTATAACGATTGTATTGCTGCTTGGTTTGGGTTTTGCCGCCATGAGCAATCGCCAGTGGATTATCGATCAGTATAATTACTGGACGTATCATCCAAGTAGCACCATGCAATCGTTTGCCCAGCGTTCGGCCATGAGTAGCGAGGGTAAATTTTTATTCTATGCCTCGCAGCCAAAACTGCAAGATGCTGCTTCGTTCAACAAGTCTTGTCCAAATCAGGGTGGTGGCGTAGCGGTGCTGGGTTGTTATGATAATCAGTACATTTATATTTACGACGTTACCAACCCGAAACTTGATGGTATTCGTGAGGTTACGGCGGCCTATGAGATGCTCCACGCTGCCTACAAAAGGACTCACGGTAGCGACCTGACCAAGCTAAATCAATTGATTGAGTCAACCTATGCTCAGCCGGCCAACGAAGCTATTTTCAAACCAACGGTTGATTACTTTGCTACTACCGAACCGGGCGAACGTGATAATGAGCTATTTTCGTTGATCGCAACCCAGGTTCGGACGGTTGATCCGCAACTGGAAGCCTATTACAATCGCTACTTCACCAACCGCCAGACGCTAGTTGATCTCTATAACAAATATTCGAGTGTTTTTACGGCGCAAGAGAACCAGACAAAGGCTTACGCTCAGCAGCTAAGTGACCTCTCGGCGCAGATTAATCAAGAAACGGCCCAATACACTCAAGATGTTAACCAGCTGAATGCCGACATTGCCGGCTTTAACGCCCGTGCAAATTCTAACCAATTTAGTTCAATGAGCCAGTTTTACAGCGAACGCAGCGCCTTGAATGCCCGCGTTAGCGCGCTAGAGTCCGAGCGCAGCACCATTAACGACCAGATTACAAACTATAACAATATCGTCAAACTATACGAGGCCAGCGCGCTGGCGAGCAATGAGCTATATAAGAGCATTGACAGTACACTTGCGCCAACACCGTCGGTTTAACGTGGTAAAATAAGGACGTGGTAAAAACTCGGACACAATTCGTGTGTCAAAACTGTGGGGCGGTTTATGGCAAATGGTCTGGTCGCTGTGAAAATTGCGGCGAATGGAACACGCTCGTTGAACAGTTGGCGGAATCTTCCGGCAAGTCGGTTGTAGCTCGCGCTGGCAAGGGCGGGCATGTTTTGAATGTCCAAACAATGCGCTCAATTGCCGCTGAAAAAGCCGTCACAAGGCTAAAGACCGGCATCGACGACCTAGATGCTGTACTTGGTGGTGGTATTTTGCCGGGCGCGGTTTTGCTATTAGCTGGACAGCCGGGAATTGGTAAAAGTACACTACTGTTGCAGGTTACGGCCAAAGTCGCCGAGTCGACACCGGTTTTGTACGCTAGCGGCGAGGAGTCGGCGTCTCAGGTGCGTTTACGTGCCGAGCGTTTGGGTGCTCATACTAACGATCAACTAGGTTTTGTGGCCACCACCAGTGCCGACGACATCGCGGCCACTATCCGCAGCGGTCAGTACAAATTAGTCATCATTGATTCGATCCAAACACTGGCGCTTGATGAAATTACCAGCGCTCCTGGCACGGTCAGTCAAATCACAAACTCTAGTAATGTTATTATTCGGGCGGCCAAAGAGGCCGGCGCGGCGGTAGTTCTAGTTGGTCATGTGACTAAAGAGGGCAGCATTGCCGGGCCAAAAGTGCTAGAACATTTGGTGGATGTTGTTTTGCAGTTTGAGGGCGACCGCTATGGTGGCTTTAAGGTAGTCAGGGCTATCAAGAATCGATTTGGTTCAACTTCAGAGGCGGCGATTTTTGAGATGGATCAAGATGGTCTAAGGATCGTTACCAATCCGTCAGCGGCGCTACTGGCCGAACGCCAAAATGCCGACGGTTCGGTGGTATTGGCGACACTAGAGGGTACCCGCCCGCTGTTAGTCGAAATCCAAGCACTTGTTAATCCAACCAGTTTCGGCTATCCTAAGCGTACGGCTAGCGGTTTTGATCTTAACCGATTGAACCTGCTGATCGCGGTGCTCGAACGACGTACAAAATTGAACTTATCCGATAAAGATATTTATATTAACGTCGTGGGTGGCCTGAAGTTAAGCGACCAAGCTGCCGATTTGGCGATCTGCATGGCAATTGCTAGTGCGGCGGCAGGGCGTCGGCTTGATGACAGCGTGGTGGTGTTTGGTGAGGTTGGCCTAGGCGGCGAAATTCGTTCGGTTGTTGCTGCCGATCGACGAATTGCCGAGGCTAAAAAGCTCGGTTTCAAACGGGCCATCGCCCCGGCCACTGGTGCCAAAAATGAATTTATAACAGGAGTTGGCGATTTGCGCACGGCGCTGATTGACTACCTCCAGAAATAAGAGGAAACATGGAATTATATATTTTTATACTGCTAATCGTAGCAGTTGCTGAATTGACATATTTAGTTGCCAAACAGCCAACCAAATCACTCAAAAGTACCGGCGGCCGACCGATTTTTGTCGATACGTCAGTCTTGATTGATGGACGAATTATTGCCGTTGCTAAATCTGGTTTCGTGACCGATACGCTGGTGATTCCGCGCAGCGTTATTGGCGAACTGCAATTTTTGGCCGATAATGGCGACCACGATAAGCGTGCTCGCGCCCGTTACGGTCTGGATGTCGCCCAAGAGCTACAAGCCCTAGATACTGTTAAAGTTGAGATTCTTCAAGACGGCAACCGAGCTAGTGAAGGTGTCGATAACCAACTGCTGCACTTGGCTAAGCAGTACAGCGGCACGATCTGCACGATCGACTACAACCTAAACAAGGTTGCCAATGTTGAAGGCATTGTTGTTCTGAACGTTAATGATTTGGCGATGAGCCTACGGATGGCGTATTTGCCGGGTGAGCGTATTATGCTTGAAATTACTCAAAAGGGTAACGAACAACATCAGGGCGTGGGCCATTTGCCAGACGGAACAATGGTGGTTGTTGAACAGGCGTCGAGCCTGGTCGGCAAACGCATCGAAGTTGAGTTTATACGTAGTCTACAAACCGCCGCCGGCAAGATGATGTTTGCGAAGTTGACGAACGCGAAAAACACCAAAGGTGTGTTCCGCGGACAGTCGACGAGCAAACCTACCGGCGCAGCCGGTATGTTTGCGAATAAGCAGGCATCGGGCGAACCTACCGAAGGTATGTTTGCGAAGTTAACGAACGCGAAAAACACCAAGGCTAAGCCCGCACAACAGCCGAAGCTGAAACCTAAGCAGCCGAAGCAAAATAACGATCAAGCTAAGCCACAACAAAATCAAGCACAGCCACAGCGCCAACAAGGCCGTCGCAACAATCGACGTGTTGACCACGAAGACAATCTGATTAACCTAGTTAATAACCAATAGATAATTTGATCAACTTAAAACACCCCGCATAACGCGAGGTGTTTTATTTATCTGGGCGCTAGTTTATTTTGTCTAAAACTTCAGTTGCCACTTGAAACCGTTATCGTAGAGTTGGCGCCGCCACTGCTCTTGTAAAGACCGCTGTCGGTCGCTACGGCCGTCACGTTTTGAGTACCAGTTGTGTTGCTGTCTGGTGTGTAAGTTGCCACCCATTGATTGCCGCTAGTATTAGTTGCGGCAACGGTGTTACCGCCGATAGTGACCTGGACGCCAGTGATGTTAAATTGTGATGCGCCCTGGCCAACAGTCATGGTGATTGTGAACGGCCCCTTACTGGCTGAAGTTGGTGATACATTCATCGACTCGATGGTTGGTGTCGCCGTTATACACGACCCGTCGCTGTTGACGTGCACGTTATCTGTCTTAGTGGCGTCGTAACCGGCGGGCGCGGTAATGACTTGCTGTTTGGTGATTGGGTCGGTGCTCTTGGTTACGGTTAGTGATATCTTGGCTGAGGCGGGCGTACATGACGTAGCCGCATACTTAGATACTTGGTCGAAGTCCATTGTGGCATTCGTCTGACCCTGGTCTTTGTTCCACCACGAAGGATATAGCTCATTGCCTACTTTTTGAATACCGGCCGGCTGAGTAAACCACTGGTTTGGCTTCCACTTGCCGGCAGGCTGGTAAATGTCTTCGTGGACATAAGGCATAACCTCGGCGATGATGGCTCCAGGTAGCGATGATGTACCATTCTTCAAGATTGAAGTGTCAGGGTTACCGAACCAAACACCCATCGTTACGGCTGGGCTGTAACTCATCATCCAGATGTCTTTAGCATAACCACCCTTGTCCGAAGTACCGGTCTTGGTACCAGTTTGGATATCTGGGAACCACATACCCTTGGCGTGGTAGCCGTCGAGCGGTTCACGGGCTTTCTCGTCGTTTAAGATATTGCTAACGATGTAGGCTGATTGCTGGTCGACCACACGGGTGCCGGCTGTGTCAGACCACTTCATGATGGTCTCGCCAGAGCTGTTAGTTACCGACAAAATGTCAGACTGAGGCTTGTAAACACCGCCACGAGCAAGTGATGCATAAGCGTTGACCAAGTCGACTTGCCTTAGGCCACAACCACCGATTGCTGCAGCCAGCTGAACCTGAGTGTCGGAACCCTGAGTACAGTAACTGCTTGCGCCCATGGCGTGAATTGTATCAAGCGTTGTCTTAATGCCGTTAACATGCATAGCCAGAACGGCAGGAATATTACGCGATTGAGCCAGGGCGTCGCGGACGGTCATCATACCCTTACTTTTGTTGTCGGAGTCGTTAAGGGTTGAGCCATAAAGGGCCTCGACTTGCGGCGATGAGGTGTCGTTAAAGAGGCTGCCGCTGCCGTAGTTTTGCTGTCCGGCCGGTTTTTGCTGGAATAGCTGTGCGTAAACTAGCGGCTTAATTGTTGAACCGGGCTGAATATAGCTAAGTGCAGCGTTGGTTTCACCGAAGCCCGGGTAATCCCAGGAGCGGCTCCCCATCATAGCCAGAATTTGGCCAGTTTGTGAATCTTCGACGGTTGAGGCGGCGTCGGTGAAGCCGGCCCAGTTAGGAATATAACTGTTGAACATATTGTTCATGGCATCTTGCAGCTTGTTCTGGATGCGAATATCAAGCGTTGTCGTTACCGTCAGACCACCCTGGCCAACGACGCTCGAGCCTAGTTTCTGGATCAACTCCTGACGCACCATTTGGACAAACCATGGTGCCTGAATATTCTGGTATTGGTCTTTCTCTGGCTTGAGTGAGTCGAGAATTGGGAAATTTTTGGCATCATCGGCTTGTTTTTGGGTGATGTAACCCTGCTGTGCCATGTCGTCCAGAACGGTGTGTTGGCGAGCAATTAAGTCGGCGTTACCAGCAGTGTAATAAGGATTAAAGTAAGTTGGGTTTTGTGGAATGGCCGCCAAAAGAGCCGCTTCTGGTAGTGTCACATTCTTGGCCGAAACACCAAAGTAAGTCTCGGCGCCAGATTCAACACCATTGCGTGGACCACCGTATGGCGACTCGTTAAGGTACATACTAACGATCTGGTCTTTGCTGTACATACGCTCGACCTCAAAGGCTAGAATGACCTCTTTAATCTTACGTGGAATACCGTTAATACCGCGGTAGCTGGCTTCGTCGGGAAAGAATACCTGTTTAACTAATTGCTGGGTCAAAGTTGAACCACCCTGTACTTGTCCACCCTGAAGGTCCGTCAAGGCTGCACGGGCGATACCGCTAAAACTAACACCACCGTGTTTATAGAAGTTCTTGTCCTCGATGGCCACCGTAGCTTGCTTAAGATACGGATTCAAGTCCGAACTTGGCACAACCAGCTTGTAGTTGCCGCCGCCGGTATCTTCCCAGAGGACATTGCCGTTACGGTCTAGATATTTAGTAACGTTAGTTTGGACGCGCTTCGACAGTTCGTCGGGGTTTATTGAGTCAAGGTCTTTACGGAAATAAGCAAATAAAGCGCCGACCATTATACATAGAACAAGGATGGCGATACCGGTAATCTTGAGGGCCATATAAAGACCTTGCTTCGAGAACCAGTAGGCCCAGAAGTGTTTTGGATGCAAACGGTAAAAGAACCGCTTGACCGGATCCTTCGGTAATTTAGCGCGGTACTCGGCTCGCTGCCTAGCGGCAAGCTCACGCCTTGTCTTGCGCTGCTTCGATAGATTAGAATATACGCTCAATTTACGTGAACGTGATGGTTTTTTAGCCACTTGTTATCTCTTTCCCATAAGCAATATCTACGACACATTATAACACAAGGTAGGTGCAAAAAAGCTTGATATTTTGTATACTACCAAAGTAATAACAGATAAGGAGACGGCATGAAGCTTTCTGAAGAACTCAAGTGGCGCGGTTTTATTAACCAAACTACTTACGACGACCTATCACCGCTAGACGGAGAGCCGATTTCCTTCTATTGGGGCGTCGACCCTAGTGCTGACAGTATGCATATCGGCCAGTTGGCTATGGCGCTGATGATTCGTCATTTTATTGATCACGGCCACAAGGCGACGTTGCTGGTTGGCGGCGCTACTGGCATGATTGGCGACCCGGACGGCAAACTAGAAGAGCGTGAACTAAAATCAATTGAAGAAGTTGAGCACAATAAAAACAGCATCGCCGGCCAATACCGTTCACTTTTTGCTGACCAACCGTTTGAAATTGTCGATAATTACGACTGGTTTAAAGATATGGGCTACTTAAACTTTTTGCGCGAAATCGGCAAAAATGTCCCATTAAGCTCCATGTTGGGCCGCGAATTCGTTCAGGCTCGCCTGGGCGCAGACGGTAGCGGTATCAGCTATGCTGAATTTAGCTACTCGCTAATCCAGGGTTACGACTTTTTGCACCTCTTCCGCGAAAAAGGTATCACGCTGCAGGTTGCCGGTGCCGACCAATGGGGCAACAGTGTGACTGGCGTACAGCTTATTCGCAAACTTGAAAACGCCGACGCTAATGTTTACACGGCGCCGCTAATTTTAAACAAATCAACCGGCCGCAAGTTTGGTAAAAGTGAAGAAGGCGCGGTGTGGCTGGATGCCGGCAAAACCAGCGTTTACAAATTCTACCAATTCTGGCTGAATGTTGATGACGCCGGTGTGATTGATTACTTAAAAATCTTCACCTTGCTGCCAAAAGAAGAGATCGAACGCATCGAGGCCGAAACTCAAGCCAACCCGAGCGCTCGCTTAGCCCAAAAAACTTTGGCCCACGAGGTTACGAAGCTGGTTCACGGTGAAGAGCGCGCCTTTAGTGTCGAAAAAGTCACTGCTAGTCTGTTTGACGGCGCTGGCGTGGGTGATTTAACAGATGATGAACTCGAGATGCTGGCTGGTGAGATTCCAACTGCAGCGCCAAGCCAACTAGTTGAAAGCCTAGTTACTAGTGGCTTAGCGGCTAGTAACGGTGACGCTCGGCGCCTGATTGCTGGTGGTGCAATTTCGGTCAACGGCCAAAAGGTTGCCGATGATATGGCGCTAACCGCCCCAACGATGGTTAAAAAGGGTAAAAATAGCTTTTTGCTCGTTCGCTAACCAGACAGTCTATAATTAAGTCATGAATTTAGCTTCATCGCTAACCAAAGTTCGGGGAGTGGGCGAACGCACGGCGGCCCAGTTGGCGTCGGCTGGGTTAACCACGGTTGCCGATCTGGTGACTTTTTTGCCGCGCGCTTACGAAGATTTTTCCGAGGTAACAACCATCGCCGATTTGCGGCCAGGCAACGCCACAATTAAAGCAGTATGCCAGTCGATTTCGACTCGCCCTGTGCGCCGTGGTATGCGTATTACAACCGCCGTTTTAGCTGATAACACCGGTAAATTGCAGGCTGTTTGGTTCAACCAGCCCTATCGCGAGACCCAGCTTAAGTCTGGTGATGAGTTTTACTTTTCGGGTAATTATGAATTCAGCTACAACCGTTATCAGCTGACCAACCCAAGCGCTGAAAAGGTGAGTGAGGTGCCAGTGCAAACCGATCGCTTGCTGCCAATTTATCGTGCCGTAAAGGGTTTAAAGCCGACTTTAGTGCGTAAACTGATGCACGAGCTAAGGCCTTTGATCAGTTTGATGCCCGAAACGCTGCCGGCCGAAATCGTTAAATCTGAAAACTTAATCAGTTATTCGCAGGCGCTATCCGGTATGCATTTTCCTGAAAATTTAAAGGATATTAGCCGCGCCAAAGAGCGCTTGGCGTTTGAAGAACTATTTCAGCTGCTGCTTGCCAGTCAACTAAACAAACAAGCCAACGCCCAGCTAGAGGGTTGGCCGATTCCGTTTCACCAGGCGACTATCAAACAGTTTGTTGAACATTTGCCGTTTGAGCTAACGCCAGCTCAGCGCCGCGCCGCCTGGGACATCTTGCAGGATTTTGAAAAAGCCACCCCCATGAACCGTTTACTACAGGGCGATGTTGGTTCCGGTAAAACGGTTGTCGCCGGTTTGGCGGCTCGTCAGGCGCACGAGGCTGGTTTTCAGACGGCCATCATGGCGCCAACCGAAATCCTCGCCACCCAGCACGCCGCCACGCTCGATAAACTACTCTCGCCATTTGGCGTTAAGGTCGGCCTGCTGACAGGTAGTGTCAAAGGAAAAGCCCGCCAGACGCTCTACGAGGCCATCAGAACGGGCGATGTAGATGTGGTGGTTGGTACACATGCTCTAATTCAAGAGGCCGTGCAGTTCAAAAAGCTTGGTTTTGTGGCCATCGACGAGCAGCACCGCTTTGGTGTGGCTCAGCGCCAGGAACTGCTCAAAAAGTCGGCTCGTATGCCGCACCTGCTGGCCATGACCGCCACGCCGATTCCGCGCAGCTTGGCCTTAACACTTTACGGTGAACTGGACATTTCGATTCTAAATGAGCTTCCAAAGGGTCGTTTGCCGATCAAGACCAAGATTTGGTCACCAAACAGCCGGGCTCAACTTTATAGTTTAGTTGATCAAGAATTAACAGCCGGCCGGCAGGCCTATGTGATCTGTAATCTGATCGACGATGACCCGAAAAATGAGCTCAAAAGTGTTGAGGCCGAGTATAAACGTCTGCAAAATTCGGTTTTTAAACATCGACAGATTGGCTTGCTGCATGGTCGGCTAAAACCGGCCGAAAAAGAAGCTGTCATGCAAGAATTCGCCAGTGGTAAACTGGACATTCTGGTCAGCACAACAGTGGTTGAAGTCGGGGTTGACGTACCGAATGCCACGGTTATGATTATCGAAGATGCCGATCGCTTTGGTTTGAGCCAGCTACACCAGCTAAGGGGTCGGGTCGGCCGCAGTTCGCACCAAAGTTATTGCTATTTGATCACCAGTACCAGCGCCAAACCGACCAAGCGCCTGCAAGAAATCGAAAAGTCAAACGATGGATTTTACTTGGCCGAAGTTGACCTCAAGTTGCGTGGTCCCGGCGAGATTTATGGCCGAGCTCAGCATGGTGAACTCAATCTACAGATCGCCACCCTGGCCGACACAAAGTTGATTGCCAGAGCCAGCAAACAGGCCAAATGGTTCGTCGAAAATAGCATAAACCTGTTACAATATAAGCAGTTGGCAGAGCAAGTTGAGACATATCAACGCCTGACAACTCTTAACTAAGGATATAACTTTATATGTATTCGGGTACGACGCTACGCCATGGCTCTGGTAGCTTGATAGGCGTGCATCAGAAGATCGATCGAATTGCCAGGCGTTGCGCCGCGGCAGCTTTGCCTGCAGGTGTTAAATTTCCGTCGCAAAAATTAATCTTACGCTTTGAAGGCAAGAATGGTCCCGATGGTTTGAAGCGCAAAAGTCCAGCGCATGATGAACCGTGGCACTTTATTAACCCCGAAGACCCTGATGATCGGGCGCTGCTTGATATGATTGACGACCACTACGTTAACCTTGTGGATGCTCTGCGGTCAAAAAACGAGGCTCGTGCGGCTTTTGAAGCCTCATGGTTAGCGCACGCCATTGTCGACGGTTTAACGCCAGCCCATCATTATCCGTTGGCTGATAAAATTGAAGAATTGTTTGGCGTGCAACACGAGGATCGCGACAGTTTGCGTAAAAAAACTGTCATTAAAGGTGAAACCCATATCGACACACTGACCAAAAACTGGGCTTATTGGGGCACCAAGGGCGTCTTTACCGATCACTATCAGTTTGAGTGGGGTGTGGCCACAGCCATCGCTCTGGCACCGATGCGTGACGTTAAACTGTCGGAAACGGCGCGTAAGCATGTCGTCAAAGAGGGTGTTGAAAAGGTTTTTCTTGAGGCCCTGCACGATGTCAACGAGCTGCATATGTACGACGAGTTTCACGCTAGTGGCTGGACGCGACACCTGGCTTTTCAATCGCGCCGTATTTTGATTCCTAGGATCGCCGAAACTGTGGCGCTGGCCTGGTATGCCGCCGCCGAAGAGGCCACCAAGTGAATGTCCGACTGATCGCCGGGCAGTTCGGTGGTCGGATTATTGAAGGCTCGGACAGCGACCGCACGCACCCCATGAGCGAGCGGATTCGCAACGCATTGTTTAATAAAATAGGCAGCGAAGTTGAGGGCGCCAGAGTTTTAGATGCTTTTGCTGGCAGCGGCAGTGTTGGTTTCGAAGCTTTAAGCCGTGGAGCTAGGGAAGTAACCTTTGTTGAACGTGACCGCGCAGCCATTAAGAATCTGCTCAAGAACATCGATACATTGGACGTTGAAAATTCTACAACATTAATTAAAACCAGCGTTGAAAATTGGCTTTCTACCTCTAAAAATGAACGTTATGACATCATTTTTGCCGATCCGCCATACTATGACCCGCAGTTTTCCACAGTATTGAAATTAGCGGGGCTGTTGAAAAGCGATGGGCTTATGGTAATATCATATCCAGGTAGACGTGAGGCGCCGACCGCTAATGGGATTGTTGTGGTGGATAATCGTAGTTACGGAACCGCGGCACTCGCTTTCTACCGTAAAAGGGATGCTTAGGCATCCCTTTTGTTGATCTTTAACTAATATAATTATAATCAGAGATTATGAAACTATTTATTACCACGATGGGAATTCCCGGCGCCGGAAAAAGCCATTTCAGTAAACATATTGCGCCAAAAATCGGGGCTGTGCGCCTAAACAGCGACAGTATGCGTAACTCTGTTTTTGACGATCCAACCGCTATAGACAGTACATTTGGCAATATCGTCGTCTTTAATGCTATCGATTATGCTGCAAGCGAGGTTCTAAGAGCTGGCTACTCGGTTGTTTATGATGCAAAGGTTAATCACCGCAATGAACGAGATAAAAATGCCTCGATTGCCGCAAAGTTTGACGCCACCTATTTAAATGTATGGGTCCAGACGCCAAAAGAAATTGCGATGGAGCGTGGCGAGAAACGCGAGTTAAGGCTAGACCAAACACACATTTCAAAAGAAGATTATGAGTTAAGGGGGTATGGCGACATCGATAGCCCGGAGGATGATGAATTAGTTGTGGTTATAGATGGTACGCGGCCGTTTGAGGAGCAATACGAATCATTTAAACAACAGCTAGAAACGCTTGGAATTAAATAATGGCGATAATATACGAAACGGCAAATTTTAAAGTAGAGGTTCCCGATAGACCTTTTGTTAGCCGTGAAGAAGGTGGTCACTTACGCTTAAATTCAAAAATTAACGTAACAGATCGGACGCTACTATCGCGCGAGCAGGCTATTGAGTATGTTAAATTATCGATGATAGTTGGTCAGGCCCTAAAAGATGGTTTGGCCGAACAAGGGGTCGACATAGGTATAGTCAACTACCAAGAAATGGGCAATTGGGCCGTTTTAAAGCATCGCGAGCCTCTGATGCACATGCATATCTTTGGTCGTGCAAAAACGGCTACGAAACAGCGATATGGCGAGGCGGTCAAGCTGCCATTTCGAGAAACCGGCTTTTATGACGGTTTTCAGCCCCTAAATGAAGATGATATTCACGCAATCAAGAATGCCATGGACAAATTACTGGCTTCAGATAAATATCGTAATTTTTGATATCAACATATAAGAAAAAGCCTCGGATAATCCGAGACCTTTGCTTGGTGCGCGAGACTGGACTTGAACCAGCACGCCCGAAGGCACTAGCTCCTAAGGCTAGCGTGTCTACCAATTTCACCACTCGCGCATAAATTGGAACTTGGTAATTATAACAAAGTGTTCTCTGTTTGCAAAGCATCTTACCAGCATAATCAGCTTATGCTATGATAGAACCAAGCAAAAGTTGCAGGGGAAACGATGAGTAAAATATCCGAGTATCTAAACGAGCACTTATTGGGCGAGGTAGCAAGTTCCAAGGCAATACGTCGACACTATTCACACGACGGTAGTGTGCTGACGATGATGCCAGAAATGGTCATGTATCCACGGTCAACGAGTGATATTCGTAAAATTGCTCGTTTTTCGTGGCAATTGGCCGAAAAAGGTCATGTCTTAGGCGTCACCATGCGCGGTAGCGGTAGCAGTACAACGGGCGCCGCCATTAGCAAGGGCGTGATTGTGGTTGATAAGGCGCATTTGAACTCGATTATTCACCTGAGCGTTAAAGATCGTTTCGTGCATGTTCAGCCAGGTGCTACGGTTAGGGCCGTGAATGATGTTTTGCAATGGAACGGTCTGTATCTTCCGGGTGCGCCGGTTGGGGCGGACTACGTAACACTAGGTGGCGTTTTAGCTGAAGATTTGTCGCCAAAAGATGGCGTCAAACGGCTTTCGGGCCAAGTTAGCCGCCTTGAAGTCGTGCTTTCTAACGGTGATTTAATTGAAACCAGTCGAGTATCAAAGCGCGACGTAAATCACAAAAAAGGCCTCCAGACATTTGAGGGTGATATTTACCGCAAACTCGACGCTCTGCTTGATGACAATGAAACGGTTATTACTGAAAAGATCGCTAAGCTTGACGGTGATCACACCGGTTACGCCGGCATCGCTAAGGTACGCGACCGCGACGGCTCGATTAGTCTGACGCCACTGATAGTTGGTAGCCAGGGCAGCCTGGGCGTGATATCTGAAATCGTCCTCGACGCCGAATTTTACAGTCCTAATCAAACGACGATTATTGCAACCGTTACAAGCCCGGCAGCGGCTCGTGATTTGGCCGACAAGCTCTTGCCATTTGAACCAACGGCGCTTGAAATCTTAGATGGCGATATTTTCCAGGCCGCTCAAGAAAAGGGCAAAGTTTACGCTTTATTCGATAACGACAGTGAAGGCACTACAGTGGGTGCGGTTGTCTATATTAGCTTCGTTGACTTCAGTGATCACGCCTTGAAGCACAAGTTAAAGAAAACTACCAAACTCTTGAATAAAGCCGGTGTGCAGTACATTAGTTCTGAAACACGTACTGCCGAAGATCTTGAAGCCATCAGGTCGGTTTACTCCGTCTTACTGGCGCCCGACACCGATACCGAGTCGCTACCGCCGCTGTTTGACGGCGCGAGTATTCCAGCTGGCCGCCAAGAAGAATTTGCTAATGCGCTTGAGGAGTTGGCCAACAAACATCACGTTAAATTACCGCTAAAGACCAATGTTTTAAGTGGTGAGATTTTTGCTCGTCCGGTTCTGCGGCTCGACCAAGTTGGTGACAAACAAAAAGTGTTTCGGCTGATTAGCGACTATGCGGCTTTGGTGCAAAAAACCGGCGGCACGTTCCTGAGCTCGGCGGGTGAAGGTCGTCTAAAGACCGAGGCTGCTTGGTCGCAGCTCGATGACGACGTCGTTGCCGTTTACAAGCAAATTAAAGATATATTTGACCCCTATGGAATCCTGAACCCAGGCGTCAAGCAGCCAACCGAGGCCCGACAGCTTGCTAGCTTGCTGCGCGACAATTATGACCAATCTGATTTGGCTGATTATTCGCCGGAAATCTAATGTATAAAAACAAAACTTTCTGCTTTTCGCCCCCGGTTATGTTGGCGACATTCTTTATTGAAGTTTTCGGGGCTATTTATACGGTCGTTCGCTACAAAATGGACCGAATCGGCAAGTTGGTAGTGGCTATTCTGCTACTACTGGGCGTTTTTCAATTGGCCGAATACATGATTTGTGAGTCAATTAGCTTGCCGGGGCTAACCTGGGCGCGGATCGGTTACGTGGCAATTACATTGTTGCCACCACTAGGCATTAGCCTGGCCATGGCCCTAGCTGGCAAAAAATCCAACTGGCAAGCGGCTGTTTATCTGGCCTGCGGCGCGTTTATTGCGTATTTTTTGGTTATCAATAACTCGCTTACAGGCCAAGTTTGTGCCGGAAATTACGTTATCTTTAGAGCTCATCCGGCATCAATGAGGCTTTACGCGCTTTATTACTTCGGTTTGCTAGCCTTGGGCGTATATTTAAGCCTGCGCTGGCGCCGTCACACTAAAAACGCACGCACCAAAACAGCACTTTTGGCGTTAGCGATCGGTTACATGGCCTTCATTATTCCTACAATTACCGCCAATCTGTTGAGTCCAGCCACCATGGCGGCTATACCGTCGGTGATGTGCGGCTTTGCGGTTTTGCTGGCTATAACCTTGATTGGCTGGGTCCTGCCAAACGGTGGCGCGTTGCGCAAAGGTTCGCTCAGTCGCCGACCAACTAAGTCCTAGTACTTGAAAAATACCCCTTGAAACGCTATGCTTGGTAAGTTACCAAATTGTATGCGCGCGTGGCGGAATTGGTAGACGCGCTAGCTTCAGGTGCTAGTGTTCGCAAGGACGTGGAGGTTCAAGTCCTCTCGCGCGCACCAAGTAGATAATCAAAAAGCCCTCTTTGGGCTTTTTATTATATAATCTAACATTTTGCATAAAACATTATTGACACGTATTAAACTATGTAGTAACATAGCCTGTTGCCCAATTGACAAACAGTCGTTGGGCGGCTGAACGTATCGCTTGAAACAACCCTACAAAAAGAGGAGTAGTCATGTCGACCGTCATCAACCTGACCCCGCACGCCATCCACCTGCTCGACGCGTCCGACGTCATTGTCGCGACCTTCGAGCCCAGTGGCACGGTGGCGCGAGTGATGGAGGAGACGTCTGTGATCGGCCAGGTCGTGGTCAACGGTATTCCCGTTGACCGTGTCGTGACGATCTACGGTGACGTCTACAACATGCCTGAAGAGGCGGGCGAAGATACGTACTACCTTGTGTCGGCCCTTGTCGTTCAGGCAGCAATTCGGCTGGGACTTCCGACCCACGACCTGATCATGCCGACCGACACCGTGCGGGACGACAGGGGCAGGGTAATCGGGTGCCGCAGGTTCGCCGCCGCATTGCAGGGGTAGTACTTCCGTGCCGAGCGGATTATCTCGGCGCCCCAACTTACGCTACCGTTAAGGTAGTCCCGCAAGGGTTAAAGTTTAGTTGGGGTTTTCTTTTAGTTGAAGTAACATAAATTTATATATTTTTTAGGCCCCAGTCAGTAGTTGACTGGGGCCTTTGGCTAGCTCCTCTCTTGGGTGAAGATGCCGATGGCCGCCGCCAGTTCGTGGGCATTAGCGTCTTGGCATCTCTTGCGAAGAAATGAACCAATCTGGGGTTCGGACCAGGTGGTGTGCTTCGGCTCAAGGAGACTCAGTACACGTTCGACCATGTTCTCGCGAACAGGCGAAACGTTCGTGATTTCCTTGAGTGTCGCCGTACCGAGCTCACCGCGGCACTGGCACAGGTCGCCGTCCTTCAGCTTGTCGGGACTAGCATCCTGCCAGCAGTTGCCCGCGGCGATGCTGAAGCGCTGGAACATGCCCAGATACGTGTTGGCTCCCTGGTCGGTGTACACCCTCCATTTCCTGGTAAGGTGGGTCTTCGCATCCTCGGTCAAGAGGACATAGACCTTCACCGGCCTAACCGTTGTCACCAGAGCGGTGTAAACATCCGGTCCGATGAACCTGGGTGCAGATTTTGGCACGAGAAGTCTCCTCTTGGTTGTCAACGATAGGTTAAAGAGCTGATTTGTATTATAACACAAACATTATAATAAGTCAATTGCGCGGTGATGTTGCGCCAGCGCTTATGCTTGCGCTAAATCAGCCGCTGAAGTTAATCTGTAACAAATGGCTAAACCAGACAGGCTTATTATCCATAACGACGAACAGTTGCGCGAGTACGGTATTTTTACGGCCGAGAATGTTGATAAATCAGATGATGCCGAACCGGTTTTGACTCGTCAAGATTTTCGGGATGTCCAAGAAGAAGTTTTGGATACTTACCCTACCGATGACGTGTTTTTACGTACCATTACGGCTGCTGTTGAACTTGGCTCTGATAATAATTTAGCGCGCAGTTGGGACATCGTTGAGCAACCGCGCGCCTATGTCAACGATAGGCGACCGAGCCAGCCCGATTTTCTGGTACCGGTATCAACGGCGGCCGAAGTTTATTCGCAAAGCCGGTTTCGTGGTGGCGTATTGCATGAGCTAAATTTACCCGAGACCGTTAAAACTAAAATAACCATCATAAGAGAGGCCTTGGCTCGCAAGTCGCTGAACCCCGTTATGTCGATCGCCGATTACGAACGACCAATGAGGGTTAGCGGCGGTATCTTTGCATCGCCGCGCTGGCTAGGTCGATCTGTTCAGGCGAGTCCCAATGCCCTGACCTTAGCGGATTTTAAACGGCACGCCGGACGTTTGCGTATCAATGGGGTTATTAGCGAGGAAGCGTTCCGTCAACTGGGGGTTTCGTTACTAGATGAAACTCGCAGCGATCACCCGGCTGCCCATGCCTACGTTTCGCGGAACTATTTCAATGATCAGTCGAGTTATAGAATAGGTGCGTCGGATAGTGTACTTTGGTTTGATATTATTGCGGCTTACCGTGCAATCACAGGTGGTGCCGATCTTATGCCGGATGGTTCAAGTATTGCCCACAAGGCAATTATGAGCAAAGTTCCTGGTTCATGGTTTATAAACGGCAGATTTATTCCACCACCACAAGAGTCGGACTTCGACTTCTAGTTGCATTGGTGTTTGATTGTGGTTTAATCTAGTATTACCTGTGAATATTATTGGCGCTCCACCACACCCAAAACCTTGGCCGACCGGCGATCAGTACGACCCCGATCTTTTAGAGCATGGCGACAGCCGCAATGTGATCGATAGGTATCGTTATTGGAAGGTCGAGGCCATTAAGCATGACTTGGACCGCTCGCGTCTGCCGCTTGAAATTGCCGTCGAAAACTGGCAGCACGACTTTAATATCGGCACGATCATACGGACGGCGAACGCTTTTAATGTTTCAAAAGTACACATTATTGGCCGCCGGCACTACAATCGCCGGGGCGCGATGGTAACCGATGCCTATATGAATATTGAGTTTCATGAAACAGTGAGCGCCTTTCGCGCCAAGATGATGGAAGACGATAAGACTATAGTTGCCGTCGATATTGTTGATGGTGCCGTGCCGCTCGGCCAGACCAAGCTGCCGCAAAATGCGGTTTTAGTCTTTGGCGGCGAAGGTCCGGGTTTGAGCCGTGAGCTACTTGAGGTAGCGTCGCAAACCGTAATGGTCGAACAAATCGGCTCAACGCGATCTGTTAACGTAGGTGTCGCCGCCGGCATAGTGATGTATGCCTGGCTGCAGCAAAACGTCAAATAGCACGCTACTGCTAGTGTGAATGTGACCGTTGACACACTATTTATAGCGTGCCATACTTAGGCTATGACTAGTCCACAGCAGTCACCGGAAAGCGGGCCGCACGCAAATATGCAGCCGCAGAAGCTGCGTGTGACGGCTGTTGGCTCGGAGTTTCAATCGGAGCTCTCTAACTTTACAAAGGGCAATTTTCGGACACCACGCGCCGAAGATGGCGCGGATAGTCTGGGCCAATTCTATCTGTATTCAACCGCCCATTACGATTTACCGCCGCTTTTTGACCGAACCGCCGAGCAAATGCGCCCGTGGCGTGATTATGCTGAACAGATTGCACAGATTGGTTTGAGACGACGTTTTCATCTTAAGAAACCGGCTAGCAGTAATGATCATGTCATTCACCTGCGAGCTACGGCAGATGACGTTAAACTGGAACAGGTTCATATTAGTATGCCGATCGTCCTTGATCGTGAGATGGCCGAAAAGATTATTGCGCCGCCGATGTTCCCAGAAGCACAGGAATTTATGGTGGAATATACCGCTCGGCACGCCTTTATGAAAAAAGATACTATCATAGGTCTGGCGCGCTCATTAGAAAGGTTGATCCTAAAGGGTGCGACGGTCGGTGAATTGACGATCGTTAATCAGTCGAATTTTGCAAAACCGGTCGACTACACCAATCCAGCTAATGCGGACGTAGCCTTGCCGGAAGTTCGCCCAGCTCAACAGCATCGCCCGCGCAACACCGCCGCCTAGGCCGCGATTTGCCGTACAATCTCACCTCTGTTATAATGAGCTGTAGTATGGAGACTACAGTTAAGAAACTATCAGAGACTAAAGTAAAACTAACAATTAAGGTTGGTGCTAAAGAGCTCGCCGCCGCCGAACAGGTAGCGTTAACTAAGCTAGGTAAAAAGGTGAAAGTTGCTGGATTCCGCGAGGGCAAAGTTCCGGCCAGTGTTGTTGCTAAGAACGTTGATCCAGCTGCACTGCAAGAGCAAACGCTTGATGATGCTTTGAGCCGCGCCGTTGCTGAAGCCTTTCTAAACGAAAAACTACAGGCCCTTGACCGTCCGAATGTCGAAGTTCAGGCCTATGTGCCGCGCGAAAGTCTGGAGTTTACGGCCGAAGTTGAAGTTATGCCGGCCGTTAAATTGGGTGATTATAAAAAGCTCAAGGCCAGCGTCGACAAGGTGACCGTTGATGACAAAGAAGTCGATGAAATTATTGAACGCATGCGCCAGAGTTTCGCTACCAAAGAAGAAGTCAAGCGCGAAGCCAAAGATGGCGACGAGGTTTTGATTGACTTTGTTGGTAAAAAAGACGGCGTCGCTTTTGACGGCGGTACGGCCAAAGATTACAGCCTGACACTCGGCGCACATCAGTTTATTCCTGGTTTTGAAGAGGGTATTGTTGGCCACAAGGCCGGTGACAAGTTTGATCTAGACCTAGAGTTTCCAGCCGACTATCACGCTAAAGAACTAGCTGGCGCGAAAGTTGTCTTTTCGGTCACTCTAAACGCGATTAAAGAGTTAAAATTGCCAGCTGTTGATGACGAGTTTGCCGCTAAAGCCGGTCCATTTACCTCTGTCGACGAGCTAAACGCAGACATTAAGCGCGAAATTGCCGCCCAAAAAGAGCGTGAATCGGGTGAGAAACTTAAAGATCAACTGCTTGAAGAGTTGGTAAAAGTTAGCACCGTGCCAACTCCAGAAATTTTGGTTCAAGACCAGATGCACTCCATTGAACAAGACTTTTCACAAAACCTGCTTTATCAGGGGCTAACCCTTGACTCGTACATCTCAAGCAAGGGCTTCAAAGACGAAGCCGATTGGCGCGAAAAAGAAGTTAAACCGGCCGCCATACGCCGCGTTGAGGCCGCATTGGTCCTAGGTGAGCTCAGTAAGGTTGAGCAAATTACCGCCACCAACGAAGAACTCGAAGCGCATATTGAACTGTACAAACAGCAGTACGCTAACAACAAAGAAGTTTTGAAGCAATTTGAGCAGCCAGAGGTACGCCGCGACATCGCCAACCGCCTGCTAACTGAAAAAACTATCGACCGCTTGGTTGAACTAAACTCGACTAAAGCTAAATAGTTGAATCAGTCTTGAAACACAAGTGCCACCCCGATTAACAGAGGTGGCGCTTATATTATACATTGACTATTGGTGATGGTTATGGTATAATCTTACGGTTGGTAGTCGACCGCACCGCGGTCTAGCCGCGCACCCTACAGCCTGGAGCGTACACATGTTGGCAACATTCGTCCTCGCGGCTCTGATGATGCTCACCATCATCATCTCGGCCTACTGCGCTGTGTTCAACAGCAAATGGGGCAACCCGATTGACAGGTTCTACACCCAAGCGAGTGTCGTCGTCATGACCGGCCTCTTTGCCTGCTGCGCCATCCTTGCTATGAGCCGCATGCTCATCAGCTGGATGGGCGTGTTCGGCGGCAGGGGTATGACCATCTTGCTGGTTCTGCTTAGCGTCATCGTTACTGTTGGCGCGGGAACTGCTGCGAATCGGTTTGGCCAATGGCTGCATCGATTTGTGGCAGTCAACCGACTCATCGCCAGCGTCGGTAAGGCGGCCGCTGAGGTGCGGTCCGATGTCGACATGAGCGATGACGACGCCGACAACCAGTGGCGCGGCTAAAACCGCTCCAACACCGTCTGCATGACCGGTTTTTGTCATGCACGTGAACGAGGCCCCACGAATAGGGCCTCTTAAAATTGGCAAAATATTAGCACTCACTTGCAACGAGTGCTAAATTTATATACAATTGATACTATAGAAATGAAAGGGGTTTTATGACAAATCCGAAAAGTTATTTAGTGCCTACAGTCATTGAAAAGACTTATGAGGGCGAGCGCGCCTTCGATATTTACTCACGGCTATTAAACGAACGAATTATTTTTCTAGATGGTGAGGTTAATCCGACAGCTTCGAGTCTGATTGTGGCCCAGTTGCTGCACCTGGCATACGAAGATCCAAAGAAAGATATCAAGCTGTATATTAATAGTCCCGGTGGCTCGGTTTACGATGGCCTAGCGATTTACGATACCATCCAATACATTAAGCCGGATGTACAGACGATTGGCATCGGCCTGCAGGCTAGTATGGGCGCGTTCTTATTGTCGAGCGGCACCAAAGGCAAGCGATTTGTGTTGCCAAACAGCCGTATCATGATTCATCAGCCGTCGAGCGGCACCGAGGGTAAGATTAGCGACCAAGAGATCATGCTTAAAGAAGGTCTATTCCTAAAACAACGTCTAAACGAGATTTTGGCTAAAAACACCGGCCAAAAGTTGGCGAAAATTGAAAAAGACGCCGATCGCGACTTTTGGATGAGCGCCGAAGAGGCCAAAGCCTACGGCTTAATCGACGAAGTCATCGCCTCGGCGTAGCAACTTGACTCAAGCGAACTATTCTAAATTTCTAGTAACGGTGCTATAGTTGCCCTGTCCTTTATTGGCAGGCTTGATCGGAGGCGTTGATTAACGTGAGTTACTACCGCCCTTCAAGTGTCATCGTGGAAATCGGCCGCTTGGTGGTCGGTGTCGCCGTCTTTCTGGTGCTGCCGCTTGCCCTGGCGACCGTCATCACGATGCTTCCGGCGGCCTTTGTGAGCTGGGCATTCACGCACGAAGCCGTCCTGGCGGTCTGGCGGGCTGGTCCCGGTGGCGGTTGGGGCATATGGCTGACACTGTTTCTGACGCCGTCGGTCAGCTACGCGGTCTGGATGGCCTACAAATGGCCTCAGGTCCTCAGCAAGACGGCCCAGCAAGACCCGAAGTACGAGGACGCCCGTCGGTATTTCATGGACTGACGTGGCATGCGGACAGGCTAGTGAGCGTTTATATGAGCCATAGTCGACTCTGGAACGCTCACAGCCTGTCCGCATATTTATTTTTTTTGTAAAACATCTTGACGTACAATGTGACAATGGTCATAATGGTTACTAAGAAGTAGTGTAGCTGTGGTTACCTGTGTCTGTGCGCTTACCGGCAATATGCGTACGACAACCACGGTTAAGGGAATCTTCGGCGCCAAAGAAACCCCTATAAAATTTAATTCCATGCGAGGAACGTTTAGATATGGCCAAGGCAGTGCCTAAGAACGCGAAGCGTGTTTTCTTTACTAAAGATGACACAGCCGTCGAAATACCAAACTTAATTGCGCACCAAAAAGACAGCTGGAAGGAATTTGTCGAAACTGGTTTGGGTGAGATCTTTAGCGAGCTCAACCCGATTGACGATTACACTGGCCAAAAACTGGCGCTACGCTTTAAAGAATACGCTTTCCAGGAGCCTAAGAACTCCGAGCAATTTGCTAAAGAAAACAACTTAACCTTTGACGCGCCGCTGCACGCCAACGTTGAGCTGACCAACAAGGTTACCGGTGAAGTTAAAGAGCAAGAAATCTACCTGGGCGACTACCCGTGGATGACCGACCGCGGCACCTTTATTATTAACGGTACTGAGCGTGTTGTCGTTAGCCAGCTGATCCGTTCAGCCGGTGTCTTCTTTACGGCCGACAAGGCTGCTACCCGTAACTATTACGGCGCCAAAATTATTCCTGGCCGTGGTGCATGGCTAGAGTTTGAAACCGCCAGCAATGGTGTTATTTATGTTAAGATCGACCGCCGCCGCAAATTGCCGGTTACTACTTTGCTGCGGGCGCTTGGTTACAACAAGACCAGTGAGATTAAAGAGCTATTTGCCGAAGCTGATAACGGTGAAGTTAAATACATTGACGCCACCCTTGAAAAAGACCCAGCTCGTGGTTCAAACGAAGCTTTGATCGAAGTTTACCGCCGCTTGCGTCCAGGTGACCTAGCGACCGTCGATAATGCTCGTAGCATGATCGAGCGCATGTTCTTTGATTTCAAGCGCTTCGACTACAGCCGAGTTGGTCGATACAAGCTAAACCAACGCCTTGGCCTAGATGTGGCTAATACTGCCGAAAACCGCGTCTTCCAGGTGTCCGACCTGTTGGCGATCATTCGCGAAATCATTCGCCTCAACAATACTCAAGAAGCTCCAGACGACATCGACGCCCTTAATAACCGTCGCGTTAAATTGGTCGGCGAACTTGTTGCTCGCCAGTTCCGCGTTGGTATGCTGCGTATGCAACGTAACGCTATGGACCGCATGAGCATGAGTGACATTGAAACTGTTACTCCAAGTCAATTGATCAACGCCCGCCCAGTTGTGGCAGCTGTCCGCGAATTCTTCGCCAGTTCACAGCTTTCACAGTTGATGGACGAAACCAACCCGCTATCTGAGCTAGCCCACAAGCGACGCCTGAGCTCAATGGGTCCTGGTGGTCTAAGTCGTGAGCGTGCTGGTTTTGACGTCCGTGACGCCCATCCAACTCACTATGGCCGTTTGTGTGCCGTTGAGACGCCAGAAGGTGCCAACATTGGTTTGGTGCTGAACTTGGCCGCCTACGCTCGTATTAACGAGTACGGCTTTATCGAGACTCCATACCTAAAGGTTAAAAACGGTAAGGTAACCAACGAGGTTGTTTATCTTGACGCTTCACAAGAAGCCGTCGAGATCATCGCCGACGCCGGTGCACAGCTAAACGACGACGGTACCTTTACCGAAGAGCGTGTTTCGGCTCGCAAGAACCAATTCCCAGCTCAGGTTGATGCCGGTGACGTTACTTACATGGACGCCGCTCACAAGCAGATTCTTGGTTCAACCGCATCTTTGGTGCCGTTTGTTGAAAAGAACCGTGTTGACCGTAGTTTGATGGCCGCCAGCATGCAGAAGCAGGCTGTGCCTTTGTTGCAGCCACAGGCTCCAACTGTTGGTACGGGTATCGAAGGTGTTGTTGCTCGTAATACTAGCCAGTTGATTGTTGCTGAAGCTGAAGGTGAAGTTGTTCGCGCCGATGGTGTCGAAGTCCACGTTAAATACGCTGACGGTACCAAGATTTACACGCCAATTCACTTTGCTAAGTCAAACGATGACCGCTCGATTAACCAAAAAGTTCGCGTTAACCGCGGCGACAAGGTTAAAAAGGGTGACATTCTGATCGAGGGTGCCTCAATCGCCGATGGCGAGCTGGCCCTGGGTAAAGACTTGTTGGTCGCCTTTATGTCTTGGAACGGTTACAACATGGACGACGCTATTGTCCTGAGCCGCCGTTTGGTCCAAGATGACACTTTGACATCTGTTAACATCAAGGATTACACGGTTGAAGTCCGCGAGACCAAGCTTGGTCCTGAGATTGTCACTCGCGACATTCCAAACGTTTCTGAAGAATCTTTGCGTCACCTAGATGAGAACGGTATTGTTCAGCTAGGTTCAGAGGTCAAGGCCGGTGATGTCTTGGTTGGTAAGATTACGCCAAAGGGTGAGCAGGAACTAAGCTCGGAAGAGCGTTTGCTGCGCGCCATCTTCGGCGAAAAAGCCAAGGATGTTCGCGATACTTCACAGCGTATGAACAACGCTGGTGGCGGTAAGGTCGTCGGTGTTAAGATCTTTAGCCGTGAAAACGGTCACGAGCTTAAAGCCGGTGTGATTGAGCAAATCCAAATCTTTGTAGCTGAATTGCGCAAGATCTCAGTCGGTGATAAGTTGGCTGGTCGCCACGGTAACAAGGGTGTTGTCGCGCGTATTTTGCCAGTCGAAGACATGCCATTCATGGAAGATGGTACACCTGTTGATGTAGTTTTGAACCCACTTGGTGTGCCAAGTCGTATGAATATTGGTCAGATTTTTGAAACTCACCTCGGTATGGCCGCTCGGGCACTTGGCTACAAGGTTGCCACGCCACCATTTAACGGTGTTTCTGACGCTGTTATCTCGGACGAGCTTGAAAAAGCTGGTTACGCCCGCGACGGTAAGAGCCAATTGTTTGATGGCCGCACCGGTGAAGCTTTTGAAGAGCGAACCACTGTCGGTATCATGCACATGTTGAAGCTGCACCACATGGTATCTGACAAGATCCACGCTCGTTCAACCGGTCCTTACACGATGGTTACCCAACAGCCACTTGGTGGTAAGGCGCAAAACGGTGGCCAGCGTTTTGGCGAAATGGAGGTCTGGGCACTTGAAGCATATGGTGCTGCCTCGACCCTACAAGAAATGCTGACTATTAAGTCCGACGATGTGTACGGCCGCGCAAAAGCCTACGAAAGCATCATCAAAAATGATGTGATTACTGGGCCAAAATTGCCAGAAAGCTTTAACGTGCTTGTCAAAGAGCTGCAGGGCCTTGGCCTACGTGTCGACCTTGTCGACGAAGGTGAGCAAATTGACGCCGAAGTGCTAATTGAAAACGCTGGCCCCGAAGACAAGACGGTGCCTGCGAGCAATCTAGCCGAGGAAATCGAGACTGTCCTTGACGAAAGCGACGAGCTTGGTGATATCGACGATAGCGACGGTGTTGAAATCCGTGATATCGATGACGGGGGCCAGATTGCCAGCGTTGATGAAGCATACGACGAACTATACGATGAAATAACAACCAAGGAAGATGAGGAGGACGCCTAATGCCACGTGTTGTACAAACGAACAGCATTGCGGACTTTGACGCGGTACGTTTGGCGGTTGCCAGCCCCGAAGATATCCTGAAATGGAGCTACGGCGAGGTTACTAAGCCAGAAACCATTAACTACCGCACGCAAAAGCCGGAACGCGATGGCTTGTTCTGCGAACGTATTTTTGGCCCAGTCAAAGATATCAATCCGCACGACAACAAGCTAAAGGGTGTGCGCAGCCGCGAAGCAGCCGTTGATAAAAATGGCGAACTGGTTACAAAGGCAATTGTGCGCCGCGAACGCATGGGCCACATTAGCCTTGCTACCCCAGTTGCTCACATTTGGTTTATGCGCGGCACGCCAAGCGCCATGAGTTTGCTGCTTGGTATTACTGTGCGCAATCTTGAGCGGGTCGCTTACTTTGCAACCTACGTTATTTTGAATGTTGATACCGAAAAACGAGACCAATACTTGGCTGACATTGAAGCCGAAACAAATGCTGGCCGTGCTGCGATTAAAATTCGCTACGAACGCGAAGCCGAAGCCGAGGGTGCTGATGTCAAGTCGCTCGCCGAAGCCCAAAGTAAGGAAATCGAAGAGCTTGAAAGCACCTACTTAGTCAAGAAAAACCAGCTTGAAGGCTTAGTAAAAGGCGCACTCTTAAACGAAACAGACTATCGTAATTTGCCCGAAGAATACGAAGAGCTTGCGACTGTTGACATGGGCGGCAGCGCCCTTAAGGCGTTGCTTGACGAAATTGACTTGCCAACCCTTATTGGTGAGCTGTCTGCCGAAGTCGAGACCGCAAAGGGCCAGCGCGAAAAGAAGCTGCTCAAGCGCCTAAAGGTGCTTGAAGGTATGCTTGCGGCCGGTATTAAGCCAACCGATCTTATCTTGAACGTAATTCCAGTTATTCCACCAGATCTACGCCCGATGATTTCGCTCGCCGGTGGCCGCTTCGCTACATCGGATTTGAACGATCTTTATC
>DAIDKE010000002.1 GCA_027450165.1 Candidatus Saccharimonadota bacterium | reverse complement strand
ATGTCATGTACGTGACCGAGGCCCTGCGTTAGGGCCTCTTTAATTTGTATATTTTTAGCACTCACTTGCATGGAGTGCTAATTTTGTATACAATTGATAGCATAGAAACGAAAGGGTATATATCGTGAATCCAAAAAGTTATTTAGTACCAACAGTGGTTGAAAAAACCTACGATGGCGAGCGAGCCTATGATATTTATTCGCGTCTGTTAAACGAGCGGATCATTTTTCTTGACGGCGAGGTTAATCCGACGACTTCAAGTCTAATTGTGGCTCAACTATTACATCTAGCCTATGAAGACCCAAAGAAAGACATCAAGCTGTACATTAACAGTCCTGGCGGTGTGATTTATGACGGTTTAGCGATTTACGACACCATTCAATACATTAAGCCGGACGTCCAGACGATCGGTATTGGCTTACAGGCGAGCATGGGAGCGTTTTTGCTGTCGAGCGGTACTAAAGGCAAACGTTTCGTGCTGCCAAATAGTCGAATCATGATTCACCAGCCGTCGAGCGGTACCGAGGGCAAGATTACCGACCAAGAGATTATGCTCAAAGAGGGTCTGTTCTTGAAGCAGCGCCTGAATGAAATCTTATCTAAAAACACTGGCCAAAAGCTGGCCAAAATTGAAAAAGACGCCGATCGCGACTTTTGGATGAGCGCCGAAGAGGCCAAGGCTTACGGCTTGATTGACGAAGTCATCGCCAAGGCGTAGTTATAAAAGCTGCTCAGATATGCTTAACCCCCGGATTTCTCCGGGGGTATTAGCACCCTACTGTTCAGTTGTACTCGGGCGCACCGAGCGCTGCAAACGCCTTGACCAGCTTGGGTTGCCACGTGGGCAGGCCCTCGCGGAAGGCGGCGTGTGCCGTGTTGACCTCGATGATCTTGAGGCTCGGCAGCGCCTGGTGCCAGCGGTCGACGGCCTTGGGCTGGTCGACGGTCGTGTTCTTGGCGCTGTTACACGCCAGGTACACGCTGTTGATGTCGCTCAGCAGGCCAGCGCGCGGGGTGCGGTGGACCATGTAGGCCACCTGCGACCCCCACTGACGCCAGGGGTGGTTCGCCAGCCCCTTCTTGGAGTCGACGACGACCTTGGCCTTGTAGGCCTCGATGGCGACGACTCCGGCCGGAACCTCGATGTTCTCGAGCTTCGGCGGGACCGACATGAACTTCTCACGGATCGCGTTGCCGAGCCGGCCGTTCAGGATGTTGTAGAACCCGAGCGTGAAGAACCATCGGGCCGCCGCCGGCAGCTCTTTCATCGTGTCGGCACCATGCGGCGCGTCGACGATGACGGTGCTGATGGAGTCGTGGCTGCGCTTGGTAGCGCCCACGACATCCGGCGTGATGATGCCGCCGATCGAAATGCCAACCACCACCAGCTTGTCATACGAGCTCAGCTCGTGGTCGACGAAGTCGGTGATGTTGGCAATGATCCTGTCGGTGTGCCACGCCTTGGCGGTGTAGTCGACCCCGAAGACGGTGCCGTACCGCGCCAGGATGTCGATGACGGGCTCGATCTGCTCGTTCCAGCGGGACAAGATGCCCGGCAGAACGAGAATGGCGGTCGGCTTGCGTCCGACGTTACGCGCCGGAATGTACCGGGAGACGTCGACGTCCGAGAAACCTGTCTCGATCTGGATGTACATCTTCGCCCCTTTGATAGGCTGAGACTGTGTATGTAGGGTACTGCTCTGTTGAGCTGGCGTATATTATAACAAAAAACAGTCAAAAAGTCAACATATAGCAGAGGTGGGCTGAAGTGCTATAATCAAGTCCATCCGTGACAGTTCGGCCTAGTGGGAGGTGTTTGTTATGGAAAGCTACGTTGATGCGCCCGGTGAGAGGCTGCGTGTGTGGTCGTGGCGGGACGGACTTGCCCTGTGGGCGAGCTTCGTCCTGTTCCTCGCCGTTATCTACGTCGTCGCGTCTGCCGCGGTCGCCCTGGTAACGTTCATCATGTCGGCGGCGGTTAGCGTCGTCAGTGGAGAGTGGTTCCACAGGACACGGAGCATCTGGACGGCCGGAGCCGGCATCGGCTGGGGGCCGATTGTCTCGCTTGTTGGCGGGGCGGCCATCCTCGCGGTCATCTACTGGCTCGTCGCCACGTTTGACGACATGGCGCCGCTTAGATCATGGTCCAGTGCCGATGGTGCGAAGTAGCGTCACGAGTCGGGTCGGTGGGTGCCCTTGAGTCGCATTTTGACTCGGGCACCCGCCGTCCGGCTTGTAAAATGTAATTATTTTCATAAAGTGTCTTGACTAAATATGTGACACTAGTCATAATGGTCATTAAGAAGTAGTGTAGCTGTGGTTATCTGTGTCCCAACATACCGGCAATATAGGTGGGACTGGCACGGTTAAGGGAATCTTCGGCGCCGAGAATACCCCTATAAAATTTAATTTCCACGCGAGGAACGTTTACATATGGCTAAGGCAGTGCCTAAGAATACTAAGCGCGTCTTCTTTACTAAAGATGACACCGCAGTCGAAATACCAAACTTAATTGCGCACCAAAAAGACAGCTGGAAAGAATTTGTCGAAACTGGTTTGGGCGAGATCTTCAGCGAACTCAACCCAATCGACGATTACACCGGCCAAAAGTTGGCGCTACGCTTTAAAGAATATGCTTTCCAAGAGCCTAAAAACTCCGAGCAGTTCGCCAAAGAGAACAACTTAACCTTTGACGCGCCGCTGCACGCCAACGTCGAGTTGACCAACAAGGTCACCGGCGAGGTTAAAGAGCAAGAAATTTACCTGGGTGACTACCCATGGATGACCGACCGCAGCACCTTTATTATTAACGGTACCGAGCGTGTCGTCGTTAGCCAGCTGATTCGTTCTGCTGGTGTCTTCTTTACGGCTGATAAAGCCGCTACCCGTAACTATTACGGTGCTAAATTGATTCCTGGCCGCGGCGCATGGCTGGAATTTGAAACTGCCACTAATGGTGTTATTTATGTTAAGATCGACCGCCGTCGCAAATTGCCGGTTACTACCTTGCTGCGTGCTCTTGGTTACAACAAAACATCAGAGATTAAAGAGCTCTTTGCTGGTTATGACGACGGTGAAGTCAAATACATTGACGCCACCCTTGAAAAAGACCCAGCTCGTGGTTCAAACGAGGCTCTAATCGAAGTTTACCGACGCTTGCGTCCAGGTGACCTGGCCACTGTCGATAATGCTCGTAGCATGATTGAGCGCATGTTCTTTGACTTTAAACGCTTTGACTACAGCCGCGTCGGTCGCTACAAGCTAAACCAACGTCTGGGCTTGGACCTAGCTAACGTTACTGAAAATCGCGTCTTCCAGGTGTCTGACCTGTTGGCGATTATTCGCGAGATTATTCGCTTAAACAACACCCAAGAGGCTCCAGATGACATTGACGCCCTGAGTAATCGTCGCGTTAAATTGGTCGGTGAGCTTGTGGCTCGTCAGTTCCGTGTCGGTATGCTGCGTATGCAGCGTAACGCCATGGACCGCATGAGCATGAGTGACATTGAAACCGTCACCCCAAGCCAACTAATCAACGCACGCCCTGTTGTCGCTGCTGTGCGCGAATTCTTCGCTAGCTCGCAGTTGTCGCAGCTGATGGACGAAACCAACCCGCTATCAGAGCTGGCCCACAAACGTCGCCTTAGCTCAATGGGTCCTGGTGGTTTGAGCCGTGAGCGCGCTGGCTTTGACGTCCGTGACGCCCACCCAACTCACTACGGCCGTTTGTGCGCCGTTGAGACACCAGAAGGTGCCAACATTGGTTTGGTGCTGAACCTAGCTGCCTACGCTCGTGTTAACGAGTACGGCTTTATCGAAACTCCATACCTGAAGGTTAAGAACGGTAAGGTTACCAGTGAAGTCGTTTACCTAGATGCTTCACAAGAAGCTATCGAAGTGATTGCTGATGCCGGTGCGAAATTGAACGACGATAATTCATTCGTTGAAGAGCGTGTTTCGGCTCGCAAACACCAATTCCCAGCTCGTGTCGACGTCGCAGAGGTAACTTACATGGACGCCGCTCACAAGCAGATCCTTGGGTCGACTGCCGCTTTGGTGCCGTTCGTTGAAAAGAACCGCGTCGACCGTAGCTTGATGGCCTCAAGCATGCAGAAGCAGGCTGTGCCACTGCTGCAGCCGCAGTCACCAGTCGTTGGTACCGGTATTGAGGGCGTCGTTGCCCGCAACACCAGCCAATTGATTACTGCTGATGCGGAAGGTGAAGTGGTTCGTGCCGATGGTAACGAAGTGCAGGTTAAGTATGCTAACGGAGTTAAGGTTTATACGCCAATTCACTTTGCTAAATCAAATGACGATCGCTCAATTAACCAAAAGGTACGCGTTGTACGTGGCCAAAAAGTTAAAAAGGGTGACATTCTGATTGAAGGTGCCTCGATTGCCGATGGCGAACTATCGCTCGGTAAAGACCTCTTGGTGGCCTTCATGTCTTGGAACGGTTACAACATGGACGACGCTATTGTCCTAAGCCGCCGTTTAGTCCAAGACGACACACTGACATCGGTTAACATCAAGGATTACACCGTTGAAGTCCGTGAAACTAAGCTTGGGCCTGAGATCGTGACTCGTGACATTCCGAACGTTTCTGAGGAATCGTTGCGCCACCTTGACGAGAACGGCATTGTCCAGCTTGGATCAGAGGTCAAAGCCGGCGATGTGTTGGTTGGTAAGATTACACCAAAGGGCGAGCAAGAGCTCAGCTCTGAAGAGCGCCTGCTACGCGCCATCTTTGGTGAAAAAGCTAAGGATGTTCGCGACACCTCACAGCGCATGAACAATGCCGGTGGTGGTAAGGTCGTCGGTGTTAAGATCTTTAGCCGCGAAAACGGTCACGAGCTGAAAGCTGGTGTGATTGAGCAAATTCAAATCTTTGTGGCCGAACTGCGCAAGATTTCAGTTGGTGACAAGCTAGCTGGACGCCACGGTAATAAGGGTGTTGTTGCTCGAATTTTGCCGCCAGAAGATATGCCATTCATGGAAGACGGTACGCCAATCGACGTACTACTGAACCCACTTGGTGTGCCTTCGCGTATGAACATTGGTCAGCTGTTTGAGACCCACCTGGGTATGGCTGCTCGTGCTCTTGGCTACAAGGTTGCTACACCGCCATTTAATGGTGTGCCTGACTCGGTAATTTCTGATGAACTTGAAAAAGCCGGTTTTGCCCGCGACGGTAAGAGTCAATTGTTTGACGGTCGCACCGGTGAAGCCTTTGAAGAGCGCACAACTGTTGGTATCATGCACATGCTGAAACTGCACCACATGGTATCTGACAAGATTCACGCCCGTTCAACCGGTCCTTACACCATGGTGACGCAACAGCCGCTTGGCGGTAAGGCGCAAAACGGTGGTCAGCGCTTTGGCGAGATGGAGGTTTGGGCCCTCGAAGCTTATGGTGCCGCCGCTACCCTACAGGAAATGTTGACGATTAAGTCAGACGACGTTTATGGACGTGCTAAGGCTTACGAGTCAATCATTAAGGACGAAGCGATTGTTGGTCCAAAGCTACCAGAGAGCTTTAACGTTTTGGTTAAAGAGTTGCAAGGTTTAGGTCTGCGTGTTGATTTGCTAGGTGACGACCACGACGCCATCATCGATGCCGAACAAGTTATTGGCGGTGTCATCAACGGCTCACCGGTTGCGGCCATTCCTAGCGACGACAATGATGAAGAAGAAACTGTTCTGGATGAAGCCGACGAACTTGGCGAAATAGACGAGGACGACGGTATGTCGATTCAGGACATTGATGAAGTAAACGATTTCGAGGAGGAGGCGTAATATGACACACATTGTTGCCAGTAACGGTATTGCTGACTTCGACGCCATCCGATTGGCGGTTGCAAGCGCCGAAGATATTCTAAACTGGAGCTACGGTGAGGTTACCAAGCCTGAAACCATTAACTACCGTACCCAAAAACCTGAGCGCGACGGTTTGTTCTGTGAAAGGATCTTTGGTCCAGTCAAGGACATCAACCCGCACGACTCAAAGCTAAAGGGCGTTCGTTCACGCGAAGCAGCTGTCGACAAGAATGGTGACCTAGTTACCAAGTCGATTGTCCGACGTGAGCGTATGGGCCACATTTCGTTAGCTACCCCTGTAGCGCACATTTGGTTTATGCGCGGTACCCCAAGCGCTATGAGTTTGTTGCTTGGTATTACCGTTCGTAACCTTGAGCGTATTGCGTACTTTGCTACCTACGTTGTTTTGAAGAGCGACGAAGAAAAACGCGACCAATACCTAGCCGACCTTGAAGCTGAGACCGAAGCTGGTCGTGCAGCAATCAAAATCCGCTACGAAAAGGAAGCCGAAGCTGAAGGTGCTGACGTTAAGTCATTGGCCGAACAGCAGACACGTGAGCTCGACGAATTGAACGAAAACTACTTGGTTAAAAAGGCTCAGCTAGAAAGTTTGTCAAAGAATGCTTTGATGAGCGAAGTTGATTACCGCAACCTACCAGAAGAATACCAAGATTTGATCGAGGTAGGTATGGGTGGCCAGGCTCTGAAAGCTATGCTTGACGAAATTGACCTAGCCAAACTAATCGAAGAGTTAACCGAAGAAGTTGCTAGTGCGCGTGGTCAGCGCGAAAAGAAGCTTTTGAAGCGTCTCAAGGTGCTTGAAGGTATGCAGGCGGCTGGTATTAAGCCAAACGCTTTGACTTTGACTGTTTTGCCAGTTATTCCTCCAGATCTACGCCCAATGGTTCAGCTGACCGGTGGCCGTTTTGCAACCAGTGACCTTAACGACCTTTACCGCCGTGTCATCAACCGTAACAACCGTCTTAAGAAGCTGATCGAGTTGAATGCGCCGGAAGTTATCCGTCGCAACGAAATGCGCATGCTACAAGAGGCTGTTGACGCATTAATCGACAACTCGGCTGCTCGTGGTGGTCGCGCTGTTAATGCAACCGGTGGCCGTCGCCGCCTGAAGTCAATTTCTGACATGCTAAAGGGTAAGCAAGGTCGTTTCCGCCAGAACCTTCTGGGTAAGCGCGTTGACTACTCGGGCCGCTCAGTAATCGTGGTTGGTCCAAAGCTGAAGATTGACGAATGTGGTCTGCCAAAGCAAATGGCGCTTGAACTGTTTAAGCCGTTCATTATTAGCTGGTTGATTCGTGGTGAATATGCCCACAACATTCGCTCGGCTACACGCCTGATCGAAGCTGGTGAAGCTGTTGTTTGGGATGCCCTAGACGCCGTGATCGAAGGCAAATACGTTCTTTTGAACCGTGCGCCATCGCTACACCGTTTGTCGATTCAAGCTTTCCGCCCACGTTTGGTTGAAGGCAAGGCTATCCAACTGCACCCACTCGTAGCTAACGGTTTTAACGCTGACTACGACGGTGACCAGATGGCTGTTCACCTTCCATTAAGTCGTCAAGCGCAAGCCGAAGCTCGCGATCTGATGAGCGCAACTGCCAACCTGTTGAAGCCAGCTGATGGTTCGCCAGTTCTGTCGGTGGCTCAGGATGTCGTTTTGGGTAACTACTACCTGACTTACGATAAACCATCGGCGCACACTAACGATGTCAAGGCGTTTAGCTCAGTTTACGAAGCTGAAATGGCCTACGACAACGAAAAGATTCAGCTGCAAACGCCAATTCGCGTCTTTACTAAGGGTGAGGTTCGCACTACAACCCTTGGCCGTGTCTTCTTTAACGAGATTCTGCCAGCTGATTACCCTTACGACAACGGTGTTCAGACCAAAAAGCAGCTCAAAAAGGTCCTAAACAAGATCTTTGAACGCTATGGTGCTGAAATTACCGCCCAGACAGCCGACCGCATGAAGGGTCTAGCTTTCCGCTTTGCAACTGTTGCAGCCGTGTCTACTGGTAAGGACGATTACATTCACTTTACTGAAGTTGATGAGTTCATTGCTGAAGGTGACGCCAAGACGGCGCTTATCTCAGACCAGTTCGACCAAGGTTTGATTACCGAAGAAGAGCGCTACAACTTGACACTTAGCACCTGGCGCAACGTTGACCGCCAAGTCACCGAGTTCCTGCAAGATAAGTTGAAGGACATGGACACCAGTATTTCTGTCATGGTTAACTCTGGTGCTCGTGGTGATATTTCAAACGTTAAGCTAGCCAGTTCGATGATTGGTGTGATGGTTGACGCCAACAACCGTGAAATCGAGCTGCCGATCCGTTCAAGTTACAAACACGGTTTGTCGAGCCTGGAGCAGTTCGTGGCCACCCGTGGTGCACGTAAGGGTCTGATCGACACCGCTCTTAAGACAGCCGACTCAGGTTACTTGACTCGACGTCTAGTCGATGTGTCGCAAGACGTCTTTACGGTCGCCGACGAATCAGGTGATGACGACGGCTTTACGATTTACCGTGACGAAACAGGACTAACGATGATTGCCTTTGGCAACCGTCTGTTCGGACGCTTTGCCGCTGAAGATATCGCTGGTCACGTCGCTAGGGGTGAGTTGATTACCCGTGAGATTGCTAACGCTATTGAAGCCGACGAATCAGTTACTGAAGCCAAGATTCAATCTGTTCTATCGACCAAGAATCTGCGCGGTGTACCGCAAAAGAGCTACGGTATCGATATGGCAACCGGTAATTTAGTCGCAGCTGCTCAGCCAGTTGGTGTTATCGCCGCCCAGTCGGTTGGTGAGCCTGGTACGCAGTTGACGCTACGTACCTTCCACGCCGGTGGTGTGGCTGGTGGTGACATTACCCAGGGTCTGCCGCGTGTCGAGGAATTGTTCGAAGCTCGCAGTCCTAAAGGTCAGGCATTCATGAGTGAAGTCGATGGGTTGGTGTCGGTTCACGAAGATGGCAAGAAATATGTCATTCAAATTACACCTGAAGCCGGCCATGTCGAGCACATTGCTCTTGAAGGCCGTACCGTTTCCGTTAAGGACGGCGCCGCCGTAAAGGTTGGTGATGTTCTAGCTAGCGGTGAAGGTGAGTCTAAACCACTTGTCGCGCCTTATAGCGGTGTTGTCGAGATCTTGCCAGACGAATTAGTCTTGGTTGCCGATGCAACTGCGCCTGTTCGCTACGAAGTTCCTGGCAACATGCAGGTCTTGGTAAAGACTGGCCAAACTGTTAAAGCCGGTGATCGCCTAACCAGTGGTTCGTTGAACTTGCACGACTTGATGCGACTTAGCGGTATTGAGGCAACTCAGCGCTACATCATCAACGAAGTGCTGCGTATTTACGCCGCTCAGGGTCAAGATGTGGCCGATAAGCACCTCGAGATCATCGTTCGCCAGATGTTTAGCCGCGTTCAGATTGAAGATCCAGGTGACAGCACCTTTGTAACCGGTGATATCGTTTCGAAGGCTTCAGTTGTTGAAGCTAACGCTACGCTTGAATCCGAGGGCAAGGAACCGATCGTTTACACCCAATTGCTACTTGGTATTACCAAGGTGTCAATTTGGTCAGACAGCTTCTTGTCGGCCGCCTCGTTCCAGGACACGACTCGTGTGCTGATCAACGCCGCCGTTTCGGGTCGTATCGACCACTTGCACGGCTTGAAAGAGAACGTGATCATTGGTCGCAAGATTCCTGTTGGTACCGGTGTAGACAGCGCTACAGCGCTCGATACACTTGATGGCGACAGCGAAGCTGCCACGGCCGATGAAAACGTCGAAGCCGAGATCGCTGAAGACTTAGAGTTAGCAGCTTAGTGGCCGGCGACGGCATCTAAGCCGCGCTCTTGGCTGGTAAACTATTTTAGCCAGCCTCCAGAGTACACTTTTAAAATAGACCTCCATTCGAGGTCTATTTTAGCGTTCGGCTGAAATCTGTTAGTCAACAGATTTCACAGCCTCTGTCGGCCGGCTAAAACAGTTTGCCCGGCGATAGCCACTAAGCTAAGCGAAGGATTGTGGAATCGGTTGTTTTAACCGATTCCAGCCAAACGCTAAAAAAGACTTCAAGTGAAAGTCTTTTTTAAGAGTGTGCCTGAGCGCGGCTTAGTGGCTATCGGCAGACAGCCGGCTTTGCTCGATAGAAGCATCTATCCGCCGATTGAGCCGGGAACGACTTCGAAGGTTGGTTGGCTTTGTTCGACGAATGAACCGGTGTTTGTACTGGTGTCCCAGCAGCTAAATCCGGCGTAAGCCTTCTTAAGGTCGTCGGTGTTGTAGTCGGTGCAGGCAATTTTGGCTGGGTCTTTGGCTACGGCAAAAAGATGCCAATTTTTGTCTGGCGTTTGGTAAAATTCGGCGCTTGAGTTATCGCTAGGGGTTTTGACGCTCGCGACATTTACCGAAGTGTTGGCGTAATCCTTGGTGGCGCTAGATTGCGTCTTGGTTGGAGCGCTAAATAACGGATCTTGAACGATAGCAGTAAGCTTGCTGGCATCATAGGCGCTAGCTAAAGGTTTGACGGCAGCGACGTTGTTTTTAAAGGCACTAAGCTGGGCGCAGTCAAGCTGTAGTCGATAAGATGCCGGCTCGGGTGTAGCGCCGCCATTTAAGGCTAGGTTTGGCGTATTGTGCATGCTGCAAGTAAAGTTGTTTGATGCAAAATACTGTACGATCGCTTGCGAGGTGCTATAGCTGACGCTAGATTGATCGGTCGGCTTCACCTCTGTAAAACCATTAGTGTTCAAATATACTAAAACGGCGTTGTAGTCAGCCTTGTTGTCGGTGGTTTTGGTGCGACCCGAGCTAAACGTTAGGACGTTCGCGCCGGCGTCGGTGACGACCCAGTTTTTGCTGTCGTATCGGTAAATTACACTGGCAGGATTGGTGCTTTTATATACCAGCCATGATGAATCGGTCGGGTCGTTAATGGATTTTTTGAAACCAGCCCCCAGTGAAGATAAATCGGCGGGCTTAACGCTAGCGGTGTCTTTTTTGGGCTGCACAACTAATAAAAGATAGGCAAATACACCGGCCGCCACAACTAAAACGATGACCAAACTAACAATAATAAGAAGAATCTTCTTAGATTTTTTGGGCGTTAGGCTGGTCGGCGTCGGCTGGCTATTATAGGTCGGCTGACTGACCGGTGGCTGCGTGGCGATCTGACCGCTGTCTTCTGGCATGTTTAATCCCTTTTATTTTGTATAAAATAATCATAACACTTAAGCTAAAAATGTCCTAAGCCGGGCTATAGGGTTTACACTAGCGTCATAAATTGCTATAATAAGCCTCGAGTTTCCGCCGAGGACTAATGTGAAACGTGTACAAGACGCATTAGAGCCAAAGCAAAGCTTGCAACGGAATGCTGACCCGAAGCAAGCATATTTAGGTAAATCACTATTTACCACTGTTAATAATCAACGGAGTTTTATTAATGCCAACTATTAATCAATTGGTTCACAAGCCGCGCCAGACTTCTCCTAAAAAGAGTAAGTCGCCAGCCCTTGGACGTATCCAAAACACGCTTAAAACGCGTTACTACGACCAAGACGCACCACTAAAACGCGGTGTTTGTATTAAGGTAACCACCAAAACACCTAAAAAGCCTAACTCGGCTCTTCGCAAGGTTGCCCGTGTGCGCCTGACGAACGGTCAAGAAGTTTGGGCCTACATTGGTGGCGAAGGTCACAACCTACAAGAGCACGCTGTTGTGCTAGTACGTGGCGGTCGCGTACCAGATCTTCCTGGTGTACGTTACCACATCGTCCGCGGCGCCTTGGACCTCCAGGGTGTTGCCAAGCGCAAACAAGGCCGTTCTAAATACGGTGCTAAGAAGGAAGGTAAGTAGTCATGCCTCGTAAAGTTACTGTCAGCCTACAACGCCGCCTAAACCCAGACCGCAAATACCAGAGCGTTCTAGTCCAGCGCTTGATCAACAAATCAATGCTTGACGGCAAAAAACACGTTGCCGAAAAAGCTGTTTACGACGCACTTGAAGCCGCTGCCAAGAAATTGAACAGCGAGAACCCACTTGAAGTGTTTGAAAAAGCCCTACGCAATGTTTCACCAAACTTCGAAGTTAAGTCTCGCCGTGTCGGTGGCGCCAACTACCAGATTCCATTCCCAGTAGCTGGTCACCGTCAGCAGCACTATGCCTTTACTTGGCTGGTCCAAGCGGCCCGTGCCCGCAGCGGTATGCCATACTCACAGCGCCTAGCGCTCGAGATTGTTGACGCTTACAACGAAGCCGGTGCCGCCTTCAAGAAGAAGGAAGACACCCACCGCATGGCCGAAGCCAACCGCGCCTTCGCGCACTTCGCCCGCGGCTAATCTGTTACAAGATCACGAAATACCCCGTCAAAAGCGGGGTATTTTTGTTATAAAAAATACTATTTACAAACCTAAAACGCTCATGTATAAAAGAGTTAAAAGAGGGAAAATAAACATGAAAAGAACGCATATCAACGTCAAAAGCGAGTCGGTCATTACTGCTGTCGCTGTAAGGATTTGTGACTAATGACTGAGCTGGCGGAAAGCTCGACAAGCAAATTGCTTGAACAGCTGCCGCCGGTTGAAAAGTCGCCAATTTTACAAACATTAGCTCGCGTCGGACTAGAAGTGTTCCGGCGCGAGTATTTGTTAGAAACACCCAATCACGACGGTGTGGTCGACCACGACGCGTTAATTGCCTTAATGCGTCAGCAAGTCGACCCAGATTATCGTTGGGAAGCGCCATTTTTTGACGAACACCACTTAAGTTGGTACGCGGCTCTTTATGAATCCCCAAATCATGCTAAACCCGAGCTAGCGCATGAGTTTCGTGAACTACCCACCAACAAGCTCTGGGTACCGCGCCAATTCCATAACTTTATCCATGCAGTAACGGAACACCCGCCGGTGCCTGAGCCAGAGGTAATGCGCGAAAAGATTCGAGAATTTAGGCGAAATCAATTTATATTTCGTGTAGCAAGCCAGGCTATAACCATTCAAGAGCAACTTGAGCGTGCCTCGGTTATTAAAATGCCAAACGGTGAGGTGATGCTGGTCGATAAGGTAACTCGCCGAACTTATCATGATCCCGAAGCTCTAGAGGAGCGTCGAGCAGAGTTCGTAAGAGTCGTTATCGAGCAATACAAACGCGGTTTTATAGATTTAGCCGACTTGTCGCCGATGGATATAGTAGATCGGACTGAGATTGAGGCAAGGTTGCCTGAAGTCATTTCGGCGGTTATGAATGAAGATCGGTTTAATAGCAAAAATCATAAGTCGTTAAGAGTTGACCTGCCAGTGAATCGACGACCGCGCACCACACCTGAAGTGAATGTCGCTTAAGCTTGTAAAAACCGTACCAATCCGCATACTAGGGCTTATGGATCAATTTTCCGATACAGCACACGGCGTTGATGAATACTTTGCTAAACTTGAACAGGCGTCGTTTGACCCTATATTGAAAAAGGCGGCTGATGACGCCAAAGAATATAATAAGCTGATTGCCGATTTGGGGCTCGATGCTGATGACGAAAGTGACACGGAAGAGCTGCGGGCGATTCTTGCCGCCCTAGATAAAGCTTGGGAGCCGATTTTTGAGGAACGGGTTAAGGTTAGTGGTATTGTTGAGCACGATAGCGAAGACGAAGGCTTTGTGACTAAAACCGTCGATCAGTCCGAGATGGTTTGCAAAGGTTTTGTCTTTGATGTTCATGGCCCCGCGCCAGAACTGGTCTACTTGTTTCTTGAACTAACAAAAGAGGGTGATCAGTATACTGCGATACCGTGGTACGCCCATCTGGACAATGTCTTCATTGACATCGATACGATGATGTCGTCGGAGCGAGCGGAGGCTGTCTTAGAGTTGAACTGCCCTGATTTGAAAGAGCAGATTGATGACAGTTTGTTTGGCTTCTCGCCGGATGAGCGCTTGCTTGACGCCGAGCTTATGGCGCTCAAACGCCTAGGTAGAATTATTTACGAAATGCCCGAAGGTGCGAACGCCCTGCAGATTGCCGCCGCCACTAGTGTTTACTCTGAAGATGCAATAGGCTTCGACGAAACGTTACCGTATAGTATGTCGATGTCAGGTATTTTATATTTTGCCGACCAGACCGATGTAAAGCTAGACACCACAATTAGTAACGTATTAGTGACTGAGCCAAGGTTATACTTTATCGACGATCCGAAAAGTCAAACTTACGAGTTCATTTTAGCGTGCACATTACACTCCGCGCATCAGCGGAGCGACGATGGCAAGGCTGTGCTAATAACATTGGAGTCACTAACCGATTTCACGCCTATACGCGACTTAATGACTAGCGACTAGGCATTTAGCGCTACATCTGATATAATGTCATTAAAGCGCTATTTTTTATGGCAAAAAATAATTATTAAAGAAGAAATTGAGGATATATGGCACAGGCAAACGTCCCGCTAAAGGACTACCGTAACATTGGTATTATCGCGCACATTGACGCCGGTAAGACAACCACGACCGAGGCTATTTTGTACCGTACCGGTTTGAAGCACAAAATCGGTGAGGTTCACGAGGGTGAAACTACGACCGACTGGATGGAGCAAGAGCGTGAACGTGGTATTACCATTACTTCTGCTGCCGTAACGGCTTTCTGGAAGGGTCACAAGATCAACATCATCGACACCCCGGGCCACATCGACTTTACAGTTGAGGTGGAGCGTTCTTTGCGCGTGCTTGACGGTGCTGTAGTGGTCTTCGACGGCAAGATGGGCGTTGAGGCTCAGAGTGAGACTGTTTGGCGCCAGGCCAACAAGTACGGCGTGCCTCGTATCTGTTTTATTAACAAAATCAACCAAATCGGTGGCGATTTCTACAAGTCGCTTGACTCAATTCACCACCGTCTTAGCAAGAACGCTTTGCCAATTCATTTGCCAATTGGCTTTGAAAAAGACATCAACGGTATTGTTGACCTAGTCGACATGAAAGCCTACACCTATGGTGACTACACCGACCACGAGTTGGTCGCCGGTGAAATTCCAGCTAATATGCTTGAAAAAGCTCAGAACGCCCGCGCGCTGCTGGTCGAAGCTGCTGTTGAAGCTGACGATGAACTATTTGAGCGCTACCTTGAAAAAGGCGAAGAATCAATCACTGTCGATGAGCTAAAGGCTGCCTTGCGCAAGCGTGTGCTATCTGGTGACTTTTACCTAGTTACTGGTGGCGACGGCCGCGGTGTGGTTGTTGAAAAAGTGCTCGACCTAATGACCGAGTACCTACCAAGCCCGCTTGATATTGAAGCCATTTGGGGCAAAAACCCTAAAAACGGTGAAGAAATTCAACGCCACCCAGCCGAATCAGAGCCACTAACCGCTCTAGCCTTCAAAATTGCTGCCGACCCATTCATTGGCCGTTTGATCTTTATCCGTGTTTACAGTGGTAAATTAACCGCTGGTAGCTACGTTATCAACACTAACACTGGTGAAAAAGAGCGTGTTGGCCGTATTGTTCGTATGTTCGCCGACAAGCGCGAAGATGTTGAAGCTGTAGGTGCTGGCGACATTGCCGCCGTCGTTGGTCTTAAGGGTACCTTTACCGGTCACACCCTGTCTGACGTGGCGCACCCAATCATGCTTGAATCAATTGAATTCCCAGAACCGCCAGTATCGGTCGCGGTTGAGCCAAAGACCAAGGCTGACCAAGAAAAAATGGGTATTGCCTTGCAGCGCCTAGCCGAAGAAGACCCAACTTTCCGTATTCACACCGACGAGGAAACCGGCCAGACAATTATGTCAGGTATGGGTGAGTTACACCTCGAAATCCTAGTCGACCGTATGAAACGCGAGTACAACGTTGAAGCCAACGTCGGTGAGCCACAAGTGGCCTTCCGCGAAACCATTCGCGGTACCGCTGAAGCCCAGGGTAAGCACGCCAAGCAATCTGGTGGTCGTGGCCAATATGGTGACGTTTGGGTTCGCTTTGAACCGACCGAGTCAGGCGAAGGCTTTGAGTTTGTTGATGCTATTAAGGGTGGCGTGGTGCCGCAAGAATATCGTGCAGCCGTTCAAAAGGGTATCAAAGATACACTTGATGGCGGTGTGATTGCCGGTTACCCAATGATTGGTGTCAAGGCGACCCTTTACGATGGTAGCTACCACGATGTTGACTCCAGCGAGCTAGCCTTCAACTTGGCTGCCGTGTTATCTGTTAAGGCCGGTATTCCTAAGTCTAACCCAGTACTGCTTGAGCCGGTTATGCAGGTTGAAGTTACCACCCCTGAAGATTTCATGGGTGACATCATCGGTGACTTGAACGCTCGCCGTGGCCGTATCGACGCTATGGAAGATTTGCAGGGCGGCGCCAAGCTGATTAAGGCTCACGTGCCTCTAGCAAACCTCTTCGGCTACACCAACGATATTCGTTCGATGAGCCAGGGTCGTGCCGCTTCAACGATGGAGCTAGCCGACTACGAGGAAGTTCCACCTAACGTTGCTCAGGACATCATCGCTAAGCGATCGAAGTAAAAGCAGCTATCTAAAATACCCCGCTTATCCGGGGTATTTTTAGTAGTTAACTGTTTACAATCTTGCTTTAAATCTGTATAATTCGGTTTATGCGTCGTGAGGCTATTGCTCGTATGCGTTAAGCATCGGCAGGCATAACGAGCGACAGCAATCACGCTAAATAATAAACTAAGGAGAAATAACCAAACATGGCAAATTTCGATCGAACCAAACCGCACTTTAACGTCGGTACAATGGGCCACGTTGACCACGGTAAGACAACCCTTACGGCTGCTATTACCACCGTCCTCGCCAAGCGCCTACCAACCGAAGTTAACAAGCCGGTAGCTTACGACCAAATTGACAACGCACCTGAAGAGAAGCAACGTGGTATTACCATCGCTACTTCACACCAGGAATACGAGTCAGAGAAGCGTCACTACGCGCACGTTGACATGCCTGGTCACGCCGACTACGTCAAGAACATGATTACCGGTGCTGCCCAAATCGACGGCGCAATCCTAGTGGTTGCTGCTAACGACGGCCCATTGCCACAAACCCGCGAGCACGTTCTACTTGCTCACCAGGTTGGTGTGCCTAAGATTCTTGTTTTCTTGAACAAGATGGACCTAGCCGACCCAGAGTTGGTTGAACTAGTTGAAATGGACATCCGCGAACTGCTAGCCAAGAACGGCTACGACGAAGATGCTCCAATCATCAAGGGTTCAGCTACCAAGGCTCTAGATGGCGACGCTGCATCAGAAGATGCAATCATGGAACTAGTCAAAGCTATGGACGAGTACTTCCCGGACCCAGTCCGTGAACTAGACAAACCATTCCTAATGCCAATCGAAGACGTTTTCTCAATCAAGGGTCGTGGTACTGTTGCTACCGGTCGTATTGAGCAGGGTATCGTTAAGATTAACGACGCTGTTGAGATCGTTGGTATTCGCCCAACCCAGACTTCAGTTGTGACTGGTATCGAGGCCTTCAAAAAGAGCCTTGACCAAGGTCAAGCTGGTGACAACGCCGGTCTATTGCTACGCGGTATTGAGCGTGAGCAAATCGAGCGCGGTCAGGTTATTGTTAAACCTGGTTCACTAACTCCACATACTGAGTTCACAGCAGAGGTTTACATCTTGAAGAAGGAAGAAGGCGGTCGCCACACTCCATTCGCACAAGGTTACAAACCACAATTCTACTTCCGTACCACCGATGTTACCGGTGAGGTTGAGCTACCAGCTGGCAAGGAACTTGTCATCCCTGGTGACACCATTACCTTCACCGTTAAACTTCTAGCCCCAATCGCTATGGAGCAAGGTTTGAACTTTGCTATCCGCGAAGGCGGCAAGACTGTTGGTGCCGGTGTTGTTACTAAGATTCTAAAGTAATCTAGTAAACATCTAAAAAAGACCCTTTTCGGAGGGTCTTTTTGTTTACTATTTAATTTAAGTGGCCCATAATTAAGGCACAATGGTAGCGGTTAAGAGCCTATCGGTTGACGATAATAAACGCATACGACGCATGGCGTCCGGCTTGTTAGTTGGCTATGGTCTACAATTTTTGGCTGGCATGACACTTAACCTGTTTGTAAGTGTGCCTAGCACGCATCCTGGCGTAAATAGTACCGACTACTTTAGTGGTGCAATCCAGGCCCTTGGGTGGTCGCTTGCTGGACGCGGCGGTTGGGCGATGACAATCCATGTATATCTGGCGATTGGACTGGTGCTTGGTGCGATTAGTATCGCCGTGCGAGGCTGGCGCTATCGTTCAAAGTTATGGACGAGCGTCGGTACGGTTGTAGCATTATTTACCATAGGGGCGCTATTTAACGGCTTAAGCTTCGTTAACTATAATCACGACTTTAGTTCCATGATTATGGCGGTTACCTGGCTGATAGCAGTAGGCGCTATCGTTTTCGGTCTAAAATGCGAAAACCCCGCCTGACCCGGAGGCCAAGAAGGGTCTTCGACGGGTTGACGGGGTAAAAATGGAAGGCCAGTCTGGCCCGCGTGTCGCTAGACAGTACGGACACCAGTTCGCCAGGGGATGGCGATAAAGGTCTTCATCTCCGGCGCATACCGGACTTTCCAGCCTTGCTCAATCGGTGGACTAGCCAGCCGCTCAACGCAACGCTCGGCAACATCTGCGCCATCGGTTACCTCGGCATGAATAATGACGACGTCCGAGTTGACCAGAATGATGAGTGCCGCCAGTAGCACGTCATCAATCGGTCCGAAGTCAGGACGAATCTCCATGCTTCCTCCCTAGGTGGGCTACTGATAATCATGATTATATCATATTTAGTCATAAAAGTAAAGCTTGGATCAACCAAATAACTTAATAACCTAAGCTTCACGTATTTTCATCTGTTCGAAATCTGTTATAATAACCAGGTAATATTAATCATATCGAGAACTCGGCCAGACTGAACTTTAGCAGATTCGAGCAGAGGTTACGATATAGCACACAAGGAGTAATTCTCATGGCAGATGCCAAAGAACAAGGTCTGCGGATTCGTATCCGTCTAAAAGCCTACGATCACAAAGTGATTGACCAATCAGCAAAACAAATTATCGACACCGCCCTACGTACTGGCGCGCAGATTGCCGGCCCGGTGCCACTGCCAACTCGCCGCAGTACTTTTACGGTGGTGAAAAGCCCACACGTCTACAAAAAGGGCGGTGAAACCTTTGAAATGCGCATCCACAAGCGCTTAATCGACATTACCGGTGCGACACCAAAGACCATCGACAGCCTGCAGAACCTCAGTCTGCCAGCTGGCGTTGACGCCGAAATCCGTATGTAATAAGGCCTAGGTAAATAAAATAACCCCTATTTACAGGGGTTATTTTATTATTAAAAACAAGTTTTAGTAGTTCAAGGACTGCTCAACCTGATCAATAATACTGCTAGTTGTACTCATTTGAATCAAGATAATGACCTGTAGAACGATGATTACTAGCATCAAAGTTACCCAAATCATAGTCTGACGCGTAATACTAAAGGACAGGAAGGGCCTATCGTCGCGAGTCAGGCGTAATGTCTGCCAGGTCTCTTTGAGTGATTTTTTAGTGGTACTTGAGCGATGCACCGGCTTTTTAGCCGTAGTTTTGGCCGTCGAGGCTTTTTTAACAGGTTTTTTTGCTGCTACCATAGGTGCTCCTTGACTTACTATATGCCATACAGTATGACGGAAATTGCGAAAAACACAAGCGTGATGACGCCCCTAATTGAGCATTTACGACACCGGGGTAGAGGGTCTTGACTTTAAGGGGTGAATCTGGTACACTCAGACGGTAACTTATAAAATTACGTATAAATAGTAGACAATTCTTGGTGAATTGGTAAGTCTCTTTCAAGAGATACTGCCGGGCACCAAGAATTTTAAGTGGGAGTAAGAAGGCATGAAAGCACTTCTCGGTACCAAGATTGGTATGACCCAAATCATCAGCGAAGATGGCAAGGCAGTTCCTGTTACGCTAATCCAAGCTGGCCCCGTGACTGTGACTCAGGTGAAGTCGGTCGAAAAAGACGGCTACAACGCAGTTCAAGTGGGTTTTGATTCGGGTAAGAACCTGAGCAAGGCCGTTACCGGACATCTAAAGACGTCCGGGGCAACCCCGAAGTATATTCGGGAATTCCGTGTCGATGAGCTACCTGAAGACCTATTGGTCGGCAGTACTATCGACGTTAATACATTCGCTGTAGGTGACGTGGTCGACGCTACCGGAACCAGCAAGGGTAAAGGTTTCGCCGGCACCATTAAGCGTCACAACTACAACCGTCAGCGCAAAACGCACGGTGGTAAGGGTGACACTCGTAAGGTCGGTTCAATCGGTTCAATGTATCCACAAAAGGTTTTCAAGGGTAAAACAATGGCTGGCCGCATGGGTCACGACCGTGTCACCGTTAAAAACCTAGTTGTCGCTTACGTTGACGCCCAAAATAACTTGATTGGCCTCAAAGGTGCCGTTCCTGGCCCGAAGAAAGGCCTGATCATTATCGGAGGCAAAGCATAATGGCTGAAGCTACTAAACCGACAACAACGGTACTACCTAAAGATATCTTTAGTGTTGAAGTGCCAAACCATGAGCTGCTTAAGCTAGCTTATGACTCATATCTCGCCAGTGCCCGCCAAGCTAGCGCAACTACCAAGACGCGCGGTGAAGTTCGTGGTGGTGGTAAGAAACCATGGAAGCAGAAAGGTACCGGCCGAGCTCGTTTTGGTTCAAGCCGTAACCCAATCTGGCGTGGTGGTGGTATCGTTTTCGGGCCACTAGGCAACGAAAACTACACCAAGAAAATTAGCAAAACAGCCAAGCGCGTTGCGATTAAGCAAGCCTTGAGCCTAGCTAACACCGACAAGAAAATCTTGGTGGCTGATGTTAAAACCACCGGCAAGACGGCTGAAATTGTAAAATTCCTAGCCGACAACAAACTAGAAGGTAAAGTTTTACTGGTTGTATCTGAAAAGACGCCGGAGATTCTCCGCGCGACCAACAACTTGCAAAACGTCCTATTGATCCGCGCTAACTACTTAAGTGTTTACCACCTCTTGAATGCCGACCACGTGGTGCTTGCAAAAGCTACCCTGCCGGTACTAGAGACCTGGTTGACTAAGGAGGAAGCGTAATGTCTACTTTTAACGTAATCCCTCGTACAACCGAAAAGGCCTATGGCCAAAGCCTGAAGAATGTCTACGTCTTCGATGTGCCTGTTTCGGCTAATAAAAAAGAAATCGCCGACGCTGTTGCTAAGCAGTTTGACGTCAAAGTAACTAACGTTGCTACGACTGTTCAATCTGGCAAAGCCGTTCGTTTTTCACGCGGCAAAAACCGCTACCCTGGTACAACTCACCGCCAGGACACCAAAAAAGCGTACGTTACTCTAGCCGCTGGCAACAGCATCAAGGTATTTGATGTACCGGAAGCTGAGGAGAAGAAGTAATGCCTATTAAGCCATACAACCCAACTACTCCAGCTCGTCGCGGTATGACAACCCAAGATTTGAGTGACATTACAACTCGTAAGCCACTAAAGAGCTTGGTCAAGAGCAAAAAACAAAATGCTGGTCGCAACAACAGTGGCCGCATTACTGTTCGCCACCGTGGTGGCGGCGTCAAGCGTCACTACCGCTTGGTTAACCACAAGTTGGCACCAGGTCTAGTTGTGACGGTCGAAGAAATTGAATACGATCCAAACCGTTCAGCTCGCATTGCTCGTGTTAAGGACCAATTTGGTCTGTACCACTACATCCTAGCTGATACCTCAATGGTTAAAGGCAAGGTTATTGCCAGCGGTGAAGAAGCTCCTATTGAAGCTTCAAACCGTATGCCACTGAGTCGGATTCCGGTTGGTTCACAGATTTATGCCATTGAGCTACATGCTGGCAACGGCGCGCAATTCGTTCGCTCGGCTGGTACCAAAGCTCAGTTGATGGCTAAAGAAGCTGAATACGCCCAGGTTCGTATGCCGTCAGGTGAAGTTCGTCGCTTCCGTTTGGAAGCTACGGCTGCTATCGGTACGGTTGGTAACGTTGCCCACCAGAACATCAAGATTGGTTCAGCTGGCCGCAATCGCCGCAAGGGTATTCGCCCAGGCGTGCGTGGTGTGGTTATGAACGCGGTCGACCACCCACACGGTGGTGGTGACGGTGGTCGTCACGGTACTGGTAAAGCGCCTCGTACTCCTTGGGGTCAATTGACGCTTGGTTACCGAACCCGTACACGTAAGAGTACTAATAATATGATTGTCCGCTCAAGGCACGCGGCGAAGAGGAAATAAGTATGAGTCGATCACTTAAAAAAGGTCCATACGTCGATTTCAAGCTCGCTAAGAAAATTGCAGGTTTGAGTCTGGACGACCGAACAATCATCAAAACTTGGGCGCGCGCAAGCACAATTAGCCCAGAGATGGTTGGTCGTACAATTGCTGTTCACAACGGTAAGGTTCATGTGCCGGTACTAGTTACCGAAAACATGGTTGGTCATAAACTCGGTGAGTTTAGCCCAACTCGTAAGTTCCGTAAGCACGGCGGAAAGGCGAAAGCATAATGACTGAGAATACTGTTCGTGCCTACGCCAAAGACGTCGCCCTAGCGCCACGCAAGGTTAGCATTGTTGCTAGCTTGGTTCGTGGCCGCAGTGTCGAAGATGCTTTGGTCATCCTAGCTCACACCCCACGCCGCCCAGCTCGGGACGTTGCAAAGGTAGTTGAGGCCGCTCGTGCCAACGCTATCAACAACCACGGTTTCGATGGTAAAACCTTAACTATTAGTACTATTTCGGTAACGATTGGTACTCGCATTAAGCGTTTTAAGCCAGCTAGTCGCGGTCGTGCTTTGCCATTCGAGAAGAAGTCATCGAACATCTTGGTCGAGGTGACGGGTGAATTAAAACCTAAGAAGAAACCGGCTACGAAGCCAGTTGAAAAGGAAGTAAAGGAGTAAACTATGGGTCAGAAAGTTAACCCAACCAGTTTCCGTCTCCAGGTCCACAAGAACTGGGATTCACGCTGGTTTGCCGGTAAGCGTGACTTTTCGAAGTGGCTCCGCGAAGATATCCAAATTCGCGACCTGATCGAAAAACGCTTTGCCTCACGTCCAACGATTGATCGGGTTGAGATTGAGCGTTCAGCCAACCTGATTACCGTGACGATTCACACCGCTAAAGCTGGTGTCGTCATTGGTCGTGGTGGTGCCGGTGTTACTGAACTGAAGGGCTTGATTGAAAAAATCACCAGCCTGCCAGTCCGTATCAATATTGAAGAAGTTAAACGTCCAGACATGAGTGCTAAATTGGTAGCCGAGAACATCGCTCACCAGTTGGAGCGTCGCGCCAATTTCCGCCGCGCCCTCAAGATGGCTGCTCAAAACACGATGAATGCCGGCGCTAAAGGCGTCCGTATTCAGGTGGCTGGACGATTGAACAATGCTGAAATGGCTCGTCGCGAGAAGATCTCAGAAGGCTCAGTGCCTCTACATACTCTCCGCGCCGACGTCAACTACCACCTAGCTAAAGCCCAAACCCCAGCCGGTATCATCGGTGTTAAGGTTTGGATCTACAAGGGTGAAAGGAGCTAATCGAAATGTTATTACCTAAAAAGACTAAGTTTCGAAAAGTTCGCATCGGTACCAACGAAGGTATCGCCACCCGCGGTAACTACATCGCATTTGGTGACTATGGTTTGCAAGCTCAAGAAAACGAGCGCATTACTAGCCGCCAAATCGAGGCCGCTCGTCAAGCTATGACCCGCTATATCAAGCGTGGTGGTAAAATTTGGATCCGTATCTTCCCGCACACCCCAGTTACACGCAAGCCACTTGACGTGAAAATGGGTAGTGGTAAGGGTAATCCTGAATTCTTTGTGGCTAAGGTTAAAGCCGGCACCGTTCTGTTTGAAATGAAGGGTATCGACGAAGCTACTGCTCGCGAGGCTATGCGCCTAGCTGGTCACAAGTTGCCGATTAAGACCAAGTTCATCATGAAGGAGCAAGTGTAATGGCTGACAAGAAGACTGCTCCAAAAGTGACTAAAGCAACAACTAAAGCTGCCGCTCAAACCAAGAAGGTTGAACTGCCTAAGACATCGCCAGAACTACTGGAAATGGCTCAGACAATTCGGACCGATATCTTGGAGGCTAAGCGTAGCCTGGCTCAAGGTGAGTTGGTTAACCCACACATCTTGACCGTCAAACGTAAACAACTAGCTCGTGTCCTGACTGCCGTTAAGGCACTCGACGCCAGCGAAAGAGGAGAAAAGTAATATGGCCAAGACATTGACCGGTATTGTGACTTCAGACAAGTCCGACAAGACCATAACAGTCTCTGTTACTAGTCGTGAAACTCATCCTATCTACGGCAAGCAGTACACGGTAACACGCAAGTACGCCGCCCACGACGAGACGAATGAAGCGAAAGTTGGTGACAAGGTGGTTATTGTTGAGACCCGTCCGATTTCTAAGCGCAAAGCGTTCAAGCTCGACCAAGTGGTTGAAAAATCGCGCGGTACGATTGAACTGAAAGACGAAGAGGAAGCTTAGGTATGATCCAGCAAGAATCTCGTGTAAAAGTTGCCGATAACTCTGGTGCAAAGGAAATCCTTTGTATCCGTGTGCTCGGTGGTACGGGCCGTCGCTACGCCCACGTTGGTGACGTTATTGTCGCCACTGTTAAAGACGCCAACCCAACCGGCACCGTTAAGCGTAAATCAGTTGTGAAGGCCGTTATTGTCCGTACCCGCAACCGTATTAACCGCAAAGACGGCAGTACAATCGCTTTTGACGACAATGCTGCTGTTATTATCAACGACGACAAGACGCCTAAGGGTACTCGTGTCTTCGGCCCTGTGCCACGCGAACTGCGCGACATGGGCTACGCTAAGATTATTAGCTTAGCGCCGGAGGTACTCTAGTATGCCTACTATGAAAATTGTCAAAGGTGACACAGTTAAACTGATCAGTGGCGCCAACAAAGGTACTACTGGTAAAGTTGTAGCCGTTAACACCAAAGACCGCACCGTTCTGATCGAAGGTGTTGGTCAAATGCACCGTCACGTCAAGCCAAGCCAGCTTAACCCACGTGGTGGCAGCAAGGATATTCACGTTCCAGTGCCAATCAGCAAGGTTGCTCTAGTGATTGATGAAAAATCAGCCAAGACCAGCCGTGTCGCGATTGTAAAGAAAGCCGACGGTACCCGCACTCGTGTGGCCCGCCAAGCTAACAATAAGGAGATCAAGTAATGGTTAAAGAACAAACTATTGCCGCTCCCCGCATGAAAGCCTTGTACCGAGACAAATTGGTCAAGGAACTACAAGCCGAACTGAAATTAGAAAATGTTCACCAAGTGCCAAAGCTTGAAAAGATTGTAGTCAGCGTAGGAATTGGCAAAAACAAAGACGACAAGCGTCACTACGAAGTCGTTCGCAATACTGTCACTAAGGTCACTGGCCAGGTGCCAGTCGACCGTATGGCTAAGAAGTCAATTGCTACCTTTAAGATTCGCCGCGGTATGAACCGGGTTGGCTTGTCGGTGACCCTACGTGGCGCTCGGATGTACGAATTCCTAGACCGTCTAGTAAACGTCGCTATGCCTCGTATCCGTGACTTTCACGGTGTTAGCGTCAAGGCTTTTGATAAAGCCGGTAACTACAACCTTGGTATTAGCGAACAGTCGATCTTTCCAGAGCTAAGTTTCGAAGAAACGCAGCTGCTGCACGGTCTGCAGGTCACTTTTGTGATTAGTGGCGGCGACGCTGCTTATAGCCGCGCTTTGCTCGAAAAATTCGGTATTCCGTTTGAAAAAGAAGGAGGCGTACGCTAATGGCTAAGACATCTGCCGTCGTTCGCGACGAAAAACGCAAGCAAATGATTCAAAAGTACGCTGCAAAGCGCGCTGAACTGAAGGAACTTGGTGATTCTGAGGGCTTGGCAAAATTGCCACGTAACAGCTCACCAACACGCTGGAAGAACCGCGACATGTTACACGGTCGTCCACACGCCTACATGCGCCGTTTTGGCCTAAGCCGTATTAACTTCCGTGAAAAAGCGTCTAAGGGTGAGATCCCTGGCGTGACTAAGAGTAGCTGGTAAGAGGAAAGGAGAAAAGCTATGTCAATGCAAACAACTGACCCAATCGCTGACCTTCTGACTCGTATCCGCAATGCAGTCATGGTTGGTAAAAACGAAGTCCGTGTACCATCAAGCAAGCTTAAACTGACGATTGCTCAGGAATTGGTTAAAGCCAAATACCTCGACAGTGTCAAGGTTGAAGCCGCTAAGCCACGCGACATCATCGTTATTACGATCAACAAACCGGGCGAAAACCCGAACATCACTGAGATCAAGCGAGTTTCAAAGCCTGGCCGCCGCGTTTACGTCGGTGCCAGCGAGATTCCAAAGGTCAAAAGTGGCCGTGGTTTAGTCCTAGTTAGCACCAGCAAGGGTGTAGTTACTGGTCAAGACGCCGTCAAACAGCGCCTGGGCGGTGAACTGCTTCTGAGCGTTTATTAGTAAAGTTAAGGAGAAATAGTATGAGTCGAATCGGAAAACTACCAATTCAGGTTCCATCAGGCGTGACAATCACGGTCGGCGATGACACTATTACTGTCGTTGGTCCTAAGGGCCAGCTCGAAGTGCCAAAGCTATCAAATACCACTGTTGTTGTCGAAGATGGCGCCGCCAAAGTCAGCCGCAAGGATGACGAAGACGTTAGTCGTGCGCAGCACGGCCTACAGCGTGCCCTGTTAAACAACGCCGTGACCGGTGTTACTAAAGGTTTCGAAAAGAAGCTAGAAGTCAACGGTGTCGGTTTCCGTGTTAACGGTGGCGGCCAAGCCATTGAAATGAGCCTTGGCTTTTCACACCCAGTCAAATACCAAGCCCCACAAGGCATTAATTTGACGGTTGAAAAGATGAATATTACGGTTAGCGGTATCGATAAGCAACTGGTTGGTCAAACAGCTGCCGAAATCCGTTCCCTAAAGAAGCCTGAACCATACAAGGGTAAGGGTATTAAATACGCCGACGAAGTCCTACTTCGCAAGGCTGGAAAGACAGGTAAGTAAAATGGCTAACTTAACTTCTAAAATCCTACGTCAGACATTACGCAAAAACCGTGTTCGTGCCACAGTCAAAGGCACAACCGAGCGTCCACGCCTGACCGTTACGATCTCGAACAAGCACGTTAGTGCCCAGATTATCGACGACGTCAAAGGCAAGACTTTAGTCGCCTCTACTACTGTTGGAGCCAAGCAAGAAGGCTCACTGAGTGAGCAAGCCGCTTTTGTCGGTGCCGATATCGCTAAAAAAGCTAAGAAAGCTAAAATTACCGCTGTTGTGTTTGACCGCAACGGTCGTCAATATGCCAAGCGTTTGCAATCATTAGCCGACGCTGCACGCAAGGAAGGTTTGGAGTTTTAATATGGTTGAAGCTACTAGAAATACTCGCCCAAACTCGCGCCCAAATCGTCGTGAAGCCGAAGCGGCCGAGCCAAAGCAATTTGAAGAAGCCGTTATCAACATCGACCGCGTGGCCCGTGTTGTTAAGGGTGGCCGACGCTTCCGTTTTAAAGCGTTGGTAGTGGTCGGTGACCGCAAGAATAAGGTTGGTGTAGGTGTCGCTAAGGGCGCCGATGTCCAGGCCGCTATTCAAAAAGCTACCGACACTGCTAAAAAGAACATGATTACCATCCCGGTTCTAAACGGTACAATTCCGCACGATGTCGAGGTTAAGTTCTCTGGTGCGCGCGTACTGCTCAAGCCGGCTGCGCCTGGTACCGGTATTATTGCCGGTGGTGTGGTCCGAACAATCATCGGTACAACCGGCATTACCAACTTGCTATCGAAGTCTTTGAACTCGACCAACAAGGTAAATATTGCCTACGCTACCGTTGAAGCCTTGAAGCAACTTGTTCCGCGCGACCAATGGTTGAACACCGACAAGAAAGCTAAGAAGGAGACTAAGTAATGAAATACAACGAACTCCAAGTTAGTGCCTCGAAAGACAAGAAACGTGTTGGTCGTGGTATCTCAGCCGGTCAGGGTAAGACTGCCGGTCGCGGTACTAAGGGTCAGGGCGCTCGTACTGGTAAAAAGCTAGGCGCAACCTTCCAGGGTGGCCAGCGTACACTAGTCCGTGCCGTACCTAAGGCTCGCGGTTTCAAGAGCCTGCGCACACCTGCACAGGTTGTTTACCTAGACACACTAGCTGCTTTCAAAGGCAAGACTGTCGACAACTTTGCGCTGTATGAAGCTGGCTTTATTGCCACACCATTTCACACCGTCAAGGTTATTACACGCGGTGAACTGACCGTTCCGGTTATCTTGCAGGTTGCCGGTGCTAGCAAAAGCGCCGTAGAAGCAATTGTTAAAGCTGGTGGCTCGTTCGTGAAGACCCCAGTGCCTGTCCCAGAGTCGGCTAAAAAAGCTGAAGCTGCTGACAAGAAATAGGTTATTACCTACTAAAAAATACTCCGTCACTTGGCGGAGTATTTTTGTCGTCTTTATTTTTACAACGATATATGTTATAACATAAGCAATCCGTTGTTGCCTACGAAAGGAAGCATGGAAATGAACGGTTGGATGACTGCAATGTGGATCCCCGTAGGATTTATTGTTGCAGTACTTGTTGCATGGTGGTGCCTGGAGGTTCGCAGGCGTCGCCGCAAGGCGCGCAACAGGGCAGCGCGGTTGCGCCGCGCGCAGGAGGAATCCGCCAAGCAGGAGGAGAGGCGCGTAAGGGAGGCCGAACAGAAGGCTGAGGAGACTCAACTCGCTATAGAGGATCTGGAGGTGATCAAAGATATCAGCGATGAGTTTGCGCAGCTGGAGGCGATCAATCGCACTCGCTATAAGTACCGTTTGCCTGAGGAGGATCGCGAATGGATCAGGCGGCGGATGTGTGAGCTGTATGAGTTCCTCGGCCAGTCGCTACTTGAAGCGGCAAGAACGGGTGACGCGAGGAGCTTCGACAGGCTGCTCGACATGGTGTCCTCCCGTCCATACGGTCGTAGTAACTATCGGCGCGCTCTTGATCGCGAGTACGGTTTCCCCCCCGACTGGCATGACCTGGTGGCGCGATTCATTGAGTCGCCAGACGTGGAGTGCATCGCAACGCCGGCCGACAACCGGCGCAGGCCAGAAGAAATTCGTTTGCTGGCAGCTAGAGCCCTCAAGGTTCGGCAGCTGGGCACGGCCAAGCTGGTACTGGCTCAGTGCGACGACAGCGTCGACGTGCGAGCGGCTGTCGGTGAGGTGCTGTACTCGGAGCTCGTCAAGCTCGTTTACGACCTTCACGTCGAACTCGGCTACACGTTCGAGGACGACATCGACGAGGAAGAACCTGACAGCATCGTCGAGGACCAGTAAGTCCACCACCCCGCCAGAGAGTAGAGCCCCGCTCCCCCCCGGCGGGGCTTTACTTTATATGACGCTTTCACGATCTTTAACCCCATCAGGGGCTTATTTTTTAGTTTAAATACCGCAGGATGTGTTAAAATATAGTGTATTGAACCTCTCTTGGGAGTGGTTATAAAACAGAATAGGCTAAGAGAGACAGATGAACTACAAGACAATATTTCGTTCGCTCAAGAATCGTGACATGCAGAAACGTCTGCTGGCGGTGTTTGGTATTATCGTTATTTATCGCTTTTTGGCACACATTCCAGTGCCGCTAGCCGAGCCATCAAAGCTCAAGGATGTTATTGACAGTGTCGTTAACAGTTCTAACTTTGGTGGGTTTCTGAACCTTATTTCAGGTGGTGCTCTGGCGAGCTTTTCGATTGTCTTGGTTGGTTTGACGCCATTTATTACGGCGTCGGTTATTACGCAGCTATTAACCAAGGCTATTCCGCGGCTCGAGGAGCTGCACAAAGATGGTGAGTCAGGCCGCCGCAAGATTAACCAGTGGACCCGTATTATTACTGTTCCGCTAGCTATTTTGCAGTCAATTGCTTTCATTTATATCTTGCAGCAAACCGTTCTGGCCAGTAACTCTACCTCACTTGGCGCAACCACGCTAACAGAGTGGATCGTAGCAGTAACGGCGATGTCGGCCGGATCGATTATGCTGATGTGGCTGGGTGAGCTAGTAACCGAGCAGGGAATTGGTAACGGTATCAGTATTATGATTTTTGCCGGTATTATTAGCCAGCTGCCAACAACACTGGCGTCTTTGATTTCATCGCTGTTTAACACGTCAAACGGCTCGCTACACGTCTTTAACTGGTTTACGCTGCCGATGAACCCGTTAGTAACCTATGTGACACTGGGTATTTTGGCATTTTCGCTTATCATTCTGTATATCCTAGTTAAGATTAACGAGGCGCAGCGGGTGATTACGATCAACTATGCCAAGCGCGTGCAAGGTAACACTAACTACGGTGGCGTAAAGAGTATCTTGCCAGTCAAGTTAATTGCCGCTGGTGTTATTCCGGTTATCTTCGCCGTCGCCTTTTTGTCGCTACCAGCCTTCTTGGGTCAGGTTCTAAAAGCTACTGGCAATACCCACTGGGCAGCCCTTGCTAATAACCTGGTGACTTGGTTCCAGGCACCACAAGCCGGCGCCTTTACTGGCGCAACCTGGCAATCGTTCATTTATCCGGTATCGTACTTCTTGCTGGTGATTATCTTTACCTATTTCTATACCGGTATTGTCTTTAACTCCAACGAAATTGCCGAGAACCTGCAAAAACAGGGTGGCTTTATCGAGGGTGTTCGCCCGGGCCTACAAACCGAAAAGTATCTCAACCAAACCGTCAATCGCTTGATTTTCTTCGGTGCTATCGTGCTTGGCTTGGTAGCTGTTACTCCGTTTATTGCTGACTACTTACTCTATAATGTCGCTGGTATTTCAGGCACCAACCTATCAATCGGTGGTACCGGACTCTTGATTGTCGTTGCCGTCGCCCTTGAGACAATCCGTCAGGTCAACTCACGCGCCTTGATGGTGACATACGATGACTACAAGTAGGCGAGCGTAAAGGGCGTGCTTGCACGAACTTTACCGAGCTACGCGTAGTCCTATGGCGAAGCCATACGATTATAAGTAAGGAATCTCGTTCAAGCCACTCGGGACAGGCTTCGCGCCACGTGCCGAACGGCGCCCCGGCGCCCGTCGATACTTGGGCTGCAGATTGTCCCTCATAGCTCGACCGAGCTCCCATATTGACTCGTAATGCCCCAAACGATAAAATAGGTGCATAAGTTAATCATCGCGCCGATTCGTCGGTCTGATATTCTTGAAAATGCTTTACGACAGGTGATTTTTCGTGTATAATGCACTACTGTAGCTTATGGTCAATCAAAAGGAAGTAATTAAGATGCGAGGTCGGGTAGTGGAAGCACTGCCTAATACGCAATTTAAGGTTGAACTTGAGAACGGCCATGGTATTATCGCCCACATCAGCGGAAAAATGCGTAAAAACTATATTCGTTTGGTGCCGGGTGACACGGTCGATGTCGAGATGACCCCTTATGATCTTACTAAGGGAAGAATCGTCTATCGCCACAAAGATTAAATTAAACGGGAGTTTTATGCGCTCATGAAAGTTCGTGCGAGTGTCAAAAAAATTAGTCCCGATGACCAATTAGTGCGCCGTAAAGGCCGCCTGTACGTCATCAACAAGAAGAAACCTAAGAATAAGCAAAGGCAGGGTTAAGCATGGCTCGAATTGCTGGGGTAACCATCCCCTCAGAAAAGCAAGTTCAGATCGCTCTCACCTATATTTATGGTGTCGGTCCGAAGTTTGCTCGAGACATCCTTGCGGCGGCTAAAGTAGAGCCGACCACTCGGGTGAAAGATCTCACCGAGGCTGAAGAACAACGACTTCGTGAGGTAATCGATCGCGATTACACCACTGAAGGTGACTTACAGCGCCTCGTAACAAACAATATTAAGCGTCTTAAAGACATCAACGCTTACCGCGGTCTACGCCACAAGGCTGGACTACCGGTTCACGGTCAACGTACCCGTACGAATGCACGAACTCGCAAGGGTCGAGCGATCGCAGTTGGTGGCGCGCAACCTAAATCAGCAAGTAAGACCTAGGAAAGGAATTAGATTATGGCAGAAGCAAAATCTACGACAACTCGTAAAAAGCAGCGCCGATCAGTTCTTTCTGGTCAACTGCACGTTCAAGCAACATTTAACAACACGATTGTTACGTTCTCAGACAAGAACGGTAACGTTATCGCCTCAAGTAGCGCTGGCGCAACCGGTTTTCGTGGTAGCAAAAAGGGCACGGCTTATGCCGCCCAAGTTGCTGCTGAAAAAGCCGCTGAGGCAGCTAAGCAATTTGGTCTAACATCAGTTGACGTTTTCGTTAAGGGTGTTGGTCTGGGTCGCGATGCCGCTATCCGTGCTTTGAGCGGATTCGACATTCGGGTTGATAGTATTAAGGACGTAACTGGCGTGCCTCACGGCGGTGTTCGTCCACGTAAGGCAAGGAGGGCTTAGCATATGGCACGAGAAACTTCTCCTATTGTTAAGCAGAGCCGTCGCGAAGGTTACGCCCTTCACCCTAAGGCTCACAAGATCATGGCTCGTAAGTCTGGTATTCCAGGTCAGCACTCTGGTGCTCGTCAGGGCAAATCCGGTTTGTACCTAACTCAGCTACGTGAAAAGCAAAAAGTTCGCCGTTTGTACGGTCTGCTTGAAAAGCAATTCGCTAAGTTGATGGTTGAAGCCGGCCGCCGTCCAGGCCTAGCCGGTGAAAACCTACTCCAACTACTAGAGCTACGTCTCGACAACGCCGTTTACCGCGCAGGTTTCGCCGTTAGTCGTCGCGCTGCCCGCCAGTTGGTTAGCCACGGCCACTTTATGTTGAACGGCCGCCGCGTTGACATTCCATCGATTCGCCTGAAGCCAGGTGATGAAATTACCGTTCGTCAGCACAGTGCCAAAGATGGTTACTTCGGTAACATCAATGACGTTGTCGCGGCTACTAGCCAACAGCCACTAAGTTGGTTGAAGAGTGATTCTAAGAAGCTTACGATTTCAATTACCGGCCTGCCACTACGCGCAGAGGCCGAGCCAGATATCAACGAACAGCTAATTGTTGAGTACTACTCACGCTAAGGGTAAGGAGCCTATTATAATGACAAAAGTTATTCACAACCCAGCACTAGCCAGCGTCGACGAGCACAGCGCAACCAGCGCCAGCTTCGTAATCGAGCCGCTGCACGCAGGTTACGGTAATACACTTGGTAATAGTCTTCGTCGCGTGCTGCTTTCAAGCGTTCGCGGTGGCGCAATTGTCGCTTTCCGTGTTGAGGGCGCCAGCCACGAATTTACCACCGTTGAGGGTATCAAAGAAGATGTCGTTGACATCATGTTGAACCTAAAGAACGTTCACTTGATTGTCAAAACTGACGAACCAGTTGAACTGCGTCTAGAGAAAAAGGGTGCCGGTGTCATTACTGCTGCCGACATCAAGGCTAACGCCGACGTCGAGATCGTTAACCCAGACCAAGTTATTGCCACAATTGACGACCCTAAGAAGACGGTTGTTATGGATATTGTTGCTGAAGCTGGTCGCGGTTACGAGACCATCGAAGAGTCAAGCGCTCACCGCTTGCACAGCGACATGATCGCCCTTGACGCTTTGTACAGCCCGGTTATCCGCGTTCGCTACAAAGTTGATAGCACCCGTGTTGGCCAAGAAACCAACCTAGACAAATTGACCCTGAACGTCGAAACCAACGGTTCACTAAGCCCACGCGAAGCTTTTGAGGAAGCCGCTGCTATCTTGGTTAACCAATACACCGCTCTAGCCGGTTCAACTACCGTTGAATCAGCTCCAGCACTTGGTCAAGAAGCAGAGGACGACTCCAGCGAGCTCAATACGCCAATTGAAGAGCTCAACCTGAGTGCCCGCACAGCTAACGCTTTGATTAACAACGACATCCGCACTGTTCACGACTTGGTCACTCTTTCAGAGCAAGATCTACGCGAACTAAAGGGTTTCGGCAGCAAAGCGCTTGATGAAGTTAAAGATAAATTGGCGGAATTGGAACTTTAGAATATGCACCGACACGGTTACGTAGGACGAAAGTTCGGCCGCGAGCGCGACCAGCGCAAAGCCCTTTTGAAGGGTCTTGCGACTGACTTGGTCATGCATGGCAAAATCGAAACGACTTTGCCAAAGGCTAAAGAACTAGTCCGTTATATTGAAAAATTGATCACAAAGGCTAAAAAGGGTGACCTAGCAAACCGCCGCATGGTGATTGCTGGGCTGACCACTCAAGTTGCCGCCTTTAAACTCGTTGACGAAATTGCTCCTCAGCTGACTGGTCGCACTAGCGGTCACGTCCGCGTTGAGCGAACCCGTCTGCGTGTTGGCGACACCGCCCAAATGGCGATTATCGAGTTTGTCGACGAACTTAAGGCCGCTCCAAAAGCCGAGGTCGTTAAGCCAGTTGAAAAACCAGCCGCTGCCAAGAAACCAGTTGCTAAGAAAGAAGAGGTGAAAGCGTAATGGCCGAGTTTAAGACCTTCTCACAAAAACCTGCCGACGTCTCACGCCGCTGGATTCTGCTTGATGCCGCTGAAGCACCGCTAGGACGCATTGCGACCGAAGCTGCTAAATACTTGATTGGTAAGTACAAACCAACCTACACTCCACACGTTGACGGTGGCGACTACGTCGTAATCATCAATGCTGCTAAAACCGTAGTTACCGGCAATAAAGAAACCGGCAAGATTTACTACCGCCACTCAGGTTTTCCTGGTGGTATCAAAGATGCAACTTTGGCCGAAGTTCGCGCCAAAGCACCTGAGCGCATCATCGAAAATGCCGTTAAAGGCATGATTCCAAAGAACAAATTGGCCGCCGATCGCATGGCCCGTCTGAAGATTTTTGCCGGTAGCGAGCACGCTCACACCGCTCAAACTCCAGAGAAAGTTGAGGTAAAGTAAGATGGCTGAGAAAAAATATTTCTACGGTCTAGGACGACGCAAGAGCGCTACTGCTCGCGCCCGCTTGTACACTGGTAAAGGTAACATTACCATCAACGACAAGCCAGCTGCTGAGTACCTATCTGACAACAAAACTTTGTTGGCTGAAATTACCGACCCACTAGCACTTGTTAACAAACAAGGTGACTTCGACGTTACTATCCGTGTTGCGGGTGGTGGTGTTGCTGGTCAGGTTGACGCTATCAAGTTGGCTGTAGCCAAGGCTCTGACAACCGCTTTTGGTGACCTTCGTGGTACGCTCAAGAAAGCCGAGCTGTTGAAGCGCGACTCACGCGAAAAAGAGCGCAAGAAATACGGTCTACGCAGCGCCCGCAAACGCGAGCAATTCTCGAAGCGTTAGTACTGCAAATCTACGAAAAAGATCCTCGTCAGGGGGTCTTTTTTGTTAGAATAGGATTGTGTTAGACAAACTAGTTCACAAATGGTTAAGGGTGCCTTATACGCTCGAGGTACGCTACAATCAGCGCCCAACCAAATCAAAGGCCGCTATCTTATTTATTCACGGAATAGGCAACACCGGCGACGCTTGGCGCGAAGTTATCGCCAAAATGCCCGAAGATGTAACGATTTATAGCATCGACCTCTTAGGTTTTGGCAACTCACCGAAGCCGGATTGGGCAAAATACGACACCACCACCCAGGCTAAGGCAATTATCGCCACCTTGCTGAAGCTTCAGCTTAATCGGCGGCTAATTGTGGTGGGGCATTCGCTGGGGGCGCTGGTAGCGGTTGAAGTAGCCAGGCGGTATCCAATACTGGTAAAATCACTTGTTTTGTGCAGTCCGCCATTTTATCGCCCAGATGGTGATCGGCGTTATTTTGGCGCCGTTAAAGATGCCAGTTTGCGCCAGTTATACCGCGAGGTACATAAATATCCCAAGCAATTTGTGAGGATATCGCAGCTGGCGCTGCGGGCGGGGCTATTAAATTCGTCGTTTAACCTTAATGATGAGAACATAGCCAGCTATATTGCCAGTCTTGAAGCCAGTATTATTAACCAAGAAAGCTTGGCCCATGCTTTAACGCTTAAAAAACCAATCACGATCTTTCAGGGGCTGCTTGACCCGGTGGTAAACGGCGCAAATCTGCGTTATTTAACGGCCAATAACAAGAAGGTTGTTCTAAAAACCGTTGCCGCGGGTCATGAAGTGCGCGGTTTGTATGTTGGCCAGGTGGTGAAAGCCCTTAAAGGGATGGTATAATAACTAGCAATGAGTAAAACTGTAATTCTGACCGGTATTCGCGCTAATAATGATTTGACACTAGGTAATTACTTTGGTGGTATTTTACCGACGGTTGATATGGCCAGAAACCATGCTGGCGAATATCAAATTAATATGTTTATTCCTGATCTGCATAGTTTTACAACACCAATTGATCACACGCAGCTATACGAACAGACGTTGCATAACGCACGTATATTTACGGCGGCTGGTTTACCTCTAAATAACTCTGATATTTACCTCTATCGACAGAGTTATATCTCGGCACACAGCGAGCTCACGTGGATTCTAGATTGTTTTACTGGATTTGGCGAAATGAGTCGTATGACTCAGTTTAAAGATAAGTCTCAACATATATTATCGCAACCTCGGATGGAAACGCCCCCCCTCAAACCGGTTAATGGTGAGCTAGTATGGGATGAGGACAAACAGATTGAGATAGAAAATAACCATATCGATAGGGTATCTGTAGGCCTATTTAACTACCCGGTTTTAATGGCAGCAGATATATTGCTATACGGCGCCAAATATATACCGGTAGGTGACGATCAGACGCAGCACCTTGAGTTTACTCGTAATATCGCCGAGAGGATGAATAACCGTTTTGGCGAGTTATTCGATATTCCTGAGGCTGTCAAAGAGCAGCATGCTTTCTTCGGCAAGGATCAGGGCCTAAGGATTATGGACTTATTGACTCCAACCAAAAAAATGAGCAAGAGCGATGAATCGGGTCGGGGAGTTATATTTTTGGGAGACAACCCAGACGAGGCTGCTCGTAAGGTTATGGGCGCTACGACCGACGACAAGGCAATGGTTCGCTTTGATCGTGCTAATCAGCCAGGAATTAGTAATTTACTAGAAATTTTAGCCTTATTGCGAGGCGTAAAGTTGAATGATATTGCGGCTGAGTTTGAGGGCAAAACCCGTTATGGTGATTTTAAGGCCGTTGTTGCCGATGCGGTTAAGAACTTCTTGGTTGACTTCCAGCAAAAACTAGCAAGCGTAGACGATGCGGTCGTACTGGCCAAGCTTGAGCAATCAGAACGCGATTTGACACCCGTGGCTAACGAAACGCTCCTTAAAGTGCAGCAAGCGGTCGGATTGCGACCAAAGGCTTAAGATGGTCAAGGTGTCGACTTCGGATATTCTGGCTGTCCTGAGGCGTTTTAAACGCGCTACAGACGAAGATACCTCGCGCAGCGTCACTTATACCAAAAACTACCACCCATACCAAGAGACGACTCTGGTTGATTTTCGGTTTTACAAGCAGCGCTATGTTATCATTCTTGATTCTAAAGCCAGTGATGACGCCGATGATCTTTTAAATTTGGTAAAAACGACTAATCCAAATATCACCGGTGAGCTTGTCAAAAGTCCAGATGGCGGCCACAAGACCTATGGCATACCTTTTAAGGGCCACGATTGCTATCTATTCGAGGCTGTTTCGGCTAAAAAACGGCTCGATGTTGAACTGACCGAACGCTATCCGGAGTTTTCGCGCAGTACTTTGCAGAAATATATTAAATCAGGTTTTGTTTTAGTCGACGGTGATGTCGCATCGTCGCCAAAAACAGAGGTCAGCGAGACGTCGTCGATAGCGGTCAATTTCCCGGAAAAGCTTGATTACTCGGCGCACGAGTTACCGATTTTATACCTCGACGATAATGTGATTGTCGTTAATAAGCCGGCCGGCGTCTTGACTCACTCCAAAGGCGAGCTGAACGATGAGTTTACGGTGGCCGAATTCTTTAGGCGCTATACGAGTTTTGGGCTTGAGACGAACCGACCGGGCATTGTGCACCGTTTGGACCGCGACACTTCTGGTGTAATTATTGGCGCCCGCAACCCCGAAACGGCCGTCTTACTACAAAAACAATTTGCCGATCGCAAAACCAAGAAAACCTATTTGGCGATCGTTGATGGCCGACCGAAGCTTGATTCAGCCCTGATTGACCTGCCGCTTGGCCGTAATCCAAGCACGCCGAGCACTTTTCGGGTAGACGCTGGCGGCAAAGATGCCGAGACGGCCTATGATGTGATTGATGCTAATAAAAATCTGTCTCTGGTAAAGTTAGCGCCCAAGACCGGACGGACGCATCAGCTGCGCGTTCATATGGCCTATATTGGCACGCCGATTCATGGCGACCGGGTGTATGGCAAGCCATCTGATAGGTTGTATTTGCACGCCTACAGTCTAGAAATTACTATTCCTACATCTGATCGCAAAGTTTTTGTGGCACCGCTGCCAAACGAATTTAAACAGTTGTTTCCGGAATTTCATGATGCCAGCTAGGTATTTTCACCAGGTTTCACAAGTTGCGATCGATCAACTGGCGCACAATTTGCCGCAATCGGTTCTGATTAGCGGCCCAGATGGCATCGGTTTAAGTAGTGCCGCTGAATATATAACCAGTAAACTCAAGGTTCAGCCGCTAGTTATCTTGCCGGAACGTGACGAAAAAGTTGACCTCGAAAAGGGGACTATTACCGTAGATCGCATTCGTAGTCTGTATGATTACACGCGCGGCAAAACCGATACGATGCGTGTCGTGATCATTGATTACGCCGAAAGGATGCGTCAAACGGCGCAAAACGCCTTTTTAAAGCTGCTCGAAGAGCCGACGCCACAGACGCACTACATTTTGTTAACCCATGCGCCACAACTGCTTTTGCCGACTATTCGCTCACGCGTTGAGGCTCATGAACTGCGCACAATCACCAAGGCTCAATCTGAGGCCCTGTTGGACGAACTAGATATCAAAGATCAGCGCCAGCGAGCTCAATTGATGTTTATTGCCGGTGGTTTGCCGGCTGAACTAAGCAGGTTAGCGCAAGACGAAGCCTATTTTGCGTCGCGCAGTGAAATTGTGCGCGATGCGCGGGAATTTTTGCAAGCTACACCGTATAAACGACTACTGGTAGCCGAGAAATATCGCGACGATCGACCCGGAACCCTAACTCTGCTTGACGACACGGCCAAGCTGCTCAGCCAAAACCTATCGCCAAAAGATGCTTCGTCGCTGGTTGTAAAGATAGATAATTTACTTAACGCCTATCAGCGGATCGAACAGAACGGCAACGTCCGCCTGATTTTGGCCGATATTGTGTTACAATAAGTAACAGAAATGCTTGGATTATTAGTTATTGCTCTTTTTGGCGCCTGGGTTTTGTATCAGAAACAAACCGTAGGTGAGGTAGCGGCTAATTTACCGTCTAAATTATCTGAAAAGCTTGATCAACTTTGGTCAATTGCTCAGCAATCTTTGGTTGAGCGTAAATATTTGCGTGCTGAACGCGCCCTGTTGACTATTTTGCGTGTCGACGACCGTAACGCCAGCGCCTATAACCGACTAGGTATTCTGTATGCCAAACAAAAGCAGTACAAAGAGGCGATTGAGTGTTTTGAAATCGCCCAGAGTCTGGAGCCGAGCGCCAGCAGTTTGCATAACGTCGGCCTAATTTATTACGAAACCGGCGACTACGACAAGGCCGCTTTGGCCTTTGAGCAAGCCTTGGCCATCGACAACGAGCTTGCCACACGTCACATTGCCTATGCCAAAGTGCAAGAAAAGCTCGGCAACGATCGACGGATGATTGAGTCGCTAGAACGTGCAGTTGAGTTAGACCCAATTCCGCAGACATTGACCATTCTAGCCGACGCCTACGAACGTATCGGTGAGGCCGAGCTAGCCTTGAAACTACGCGAAAAAGCCGCCAATATGATTATTCCGCAAGGCCAGCCTAAGAAGCTGACACAGCCGCGCCGCGTAATTATGTAGCGCCCATAAGCTTGCTTTTACGGTGTTAATCAAGTAAAATACATAAAGTTAAATGCCGCTTTAGCTCAGCTGGTTAGAGCACCTCTTTTGTAAAGAGGGGGTCCCGGGTTCGAATCCCTGAAGCGGCTCCAAATTAACAATTCGTGCGCAGGGGTTGTGGAGCGGTCAAACACAACAGACTGTAAATCTGTCGGCTTTCGCCTTCGTAGGTTCGAATCCTACCCCCTGTACCAAACAAAGAACGTCTCGAATGAGGCGTTTTTTGTTTATACGCACAAATTAGTACGTATAGGTGTTTGATAATGCTAGTGCTAGACTGGGATCATGGTTAAAAAGAAAAGTTTCCTGGATATCTTAGCAAAGCCGCTAATCATCAGCGCTATAGTCGTTTACGTCACACAGTTGGCATCAGTATTTGTTATACCAGGAATAATGAGCATCGGTTCTTCCATTAAGCTTTCAATCTGGCAGGATATTGTATTTCCTATAGCCGCATTTGGTACGGGTTGGGTAATCGCTAAAATATGGAGACAGTCAAAGCCACTGGTTGCCGGTGTAATATTTTCGACTTCAGCAATACTATGGAGCGCCATTACCTGGTGGCTATGGGGTAAAGCATTCGAGATATTCTTGTGGCACTGGTGGCACAACGGCAGCGCCCTAGCCGTACAGCTAATTAGCGCTTTTGTAATTCAGCTATTGGTTACGGTATTTGTTTTCGGCAAACGAACTAGTATTGACCGAATCCGCTCTCAGCTATACTTCGGAGTGCTTACGGTGCTCGTGATACTGGTTTACGCAATCACAACGGTTCCATCAATTCCGCACGTTTTGTCGTTTTATAATGAAGGTCAATACGCCGGATCAACGTTAGTCATATCATTATTCTTCATGTTGTTAGGCCCACTACTGTCTCTTGTGTCCGCGATAATCATAAATACCGCAATATTATATCGACGCGGAACAAAAATGCAGCTATTTCTAGTAATTAACCTATTCGCCGTCTACGCTTCATTTACATATGGATCTCTGGTCTCTATATTAGGCGTTGGCTTACGACCTCTTCATGATCCGCTAAACCTCTACTCAATTGCGCTGGGATGGGTTGTCGCCTTCGGCCTTGATATTTGGGTCATGCTTTACTTTAGGCGCCATCTACCTTTACGCAAAGGGTAATTTCTGCTAAAATTATCGAGGTTAACGTGCCGCGATAGCTCAGTTGGTAGAGCGCTTCCATGGTAAGGAAGAGGTCCTGGGTTCAAATCCCAGTCGTGGCTCCATTTTTATTTACAGACAAAGAACAAGGCCCCGGAGATTTCTCACGGGGCCATGCTCGTTCCTGGTTGTTGGTTACTTCGCGGATGCAATGCCACGGAAGAAGTCCGCCGCCTGCTTGTTTCTGTCACGCTCGGCAAGGGCCCGCAGGTGGTTTTCGATGTCAGCGACCAGATTGGCCGCGGAGTACGTCTCCCATTCGGCAGTACGAAGCAGATCGGCGGCGACGGCCTTGATGTAGGTCTCGTCGACGACTCGACGCGCGTAGGACATGTCGTGGCGAAGGCGCGCCTCGACAACCCGTGGGTCAGAGGTGCGCTCTCTGTCTTGATACGGCTTCTTGGCCATGACAGCATCCCTTCAATCGCAAGAACGAACACGTTTATAGTGTCAAAAATGGTTTTGTTTGTCAACGCTGGCGTAAAGGTTGTTAAAAACAGATATGTTTGCTATAATCAACCACTGATATGGCAAAGAAGAATACAAAGCGGAAATTGGTTGGTTTGGTGAGCGAACTTTCGGGTCACCGTACTTACTACACCACCAAAAACACGCAAAACACGACTGAGAAAATTAGTCTGAAGAAGTACGATCCGATTGCTCGTAAGCACGCGACTTACACCGAGACTAAAAAGAACCTCGGTCGCAACGAAGTCAAGGCTCGCAAGGGTTAATCTGTAGGAACTTCGGATTCATCATCTAGCGTCTGGGCCAACCAGGCGCTATTTTTGACCATTGTTTCTAGCAGATGGGTGGTTAGTTTTGGATGTAACGAATAGATATAGACCGAGTTTTGGTAAACCTCGACAGCAAGTGGCCAAAAATGGGCCGAAATGATACGCAGAACCGCCGGTGGCAATAAGCGGTCAATGTCGTACAAATAATCAAGGTGAGAGTAGAGCTCATAGTGATCTGTAAACTCAATCGGAGCATCGGTCGGGTGGACTGGCTGCAAGGTCGTTAAAGCCTGAAACAAATGATTGTATTCCGACTGACCTTTCGGTTTGATAAACATGTGTGGAATATTACCCTTAACCGCTAGGCTTGTTTGCATAATTAGCCACTGGCGGCGCACCGGCTCGCCTTTGCTGTCGAGAGCCACATCTAGACGGTCGACAATTTGAATCTCGTAGCCCTCGTAGGCACCTGAACTATAATGAAAGTCTTTATGCGTCGCTGAGACAGTTAGACCCCTGACGACTTGCTCGTCGCGCCTAGGATCAACCGCACCAAAGTAGACAAACCCTAAAGCATCACTAAAGCGCCGAATCGAGCGACCGCGCGAGCGCTGAGCCGGCCCACCACGTACGATTGCGGCCCGAGCTTTAGCTGCGGCTAGTTTTACTCTTGGGTGCACTACTGTCCTCCATAATCATATCGAGTAGGGTTGAGACGTATTCGGCATGACTCCAGGTGAGCGGTGCTGGCGAAATTACACGGTTGTTGGTTGGATCGATTTGTTCGCTTAGCATGCTTGTACTCAAGGCTTTCGACAATACCCAGTCTAATATGGCCGTTATGTCGTCGTTTTTGGCTTCTTTATCTTGATCGATATAATATTGAGCTAGCCAAAGCGTACAAATAAACCACCAGTTGCCGTTGATATCTGGGCTCTGACGGCGATAATTATCGTTTTCGTAGCGCGGCACGCCCGGCGCTTCACGGCTAACATGGAATGTATCAACTAATGTTTTTACGGATGACTTAATTTCTTCGCTGTCGGAGTCAAACAGGCCAAACAGGAACGCCCCAAACACAGCCGATGAATCAATCGTTTGGTCGTACTGAACTTGGCCGTTCTGAACGATAATCGACTTGTGGAACACGCCGCGCGACTTATTAAACAGGTATTTAGCAGATGCTTCCTTGATGTCAGCTGCGGCCGTTTGCCAACGAACAGCACTCACATCATCTTGCATGATTGAGGCTAGTTCTGAGGCCACTTGCAGGGCCGCATAGGTCAAGCTCACAGTGTAGGTCGTCGTCATAAAGACTTCTTCCCACAGATCGTAGGTTGGTCGCGGTAGGCCAGTCGTTTCGTCGATATATTCGGTCATAAAGTCGGCCATTGGACGAATCATCGATGCGTAAAAATCTTTTAGCAGCGAGCCGGACGGGTGCATTTGGTAGTATTGAGCAAACATAAAGACGACCAAGGCAGTTTCATCTTCTTGAATCGGCGGCGCGATAACACCGTTTTCGTGCACATAAGTATGCCAGCTGCTACCCAGGGCGCCATCGGCGCGATATTTGTGCATCAGATAGCCAGATGGATGCAGGCTGCGTTTACAAAACTCAAAGAATCGGTAGGCTTCATCGTTGTAGCCCATGCGAATTAACGGCCACAGCGCATAGGCGCCGTCACGTGGCCAACAATAGGCGTAGGCGTCGCGTGAATAATTAAGCATCGTGGTGTCGGTACTGGCAATGACTGCGCCGCGCTTATCGATTTGCGACTTAATAATCATGACACTATCGACAAACGATTCTTGGTACTGCTGCGGTAGTTTTTTGGCAATATCGACTGCCGGCTTGATCCACTCGTCCCACCAAGTGGCCGTGTCGTGCAGGCGCTTTAATAAGCCGTCGTCTTTCATCTGTTTGTGGACATAGTTAGCCTCACGCGTTGAGGTGCCGGCGGCAACCCAATACAGAACGCGTTCCGAGCTGTGAGCGGCAATATTTAAGTTAAAGCGCAAGATAGAATCAACGCGGCCGTGCTCAACATTACTGCCAGAAAGTTCGCCATCTTCGGCATCACGGAAGGTTCCTTCGTGGCCTTCAATACCAAACAAACCGATTGAATGCTGGTCAAAAGGCATATTATTATGCTGTCCAGACACCATAAAGGCGCGTCGGCCGCGGTAGTGCAGGATTGCTTCACTATCTGGTAAGTATTGAGCGGTGTCGGTATTGCTGCGCGAATCGCCAATAGCAAAGGCTTGGTGCAAGAACAATCTGATTTCGCGCTTCTGCGGCCACAGGTTTACAACATGAATGTTACGCATAAAGACGCTAATATATGCATCGACACAGTCATCAAACTCTAGAATAATACCTAGAGCCTCGTTCTTGATGAAGGTATGGCCAATCAAAGCCGTCGACGGGTAGCTAAAAGTAAACTTCCAGCGTGGGTCGGAATCAAGCCAGCTAATTTGGCCATCAACATAAACACCTATCTTGTGGCGCAAACCAGTACCGGCCGAGTGATTCTCAAGTCCAACGTAAGGGTAATAAAACTCATGCACGAGCCCAAATTCGTTGAGCGCTACGTGCATCTCACCGTTTGATAAGACGATCGGCCTAGACATTCAGGCCCCCGCTATGATGGTCTTCATGAAGACGGTAGCGGAGATCGCGCACGGCATTGATAAAGTACAAAAATGCGTCATATGGCGATTCGTAAGGGCTAAAGTAGGCGTGCACGTCACCGTCGGTAAACCATTTGGTGCACATGTAGTAAACATGGTCAGATGTCTGCAAGCGGCGCCAGTCGGCGATTAAGTCAACGTCGCCAGTCCGCAAAATGTGATCTTCCATGGCATACAGGTGACCAAGCGCCTCGTGTTGCATGGCATTGCCCAGCCAAGCCGTTAAGTCGCGCTCCGTGTCAGCCCAAGTTACGGTGTTAGGCATGCTAATTTCACCGGCCGGCTCGTTAGAGGCAACTGCTTCAGAAACGGTGTAAAAAGTATGGTTTTCATCTTTGAGCCACTCGTTAACCCAAGCGCCAAAGAAGTCAAAAATACCCGTGTCTTCCCATTGGTGCTCACCGAAGGTCTCGTAGTCCATGAACAGGTTGATTAAATCACCGTCGTAAGACGCGGCCTTGACCCATTCGTTGTATTTCTCAGAGGTTAGCGGCCATTCTTTCCAGGCACGATTACCAAAACGGAAGGCTAGATCATCAGACAGGCGATAGTTCTTTAGTAGTAAACCAATGTTTTTGGTATTAACCGGCCGGTATAGGAAGTTTGGACTGCGCCAGCCCAGGATAGGGTCCCAACCCTCGGCCAGAATGCCCTTGAAGCCAAAGTCATCGGCCCATTTACCAAGCTCGTCGTTATAAGCCAGCTCGGTATTACGGAAAACCTTAGTTTCGACGCCAAATACTTCGCGGATCTTGTCTTGATGGGCGCGAACTTGGCGCTCAAACTCATCGCGGCTGTAAAAGAAAGCGAGGGAGTGGTAGTAAGTCTCGGCCACAATCTCAACTCGGCCAGTTTTGACCAAACGCTGGAAGCTTTCCAGAACATCTGGCGCCCACTTTTCGGCTTGTTCAATGAATGTGCCAGTGATGCTCAAGCTCAAACGAAATTCTGGATTTTCGGCCAGTAGGCGCTCCAGAAGTGAATTCATTGGTCGATATGACTTATCGGCCACTTTGCGCATTACTTTTTCGTTGTTACGATCGGTGTCGTAACTCGACTCATCAAAGTAGTCGTGGTTGGTGGCAACGTCAAACACAGTATAATTGCGGACGCGCAATGGTTGATGGACATGCAAATACAGCACCACCCCTTTTTTGCTCATGCGTAGACCCTCTCTCTCGCAGCACGGTAAGTTGATAAACAGCGTTCGGCGACATCATTCCACGAAAACCGGCTGTATTCTTGTTTGATATTGTCCTTTAGCGACGATTGTAATGCGCTAGAGGTGGCAATACCGACAAGCTGGTCAGCTAAACGGTTAATGTCCCAAAAATCATAACGGAAAATACTATGTAAAACTTCACCAACGCCGGATGTTTTGCTAATAATCAAAGCATTGCCGTGGTGAGCAGCCTCGAGTGCCGTTAAACCAAACGGCTCGCTGACGGAACTCATAACAAACACGTCGGACACGCTATAAGCGTCGCGCAACTGTTTACCGCGGACAAAACCGGTAAAGAAGACTTTGTCGGCAATACCGAAGCTAGCGGCCAGCTCAATCAATTCATTGCGCTGTTCACCGTCACCGGCCAGCAGTAGCGCCAATTTGTCATACTTTTCGGTAGCCTTGGCAAAGGCGCGCACCAGCTGATCAAGGCCCTTTTGGACCGTAAAGCGCGTCACGGTGCTAACAATCGTGTAGCCTTCGGACTTCAAAGCCTCTAGATAGTTATAGGTGCGGCGGTCGTATTCGTAGTCGCCGTCAAAGCTATCTAGATCAATTGCGTTATGTACGACCTCAATCTTGTCGGCCGGAATACCATATTTGCTAATAATAATGTTTTTGGTGATGTTGCTAACCGCGATGATTCGGTCGGCCATCATCAAACCGTTATATTCAATATCGTGAACCAACGGATTACCATCAGCGCCGCCAGCACGGTCAAATTCGGTGGCATGAACATGCACAATTAATGGTGCGTCGGTTAACTCTTTGGCGCGCATGCCAGCTTCCATCGTTAGCCAGTCGTGGGCGTGAATAACGTCGGGCACATTATCTTCAACCAAGCGCTCAACAAAACGTACGTAACGCTGCTGCACACCGCGCATATCCTTAAGGTCACTAGCATCTTCACCGTCAAGGTGTTTCAAGAGATGTTTGCTATCGTAAGCACCAAGTCCATAACGTTCAAGCGGCGACAACTTTGTCGCGCTATGAATCTTCATAAAGTCGATATTGGGGTGCTCGGCAGAGTAGGGCACAACAAAATCAATCTCGGCCCCCTTCAGCGCTAGTGCCTTCGCCATGTGATAACATGCAACGCCAAGGCCTCCGCTGTTATGTGGTGGAAGCTCCCACCCGAGCATTAATATTTTCATACCCCTGTTAATGAGTCACGCAAAGCGTTCCCGAATCTCCTTATGTTTCTTTGGATCTTTCACTCATGATTATAGACACCAGCTTATGCTTTTACAACACTTCACGACAGTTTTTTGCTTGTGGATATGTTGAAGCCTATATCTATAATGGCTGGTAAATATATTAAAACTAAGTCGAATTATAGATTTGGCTTATGTAACGCAGGTCACATACCACAAGTTCCGTGCGCGCACCACGCCTGCTTGGCTAAGGTGGTGACATTTGATACAATATTGCACAGGCAATAAAGGGGAGTAGCTCAATGGTAGAGTAGCGGTCTCCAAAACCGTTGGTTGCAGGTTCGAGTCCTGTCTCCCCTGCCAGAGCACTTATTAACGAAATACACCCCTACAAATGAGGTGTATTTTTGTTTGATTTGAAGTACAAGAGGTGGTGCGCCAAACTTTTGACACTAGATAACTCTGAGCGCCAAAAACGTAGTACAATATTGTCATGCCATTTGAACTTGAGCTTAAAAAGGTTGCTGATTTTGGCGCCAGTGAGCCGTGGGTTGCGCGCACCGAAATGACTATGCTGGATTTTTTTCCTTTTCTCAAGGTAGATGGCGGTGATGATCCGGTTACTGCTTTTGAAATTAAAAAGGAGGCTGCAACGGGCTTAGCCATGTCTATGGCAGAAGAGCTCGGCCAGGCGTTTATAGACTTGCGGCGTCTGCGCGAATCGAAAGGCTTTCTTTCAACAGAGCTTGAGACAACCAAAGCGTATAGAGACCTATACGGACACCTGTGGGTTGCTTACAAGAGCCGCTTTCAAGAATTAATGAAGTTACTTGGCTACGATATTGGATATGTTTTTGACAAAGACGTCAATTTTGATCAACTTGTCGCCGCTTTTCAGATTGCCCATCCTGAAGTTGACCCTCAAATGACTGAGCGCATCAAAGAAGATAAAAGAACCTGGCAGAAAGCATTATATACCTACCGTAACGACGGTGAGCACAACATAAAAGAGCCGACTTTCGACGGCCATCCCATGCACAGCCTCCAGAATGCAGAGGTAATTTTTAGTAATATTTGGCATGCCATCGAGGACGTATTCATCCACTGTATGCAAGAAGAGTTTGGTAAGCAGCTAACCATCTTTGAGATACCTAAGGAAAATCGCGATCAGGCTATGCCCAAAAAATACAGAGTCGGTGTTACGCTCAACAAAGTGACCGGAGAAGTTGAGGCAAGAGTTTAGCGTGCACGCTTAAGTTCATCGTTAAAAATTATATTCCCATCCCTAGCGTCCTGTTAAAGTAGCAAAACTAACTTACCTCATTGTCGGAGATTTATTCATAGTTAATTATTAGTGCTTATATTTACCGCGCTAAATACAGGTGAATATTTCCAATACCTATACTACTTTTATCATAAAGTGTATGATGTGTTTTATGAAAAAAAGTCTACTATTAATGGGATTTTTAGCTATAACACTAGCTGCTATAGCCGTTCTTATTGTCGGTAATATTTTGGCTCAAGCTTTTCTAAAACTAGCTCAGCCGCTTCAGGCGAGTATTATTTCAGGTGTAGCATTGATAGTAGTAGCAGTCGTGACCGTATTAACAAACAAATCAATTCAAATGAAGCAACTCACTGATCAGTCGCTTCGCTCCCAGAAGGTCGAACTATATAATGATGTTTTTAAGTTGTATCTTAGAATATTAGGCAAAAATGACATCGTAAATAATCCCACGCAAAAAGAAATTCAAGAATTCTTTATTAATAAAACACCCTTGTTTTTGTCATATGGTTCGAATGAAGTTGTTGCTAAGTGGGGGGTATTGCGCGTTACACCTATTGATCCTGACGACAAAACTTATAAGACACTTTTCCAACTAGAGGAGTTAATGCTGGCAATAAGGCGAGACCTCGGGCACGGCAAATCAAAAATTAAGAAGGGCGACATACTAAGGCTGTTCGTAAACGATATCGATAAATATATATAGCATCTAAGTCCATCTACGAATAAACGACGAGCATAAAGAGTCATAATATACGGGAGTACTTTTATGGATTATGAAGAATACAATGGGCACAAAATCTTCATTAATGGTGACGGATTTAATAATACCTTACTCGTTGCCGGGGGCTTTTTTCGTTTTACAAAAATTCTAGCGAAGAAGGACGACAACGAAGTATATCCGTTTATCTTCGCCGTAAGCGTTATCGAAGAGTCCCTGCGTCAAATACATACTCAGGCAGCAGATTTTGAAGCACAGGCTCAAGATGTTGTACGGGCTCGCATTGACCAAGGTTCATTAGTAGATAGACATGAGTATACCTATCAATATGACTTCGGTAGCACACCGCCAGGATTTAGAGAGGTCACCAACCCAGGGTGGTATAATCAAACCGCTCTATAGACTAGTGGGGGCATCCCACCTTTCGATGCGACGCCCCGCCAAACAGTGCTAAACTATAACCATGTTATCGAACCAATATCCGGCATTTGTTTATTCGGCGTTACTTCTGTTAATACGCCTGGTCGTTGGTTTAACATTTTTCGTAAGTTCGCGTAAAAAATTCAAAAACATTAAAAAATTCGCTCGCGAAAACAGCGTCTCGGTGCCGGTGGGTTATTTTGTGGCAACGGCTGAATTCGCCGGCGCACTGGGGCTGGTTTTTGGTGTGTTGCCGCAGCTGGCGGCGCTTGGCTTAATGCTTCTGATGATTTCGACAATGTCGCTACATATCTTTAAGTGGCACAGCCCTTATTGGGCAAGTCGCGGCGGCTGGGAATATGATCTGATGCTTTTTGCGCTTTGCGGCGTGATTGTCTTATTTGGCGCTGGCGCGTATAGCACTATGTAACACCAGGGATAATGGTATAATTAATATATGCAAAAAATAGCAACACGCGTATTTATTTGGTCATCAGTAGTATTCGGAATATTAGGTCTTATTTATTTGCCTTAAGCGTCGCCAGTAAGCACTTAGGCGACGGCAAAAAATAGTTAATTTCAAATATGTAATGTTATAATAGTCACATCATGGTGTCGAAAAAAACAAAAAATGTCCGACTCCTTATTTCACTCCTAGTTATTTTTTGCGTCGGCTGGTTGGTTGTCGCCGCCACGACTTCGCATACTAATAAAAAGGATTCTGTATCAACCACGACAAAGAATAATGTCGCACCGCCAGTAGTAAGCCTAAGCTCATCGGTTGACTTATCGGTTGCTCAGTCAACTTCACTGAATGTGGCCATAGATACCGGTGATAGCAATAACATCGGAAAAGTAGAATACCGTGTCGACGGTCAACTTGCTGCGGTTAGCTATGCCAGTCCGTTCAGTGCAACCATCGATATTTCTTCGCTGTCACCCGGCAAACATGAGTTAACTATTATCGCTTACGACGCCTCCGGTAACGCCAGTCAGCCTAAGGTGTATAGTTTTAATGTCGCAGCAAAGGCTTCAGATGCTAGCGGCAATACGCCCCAAACGACAGACCAAAACTCTAGCTCGGCAAGCCTAGTCAAGAAAATAGCTCCTATAACGACACCTATTTTGGGTCAACCTAGCGACACCACGCCACCAACAAAGCCAACCAATTTTACAGTTGAGCAATCGGCCGAGCACGACGTACGGTTAACTTGGTCGGCTGCGACCGACAATGTCGGCGTCGCAGGTTATCAGATATGGCGCGGAGGACAAAAGCTGGCAACTACTACTGGAACTAGTTTTACGGACACTAATGCTCTGCCTGGCGACGCTTATTCCTACGCTGTTACCGCATACGACGTCGCTGGCAACGTTTCAGACTCAAGTCAACCTGTTACGGTTACTCTGGCAGATATTACAATATTCAATAACACGGACACACCGCCCACAACAGCGGCAGCCGACAATAACGGCATCGAGGTTGGGCTGCGCATTAGGCCGTCGGTCGACGGATATATTACAGGTGTCAGGTTTTATAAAGATACAGGCAACAATGGTACGCACGTCGGTAATCTGTGGACCACTTCTGGCACAAATTTGGGAAGTGTAACTTTTACCAATGAATCGGCCACCGGTTGGCAGGCGGCGCGATTTAATACGCCCGTGCAAGTCACAGCCGGCACAGATTACATAGTATCTTATTATGCGCCAAACGGTAATTATGCGGCGACGTCAAGCTTTTTCAATTCATCTTATTTTTCAAGTCAATATCTCGTGGTCGCTTCGCCATCCGAGACTGGTACTGCTAGTGTTTACGATTACGCCGCATCTCCAACGTTTCCGCAAAGTAATTACCAAAACGCCAACTATTGGGTGGATGCAACGTTCTCACCATCAACAGTTGTTTCGGCGCCAACATCCTTTGCCGCCTGTCCGGCATATCCAGCGTTTCCAGACGCAACTTGCACGGGCGTCGCACCAGGGTCAACCTTAATTCCATACCACGGCTCACTGACAATAACGCACGACAACATGACGCTTTATAATATGGATGTTACAGGAACAGTCAACGTTCGGGCCAACAATGTTACTATCGAAAATAGCAAGATTCACGACTCAACACCGGGAATTGGCGTCTATAGCGGTGATGCGACAATTCGAAATTCAGAGTTTTATAATATCGACGAAACGGCTGTCGGATACACGAATTGGAAGGGATATAACCTTAATATCCACGATATGCTAGGAGATGGCGTAAAACTCGGCGACAACACCGACCTTGAAGACTCTTATATACACAACTTCACACCTGGTACGGGCTCACATTCAGACGGCGGACAGATGCAGAACGGTTCCAGTAATATAATTGTCCGGCATAACAACATTAACGGCTTAGGCGGAAACTCGGCACTGTTTTTTGCACCTGATTTAGGTCCTGACGGTACTGGACCAATCACAATTGATAAGAACCTATTAGATGGCGGTGGTTTTACTCTGGCTATCGTCGACGGTAACAACGGACAATATCATCAAGCTGGCTATACTGTTACTAACAACCACTTCCTGCGTGATTTTGCCTATGGACCGCTGCACATCAACGAACCGCTGGCAAACTTCGACTCGTGGTCTGGCAATGTGTGGGACGATACCGGAGAAATAATTCCAAACCCAGCTTTTTAAGCCTGTATTTACTTTTTTAAATTAAGTGTTATAATACAGCCACACCGCAGTTACATCGACACGGAAGCAGGTGAGTACACTGAAACGCCAACGTCTGAAGAGGCTGCTCTGGTCTTTTATCAAGCAGCTCGTCGCCGCAGTCGTGGTAGTGGAGCTTGGGTACTTCGTAATCCAGCTTTTCAACCACTACGGTCAGGAGTTGTTCTGGGAGCACTACGGATGGTGGGCGTCGCTTGTTATCCTGGTCGTCTTCTGGGCTATCGACCTGATCGCCGACGACTCGGTCAAGGGGCGTTACTTCTACGACCACAACGAGTGAACGCCAGGCGGTGTCAGCCCTATACGTATGCAGCCCACTTGAATAGTGGCGCCGTACCTATAGGGCTTGTTTTATAATCAATGAATTATCTTGTTATGCTTTTCATCCTTTTGGAATCATCGGCGTAAACACACATTTACGTAAGCAAACAGAAGCTTCGGAAAAGCGGCCTAAAGGCAGCACTTATTCCGACGCTCAATGGGCTACCAGACCCGCCAGGGGGACTCAAACTTGCGAGTCACCCCTGGCGGGGTGTGGTATGGATGCCATCGGCTAGCTGGTCATGACGGTCTGGTGCTCGGCAATCCGCCGCTCCATGAGGAAGTGACGGTGACCGATCCAGAACCGGACGATCGAAATCGAGACGATCAGCGCCCCGACCACGATCCATACGAACAACCCGCGCCAAAGCAACGAGTTGTGCGCGTAATACGCCGGAATGGCGACCAACGCAGTGGCCCCCGCCCCGGACGCACCGATCCGAGCTGTGTACAGCAAGCGCCCTCCTACCTCTATTGTCGCCTACCAGCCCCGGTTGGGACGGTAGTAGCTCTGCCAGATAGCACGCGCGTACAGGGTCTCCCTGTACAACGCGTACAACTCCACCACCAGAAGTGTTCCGGTGAAGAAGTACTGCCAGAAGTCGAGCTGGTCACCGTACTTGTGCAGCCGGTGCAGCTGTGTTGCCGAAGCGACGACAGGCAACAGAAGGCACCAGGTCACCCACTGGATCGGGATTCCTGTTACCATCAGCGCCAAGTAGCCGCTAACCAGAGACACTCGGGCAACCAGGTTGAGCATGAGCAGCCAGATCGTGAACAACTCGTAGCGCGAGTGCTTGCGCAGTCCACGCTGACGAATCACGTCGACCGTACCGCTGTACCACCGCAGGCGCTGATTTCGCAGCGTCACGAGGTCCAGCGGGACGTCGCTCCAGCTGATCATGTCCTGGTAGGACTTGACGCCCCATCCCAGGTCTTTGAGCTCCAGTGTGAGGATGTAGTCCTCGACACGGTTGTTGACGACCCAGGGGCCTTCGTGCTCCGGCAACATGCCGACCTGTTCAAGTGCGCCGGTTCTGTAAAGGGTCGAAACCCCCGGCAGAACACGTGCACTCTTGTATGTCTCAGTTCGCCAGGCGTTGGCGAGCGAGAACTCGATGTTCTGCTGCCGCCAGAGGAACCTCTTGATCCAGCCCACCTTGCCACTCCGCTCGAAACGCTCGAGCGGCATGGTTCGGTAAGCGGAGCAGATTCCACCGGTTTTTGGCTCCCGAGCGAACTTCTTGACGCCCTCTTCGAGCATCTTCTCGTGGATGATCGTGTCACCGTCCATCGAAAAGATGAAGTGGGGTCGTTCGCCGTGAGTCACGACGTAGCGAAAGCCTTCGTTGAGCGCTCCCGCCTTGAGACCGTCGTTCTTTTCCATCACGATCAGCCTCAGCTTGTCCTCGCCATACACCGACTGCAGCGACTGCACGATTGCAACTGTGTTATCCCTGCAGTTGTTGGCAATGACGAGCACGTACATGAACGGGACTGTCTGATTCATCAGCGACTCGATCGTCTCTGCGATGCAGTCCTCTTCGTTGTACGCCGGCACCAGTGCAACCGTGCTGGTCTTGGTTACCGGGTAGAGCCTCGTGGATCGTTTACCGATGACGTGTTGAGGTGTCCTGTCCCTCACTGTAGCAGCCACTACCGCGCTCCTTGTGTTGTCGGATTGGTCCCTGCACAAAAATATGGGCATCCATGCCCATCGGGTTTTTAAGCTTCAAGTGGTTATCGACCTTGGACTAATCACAGCCTAAGCTGAAATTGGCCTAAGATTTACGTGTACCACCTATTCGAAATATATACTGTTTTACAGTATTTGTCAATCCTATACCTATTGACTTTTACCTCTGTTTTGTTTATAATAATGTTCTATGCATAAAGATGGTCAAATAAACTCAGCCGGCTCCAGTAACACGGAGCCTGAATATGCCCATGACCTAGGCGAAGTCGGCGATTTGATTGCCCAAGAAAAGCAAGAAAGACGACATCGACTAAGGATCGTGGCCACGCGGCTTGGTCTCACCGGGCTTCTTAGTTTGGCTCTGACCGTGGCTCCTAGCTTCTCTCAGTCCGGACCAGCTGAAACGGAGTCAGTATCAACAGGGTCACCTTCAAATCCAAACAGCCGGCCGCAGCAGACCACAGCCGCACCCGAGCCTTCACCGTCACCGAGTAGTACTGAGGTAACACCACCCGCAAAACCGGAAGTTCAGGCCTTTCCTGATGGTCGATTCGAAAAATTCGCCAGCTGGTCGCAGGATTTTAGTACGATGCCAGATGGACCGTTAGGTAAAAAGGATTGGAATATTGTTGATGGGCCACCAATTGCTAACGAAGAAAAACAAGTTTATACCGATAGCTTGAGTAACGTTAGGGTAGAGAACGGCAAACTAGTACTCGAGGCGCATAAGCAGAGCGAACTTGGCTATAACTACACATCAGGCCGAGTTGATACGCTTGGCAAAGAGGACTTCCAGTATGGCAAGATTGAGGTAACCGCCAAATTGCCAGTCGGCGTAGGCACGTGGCCGGCAATCTGGCTTGAGCCATCTAAAAACATCTATAACGGTAACCCTATACCAAGTGGGTCTAATAAATATTACCTAAATGGCGAGCTGGACATTGCCGAAACGTCGGGTGTTGACCCTAACGTTATGTATTGTATCGCCCATTCGCTCAAAGATCCGACCAATAACCCATACCCAGAAAAATACTTCTCAACCCTTAAGGTGCCTGATTCCGATAAGACTTTTCATGTTTACGGCCTATCTTGGACGCCCGACAAGATAACCTTCACTATTGACGGCAACGAATGCTACTCGGTAACAAAAGGTGCTAATGACGACTATACACAGTGGCCATACGATCAGCCATATCACTTGATTTTGAATCTCGCGATTGGCGGTAAGTGGTACACTGGTGACCCAGCGAAATACCCGCCAGACGGCATTGATCAAAATATGTTCCCAGTTAGCGCACAAATTGCCAGCGTCAACTATTTTCCACTCGCCAAGTAACTAAACTGGTTATGCAAAAACTTATTCAGGCCATAATTGACGTGATGTTGCAAGCTTAATATAATAGTTATATAAGCGGGAGTTTTGTATGAAGAAGTTTGTGTATTTAATATCAGGGTTGTTTCTATCATTATATCTATTATTAGGCTTGCAGCCACCAGTTAGGGCGGCGTCAGTTAACTTAATATCTAATCCGTCTTTTGAAACGGCAAGCGGCGGTCAGCCAACTGACTGGAACCAGGGTGGCTGGGGGAGCAACACTAGAAGCTTTGACTACAGCTCTACTAATCCGCACAGCGGAAGCATGAGCGCCACGGTTAATATAACTAACTACTCGACAGGTGACGCAAAGTGGTTAGCGAACCCCGTGTCTGTTTCACCAAGCACTAAATACACCTATTCTGACTATTATCGTTCTGACGTTAGCACAAGGGTCGTCGCGGCGTTTGTCGATAATAGCGGCAATAGTACATATGTGGAATTATCGCCAGCAGCGCCAGCAACCAACTGGATGCAGTACACAACCGACTTCACAACACCTTCTAACGTTGCAACCGTTACTGTATACCATCTTATTGATAGTAACGGCAGCTTAACTATCGATGACGTTAGACTTGCTCTGTTCGTGACACCACCAACAACAACACAGAACTTAATTGCCAATCCGTCGATGGAGACCTCAACCGACGGCGTAACGCCCGACTCGTGGAACCAGGGTGGCTGGGGCACAAACACGTCGAATTTTAGCTACCAGAACACTGGACACACTGGCACAAGAAGCCTTTATGTTCAAATGAGTAACTATTCGAGCGGTGACGCCAAGTGGTATGCTAACGCGGTTGCGGTTAATGCCGGCCAGGCCTATACATATTCTGATTATTATCAATCTAGCACCAGTACTGAATTGGTCGCGCAATACCTTGATGCGTCCGGTCAGGCTACCTACGTTGATTTAGGGAGTGTTCCAGCAAGTCAGACTTGGGCTCAAGCGTCTGTCGACCTGACCATTCCGGCCAATATTACAAAGGTGTCTATCTTTCATCTTATTGCCGCGAATGGATGGCTGTCGATTGATGACGTAAGTTTGATGGTCAAAGTGCCCACGTCAAACCTAATTTCCAACCCGTCGGTCGAGAGCGCCAGCAACAATCAGCCTACCGGCTGGCAACACGATAAGTGGGGAACGAATACATCGACTTTTAGCTACATCACAAACGACGGACACAACAGTACGAAAAGCGTTAAAGTCACAATCAGTAAATACTCTAGCGGGGACGCAAAATGGTACTTTAACCCAATATCGTCTGTGTCGGGTGATAAATCTTATAAGTTTTCGGCTTGGTACAAAACGAACACCCAGCCTAGCGCCGTTGTTATGTACACCGACTCAAGCAATAACGAAAACTACATGACAATTCCTCGACCGTTACCTAATAGCAACTCTAGTACTACTTGGACGCAATATAGCTCTACATTCACTTTGCCGAAGGGCGCCACGTCAGCTACCGTATTCATGCTGATCTCAAGCAATGGCTGGCTTCAAGTTGACGACTATAGCATGCAAGAATACACTCCGACCGGTTTTTCGCAGCCAATCGTGAGTTTAACTTTTGATGATGGTCTCGCTTCAACCTACACCAATGGCCTTCCTTTGCTTGAACAATATGGCGTCGTCTCAACTCAATACCTGATATCGGGTTTCCTCAATACACCCGGCTACATGACGACCGCTCAGGCAAGTGCCTTTAAAGCACAGGGCAGCGAGATTGGATCACACACAGTAACACATCCCGCACTAACGACCCTAACGAGTAGCGCCTTAAACACCGAACTAAGCCAATCACAATCTACGCTCCGCGGATTGTTTGGTAGTGATACGGCAATCGACTTTGCCAGCCCCGAAGGTCTATACAACCAATCAGTATTAACCGCTGTCAAACAATATTATCGATCGCACCGTTCGGTTGATGTAGGCTATAACAGCAAAGATAATTTCGACCCGTACAACATACGCGTCCAAAATATAGAAGCTACCACGACTCCGGCCGAGGTTGCCGATTGGGTCAACCAGGCTATTAACACCAATAGCTGGCTCGTAATCGTCTATCATGGCATCGACAATGGCACTGACCCGTACCATACGACACCATCCGACTTATCGGCTGAGTTGTCAAACATACGTTCAACCGGCGTACAGGTTATGACCGTTGGTCAGGCTCTTGATACCGTACTGCCACAGCTATAGGCAAGATCATCGTCAAAATTAGAACTAGTTTCTAACTACCCAAAAGCTTTCACCAGTACTGTCAACAACCGATGGCGTGGCGAGTGGGTTACTGGCGCTATCGACTAGGGTGATTGGCTGAGCGCCACTGGCGGTAATGGTTGTTAGTGCACCGTTCATGGTTGCACCGCCGCCCGAAAATACTACGTGACTAAATTTATCAAACGGTACCAGCGAGCCATTTAGGTAGCTAGGGTCTTCTTCGATCCATTCGGCCGACGAGTAGGTAGATGTATAGCTAACGTTGTTAGTATAGGCCTTGCCGGTGGTTACGTCGCCGACGGTAATCGTCCAGGTGCCGTCGGCTTGCTGGACAATCGAAACTGAAATTGTATCACCAACGCTAACTTTAAGAGAAGTGATTTGCATGGCGGGGTCTGGTAGCATTTCATAAAAGGCGATTGTCGTAACGCTGCCGTCGGCATTGACTGTGTTATCAGTGCCAGCTTGGATTAAATCTTTCGAGTTGACGCCACCGATGCCAACCCAGCTAGCATCGCCAGATTCGCCGCTGCCGGTGCCGGTCACCGACGGAACCACCCATGAGCCACTTACGGATGTAAATTTGCCGCTTAAAGCAGCATAGCCTGACCAGTTGGTTGAATTATAGCCACCGGTGGCTGGAGCGGGGTCGGACGAGCCAGTCGTGCTCGATGTTGAGCTAGTCGATGATGTCGAACTGGTTGAGGTACTTGAAGTTGGTACGAGCTGCTGGACACTTGTACCTGGCGATGGCTGTGTTTGGGCCACCGGTTGCGGTGCCGGAGTTGGGGGTGGCGTCGCTACAACCGGTGCCGTCGGCTGAACGGTAGTATCTACCGGAGCTTGTGTTTGTTTAGGCGTCTGAGCTGGTGCAGTAGTCTTGGTTGGCGCAGCTTTGGGCGCGCTTGTTGTCTTAGGGGTTGTCTTAGGCTTCTGATTAGTAACGGCCACTTTATGCGGCAACACATAATTCTCAAAAGCTAGAGCCGAACCGCCCACGGCCGCCAAAGACAAAACAATACCAATAACAATTATCAGCGCTTGGCCGCTTGAACGTTTAGTCGACGATGATTTTTTTATTTTTGACACTATTTTTATCTTGGTTGAACTTTATATATAGCATAACCTAAATTAGCTAGATATACTATAGTGTCAACACCTCTAGTCTTTATTATTTAGACTACTGTTGCCATTATGCCAAAAACCGCAGTACTCACAGACGTACTGTTGTAATTTATGCGTCGGTGCGAAAATTTCAGCTTCAAGTTTAGTTTTATATTTTCGCTTCTTTTTACCGCGCGCATAACAGTAGTCAGACGGGTTGGGCGATAGCGGATTAGTTGGGCCACGCTTCTTATGCTTCATTGCACCATTGTACATCCTTAGGTTTTACTACAGCTAGGCTGTGCTATAATGCCCCAATGAAAAGCCCGGAGTTGACGTCCGGTTTGTCCGATTTACCACCAGCGCCCAAAGTCGATATGGCGGCATACGAGCATCACCGACGCGAGATACAACGTCAAACACGGATCCGAAGGCTAGAAGCCGCTGGTGTAGTTATGGCTGGCCTGGGCATGGCATCGCTAACTATGGGCGCCTTCTTGCGAGCAGATATCCAGAACGGCAGAGCCTACGCCGCTAGTATTGAGCCAGAGCTTGAACATATCTATGACCCCACAAACACCGCCGACGAAGACCGCGCGACAATCGTTTTAACCGGCTTTAATACTAAAGAATCGACTATCGCCGCCGAAGCCCTTAAGGCTCATGCCAACTTTGGGCACGTCTTTGCGCTTGATTACGGTGGTGATTATATCGACGTCGATACTTACGTTAAGGCTGTTATGGACGGCTTGCAGGCCGAGGAAAAGAAAACCGGCGTACCAATTCGTTATTTGAATTTGGACGGCTACAGCATGGGCGGCGTAGCGCTGAGCGCAATTGGCGCCGAAATCCAAGTCACCCAGCCGAATGTTTATATTGTGGGCGACACCATGAACAGCACACCAGTCGGCAAAGACGGGGTCGCGCAGCAGGTGATGAATATTGCCTCCAGTGTGATCGGCCGCAGCCTAAACGCTTGTTTTAACGAGATAAAAGTCTGTGACGGCCTGCAATACTCACACACAGCTCAGGCGGCCGCTAATCTATATAGCTCTCAAAACCAATTTATGTATCATAACGGCAAGATTTTCGACCTTCAGGGCTTTATCTCGGCGGTCCGCAAGACCAACGCCGAAATAGCTAACCCAAATGTGGCAACGCCAGCTTTGGCTTATAACCAGGCAGCTATTGTCGAAGGTGCGCCAATGAATTTTCCAGATAGCGATCGCGACCAGTTCTTAAATGAATATAGTATCGATAAGATTGTCGAAATTTTGTCGAAGCCAAAAGACGGTATCCAGCCAGTTATTCATTACACGATGGCCGAAATACCTTCCAAAGATCACATCGTTAATGTTAGCGAAAGCTCAAACGCGCTAAGTAAACTAGCCAAAAAATACGGCGCCAATGTCACGTTCGTACCTCTAGATGTCACACATTTTAACCTGCCATATCGCAAAGATATGTACAACAAATTTATCAACACAAATATTAACCCGTCTATCAACGCAGTGATTGCGAGCGCCGATCAAGATAGTAGTAATAACAAAATCAAAACCAACCAAGGCCTACATGCCGACACAACAGCCGGCGGCTCAAAGTATGACTATTTGAAAACTTTCAAATCAGGGTTAAGCTAGGCATATGCCACATATTCACACAGGGGAAGGTGAACACGACCTAACGGCGAGTGCGTTTATTGTTCGCAAGGACACCGACGAGCCGCGACTTTTGCTACATACACATAAACTACTGCACATTTTATTGCAGCCAGGCGGCCATGTTGAGCTAACCGAAAATCCATGGCAGGCCATTAAGCATGAGTTGCTAGAAGAGGCCGGTTATGACATCGAGCAGCTAAGGTTACTACAACCCAAAGACCGCATTAAAACTATGACCAATACGACATTATTGCCGTATCCGGTATCAATTAACACGCACAATTTCGATCACGAAGGACATCACAAGCACACCGACATTGCTATGGCTTTTACGGCAACTGGCGAGCCGGCTCACCGCCCAGACGAAGGCGAGTCAACCGATTTGCGCTGGCTTAGTTACCAAGAGTTAAGCGATCTCGATGGGTCAAGGATTCCCGAAAACGTCCGCGAGATTGGTCAATATGTTTTAACGACCGCATTCCGAACCTGGGAAGAAGTTGATCCGAGGGTCTTCGGCTAAACCATTTATGCTTGTTAATTACTACTAACTTAGAGATACTAAAAAAATGACATCATCTATCAACAGCGAGAGGCCACAACCTTACGTTGGCGTTAGCGGCGTAATTTCGCCAGAGATTCAGCACCAGCTCGAGGCTAGCGCCGAAGAAGTTGGCTTATTTAAAACTGGCCGTCAGCTTGGACTGGGCGTCAAAGCAGTTCACACAACCCAATGGCTTGATGTTGAAAATAGGTACGGGCGGGAGTGGTATCCGGTCGGCGAAAATGAGTTTCGAGGCGCGCTCGACGGGCGGGACCACAATGCAACCTCTCCGGACACCTTGCCTGTTGCGCTGACTTACATAGACAGCAAGTTTGTCACCGATGCAGACTACCGACGCCAGTTCGTCAGAAGAATTGTTGAGCGTGGAGGGCCATGGCTTCAGGCTATTCAGTTCGACCTTTTACCATGGCATAACGATAACGCGATGCTGCATTTTCTTGAGGAGCTAAGCGAAGAATATGGTTTGACGACTCTTTTGCAGTGCCACAAGGACGCTATGGACGAGCTCAAGCCAAAAGGTGTGGCGCGGCGCTTGGGTCACTATGTTAGATTTATTGATTATATTTTGTTTGATTCTTCACACGGCACAGGTAAGCGCCTCGACGTTACGAGTCTCGATCATTTTCTAGAAGAGGCCGATTCCAAACTTGACGTGAAAGTTGGACTAGCGGTCGCTGGCGGCTTAAGTGCCGACGTTGTGCGCGACGATTTGCCACAATTACTTAGAAAATACCCAAATCTGTCCTGGGACGCCGAAGGACAGTTGCATCCGATAGACGAATTAGGCAAACGACCACTTGATATGCAAGCGGCTGAAGACTATTTGCGAGCTTCGGCCGAAGTCATTAGCGCAGCGCAAGTCGGTTAAATAAACAACAAACTAGTAATTATCATCGGTCACCGTGCTAAAATCTAAATTAGATTGAGAGGGCGGTATGGCAAAACTTCACTTTAAATACGGCGCGATGAATAGCGGTAAAAGTACGGCCTTGATTAATGCCGCCTATAACTACGAGGAACGCGGCTTGAAGGTAGCTGTCGTCAAGCCGAGCGTTGACACTAAAGGCAGCAAGATGATTGTGGCGCGGGCCGGACTTGAACGTAAAGTTGACGCCCTAATCACGCCAAAAATGAACCTCCGCGATACTATCCGCAAAATTAGTGATAAAAAAGGTGGCTTAAATTGCGTTTTGGTTGACGAAGCTCAATTTTTGCAGCCGGAACAGATCGATCAACTATTTGAAGTTGCTAAGTTCGACGAGATTTCGGTAATCGCATATGGCTTAAGGGCCGATTTTCGCCGGTTAATGTTCCCTGGAAGCAAACGGCTACTTGAGCTGGCCGATCATATTGAAAAACTGCCGACAATGTGCCGCTGCGGCTCGCAAGCCGAATTCAATACCCGTATGGTTAATGGTGTTTTCGTTTTTGATGGCAATCAAGTGGCGATCGACGGCGAAGGTAGCGTCACTTATGACTCACTCTGCGGCAGCTGCTATTTAACCGAGCTTGCCAAGGCTAATTCTTAGGTATTTCGTCTAGCAGCTTGCGCCAGGTTGCATAAAGCGGTACAAGTCGACCGAAGTTTTTAATGCGGTGCGTTCTTAAGGCTCGCAGTAATTGGCGCCGAGTCATTAGAAAAACTGCCTCTGTTTCACGCGTGTCCGGATTGAATTTCAGATCTTTTTCGGGTATGCGAACGGCGTAGTTATAGCCGATAATTCGATGAGCGCAGTTATTCTTAAACCGATGATTGTAGCGCGTACGACCCAAAAATCGTATCTTATAGCCAGATATATCTATACCGAGTTCTTCTTTAACCTCGCGAATAACAGCATCAAGCGGAGTTTCGCCGGTATTAACGCCTCCGCCGACCGATACCTCAACTTCACCGGGGTAAAAGACCAGGTTGTTAGAACGTTTTTGCATGACAATGCGCCCAGTGTCGGTATATATGATCACCCTAATGCCGCGGCGCCACAAGCCACGCCGGCGTGCCTCGTCAAAATCGGCCGTATAGCCAAGTAATTTATCGTTGCGGTCAACTACGTCGTAATATTCAACGACGAAGCCCTCGGAAGTTAAAGCCGCGGTTGGTGCGGATGTGGTGGTATTCATTGACCTAATAATACACCACTTGGTCGTGCTTATGACAATAAGCGCGTATCATGGAATTATAGGGGAGGAAAATATATGGCAATTTTAAACGACACTTATACACTCAACACGGGCGCTAAAATTCCAAAGATCGGCTTTGGGACCTGGCAGATCCCGGATGGTGACGCAGCTTACAATTCAACCTTGTTCGCGCTGAACAATGGTTATAGGCACGTCGACACCGCTAGAGCCTACGGCAACGAAGCTAGCGTTGGCCGAGCAATCCGAGATAGCGGCATCGCGCGTGAAGAGATATTTTTAACCACTAAACTGCCGGCCGAGATTAAAAATGCGGCCGATGTTTTGCCGACTTTTGAAAAAACCATGGACGCGCTCGCGTTAGACTATGTTGATCTGTACCTAATCCACGCACCATGGCCATGGAGTGAACGCGGCGCCGACTATACGCCGCAAAACATTGAAGTTTGGGCCGAGATGGAAAAGATTTACCGCTCGGGTCGCGCTAGGGCAATTGGAGTATCGAACTTTAACGTGCATGATTTACAGGCAATCCTAGATAGCGGTTCAGTGGTGCCTGCCGCTAACCAGATTCGATTCTTCATCGGCTACACCCAAGACGAAGTCACCAAGTTTTGCCAGGAACACAATATTTTGGTCGAGGCCTATTCGCCACTGGCCACCGGCCGCCTGCTTAGCAACATTGAAATTCACAAATTGGCCGACAAATACGGCAAATCAATCGCCCAAATCTCGATTCGCTACACTCTGCAGCGGGGAACGCTGCCATTACCGAAGTCAACTCACGAACAATTTATTTTAGAAAACGCCGCCGTCGACTTTGAAATTAGTCCAGAGGATATGGCTTACCTTGATAGCCTTCGGGATACCGTAGACTGAACGATTGACTTTTTATAGATTATATAGTATAATTATGCAGCCGCAAAAGGTTTGTGGTTGATCGCGCAAGTTGATGGGAGTACACATATGAACAAGGTACTGCTGGTCGTCGGCGAGGTTTCGTCGACGCACATCGCAGCCTTCACGACCGCCATCCGACAGAGAGATGACGTCAGCCCGCTGATCTGCTTCGTGCCGGCCGACCTGGCTGACCTGCGAGAGGTCGCCGCCAACGGCATGACCAAGGACGAGGCCTACGAGGCGCGACGCGACCCGCGGATCATCGCCGAGCACGTCGCCAAGCTGGATGAGCACGTCACGCAACGCATCCTGCCGAAGGGCGTCCAGAAGGCGGACATCACGCATGTCCTGTGGAGCCACAAGCTCGAGGACCAGACGGGTTTCCGCTGGTTGATTCCAGGCGAAGCCGCCCACTGCGTCCTGCGAATGGGCGACAACCGTGAGGTCTGGGCCGAGACCGATTCGCGCATCGGCGCGATCGACATCAGCTCGGCCCTGTACTCCGTCGCCTGATGCGGTACGCGCCCGAGAGCCCACAAGCTCTCGGGCAACCCCCAAGGTTATTTAGGATCTAGATATTCTTGGAAGTTGTTCACCTATATACGCTGGTATATACTTATACATAAGCATGATCACGACTCGAGCACATCGCAGGTCTTCGGTTGGTTTTACTTTGGTTGAGCTGCTGATCGTTATCGTCGTTATTGCCATATTAGCTGTCATAACGATCGTTAGTTATAATGGCGTTGCAAAACGAGCCGCCGATAGTGTTATGCAAAACGACCTGTCAAGCTCGGCGCAGTTACTCGAAAAACTTAAAATCGACGGCAGTTCGTACCCAGATAGTTTAGCCACGGCCGGCCTCACACCTAGCCCGGGCGTATCGTTCCAATATTCGTTAGATAGCACCACAGGTAGCTACTGTTTAACGGCCACCAGTGATAAGTCCGACGACACCTACCACATATCAACCGACAGCGGCAATGTTCAGAGCGGAGTCTGCCCTGGAGACAATATGATTAGCGGCTCACCAACCCTTGCTGGTTATACCGATTTATCGAATGCTGTTTCGGGAAATTCGTTTGTTGCTTCAATTGGGTCAATTCCAACCGGTGACTGGATTATTGCCGTCATAAGCTACACCAACAACGCCGATATGGCGTCGGTGCCATCCGGTTGGACCAATATTGTTCCACGCCACACCACCAACACAATGCAAACCGTGGTTTATGCCAAAATCAAACAAGCCAGCGACACCGACCAACAACTATTTGGCGCTGCTGGTTCTGGTGGCGCCGGTACGACAAACATGGCTCTGTTTTGGGGTAGCAATGGAGCGGCCATCAGTAGCTGGACAATCGGTAGTTTCGGCGACCGCGCCAATAATGCCACCCCGACAACGACGTTAACACCTACGATCAATGTAACAGTCGCTAAATCACTAGTTTTGTCGATTAGCACTGAACGAACCATAGCCGATGAAACGAGCTACACTTCACTGAGCGGTGTTACACCTTGGTTTTATATTCCGCAATACGGCAGCACCAAGCTGCAAACGATTACCATCGGCTACGATGAGCAGGCGAGTACCGGTACATCAAAAGCAATGACAGTAACGTACCCAAACCCTCAGACCACCAATGGCACCGCGATTCAAATTGCAATTCCACCGGCCAGTTAAGTTATTAGCGCTTACGGTGTTATTTGCGCACAAATTTGCTATACTTAGCTTATATGAAGCCGCTTAGCCTATCTCGACCGCATTTGATTGTTATGGTTGGAATCTCTGGAGCTGGTAAAAGCCAGTTTGCTGCCCAATTTGCAGAGGTTTTTAAAGCACCACTAGTTAACCGTGACGCAATTTTGGAACAAATTTTTCCAGGTACTCAAGCTGGCCGACCGCAAATTGAGGCAGCCAATGGTGTGTCGCGTTATTTGTTAGACCAGCTTTTAAAAACTGGCCAAACGGTCGTTTTTGACGGCGCGTCTGACACCAGGCCAGAAAGACTTGAATTAGCTAAAGCAGCCAAAGAAGCGGGCTATGAATCGTTGTTTGTTTGGGTCCAAACCGACCCTGTAGAGGCCAAGCGCCGGGCTATTAAACTTAACAAAGACCGATCGCTTAGCAGTGACGAATATGAGAGTTTGTTGTCGCGTTTTCGCGTGCCGACCGCCAGTGAAAAGGTGGTTGTTATTAGCGGTAAGCACACTTTTGCCAGCCAATTAAAGATTGTCTTGAAGCGCCTAGCCGGTGAACACGCCGAGGCGGCTGCACACGCCGCCATTCCTCCGCGGCCGAACCGCAATATTATTATTCGATAAATCGGAGCTTAATTACATGCCAATCATCAACGATGAAGAATTTGGCAAAATCACTATCCGTCGCAGCGCCAAAGCCTCACAGGTTCGGTTGCGCGTGGCGCCAGACGGCACCCTGCGAGCCTCGCTGCCGCTTTATGCGCCGACTTTTTTAGTAAAACGATTGGTCAAAAATAATCGCCAAGAGCTGCGCCAGCTATTGCACCAGGCAACGCCACAAGTTAGCTACGAAAATGGTATGCAAATCGGCAAAAGCCATAGTTTACTGGTGTCACCGACCAGTGGCAGCTTGAAGGTTACGACACGCGGCCAGCACATTACGGTGGCTCTACCGGCGCAAAAAACCTTGCAAGACGACGATGTGTCGCGCCAGGTTCGCGATGCCGTGATTGCAGCCTTAAGGGTTGAGGCAAAGAGTTATTTGCCTAAACGCCTAGCGTTTTTAGCGCACAAGTTGGGCATGCACTACGACAAAGTTCGTTTTTCGCACGCTAGCGGCCGCTGGGGGAGCTGTAGTTCGAACGGCACCATTAGCCTAAATATCGCTTTGATGAAGTTACCATTTGAGTTAATCGACTATGTGATCATCCACGAGCTGGCGCACACCCGCGAAATGAACCACTCGCAGTCATTCTGGGATATCGTGGCAATTGGTGACCCGGAGTACCGAGCTCATCGCCGCACCCTAAAATCAGAAACACCAACTATTTAGTTTCAAACCCAAACATGTATAATTAAACATAAGATGTATAAGGGTGGCCCTACTTACACGCCAAAATTAGCCCGAATTGTTCGTATTGCCGGGTTAATAATTCCGATTATCCTTATTACTTATGGCATGTTAATCGAAACCGGGTTAATACCTAGCGACCGTACCATTCCGATGACCGGGTTTTTGGCACTTGGCTTTTGGTGGATTTTGGTTGCTGTGGTGCAATTTTTGTATGTCAGTCGTACGCGGTTAGATTCAGCCCTTAGACTTATCGCGTATCATCTGTTGGCGACTGCTTATTTGTTTTACGTGATTGGTATTCCATCGCCGTTTGCAATCTTTTGGATTGCCCTAATTGTGGCCGCTTACGTCTACTTTGGTCGCACCGGCGTTTATTTAAGCGCCGTCTGGTTTACGACGATCGTCTTTATCGATATCTTGCTGTGGTCGCGGTTTTACCCAACCTTCGCTTCTTATGACCTGTCGACCTTAGTTGCCGTGCTGTTAAGCGGAATTATCACCATTGGCATTGGGACCGAGGTTAAACAGCGCCGAGCGTCGCGGCCAGTGGCTAGTGAGACACTGCAGCACGACCGAATGGTCACGATTATCAACAACCTGGCCGATGCTATTATCAGCACCGACCGCCATGGTGTGATTAAGCTATACAATGCCGCTAGTTTAAACTTGCTCGATACCAACACCGACATCAATGGTCGCAAAATCGACGAGATTTTGCCGCTGACCGATCAAAATGATGCCAAGGTGTCAATTTTGCGCGAATTAACCGAAGCACATAGCGCCCATACGCGTGACGACCTGGAGTATACTTTTGCCGATGGTGAGCAGATCCGCCTTGAAATTACTTATTCGCCAATTCGTAGCGGCAATGATTCTCAAGAGGGTTATATTTTGATTATGCGCGACGTTACCAAGGCAAAAAGCCTTGAAGAAGAGCGCGACGAATTTATAAGCGTGGTCAGCCACGAGCTGCGCACACCAATTACGATTATGGAAGGTAGTTTGTCAAACGTTCAGCTCATGATGAAGAAGGGTTCAAAAGTCACCAAGGCAACCATGACCGAAACCGTCGATGCCGCTCACGACCAAGTGGTCTATTTAGCCAAGATGGTTAACGACCTAAGCACTTTGTCGCGGGCCGAGCGCGGTGTGGCTGATGCCCCAGAGTTGATTGATGTGCGCGAGCTGATCCACAACATGTACGAAACCTACGCCAAAGAAGCCAAGGCCAAAAAACTGCACTTCAACATCAACACCAGCGCCCATCTGGGCTCTGTCAATGCCAGCCGCCTTTACCTGGAAGAATTACTACAGAATTTTATTACCAACAGCTTGAAATACACGCCTAGCGGCAGCGTTACCTTGAGCGCCGAACAAAGCGGGGGAATTATTACTTTTTCAGTCAAAGACACTGGTATTGGCATTAGCAAAAGCGACCAGCAAAAAGTCTTTCAGAAGTTTTACCGCAGCGAAGATTACCGCACCCGCGAAACCAGCGGCACCGGTTTGGGCTTATATGTCGCCAAGAAATTGTCACACAAACTTGGTACCAATATTGAATTCACCAGTCGTCTAAATCACGGTTCAACCTTTTGGTTTAAACTGCCGGTCAACAACAAGCAATAATATAATCTATTGATACTGAATGACGCGCACTCGGTTATTGGCGCGCTCAACAACGTAGACAATACCACTTGGGGTGGCGACGACGCCTAGCGGGTGATCAAACTGTGCTATTGTCGAAGGACCGTCCAGGTAGCCTTCGGTTGTGCCAGCCAAGGTCGCGACAACCCCGCTTGGAGTAATCTTGCGCACTCTGTGGCTGTACTCGTCACCAACATACATGTTACCGGCAGCGTCAATCGATATGCTGTGCGGGCTGGCAAACGAGGCCGCCGTACCAACACCGTCGACAGTGCTTTTAGCACCCGAACCGGCGAAAGTTGTAACATTGCCGCTGGTATCGATTTTTCGAATTCGGTTGTTATCTTGGTCGGCAACATAGATTGAGCCGTCGGCGGCCACCGCCACACCTGCGGGATAGTTAAACTCTGCAGAGGCCGCCGGACCATCGACATACCCAGCCGTGCCAGCTATACCGGCAAATGTCGTAACATTGCCACTGGTGTCGATTTTTCGAATCACTTCATTATAAGTATCTGCGACGTAAAGGTTGCCGTTAGGGTCAACGGCCACGTCCCAAGGATCAGCAAAGCGAGCGTTTTTGCCATTGCCATCGGCATAACCATAGCCCCAACCGGCGATCGTCGTCACATTACCGCTCGGCGTAATCTTACGAATCAAACTATAGGCCTGATCGGCGACGTACAGATTACCTGCTGAATCGATGGCCAAACCGCCGGGTAAATCAAAGGTTGCCGCCGTGCCCTGACCATCAGCGTAACCAGCCGTTGTCGAACCGGCAAAAGTAGATACATAGCCAGTTGGTGAAATCTTGCGAATCTCGTTATTACTGTAATCGGCCACATATAAGCCACCGTCCGGCGCCAGTACGATGCTAGTTGGCTCGTTAAACTGCGCCGAGGTGCCCTGGCCGTCGGCCGAGCCTGAAGTTGAGCCGGCCCACGTCGACACCATTAGCGGACAGTCGCCGGCACGCGGTACGTTAAGAGTGTTCGTTAAATAGAACTGATTACCACCGTTGTCGTCGGCCAGGCAATAACCGCTATTATCGCTGTTGGGTATGTAGTAATAGCTAGTGTCCGGGTCCATTTTGATGCCGGCAGCTTCAAGCGTCGACGGATAACCGCCATTATGAAGGGCGTAGGTTCCGAGTTGGCTGTAAACGTCGGTCAAATTGGACTTTGCGACCGATGAGTGACTGTCGTTGACGACCGTATTGTAAGAGACAGCAGCGATGGTCGTTAAGATCACGATAACCACGATAACTATTAACAGTTCAACCAACGTGAATCCGCTTGATCGTGGGTATTTTTTACTGATCATTGCAATTAGTATAGCATAAGTTTTATAGACGTAACCGCCGGCCGATGCGAGTATTAACCGGCTGTAAGCGACGGCCTTTCCAGGTAACGCGCTTGCGTATATGGCGCTCAACGCTTGTAATCAGCAGCACGATTTCTTGCATAACAACCAGTGGCCAAAACAGGGCGCCAATAAACCAGCTATGTGCACGGTTCTTTTTCAAGAATGAGCCGTAGATAAGCATATAGATCACCAGAATCCCGGCGGCTACGGTTTGAATAACAGTCCAGCCAGCCCACAAACCGTCGACAACTTCAACAAACGGTAATAATAAAATCAACAGACCAATTAACGCGGCCGCAGCCGACCAAATTCGACCGCCCAAGAGCGGGTACAACAAACGTATACTGGTGTGCATCTGCGAACGCCACTTCTTTTCGTGCGATAAGCCAAGTTCGGGCGACCCAATCAAAAAGCGGTATTTACCAGCCGGCATTAACCGAGCGGCTAGCTGTGATTCTGGCTGAACCACCGCCCGAAAATCATTGAGGCCGTTCATGTCCATAAGCGTCGAGCGTTTGATCATCCAGGCATTACCAGCCGCCGCCGGGGCTAGCGAACTATGCATGACCAGTTCCCAAAAATAGCGTAACGTTCCAAAGATAGCGCTCCAACGCCAGCCGTCTTCACGGCGCGGCAAGACCGAAACCATATCGGCACCATCAGCAAGCGTATAACTAACTAATTTTTGGATCGTATCGGGCGCCAGGCGCGTATCGACGTCCATAAATAGAACATAGTCGCCGCTTGAAGCTTCGAGCAGCTTTTGTAAAGCGCGATTCTTACCAATCCAGTCACCAGGCAGATCTCGGCTCTCAACAAAGCGCACACCCTCGCTAGCAAAAGCTTTGATCAGCGCCGAGGTATCATCGGCTGAATTATCGTCTAGGACTATTATTTCGAGCTTGGGATAGCTGCTAGCCAGGACTTTCTCGAGACATTCGGTCATAACCAACTTTTCGTTACGAGCCGGAATACAGACGCTGACGGTTGGCAACTGATCACGTTTTATATCTGGCAAAGGAGTTGTCATGCGAAACAACCGAAAAGCCCGCCTAAGTTGATAGCTAAAATAGACCGCCACAACCAACAGAAGCCCGTCGAGTCCGTATACGATAAGCTCTAGCATCTACTAACACTATAACATATTGACGTTTTTCTCTTTAGGCGCTACAATCTACTTGACAGTCTGCTAGGGCAGACTTTTAAATTTGGGAGCAAAAAGTGGCTAAAAACCCGAAAGACAATCAGACAAAAGTGACGCGCATTAAAGCATCTGATAGTAAACCATCAGAGGCGGTTGAAATTAAAAGCGTCAGCAAAACCACAACTACCAAAAAAACCAAGCCAGCCAAAGAAGAAAAGCGCTTCTGGCTGATTCGGATGTTCGCGGCAATTGGCGGATATTTCAAGGGTGCCTGGGTTGAACTGCGCGCTGTGCGTTGGCCAAACCGCCGCGCCACTTGGGGTTTAACAGCTGCGGTATTGATTTTCACGGCCTTTTTTGTGCTAGTGATCTTGCTGCTTGATGCATTATTTAAAGAGTTATTTTCATTAATTTTGAAGTAAAAAAGGAAAGACAGATGGCCCAAAAGAACCGATACGACTCATCACGCCAATGGTATGCAATCCATACCTACAGCGGTTACGAAGAGAAAGTCGCCGAAAGCATTCGCCAGCGTATTAACGCCGTCGACATGGCTGACAAAATCTTCGACGTGATGGTACCAAAAGAGAAGCAAATTGAAATCAAAAACGGCAAACGTAAAGTTGTTGAAAAGAAGATATTCCAGGGCTACGCGTTGGTTGAAATGAAGCTAACCGATGAGACCTGGTACATTGTCCGCAACACGCCTGGCGTAACCGGTTTTGTTGGCACCAGCACCCAGCCAACCCCTGTTTCTGACGCTGAAATTGCCAAGATTAAGAAGCGCATGGGCGTCGAAGATCCTAAGCACAACATCGACATGACTGTCGGCGAAGTCGTCAGTATCACCGATGGTCCATTCAAGGGCTTCGATGGCGCGGTTTCCGAAATCGACAACCAAAAGGGTAAGGTCAAGGTCATGGTCAGCATGTTTGGCCGCGACACATCGGTTGAGCTTGACGCTTTGCAGGTTAAAAAAGTCTAGCTTTTGTTCACTTCAAAAAAGAGGCCTACTTTACGGCCTCTTTTTCTATTTTTAGTTTAATTTTACTAATGACCAATTTTATATTTTCGTCGGTCACGTCTTGACGCATAGCCCTACTGCCGGTAATTTGATACGAAAAGGCAAACATTTTTTCAATATTAAAGTAATGATATGGCTGTCTAAGGTCCCACAGAATATAGTTTTTAATGTCGTGAATAATTTGTTTATCGTTGCGACGCCCGTACTGTTCATCGAAGATAGTTTTAACCTTAGCTTTGGTCACTTTACTAAGTTTTGGCACAACATAGCGGTGCGCATAGGCCGTTAAGTCAGTATAGTATTCAGCCCATTCATCACCGGCATCATATCCGCTAGGAATTTTTCGCTGCAAATAATTGACTTGCATTAAAGCCAGCACCTGAATCACATATACGGCAAGTGGACGCAGCTCGTGCGATAAGCCATCGATAGCGTACGTGAATATAAAGCTGTCAAAATCGCCACTGGCCTTACGACCAAAACGACCAATTGGCGATTTTAGCTCACCGGCGCCTTCGATAATTGGCCGCGAATGGAACTTCGCGGTCTTGACCCACGGTTGAGTGTTGATTTGGTTTAGTTTGGCAAGTGCCGTGTCAATATCAATCCGTGGACGCCTGGTATATTCCGAAGCAACCTCAAGAACGGCTTCTTGGACGTCTTCACGGCTGATTAGCGCCTGTTTCATGACACTGGCGACTTCATTCAATAGGCGACGATTTTTAGCCTCGAGCGTAAAAACGACTATGCCATCATAGGTGTTGCATTCAGCTGTATAGTCCAAAAAATAGTTATAGCCCTTACTGGCCAATTTATGGAATATTTTATTAGCAATGACATGCTCATATATATGGCCGTCGATGGAATATTCCGTTTGTTTCGCTAGTGATAGGGTGTAGCTGGTCATGATAGTCTCATTATATGTTATTGCCGCCGACAACATCTCACAAAACGAGATGTTGTCGGCGGCGTGGGTGGTGAAGCTCCGCTCAGCGCTTCTTGCCGCCGGACTGCTGTCCGGACTGACCGCGGGAGGCGCCGTTGTGCACGTTGCTGCCACCGGTGAACTTGCCTGAGCCGCGCTGGGCTTGAGCCGCCTTGCGTGCGGCGCTGGCAGCCTTTTGCTGCTGGCTCTTGGGGCTCGGGTCGCCCATTACGACCACCAACCTTTCGTTCTGCTCACGTATAGCGAGCCGGTGAACCATTCACCATTTCTTGTAATACAACTTAATTAAGACTATGTCAACTTATAGTCTTGTTGGATACGTAATATTTTGCTATAATTACCCAGTTACGCACTAAAATATCACGCTTCAATTAAGATATTTAGTACAAGAGGAAAATTAAATGGCAGCAAAAAAAGTTATTGGTAACTTGAAACTACGTATTCCTGCTGGCCGTGCGACAGCCGGACCTCCAGTGGGTTCAACACTTGGTCAATGGGGTTTGAACATGATGGAATTCATCAACCCGTTCAACGAAGCCACTAAAGACCAAATGGGTAAGGACGTTATCGTCCACATCCAGGTCTTCGAAGACCGCACCTTCGCTTGGAAGAGCCTAGGCCAACCAGTTGACGATATGATTCGTGAAAAAGCTGGTATCGCCAAAGGCAGTGCCAAGCCGCACACCGACAAGGTAGGTAAGATCACCCGCAAGCAGCTCGAAGAAATCGCCGAGGTCAAAAAAGACCAACTCAACGCGATTGACCTAGAGGGCCGCGTTAAGGTTATCGCCGGCACCGCTCGCTCAATGGGTGTCGAAGTCGTCGAATAATCCGCGAAAGCTTCAGTTTAGTTTTTCGAGAGTACACTTTTAAAAAAGACTTCCAGTGGAAGTCTTTTTTAGCGTTCGGCTGAAATCGGTTATTGCAACCGATTTCACAGCCTCTCTCAAAGCTAAACTGAACCTTTCGCAACCAATCGACAGTCTAAAAGTGGTCGCGAATGTGGCTGAAGCTGAATTTCCAGTCGGCGTTGGCTTTTTTGTGCGGGTTAAAGATACCCTGTGGGTCAAAAATGTTTTTTGCCTTACGAAACAGCTCAACGATTTCTTCACCGTACATTTCCTCGAGCCACGGACCGCGTACCAAGCCGTCGTTGTGCTCGCCGGATAGCGAGCCTTTGTATTTAAGGACCAGTTCGTTGACCTCTTTCATGGCCGGTAACAATTTGGCCCGGTCGGTTGGGTCTTCAAGCTTCATGAGAGGAATGATATGGAAGTTGCCGTCGCCCATGTGACCAGCAATCGTGGCTAAGAGCTTATATTTCTTAATGATGGTGCGGATTTTTGGCAAGAATTCGGCCAAATGCTCAGGATTGACGATCAAGTCATCGATAAACGGCGCCGTGTGTTTGTCTTTCACCTTGCTGCGCAGCAACTGGAAGCTGTAGCGGCGCATAATCCAGAACTTCTCGCTAGCTAGTTCATTCGGGTCTTCTTCAAAGCCGTTGATTTCGTAACGAGCGTGAATTGGGCCAAGCTCTTTATGCAGGGCTTTAATCTGGCGGCGAACTTCGTCTTCGCTGTCACCGTTAAACTCAACCATTAGAATAAGTTTCGGAACGCCACGCAGCAATTGCAGACCGTCCGGTATCAGACTAAACAGTAGGTGAATGAAGCCGATTGGTCCGAGCATTTTAAAGAAACTTGGCAAGAATTTAATCGTCAGCCACAGAGTGGCATCATCAAAGCTTTCAAAGGTGGCTGGCTTATATTTCAAAACCGTCGGAATCAGTTCGCCAAGCTTGTTGATATCGTGCATAAACAGCACCAACAAACCCGAGTGCTTGCGGCGTTTGACCAACTTAAAGGTGGCCTCGGTGGTAAAACCAAGCGTGCCCTGAGCGCCAATAATCATTTGTGTTAGGTCAAAAATACCAGTTTCGCGGTCCCAAACGTCCCATAATTTGTAACCGGTCGAGTTTTTACTGACGTGCGGCTTGGCAGCCTTGATAGCGTCATAGTTTTTATCAATCAGCTCAAACAGTTCACGGTAAACCTTACCCTCGAAGTCATCTTGGGCCATTTTGGCATCAAGTTCTTCCTTCTTCAAAGGCTTAACGACGCGTTCAATTCCATCGGCGAAAACGAATTTCAGCTTCGGTACGTATTTTTCGGTTTTGCCGAATTCGAGTGATTTTTCACCGCCGGAGTTGTTGTTAACCATACCACCAACGCTGGCTAGATCACGACTGGCCGGAAAACTCGGTAACAAATAGTCACCCGTAGCTTTGTCGAAATCGCGAAACAAAACACCTGGCTGGGCCGTGGCGCGGTCTTCTTTGACTGAAACAATTTCGCGAAAATATTTATTAAAATCAACAATAATCGAATCGTTAATGGCCGCACCACTCATGTCGGTACCGGCACTACGAGCCGTTAGCGAGAGTGTTTTATCGCTTTTTTTCTTTTCGGCCACTAACTTCACGGCCGTTTCGACATCAGCGGCATCTTTTGGTGCAATTGCTAACTTTGGTTTTAGCTCGAACATTGACGCGTCGTGTGAATAAAATTCCAACGACTGGTCGTCGTCAATCAAATCACCCTTAAATCCACGCGCTTGTAACTCATGTTTAATTTCTTCCATACTGCTATTAGCATAAGCAGCTAAGTGACCTGTGTCAATCTGCGTAGACGGGTAATAGGGGTGTGCCGTATTCGTTTTTTGGTACGCGCACTAAATTTTTGAGACATTCTTTGCTGCGCAGTTGATCGACTTCGCCCATTAGCGGGTTGTCGTCGTACCAAACAAACGGCTGCGAAAAGTCGATGGCTTCGGTTTTGTAGGTCGCCCAGGTGGTTGGCTTAATTTTTTTAATCAACTCAAAGGTCTCGGGTGACACTAAACGCTCCATGTAGGTTAGCACCGGTTCGGCGTCACCGTGGCAGCGCGTCGTTAACCAATAAGTATTGTCATTTCCGACAACTTTAGACAAAAACAGCTCGGCATTCGGTGCCAGGTTACCAGCCCGGTCAACCAATACACCATCGACGTCTAAATAAACGTTCATGTTTTAAATATAACGCTAGTGGTAATTAGCCGCAACCCTAGCAAATATGGATTAGATGTGTTACAATAACGAAGTTAAATCAATGTTGGGAGGCCAAAAAGGCCGCTATTACCACAGAAAGGATCATCTTATGGCTAAAAAAGCCGAACTAATTGAAGAGGCAGCCAAGCTAAAATTGGAAGTCTCACCAAAGGCCACCATCGCCGAGCTCGAGGCAGCTATTGCCGCCGCTAAACCAGCTGAGCGCGAAAAGGTTGAAAAAGAAGTTGTTGCTGAACGCAAGAGTGACGTAGCTAAGGCTGGCAAGCGTAGCGAAAAAGCACTTGAAGAAGCCGAAGCAAAAGTTGAAAAAGAAGCCCGCAAAGAAGCCGGTGACACCACGCCTCAGGGTGAGGCCGAGGCTCACGCTGCGAAAGGCCCACGTCCTGTAACTCGTCCACTAATTGAGCGCCGCGGCAAAAACTACCGCAAATCGGCCGAACTAGTCGACAAGACTAAGTTCTACAGCCTAAATGACGCTATTGAGCTGGCCACAAAGACCAACCCCACTAAGTTTGACGCTTCGGTTGAAATTCACGTTCGCCTAGGCGTCGACCCACGCCAGGCCGACCAAAACATTCGCGCTACTGTTAGTCTGCCAAATGGCACCGGTAAAACAGTTCGCGTAGCTGTTTTTGCGCCTGAAACCGAACTTGCTGCCGCTAAAAAAGCTGGCGCCGATATCGCCGGTGACGAAGAATTCTTGAAGCAGCTCGACAAAGAAGAGCTTAACTTTGACATCTTGATTGCGACACCTCAGTACATGCCGCGTCTTGGTAAATACGCCCGTCTGCTAGGACCACGCGGCTTGATGCCAAACCCTAAGAGTGGTTCGGTGGCTACCGACATCGCCAAGGCCGTTACTGAAGCGAAAGCCGGCAAGGTGGAATACCGCGTCGACAAGCAATCGATTGTTCACTTAGGTTTCGGTAAGGTTAGCTTTGGTACCGACAAACTTGTCGAAAACGCAAAATCTTTCCTAGACAGCTTGCAAAGCCAAAAACCAACCAGCATCAAGGGTGCCTACGTCAAATCTTTGACCATCAGCACCACTATGGGCCCTGGCATCAAGGTCGAGAACACGATTAACTAATCAACTCAGTTGATCATCAAAAACCGCCTCTAAATGGGGCGGTTTTGTTTTTACAACAGAAATTTGCATAAATTTGAATAAATTTGCCATATAATGCGAAGTAGGGTGGTGAACATTCAGAGTTTACCCCAGTTCCTGAGGAGAGACATGAGCAACGAGGCGAGTGTTGTCATCGACAGTCAGTACGAGGTTATGCTGCGCACAGTCATGGAGGAGGGCACGTCGAAGTCGGACCGTACCGGTACCGGCACCAAGAGCCTGTTCGGAGCGAGACTGCGCTACGACCTGAGCAAGGGCTTCCCACTGATCACGACCAAGAAGATTCACCTGAAGTCGGTCATCTACGAGCTGTTGTGGTTCCTCCGCGGCGACTCGAACGTGGCCTGGCTGCAGCAGAACGGCGTGACCATCTGGGACGAGTGGGCCGACGAGAACGGCGAGCTCGGTCCGGTTTACGGTGTGCAGTGGCGCTCGTGGCCGACGCCCGACGGCAAGCACATCGACCAGATCGCCAGGGTGATGAAGGACCTCAAGGAGGACCCCGACTCGCGCCGGCACATCGTCAGCGCCTGGAACGTCGCCGAAATCGACAAGATGGCGCTGGCGCCATGCCACCTGCTGTTCCAGTTCTACGTCGCCAACGGCAAGCTCAGCTGCCAGATGTACCAGCGCAGCTGCGACACCCTCCTGGGTGTGCCGTTCAACATCGCGTCCTACTCGCTGCTGACCCACATGGTCGCGCAGCAGGTCGGACTCGAGGTCGGCGACTTCATCTGGATCGGTGGTGACACGCACATCTACAACAACCACTTCGAGCAGGTGGAGCTGCAGCTGTCGCGTGAGCCACGTCCATTCCCGAAGCTGGTGCTGCACAAGGCGCCGTCGATCTTCGGCTACACGTACGAGGACGTCGAGATCGTCGACTATAACCCGTGGCCGGCCATCAAGGCACCGATCGCGGTGTAGACCAGGAGCGGCAAGCTCTGATTCACCGCAAGCCCCCGTGCGGGTCGGATGATGCTCCGAAGCGACCACAAGTTGCGACGGATGCCCCGACCCGCACGGGGTTGTTTTATTGAACGTCCGTCTGATTATCGTGCACGTGACGGCGCAAATACGTCACAAACGCATAATTGTATTTATTGTTTTCATCGGCATCAAACATGGCTATATTTGACCTGCGCCACTCATCGGGGTTGAGTTCTGGAAAAAACGTGTCCGCACCCGGCGATACTGCGTCAATTTCTGTCGCAAAGATACGGTCAACCGTTGGTAACGCTTGTTCGTAAACCCGCCCACCGCCAATCACTATTGGAGTATGGTCGGCCATTTCGTAGGCCTCGTCTAGAGTTCTAGCGATAAGAACACCGTCAATCACTCGCGCTGACATCGACAAAACTATGTTTTGACGCTCCGGCAAAGGGCGATAACGCCTAGGTAAGGATTCGTAAGTGAGGCGACCCATGATTACCGATTGATTTTTCGTAACATCGCTAAAATGGCGCATATCAGCCGGTAGCTGACCTTGCCATGGTAATTCACCTCTGCGTCCAATCGCCCGATTTTTGTCATAGGCGACAACAATTGTTTTCATACCTTGTATACTATCATGCTACAATCTAGATAACACGTCAAAAAGGGAGAAGTTGTGGGAGTTTACAGTAACATCGAGATTGAACAGGCTATCAAAGACGGTCATATTGTCTTTCATCCTTATCAGCCTGAACATATCAATGGCAGTAGTATCGACGTCACGCTAGGCAACTGGTATTTCCGGACTGATCGCAAAAACTCCACAACTTTCTATAGTCCGTTCGACAAGCTAGATGTTGAACGCTATTTTGGTGAGCCGCAAAAAGCTCAGTCGCTACAAGAATGGTGCCAGGAAACCGGCAATAAGCCACCAGAAAATATTCCGCTCGATCACCCAGTGATCGTACTTGAACCAGGCGAGCGAATTTTGGCACATACTCACGAATTTATCGGCATCTTGCCGCCAGGTACCACCAGCATGCAATCGCGCAGCACTTGGGGTCGCAATGGTGTGGCGGTTTGTTTTGATGCCGGCTGGGGCGACCCAGGCTATATCAATCGCTGGACACTTGAAGTTTACAATTTGAACCAGCGACACAGTATCGTTCTGCCAGTCGGCGAACGAATCGCCCAAATCGTATTCTTTCACACCGGTGAAGTTCGCGGCAGCTACGAAAGCCTTAGCGGTAAATATAATTCCAGCACCAACCTTGATGAATTAGTCAAAAACTGGAAACCAGAATTGATGTTGCCACGCGCCTACAAGGATGGACGGCATTTACCAATTGATATTCCTGGTCTTAAAAGGGAACTGCAGTAATGACCGAACGTGGCAGATATATAGTTATTGAAGGCAGCGATGGTACGGGTAAGTCGCTCCAGGCTATTCGGCTGACGGAGCGTCTTCAGAAACTAGGTTTTGATCCGTTACTGGTTTTTAACGACGAGACCAACCGAATGGAACCAGTCCAAGAGCCGGGTGGCACACCGCGCGCCAACGAACTGCGGCGGCGCATTAAAGATAAATCAATTCCACGCACCCCTTGGCAGAACGTTGAGTGGTTCACCGAGGCTAGAGAATCAATATGGAACGAGGCCATCAATCCGGCACTTGAAGCCGGACGGCCAGTAATAACTGCTCGCAGTTGGGTTTCGACCATGGCCTACCAGGGCTACGGCGAAGGCGTTGACCTTAATAAAATTCGTGAATATACCCGCGAACATGTCGGTGAACTTTACATGCAGCCAGATTATATCTGTATTCTAGCCATGAAAAACGAGCGCGAACGGCGCCGACGTATGATTGGTCGCTCGGCCGACGGCATGCAGAAAGATACCTTTGAGTCTATGGGTGAAGAATTCCAGCAAAATATGCAAAACGGTTACATTCGCTTCGCTCACGACAACGGCATCCGACTGACTAGCGCCGATGGCGCACCGGTCGATGTCGAGCACCGAGTGTGGCGTAAAGTCCGCGGCCTATTTACCCTTGCAGCCTGATCAAGTATCTAAGATAAAGTTGGACCGACGCCAAGCGGGTTATCAACCACCAGCATACTGCTCATGTCCTCTGGGTCGTCGTCTTGTAGTACCGATTCGGCGGTACGAAAATAAACCGAACCAGCAATGAGCTGCTGATTATACAACTGGCCATCAATACCGCGCACCATGTTATCAAACTTACCGCCAGAACTTAAACTGGCAGGTAATAAACTGTAGCTGCGCCGTTCAACAACTTCAATAACCTGATCTTTTTCATTATAAATATCCGCTATAACGCCTTTTACTAACACAATTCCACGCGGATCGACGGACTTAAATTGGTAATTGTGGTCACCGTCGTTTCTGAGGACAACGCGCCACCCATCTACAATATTCATAGAAAAAAGACGGCTTATGTATTGCTTGCGGCGTCGGCCATAGCCCTCAAGGTCAAATACGGCCGTGTCTTTCATATCCTCAATACCTTTGATTTCCGGAAAGTCAAACAACAATTGGGCACGGCTGTGCGGACCAGCGATAGCGCTGCGTATCGCCCACAAGGCCGTACGATGCTCGTCGCAAAATCGATCAGGATCCTGGGCAACTACGCGCATCAAACGCCCATAAGCGTTTTGATTTTGCTCGCAGCGAATGTGGTGTTGCGAAATTATCTCGTCTTGCACTGCCGTTAGGGTATCGAACGGCAGCTCAATACCAGCATCACCCGACCTAATCAGACCATTGTTAAAACGCTTCATCATCCAACTCTCGGCGTGAAGCATGTATGGGGCTCCGTTAATCACAATACCGTCTGGATCAAAAGGTGTCGGAGACTGGATATTACCATCGTAGGGAGCAACATCAAGCTCAATTTGATCCGTAAAAATAGGGTCGGGGACGTAATCTAGGTCAACCTTCTCGCGCTTCTTAAGCATTAGCGCCAGATCGGCCAATACAAGTGAGTAATTTGGGCTATGCTTTAAACTTTCGGGTTGCCTTGAGGCAGATTCGGGAACTTGTCGGTTCAAAGGTTTTGGTGGTTCATCTATTCGATTCATAATGCAATTACAACCTTGTAATTTTAGCATATTCTCAGTCTTTCGTCCAGGTTATCCATTGCTAAACCATACTTTCGACGTCTATGGTTTATGAGTCATAATGCGTCTTTCTGCAGAAGTACAGGGCACTCATGCGGGTAGGAAATAACTTGCTGGCGACTTGGCGATAGGCCTGCCGCGGCACGAGCCTCTTTTCATTGACATTTTTAACAACAATCTGTATAATTTCGACCAGACATACCAAAGACAGCGGCCGTGGAGTTTTATAAACGACACTTAATCTACCGCCGAGGATGATGTAACAAAACATACATTCTAGTAGTCTTTGGCAGTGCGAGAACCAAAGACTTTTTGTTTTACTGGATCCGCCGCATTGCCTGTCGAACGTTAACAATTTGACCTAAAAACAACTAAGGAGAATTTTTATGGCTATTAGTCGCGATAAAAAGAACACTTTGGTTGCTGAACTTAGCGAACTTCTTGTAAACGCTAAAAACACCGTTTTTGCTAGCTACAACGGTCTATCTGTGGCCGACCTGCAACAGCTACGTGCTGCCGCTCGCGCCGAAGGTGTCGTCATTAAAGTCGTCAAAAACCGCCTTGTGCGGGTTGCGATGGCTGACAACGCTACCTACAAAGATACCGACACTAGCGCCCTAAACGGTCAACTGCTTTACGCAATTAGCGCCGACGACGAGGTTGCTCCAGCAAAAGTACTTGATACTTTTGCAAAAACCAACCCCGCACTTGTCCTTGCCGGTGCTTTTACCGCCGATGGCTCAGTTATGACCGCCGACGAAGTTAAGGCTCTAGCGAGCTTGCCAAGCAAGTCGCAGCTTATTGCGGAAGTTATCGCTCAATTGCTATCACCAGTTCACGACGTTACCAACGCGCTTTCGGGCAACTTGCACGCGCTGCTTGATGGTGTTTCGGCAAAAGCAACCAATTAATCAATTTGAATAAGAGAGGAATTTTAAGTCATGGCTGATTTGAAAAAACTTGCAGAGACCCTAACCGGTCTAACCGTTCTTGAAGTCAACGACCTCAAGAACATCCTAAAAGAAGAATACGGCATTGAGCCAGCCGCTGCCGCTGTTGCAGTTGCCGGTCCTGCCGCCGCTGGTGCTGACGCTCCAGAAGAAGCTGCTAAATCTGAATACACAATCGTCCTAAAGGACGCCGGTGCTCAGAAAGTCGCCGTTATCAAGGCTGTTAAAGACATTACCGGTCTTGGCCTTGGTGAGGCTAAAGCTATCGTTGACGGCGCGCCTGCTACCGTTAAAGAAAAAGCTCCAAAAGAAGAAGCCGAAGCTGCCAAGAAAACTCTTGAAGAAGCTGGCGCTACTGTCGAACTGCAATAAGTTAACGCTTAATTTAGGTCAAATTGTTTAACTCGAAAACCGTCCCGTTTAACCGCGAGGCGGTTTTGTTTTGCTGATAATTTTGACAACGTTTTAAGCTTTATCTCTGAAATTGCTGTGGAAAAACGGGAATATGATTTAGGTGACAAATCAAACCGATAAGTGTATAACAGATTGACACACAGGAGGCATAAATGACACTGATTACGCCAAATCACGAAAAGCTAAAGATTATTTCCGAAATTGTGCGCGAAGAACTCTATCGACATGAGAGTATGGGTGGAAAGTATTACGATGAACACGCAGGACAGATTGCTGCTCGCGCAATTCACACCTGCATGCCCGAACTAACCAAAATGCAGCACACGCGTTTAATTGTTGAGGCTGAGCACGGAGTTTTACTGGAGACCGACGACGTGACTAGCCATAAAGGTGTACGTGTCGAGGCTCAGTTACAGCGCGTAGCCATCCAGCAGTTAGTCATACTTGAGAATATTGACGGCTTACCAATAGATTTTTCTGGCTATGATTTGTGTGCAGTCTTAGTTCCAAGATACGTTGATCCCGACCCTCAAGACATAGTTTTCGGCCAAGAACTGTATTTACCGTTTAGCAGTATCGGGCGGTTTGAATCGGCGGCATAGTGTATAACTTTAGGCTTGATTTTTGACAAATATTGACATTTTTTTCACATGTTGATATAAGTAAGGTGATATTAGTTCAAAACACATACAGATAAGGAACTGCGAGAAACCATGTCTGAGCTACCAGAAAAACAAGTGAAGCGTCTCCACGCGCTCATTCAGGAAGCGGAGACTAATTTAGCGGCAGCTAAAGAGCTGCTGATTAGCATCGTTGGTGACGATGGCAATGTCATTACACCAAAGGCTGGCGCCCACATCGATGAGGCCGGCGGCAAGGTTGTCGAGGGCGTCTTTGATGGCCAAAAAATGGCCGGACCAGACGGCAAAGAATACCCTGTGCCAGCCAACTACGCTAGTAAGTCTAAATTAGTTGAAGGTGATATCCTAAAGCTAACTATCGGCGACGATGGCAGCTTTATTTACAAACAAATCGGCCCTGTCGAACGTAGGCAAATCATCGGTACATTAGTACAGCACGATGGCGCCTATTACGTCGAAGCCAACGGCCGCGAATACCGAATTTTGCTAGCTAGCGTAACATACTTCCGTATTAACATTGGTGACCAAGTCACGATTATCGTCCCAATCGACAACCCAGACGCTACTTGGGCAGCTGTTGAAGCTTCTTTGTAGATACGACATAAACATAGATTGATTCTATGCTACCTATGCCTTATATTAAGACGTAATTATGGTGGGAATTACGCATAAACAACATATGCCAAAGCCGGGTTTTACACTTGTCGAGCTTTTAATCGTCATTGTTGTGATCGCTATCTTAGCCGCTATTACAACCTTGGTTTACAACGGCATTGCAAATAACGCTAAGGTAGCTTCATTAAAAGCCGACCTAGCCCAAGCGGCTATTAAGATCGGAAACTACCGCGTTGATAACTCTAGCTGGCCCAGCACGATCGATGTGGCGGGCGTGAGTTCTAGTCCTAACGATACTTTTGCATATTCAGTAAACACCACGACCGACACCTATTGCTTATCTAATAGTAACGGTGCCCAGACTTATTTTGTAACTAATTCCAATAACATACCAACTCAAGGAGCGTGCTCCGCTATTATTGCAGACGGTAGCCCAATCCAGACCGTTACTAGCGCTAATTGTCCAACTAGCGAAATAAGAGCCGTTGACGCTCGCGACAGCCATACTTATTGGGTCCAAAAATTAGCCGATGGTAAATGTTGGATGTTAACCAACTTAGCATATGCTGGCGGCGGTACAAATACTTATGGAGACACTAAAAGCATAGCTAACGGAGGTGGTTCGGGATATAGTAACACCACCGCATATTATTACATACCAACTGGTTCCAACCCCACAACTGAGCCGACGCCTCCTTCAACCTCAACAACAGGTACCGGCCAATACGGTTATCTGTACAACTTTTGTGCCGCTAATGGCGTGCAGACAGGGAACGGCGCCTGTAGTGGATCGGACTCAACCGCAGTAGATACAACTGTTTCTATTTGTCCGGCTGGCTGGCGTCTACCGACTAATAGTAGTAATGAATTCGCCACTCTAAATACGGCTATTAACGGTGGTTTGACAAGTACAGACAACGGCCTGCGCAGCACTTGGCTTGCACAGTACAGTGGCTATTGGTATAGCGGATTTGGTGCCCAGGGAAGCCAAAGCTACTACTGGTCCTCCACGCAGAGTGGAACGGGCAGTGCCTATGGCTTGTACTTTTATAGTACGAGTGTCAATACATCGGCCAACAGCAATAAGTTCACGGGTTATGCGGTTCGCTGCATCGCCAATTAACTGACCGTTTGCAAAAATAAATCATGAGCGTTATGATGTTTTTATCACTGAGGTGAAACAAAAATAGTTTAAAAATGTAAAAAACACGGCAAACTTGCTCCTAAAGGGCGGGTATAATCGTGTTATGGGATTAGGGGAGTAGCATGACTCAGGCGTTATACCGCAAGTACCGCAGCAAGAGTCTGGATGAAATTGTTGGCCAGCAGCACATTACATCGCTGCTCAAAAAGGCGCTCGATCAGGGTCGTATTGCACACGCCTATTTGCTAACTGGCCCGCGGGGCGTCGGCAAGACGTCGGTGGCGCGAATTTTGGCGCATGCCATCAACAATCTACCTTATACTGGCGACGGTGAACATTTAGATATTATTGAAATTGACGCCGCCAGTAACAATGGTGTCGAAGATGTGCGGGATTTACGCGAAAAGGCCCGCATTGCCCCCGTTTCGGCTGCTAAAAAAGTCTACATCATCGACGAAGTCCACATGCTTTCGAAGCCGGCCTTTAACGCTCTACTTAAGACGCTCGAAGAACCGCCAGAGCATGTGGTGTTTATTTTGGCGACAACCGACGTCGAGAAACTGCCGGCCACGATTATCAGTCGGACGCAGCGCTTTAGTTTTCGGGCAATCGGCCGCGACGATGCCGTCAAACACTTACGCCAAATTGCTGATGATGAAAAAATCAAAATTGACGATGCCGCACTGGCCTTGATTGCCGAGCGTGGTGACGGCAGTTTTCGTGATAGCATTAGCTTGCTCGACCAGCTGTCGAGCTTAGCCGACGACAAAACCGGCATCACGGCTGAATTAATTGAGTCGACGCTGGGCCTGGCACCAACAAACCTGGTCGAAAATCTATTGGCTACCGTTGAAGCTCATGACGTGGCTAAGATTGCCCAGTTATTGCAGCAAGCTAGCGACGACGGCATAAGCAGCACGACCATAGCCAATCAGCTGATGGCACACCTTGAGCGAATCATTGCCGAAAAGCCACAATTTCTAGACCTACTGGATCGTTTGCTAGATGTCTCAAAAAGCAGCCACCCGCAGCTAAAATTACTGAGTATTTTGGGTATGGCGGCGGCGCCAAAAGCAGCTCCAAAGACCGCCGCTCTAGCGACACCAGTCCTAGAAGTTTCGGCGACAGTCGAAGAATTAGCCCGTCAAGCAACGCGCGAACATCCAGTTATTAAGCCGCAAAAAACCGCCATCAAGTCCGAGCCGGCGTTGCTGGCTACAACTGACCAGACCGCGCCAGCTAAACCAGCTGCCAAAAAACCAACCGGCGAAGCAAAGCCATTCGACTGGGACGCGCTGATTGAATATACCCGTAAAGAGTACGTGCCGGTTTATAGCGTGCTGTCGAAGTGTAAATACGAACTCGATGGCAAGACTTTAACTATCTATACCGGCAACGCGTTTTACAAAAAGAAATTAGATGATCCAAAATATAGCCCGATGATCTATTCATCTCTGGAAGCGATTGGCAGTTTTGAACTAACTGTCCACACGATTCCCACAGTCCCCGCACCAAAGGATAGCCAAGCTGCCGCGGTAGCTGCTATTATGGGAGGCGGAGAAGAAGTTTCAGTTGAAGCTTTATAAATTAGAGGATGGCAGACAGGGAAGTACAGGCCGGTAAAATTCCGCCACAAAGTGTTGATGCCGAGATGAGTTTGCTCGGTGCTGTTTTGATTGATGAAGAAACGTTGGCCGATATTTCAGAACACGTAACGGTCAAGGATTTTTACGACAAGCGTCACGCCACGATTTTTGGCGGCATGATGCGTTTGTACGAAAAGCACAAACCGGTCGACTTGTTAACCTTAACTGACGAATTAAAACGCAAAGACGAGCTCGATGCGATCGGCGGTTCGTCTTACTTAACCGAACTGACAAACTACGTACCAACCGCCGCACATGCCGAAGCCTACGCCGAGATTGTTGCTCAAAAAGCCGTTCGCCGGCGCTTAATCAAGGCTAGCGCCGATATTTCGGAGCTTGGTTTTAACGAAGACACCAGCACCCAAGAGTTGCTCGAGAAAGCCGAAACCGAATTATTCAGCGTCAGCGACCAATCGCTGAAGCAGGATTTAGTAAGCCTTGAAAGCATTTTGACCGATAGCTTCGACCGCCTAGAGGAGCTCCACCGCAACAAGGGTAGCTTGCGCGGCGTGCGTACCGGCTACCGCGACCTGGATAACATGACGGCCGGCTTGCAGCGATCCGACCTTATCATCTTGGCCGCCCGACCGGCCATGGGTAAAACAACCCTGGTCACCAACTTGGCCTACAATGTCGCCACCATTGCAAAGCAGCCAGTTCTGTTCTTTAGCCTTGAGATGAGTAAAGAGCAGCTGGTTGATCGTATGCTGGCCGACGCCTCGGGTGTCGATGCTTGGAATATCCGCACCGGCAACCTGTCGGATGACGATTTTTCAAAACTATCCGAAGCGATGGGCGAGATGGCCGAGGCCCCAATTTATATCGATGACACACCAGGACTTTCAGTGCTCGAAATGCGCACCAAGGCTCGTCGCGCCGCCCACGAACGCCCGCTCGGACTAGTTATCGTCGACTATTTGCAGTTGATGCAAGCAGCCGGACGCAGTGACGGCAACCGCGTCCAAGAGGTGAGTGAGATTTCGCGTGGCCTAAAGTTGATTGCCCGCGAGTTAAACGTACCGGTGATCGCTCTGAGCCAGTTGTCGCGTTCGGTTGAATCGCGTAGTCCACAAATCCCACAGTTGGCCGACCTCCGTGAGTCGGGATCGATCGAGCAAGATGCCGACATTGTGATGTTTATTTACCGCGAAGCTTACTACAACCCTGAAACCGAGCGCGAAAATATTACCGATTTGATCATCGCTAAACACCGTAACGGTCCGACCGGCAAGGTTGAGCTTTACTTCCACCCAGAACGGCTGCGCTTTATGTCGCTTGACCGTAAGCATGATGAGTAATGTGTTATAATTTACGGTAGTAATGGTGTTTAACTTTACCGACTCCTTTTTCTATCGTTGGCGCTACGCTCTGGGCTATAGCCTAATTGGCGTCCTGTTAGTTGGACTGCTGATTTTTGCCGGCCTGTATCTGCCCGGCGGCTTATCAAAAGACGAAATGCAATCGGTTGTCACGACCAATCAAGTGTCGATTAAAAAGCCGGGTAGCTTGGCCATTCCAGACATGCCGTACCACGTTTTGCAGAAGTTGAGTTTGGATTTGTTTGGCGCCCATGACTTTAGCATCAAGCTGCCGTCATTATTCTTGGCACTTGTCTCGGCTGTAGGCCTGGTTTATCTGCTGCGGCGCTGGTTTCCGCGCAACATCGCCGTCATAGCCTCGCTAATCGCCATAACGACTGGTCAATTTTTATTCGTGGCCCAGAGCGGCACACCAAGCATTATGTATATCTTTTGGCCGATTGTATTATTACTGCTCGGCACGCTAGTGACCCGCGAGTTGCGCTGGCGCACCATATGGACGGCGCTGTTTTTTATTGCCGGCGGACTAAGCCTTTATACACCACTTAGTATCTATCCTTTCCTGGCGATGATTTTGGCGGTTGTCCTACACCCGCATCTGCGTAATATTATTCGACGATTACCGAAAATATGGATTATATCATCGGGTGTGGCCGCTTTGATTATTTTGGCACCACTTATTGTTGCTCTGATTCAGCACCCGGGACTGTCGCTCGACTTACTTGGAATACGAACCAAGATGCCAAACCTGGGACACAACCTTCACACGCTAGCGCATTTGTACCTTGATTTTTGGAACCCAAGCAGCACCACGTTAATGACGCCTGTCTTTAGTTTGGGGTCGACTTTATTGGCGTTAATCGGTGTCTACAAGCTGTTTCGCAGCCGCAGCACGACCCAAAGTTACCTGATTATTATTTGGGTTATTTGTCTGATTCCGGTACAGCTGCTGAACCCAGATTTTACGTCTGTGACATTTATACCAGCCGTCATGCTAATCGCCATGGGTGTCAACGAGTTGATTAGCTATTGGTACCGTCTATTCCCGCGTAATCCGTACGCCCGAGTCGCCGGTCTGATTCCACTAACGGTACTAGTAATTGCCCTGATTGGCCCTGGTCTAATGCGTTACATCGACGGCTACCACTATAATCCGGACACTAGCCGCAACTTCTCGCAAGATTTAACACTGCTGCCGAACGACACCAAACAGCTTGTTGTTGCCAGCGACGAAAAGGCTTTTTGGCAGGCAGTCGCCAATTACCGTCACCAGCTAACAATTACCGAGGCGCCATCGGGTGATAGTTTTGCGCTAACCAACCAAGCCCATCAGCAGCTAGATATTAACAGCAAGTACAAGATCGAGCGCATTGTTACGGACTCATTCGCGTACGACGCCGATCGCTTTTATATCTACAAAACCGCCGCCAATTAAGGTATAATTATCAAAGATTAAGAGGGAGACTATTATGGCAGCATTTGATCAGGTTAAGATGCTTAACCAACTACGCAAGGCGCAAAACGAATTGAAAAAAGAGATTGTCGAAGTTGAAGCCGGCGACGGAGCTGTTGTCGTGCAGATTACCGGCGAACTAAAAGTTAAAAAAATCACCATCGATCCAGAGTCGGTTGATACTGACAACATTTCGGAACTTGAACACTGGCTCGAAATCGCTGTTCGCGATGGCCTAACCAAAGCACAAGAAATCGCTGCTGAAAAAATGAAGCCGTTGATGGGTGGTTTGGGTAACCTAGGCCTCTAAAATCGTGGCCCATTTGTTACCAGCTGCACTAGAAAAGGTCATCGACGAACTCGGCCGTTTGCCAGGAGTTGGCGCACGAACGGCCGAACGTTACGCTTATTTTTTGCTGCGCGCCGACAAGCATGTTAGCGAATCGTTGGCCAAATCGCTTGAGGATTTACATCAGCTGGTAAAAACCTGTCCGGTGACTTTTGCCCTAATCGATGCCAGCGAAGATGTCTCGCCGCTATACAGCGATCCCGACCGCGACAAAACCACCGTGGCCGTCGTCGAGGAGCCGCTTGATATTATTGCCATTGAGCGAACCGGCCACTATAAGGGCACTTACCATGTTTTAGGCGGCGCTATCAGCCCAATCGATGGCATTGGACCCGAGCAGCTGCATATTCCGGAATTGATCGAGCGTTTAACCCGCGACAACGTCCAAGAGGTGATTATTGCCACCAACGCTAGCGTTGAAGGCGAATCAACGGCGCTATTTTTGCAAAAACACATTCGTGATGCCGGTATCGAAATTAATTTGTCGCGCCTGGCGCGCGGCATTCCGGTTGGTGTTGATCTGGAATACGCCGATCAAATTACGCTGAGTCACGCACTCGACGGACGACGGTCACTTTAGTTTATTGGGCAGTTTTTAGGTCGCGGGCTCGGCGCGCCAAAACAGCACTTAAAACATACAGGTCGGTTGCTGTGTGTCCCATCCCTCTTAAGACATGGCTTTCATATTTTGGTTCGCTAGCAAATCGCTTAGCTAAATGATCATTGGCCTCTTTTGGTGAAACCTGTGCTTGGTCGCCATAGCTATGAACTACCGAGCCGCCCTTGCCCAAAGTAAATAAAATATCATGCTCAGCCATAGGCCTAGTGTAGGCGCCCATCATCGACAAGGTATTAGGATTTACCACCTTAGCAAAAAAAGGTAACAGACCACGCATGCCAGCGTCTCTCAAGGCCAACCGAGCTAGCGGTGCTTCCTTATTATCAAAATTGGCACTTATAACAGCTTCTAGATCGTCGCCGGACCGGAACATAAAATCAGCCCCCATCTGTAGCGGGCTACGCTCAACCACCGATGGTATTTCCATAGCTGAAACAGCGGCCGCTGGCATGCTTTGATCGGCCGCAAATGCTAGCGCTACCGTAGCCCCCTGGGAAATCCCAGACAGTGTAACGTCCGTCGGGTCATGTAGGGCTCCCATGACCACACCCATGCGACCGGTTAATGGTCCAAGATCGCCACGAAGCAGCATAGTGCGCTCACGATGCGAAAAGTTCATGTAATTTTGGCCGGTCACCGGTGTTGGCTGCATTACTAGCGCAGCATTGGGGTTAACCAACTGACGAGTTAGGAGTGATTTGGCGACAAATCGCGGCGGTAAAGCAGTACCGAACTCGGTAAAAGTGGCCACCACAGCATCATCGTCCTTTTCGCCAGCAGGATCGACTACGGCCATTTGAAATGGCCGGCCGTTATACTCAAATGTTCGCAAACTATCTTCGGCGGTCTGCGCTAGGGCGGCCGGCGTCACATGATCAAGGAACAATCGGCTTAGTATTAAGTCGTTTTCCGTCAAAACCGTAGGTAAGACTTGGCGGTAATTCACCTCGCTGTGCTTTTCCATAGATGACAATTATGTCATAAATAAGTCAAAAATACAATCAGACTATCACCTTAGTCTCTGGTATAATGTAGATAATGTTTGATTCAGCCAAAAATCTAATTAATGACGCCCACAAAATTATGGTCGTCCAAGCCGAAAACCCCGACGGTGATAGCCTGGGTAGTTCTTTGGCACTTGAAGAATTATTAAGCAACCTCGGCAAAGAAGTTGTTCTGTACTGCCCGGTTGATATTCCGAAGTATCTGCGCTATATCAACGGCTGGGACAGGGTAGTCGGTGACTTTGATACCTCGGCCGATCTGGTCATTATTGTTGATACGGCCGCTGATGTTTTACTATCGAAGGTGCTTGAAACCTACGGCGCACGCCATTTCCTAGAGACGCACCCGGTGCTAGTAATCGACCACCACTCGACCGAAGACAATTTGAGCTTTGATCACACACTATTAAGCGTCGAGGCCGTTGCTAGTGGTGAAGCGATTTATAAACTCGCTACAGATGCCGGCTGGCAGTTAAATAAAGCTGCGGCTGAACCAATGATGATTGCCATTATGAGCGACAGTTTGGGACTTACTACACCAAATGTGACGCCAGAGACCTTCCGTATTGTTGCCGCTTTGACTGAGGCCGGCGCCAGTAATTCTGAAATCGAAGATCGCCGCCGCGAATACATGAAGAAGGCGCCTGAAATCTTGTCCTATAAGGCCGATCTTATTAAGCGCATTGAATACTTACTTGATGGTGCGCTAGCGATCGTCCATATTCCATGGGAAGATATTCAAGAATATAGCGACCAATACAACCCAAGTGTTTTAGTGCTCGACGAAATGCGTTTGGTCGAAGGCGTCCAGCTGGCGGTAGCAATTAAATCTTACCCCGACGGCAAACTAACCGGTAAACTGCGCGGCAATTTACCAATCGCCGAACAGGTCGCCGGTTACTTCGGTGGCGGTGGCCATGCCTACGCCGCGGGCTTTCGCGTTTATGAAGAATATGACAAAATCGTATCAGAATTAGTTACCGCAACCGACAAGGCATTAAAAGAAAATGGCGCTCAGATTTCATAATCAACTAACCAAACGGGTCGACGATTTCGTTTCGCAAACTCCGAACTTGGTTAAAATGTACACTTGCGGTCCGACGGTTTACGATTACGCCCACATCGGTAACTGGTCGGGCTATATTTACTGGGATATTTTGGTGCGCGTTTTGCAGGCACACGGCTACAAAGTCGATCGAGTTATGAATATCACGGACGTCGGCCACTTGGTGAGTGATGCCGACGAGGGCGAGGACAAACTCGAAAAAGGTGCGCGTCGCGAGAATAAAACCGCCTGGGATGTGGCTAAATTTTATACCGATAATTTCCTGGAAGGCATGAAGAAACTTGGCCTAATCGAACCAACCCACATCAGCAAAGCAACCGATTATATCGACGAGCAGCTCGAGCTCGTGCGGGAGCTTAAACAAAAAGGTTACACCTACCAAATTAGTGATGGTATTTATTACGATACTTCAAAATTCTCAAGCTATGCCGATTTTGCCGGGCTGAATTTGACCGGTGAACAGGCTGGTGCGCGAGTTGAATTCAACCCTGAAAAACGCAACGTTAGCGACTTTGCCTTGTGGAAGTTTACACCGGCCGGCGAAAAGCGTGACATGGAGTGGGAGACCCCGGCCGATTTAATGGAAGACGGCCAATCGGTGATGGGTTTTCCGGGCTGGCACCTAGAATGTTCGGCTATGGCCATATCGATCTTGGGCAATACGCTCGACATTCACACCGGCGGAATCGACCACATTCCAGTGCACCACACCAATGAAATTGCTCAGTCCGAGGCCGTAACCGGCGAAAGGTTTAGTAACTACTGGCTGCACAACAACCACCTAAAATCCAACGGTACCAAAATCAGCAAGTCGCTGGGCAACGGCTACACCTTAGAGGACTTGATCGACAAAGGCTATGAGCCGGCCGATCTGCGAATGTTCGTGCTGCAGAGCCATTACCGCAGCGAGGGTAATTTTAGCTTCGACAACCTTGAGGCCGCCAAAAACCGCCTGCAACATTGGCGAAACGTCGCCGCTTTGCGCCACCAGACCCACGACACACTCATGGACGATGACGATAAATCGACCGACGACAAGACCGTTTCGCTGTTAGCGGCGTCGCAGGCCCTGATCGAAACCCTTGGCGACGACCTGGACACGCCCGGTGCGTTGACGTTGATCGACGATGCTTTCGACCGACTCGACCGGGTCGACGACATTCATCACTATGCGCTGGTTGATTTTTTGGAAACTATCGACGAAGTAACCGGCCTGAACTTATTGGGAACCACGCCGGATGTCAGCGAAGACGTCAAAATGCTAATTATCGAGCGTGAACGCGCCCGCGACGCCAAAGATTGGCCAAGGGCCGATAAGCTGCGCCATGAAATCGAAGGTTACAAAATCAATATCCGCGATACCGAGCACGGCACCGTCTGGGAATACGCCTAGACTAGACGACTAAGCTTTTTCGTCAACAATTACTTCGGCTGTCACCGAGGCTTTTTCAATCTCGCCTGAATCGGTATTTTTGGTTTTTAGGTAGTTAATGTATTCTTCGGTCAAAACCTTCACGCAGCCAGCGATTGGAATTGAAATAATACCACCGACAATACCGAATAGGTAAATGCCGATTGTCACCGCCAGCAAGACCATTAGCGCCGACAAGTCGAGGCGCTTTGACTGAATCTTTGGAACGATGAAATTGCTCTCGAGTTGCTGGTAAATAATAACAAAAATAATGTAGATTATTGCCGCCGTTAAGCTGTTAAAGGCCAGAACCAAGCCAACGATAATCGCACCAATGGTGGCGCCAAATAACGGAATCAGCGAGAACAAAAACGCAATCACGGCCGTTGGAATAGCCAGGCTAGCCGGAACGTTAGAGAACAAACTTAAGACAAACACGGCCACACCAGCCGAAAAACCATCGAGCGCCGATACCAAGAGTTGACCGGTGACGTACCCAGTAACGACTGAATAAAGCCGACGCACAACTCCGCGGTGATACTGCATTTTCGATTTGTCGCCGTAAAGACTCCAAATCCAGCGCAGCCAAGTCTGGCCCTCAATCAAGATAAAGAATGCAATGACAAGCGTCAGAATCCCGGCCGTTACAAACGATAGCAGCGAACCGATGCCGGTTAATAGGTTGCTGCCAAGGCCACTGCCAATCTTGGCGGCACTATCTTTTAGCGATTGAACGGCACTGTCAACCTGACCTTGCAAGTGATAGTGCTGAATGAAATTATTGACGCCTTCATATTGGCGGCTGGCGGTGTCAACCCACTGCGGAATCGTCGCCACTACTTTGTTGGTCTGCTGAATCATCGGCGGTACTGCCAAGAAAACAAACGCCGACAACAGAACAACCACAATCACATAAGCGATGGCCGTACTCAGACCGCGACGCTTTTTGCCGCCAGGAATAATACGAGCAATCCAGTTAACCGACGGGTTAAGCGCTAAGGCTAAGAATATAGCCGCGCCAATAATAAATAGGGCTGTGCGAGCTTGAAAAATCAGCAGCGCTGCCAGGCCGAAGCCGATTAGAACTAACCAAAAGCGAACGAAGATACGTGTGTCGATGTCGATTTTGACTTTCATGTCACCATTGTAGCATAAAGATGGTATAGTAGTATTTATGATTACTATAGAAACTGTAGGATGTGTCAAGGAAGCGTCGCGTATCTTGGGCGATAAGTGGACGCCTCAGTTGCTACGTTTTTTTGTTAACGAACAGAATGTTCGCTTTTGCCAGCTACAAGATCTCGTAGACGGTATTAATCCGCGTACTCTTTCGGCAAGGTTAAACATGCTCGAACAAGAGGGCGTGATTATTAAAAGCCCAACCACTTCGGCTGTGCGCTGTGAGTACAGCCTGACCAAAAAGGGTCGCGATTTGCTGCCGATTCTCCGTAGTATGGAGTCGTGGAGCGAAAGATACGCCCATTGTTAGGCATTTTTTAAGCATTTTTTAATCTAAGGTAAATATAATAAAGATATGAGAATTTTAATTATAGAAGATGAGCACAAGATTGCTAGGGCTCTGAAGAAAGCCTTGGAACAAGAGCATTATGCCGTTGATGTCAGTTTCGACAGCACCGAAGGCCGTTCGTTAATCGACACCGAACCATATGACGTTTTAATTGTTGACCGTTTAATACCAGGTGAAACCGATGGTCTTGAACTTGTTAAGCGCCTACGTGAAGACAAGATCCACACACCAGTTTTGATTTTGAGCGCACTTGGCAGCGTTTCGGACCGCGCTGAAGGCCTAGATGCCGGTGCCGATGATTACTTGGTAAAGCCATTTGCCTTAGAAGAGTTATTGGCTCGTGTACGTGCGCTGCTGCGTCGACCGACCGAACAACAGTCTCACATTTTAGGTATGGGCGACTTGACACTCGATACCGTGACTTTTGCTGTTCAGCGTGCCGGCAAGCCAATTCAGCTCACCAGCAAAGAGTTTGCTCTGCTTGAATATCTGCTGCGCAATCCAGGACGACCACTATCGAAAGAGGTGATCATCAGCCACGTTTGGGACTATGACGCCGATATCTTGCCTAACACCGTCGAAGTTTATATTAAGTACTTGCGCAATAAAATTGATGCGCCATTCAAGACTCCGCTAATTCACACCGTTCGCGGTTTTGGTTACAAGCTCGAGGCCATTTAGTTAATGTTCAAATCAGCCACCGCCAAATTGACGCTTTGGTACTTCGGCATAATCATGGCTATTAGTTTGATTTTTAGCTTCATGATTTACCAGATTACCAATCATGAGGTTGGGGCCAGGATTGAACATTATCAAACCCAAGTTGATCGGCCATCGGCATCTGGCATTTTACGCGTCCTGGATCCAAACGATAGCCTGGTTACCAGCGAGCGCGAGGCCGCTTCGCAAAATACTTTGATGTTGCTGTTCTATATTAATATCGTTGTCTTAGGCAGCGGTGGTTTGGCGAGCTATTATTTTGCCAAACGAACGCTCCGACCGATTGAAGCGGCTCACGAGGCCCAAGCCCGTTTTACCAGTGACGCCAGTCATGAGCTGCGCACACCATTAACCACTATGCGCACTGAGCTCGAGCTGACACTGCGCGACCCCGATGCCACCAAAGAAGATCTGCGCGAGATTCTGCAGAGCAACCTGGAAGAAGTCGATAAACTTAGCAATTTGTCGCGCATGCTGCTTGATTTGTCGCGTCTGGACTACGGCAAATTGGAATTAAAACCGGTTGATTTAGGCAAACTGACCCAAGAAACCATCGACGGTATGCACCTGCCGAAAGGTAGAATTAAATTTGATGGTAAGACAGATCACATTGCGGTTGCCGATCGCGTAGCAATTGGCGAAGTTGTGTCAATTTTAATTGATAATGCCGTCAAATATAGCCCTGCTAAGTCGGTTGTTAACGTCAAAGTTACCGGCGACAAGCACCGTGCTAAACTGACAGTTACCAACGGCGGCGAGGGGATTCCGCCCGAATCTTTGCCACATATCTTCGAACGTTTTTATCGCGCCGACTCGTCGCGTACCAGTAGTAAGACACCCGGTTTTGGGCTTGGCCTGGCACTGGCTAAACAGATTGTCGACCTTCATGATGGGGAGATTATCGCCAGCAGCCGCCCCGGCAAAACGACAAGTTTTACAGTTTTACTGCCTAAATTAAGGTAACTGTCGCTTCATTTTAAGCTAAGGTCGCTACAATGTTCATGTAAACCTATATAAAGGAGTAAGCATGAATGTTGTCTCCCGTGGCATTAAAAACGCCACTCGTAGTCCATTGCGCGGCGGCGCTATTGTGCTGATGCTGGCCATTAGTATTGGCCTAGTACTTAGTATGATGGTAGCGCGTAGCAGTGTCCAAACCAAAATTAACGACGTTCTGGCGTCGGCTGGCACCAAGGTCACCATTAACGCCGCCGGTATTAACGGCTTTGCGGGCGGTGGCAATCCATTAACCGCCGACAACGTAACAACAATTAAAAATACGGCTCACGTTGCGAGTATTTCATCAACACTAACTGACCAGCTAGGATCGACTGACACCAACCTGCAATCTTCACTTGAATTAGGCAGCTTTGGCGAACGACAAAACCGCTTTTCTGATGGTTCAGTGCCAACCCCGCCGGCCGATAGTACATCTAACGGTAGCTCGACGACGACCGACCGCCAGACAATGCGTTCACGCATTAACGTCACCGGTACGACCAATCCCAATGTAGCGTCGGTTAACGGCGGCACACTGGTGATCGGCAGCGGTAAAACGATTGACGGCAATAGCAGTGACTTAGTTGCCTTGATTGGTCAAAATCTAGCAACAAAAAACAATTTGTCGGCAGGTAGCACCTTTACGGCCTACGGCAAAACCATTACGGTCAACGGCATCTATTCTACCGATAATAGTTTTACTGATAATGGCATAATTATGCCGCTGGCGACTGTTCAAAACTTAACTGGTCAACCGGGCGCCGTTACGAGTGTTGTGGCCACGATTGATAGTAGCGAAAATGTCGATAGCACAGTGAGCGCACTTAAAAGTAAGTTAGGCAGCAGTGTCGATGTCACATCAGAGGCGGCACAGGCTGAAAACAGCGTTTCAGCCCTAAAGGGTATTGCCAGTCTGTCGCTTGCCGGCGTTATTGGCGCTGCAATCGCCGCGACGGCTATTATTTTGCTGGCTATGATCTTGATCGTGCGCGAACGCCGCCGCGAGATCGGCGTCCTGAAAGCAATTGGTGGCAGCAACTTCAAGGTAATCGGCCAGTTTGTCGTCGAGTCCTTAACGATCACCATCATCGGCGCAGTTGTTGGTTTGGCCCTTGGCGTACTAGTTAGCGGACCAATGACAACGGCTCTGGCCAGCAGCTCAAGCAACAGCTCAACCGTCATCATCAGTAACGGTAGCGGCAGTACGGCAACAGTAGCCCGACCAGCTGGAGATTTTGGCGGCTTTGGCCGCGGCTTAAACCAGTTGCGCACCAATATCACGAACGTTACCGCCAGCTTAACGCCACAAATCTTTCTGTCAGCAATGGGCATTACCTTAGCAGTAGCAATAATTGGTAGTTTATTACCGGCTTGGCTAATCGCACGAATTCGCCCAGCCGAAGTATTAAGGACGGAGTAATTATGTTAGCAGTCAAAAACCTTACTAAGACATTTAACACTCCCGGCGGGGACGTTATGGCGCTCAGGGATATCAATTTCGCGGTAGACCGTGGCCAGTTTGTCAGTATCATCGGCAAGTCGGGCAGCGGCAAAAGCACCTTGCTGAGCATGCTGGGCGCGCTTGATACGCCAACCAGTGGCAGCCTTGAGGTTGACGGCGTTGACCTGGCTAAGCTATCCAGCAGGCAGCAAACCAGTTACCGCGCCAAGACGATCGGCTTTGTCTTTCAGCAGTACAACCTAATACCTAACTTATCGGCGCTCGAGAACGTCATGTTGGCGCTGGAGTTCGGCGGCACCAAGCCGGCCTCTAGGCGAGACGAGGCGACTCGGTTACTAAAACAAGTCGGTCTAGACGAGCAAGAGATACAACGCAAACCGACCCGCCTAAGCGGTGGTCAACAGCAGCGTGTTGCTATCGCCAGAGCCATCGCCAACAGCCCGGCGCTGATTTTGGCCGATGAGCCGACCGGGAACCTAGATTCAGAAACCGGTCAAAAGATTTTTGACCTACTGCACAAGTTGTCGCGCAGTAAAAACACCACCATTATCGCCGTTACTCACGACCTGGATATTGCTGGCAAGACCGATAAGACTTTCATGTTAAAAGACGGAAAAATTACAACGAAGCAATAGTTAACTCTCAGCTCGCGCCAAGCCGAAGTGGCTATAATGAAGACAGTAGCAATCCGTAAACCAAAAGGTGAGCTACCAACACAAAATAAGCCGACTGAACCTTTGGCCGGCAGCAGTGAAAGGAGGGGAGTCCATTATGAACACCACCACCATCGCACAAAGCAAACCTGTCCTACTCAGTAAAAAGGGTATGAAGGAATTAAAAAAAGCAATTTCGCAACTTGAACACGACCGCGGGCAATTGATAGTTAGCCTGCGCGACCTAGACAAGTCCAACAGCCACGATAGCCGCTTGGAGCGCATCGAAAGGCTCGGCCAGCTTGAATTGGTCGACGCCGAACTGGCGGACAAAAAAGCAACTTTACAGAAAGCACGATTGATCCCACCAACAAGAGCGCGGCTACGCGTAGCCATTGGCTCGGTTGTCGATTTAATCGACCAGCAAGGACGACTGTTTCGCTACACCTTAGTTGAATCAGTCGAAGCCAACCCAAGTGACGGACGTATTTCGATCGCCAGTCCACTAGGGCGCAGCCTACTGGGTAAAACCGTTCACGACATGGTCGAATGGAGCGCCGGCCTACGCCAGAACCAGGTTCGACTGGTGCGTATAGTTTGAAGCTAGCCCTGTAACTTAAATAACCACCCTTTGCCGGGTGGTTATTTTTTACATAAACCTAGTTACTAGACCAATGATCGACGGCACCACCATAAACAAAATGATAAAACCGGCGATTACTAAAACCGTGGTTACTAGCTGGCCGTTGGACTGCTCTTTACGTATATAGTAGAATACGCCGAGCGCGACAATCAATTGAATTAGGGTAGCCATCAACAACGACAAGGGCATGTTAATTGGCGTATGAAGCGCCGAGGACTGAATTGAAGCTAGCAGCAAATTGTATAAAAATGGAGCACCTATCGTAATAATAGCGCTCCAAATATAATTAAGTTTTCGCCAACCGAACGCGACGGCAACGTATAGCAATATACCAGCTAATGAAATGTCTAAGGCACCCATTCCTAGGTTAGGCATATTGCCATTATAGCACCGCGATAACTCACGCTGAGATCGTCAATAATGTCCAATTGCCCTCATGGCTGTCATGGCGCAAACGAAACGTCGAGCGTCCGTCGCTCATGGTTAGAACTTCGCTCATACGGTCGCCCTTACGAATCAAGCAGCGCAGGCCGGAGTCGATGAACTCGTAAATGGCGCCGCGGAACTCAATCCGGCGCGGGTAGGCGGCTAGGTTGTGTTTAAATCCCAGGCTAGTTACAGCAACCGGTTCGTTAATCATAGTGTTTGTCATTGTATTATTCCCCCAAAATAATGTTTATAAAGAAGAGGCTAAGAAGTTTAAATTCCCAGCAAACGGAGGTGATGGAGGAGTGATTCGGAAAGGACGCGCGTGCCGTTTTCACCGCTATCTGTTGACCGTTTCACTTAATTTTGTAGAGCGATTCAGGGGCGCTTAGCTTTTAGACCAGTGTGCATGACCGCTTATTTGGCTTAACGTAAGCCTGTAGGTGGAAAGGCTAGGGGTATGCCCACACCAGTACCCACATGACTATATTTAGTATACATCGCGCAAAATCGCGTCGTCAAGCGCTTGCCATAAGCGTTCTTCGCCAGCCTGTAAGTAATCAAGAGCCGGCTTATGATTAGAGGTAACAAGTAATAAATTCTGCTCCAGGTCAACCGGCAGTTCACGGCCGGCGCGGTACATTTCAACCACCGGAAAAACCGCGCCAAATGTCGCCACCAGCCGCTGCGCTAATGACATGTGGTAACGTTCGTAGCCTGAAATGAAATTGATCGTCAAGACACCAGTGTCACTGAGGTGGTCGTGGTATTTTTCGGCCGCTTCGAGCGTCAATAACTGAGTCGGTATCGTATAGCCGGCAAAGGCATCGAGCACGATCAAATCATATTGTGTGTCGGTACGCTCCAGGTAGTGTCGACCATCTTCGGTGTAGATATGCAAATGGTCATCAATTGGCAAATTAAAGTAATCACGGGCCAACTGGGGCAGCTCTGGGTCAATTTCAACCACATCAACCCTGGCATCTGGAAAATGCTCTAACATAGCCTTGGGCAGAGTAAAGGCTCCGCCGCCAATCAAGAGAATCGAAGCCGGCCGAACACTTTCGGCAATTTCCAAAAAACGCTGGATGTAATCAAATAAAAGCTCAGGGTCGTCGTCGAGCGCTAGTCCAGACTGGGGTGAAGCGCCACTGCCAAACAAGACCCGCGCCGGCCGGCCGTTATAACGACCATCAACCACGCGGTAGTGCGCGTAAGGAGTGGTTACCTCGGCAACTAGTTTCTCACCAAAAGCCATGTTTTTAGTTTAGCATGCTAGCGGACGCCGCGAATTGGAATCAGCGTCAGCACACCGACGACGCCAATCAAGGCCACCGACACAAACAACGACGCGTAGTTGTGTGGCCCGTTGATTGCTAGCAGTAGCGGCGCAATAGCCGGAGCAATCGACTGTGGCAGGGTGGTGGCAATATTAAAGACGCCCAAATCTTTAGCAGTGTCTTTTTTATCTGGTAGAATTTGCGTTACCAGCGCCAAGCTGACAGCCGTGTAAATACCCTGCGCCAAACCAACCATACCGGCTACCACCAAGTACATACCGAAAGACTGCACGCCAGCTACCAGTAATAGAGCGACAACCGACAGCAGCGAGGCGCCATAAAGGAACAGTTTGCGTCGACCAAATTTGTCAGACAGTAGGCCGCCAACGACGGCCCCAACCAACATTACAATCACCGCCACAGCCAGACTAATCGTTTCTTTGTCGCCAGCGGTTTGGGTCGAAAAGCCAAAGCGATCAATCAAGAAGTAGAGCTGGTAGGCGAGCACCATCGCCATACCGATAAAAGCCAAGAAGGTACTCATCCAGGTCCAGCCAAAGGCCGGCGCCTTGAACGGGTTAACCCAAAAACTATTTAAGAACGATCGCCAATTATAATTCTCCGTCGGCCGGCGCGCCAAACGCTTGTCATGAATCGTAAGGATAAATAGGTAAATCAGAACTGTGCCAATCACCGCCGGTACCATAAAATACCACAGCGGATTGTCGCTAAAGATATTGGCGATCGCCACGCCTAGCAAAATGCCCAGGCCATTAGCCATGCCCATAAGGCCGGAAACTAGTCCGCGCTGCTTAACGGGTACTTGGTCGGCCAGAATCGCCACCAATGGCGCCAGAGCAGCGTTAAAAGCGATTTGTACGACCGACCAGCCAATCAGTACACCCGCAACGGTTGGACTCAGCGCCATAGTCAGCATGCCGACGAGCGAGACTAGTGTACCGCCAATAATCCACGGCCGGCGCATACCAAAACGTGATGTCGTGCGGTCGGACAAACGGCCAAAGAATGGATTAGCGATTAAAGCCAGGATTGCGCCGACGGCCAATACCAGCGCCAAGCTTGCCGACGCCGAGGCCTTGTCGATACTAATCATCTTAAGCTGCAGCCCGATCATCGCCGGTGTCATGAGTGCCGCCCAGACGCCTGTCATGGCCAGGGCATAGCGCACCATAAACCAAGCGCCGACCGGTTTAGTTGGTTCGTTAGCTAACTTTTTTGCCATTTTACTCCTTACCTGAGCGACCTAAGGGCGCGCAGTAATAATTTGACTAGTTCTTTGTAGTAGCGGAATGATTCAAGCGGGTGCAGGCCGTTTTCGTATTTGACGTAGCCCATAACGGCGTCAACAAAATCGCGCGACATAATACCGCCCGACAGACCCGGCAAACGATCAAGCGGCAGGTCGCCAATTAAACTCATCGTCATGGCGTCGGCTTCTTTTTTGCTTTGTTTTTCATCGACACCGCCAAACGATTTGGCCAACTGGCCACCAAGTAAATCAAAGAAGTGTTTGCCGCGCGGATGGCGGGCAAAATCTTTCAGCGGTGAAGACGGCGACAGCTCTGGAATCTCTTCGCGGCGCGGCCTGATCGCCACCGTTCGATGCAGCGGCAAATTACGCGACGAATTACCAACGTAAATATCAACCACACCGGTTGGCACGCGCCAGTCGCCTTTGAACTCGCTAAAGTAAGCTAGGTCTGACGGCTTGAGCGTAAAGCTAACCGTTTGTTCCTCGCTAGGGCGCAAGTAGACTTTTTCAAATTTCTTGAGTTCACGAGGCGGATGCACCTCGCCTACATCTTGTATGCCAATATATAGCTGGGCGACCTCTTTACCAGCAACGTCGCCGGTGTTTTTGACGTCCACTTCAACCGTCAGCTGACCGTCGTCAAAGATCTGCTCGCTCGACAGCCTTAGATTAGAGAATTTAAAGGTTGTATAACTGAGGCCGTAACCAAACTCAAACAAGGGATCGATGTCACGTTTATCATACCAACGATAACCGATAAAAATGCCCTCACCATAGCGCGCATTACCGGTGCGATTCGGAAAATCAGGGTACGCCGGTGTATCTTCAATGCGGCGCGGGAAAGTTTCGGACAGCTTACCGGACGGGTTAATCCGACCAGTTAAGACATCGGCAATCGCGCCGGCACCGGCCTGACCCGGCAGCCAGCCTTCAAGCACCGCCGGCACTTTACTAAGCCATGGCATCGTTACCGCCGAACCGTTCGTTAAAACGACAATCGTCTTTGGATTAACCTTGGCGACTGCCTCAATCAATTCATCGTGACCGGCCGGCAAACCCAGCTGAGGTCGGTCTATGCCTTCAATTTCAAAACTAGCCGGCAAACCAACCGATACAATCACCACATCGGCACCACTGGCCGCCAGGGCGGCATCACTCAGTAGCTTAGGCGTCGTTGAGCCATCTTTGGGCTGATAACCCTTGGCATAGGTTAACTCAACCTTGCCCTCAAACAAATCCTGTAATTTTTGATACAAATTATCGACCTTGGTTGGCGTAATTTGTGAGCTACCGCCGCCCTCAAAACGCGGCTCTTTGGCAAGCTGGCCGATAACCGCCACCTTCTTGAGGCGAGCGGCTTTTAATGGTAATAGGTGAGAATCGTTCTTTAATAGGACAACCGCTTCGCTAGCTGCCTGGCGAGCTATATCGTGATGCTCATCGGTGTCAAACTTGGTTTCTGGCCGCTTGGTACTGTCAACCTTGAGGATGGCCGCTACCAGCTGACGCAAGCGAGCGTTTAATACGTGTTCTTTAAGCTTGCCGGCCAACACCGCCTGAACGATTAGTTTGGTATTTTCGGTGCTTCCGCCCGGCATCTCAAGGTGCAGCCCGGCATTGACGCCTTCTACACGCCCAACCGCCGCCGCGCCCCAGTCGGACACTACAACGCCTTTGTAGCCCCATTTGTCGCGCAGAGTCTTCTGTAGCAGCCATTCGCTTTCCGATGAATGAACGCCGTTAACCATATTGTAAGAGGCCATCACCGACCAAGGCTTGGCGCGCTTAACGGCCATCTCAAACGCCTTAAGATAAATTTCGTTGAGTGTCCGTTCATCAATAACCGAATTGTTCTGAAAACGCTCATACTCCTGATTGTTGGCGGCAAAATGCTTCAGACTGGCACCGACACCCCGGCTCTGTAAACCGTTAATATGCGCAACCGCCATCTCGCCAGCTAGAACCGGGTCTTCACTAAAGTACTCAAAATTACGCCCGCCCAGCGGTGAGCGCTTCATGTTGGTGCCTGGACCCAAGACTACTTGAACGTCGGCCGCCTGAGCCTCGACCGCAATCGCCGAGCTAACGCGCTGGACTAACTCCGAATTCCAGGTTGACGCTAGGGCACTAGCAGTCGGGAAACAGGTCGCTGGTAGACCGTTCAAACCGGTCAAAGATTTGCGCAGACCATAAGGCCCATCGGTCATAAAAATCGATGGTATTTCGCCAATGGCCCGTGTCGACCAAGTATCTTTACCGGAAAGCAGCGAGGCTTTTTCTTCAAGCGTTAGTCCGGCTACAATGCGCTTCGCTTCAGTTTCAAAATCCACCATTTACCTCACATTTATTAGATTGCGATCAAGCTTATGTTAAAAGCATAGGCGCTAGGAGAGGCTTCGTCAAGCTAAACAAAACCTCGCGCCCAGCAGACACGAGGTTTTGTAGTATGCGCACCTGAGCTAGTCTTTCCAGGTCCAGTTCAGCACCTCTGGCATATCGATGCCGTTTTCGGTGATGTAGTTCTTGTGCTCGATCAACTTTTCTTCCATTAGCGTCTTGAGTTCCTGCGCGGCAGGGTCGGTCAAGCCACAGCGATTGACGACGTCCATCACCAAGTGGAAGCGGTCCATGTCGTTGCGAACCGTCATGTCAAAGGCGGTGGTAATGGTACCTTCTTCTTTGTAGCCACGAACGTGAATGTTGCGGTTGGCGCGGCGGTAGGTCAAGCGGTGCACTAGCCACGGGTAACCGTGGTAGGCAAAGATGACCTCTTTATCGCGCGTAAACAATTCGTCAAATTCCATGTCAGCGAGGCCGTGTGGGTGCTCGGTTGGGTCTTGCAAACGCATTAGGTCAACAACGTTGACAACACGAACCTTTAGGTCTGGCAGATGTTCGCGCAAAATCGATACCGCGGCCATTGTTTCAAGCGTTGGAATATCGCCAGCACAAGCCATAACGACATCCGGCTCTTGGTCGCCGCAGTTACTGGCCCAGGTCCACTCGCCGATACCCTTGGTACAGTGGGTAACAGCATCTTCCATGGTCAGCCATTGCGGTGCGTCGTGCTTACCGGTAACTGTTAGGTTGATGTAGTTGCGGCTCTTTAAGCAGTGGTCCATCACCGACAGCAAGGTGTTGGCGTCTGGAGGCAAGTAAATCCGGACGGTGTCGGCTTTTTTGTTAACCAAGTGGTCAATGAAGCCCGGGTCTTGGTGGGTAAAGCCGTTGTGGTCCTGCCGCCAAACGTGCGACGTTAGCAGATAGTTAAGTGATGGAATTTGTCGGCGCCAGCTTAGCTCACGCGACATCTTGATCCACTTAGCGTGCTGGTTAACCATTGAGTCAACGATACGAATAAACGCCTCGTAACTGTGCAGAACACCGTGGCGGCCAGTCAATAGGTAACCTTCGAGCCAGCCCTCGGCCATGTGCTCGGACAGCATCGAGTCGAGCACTGCACCACTAGGCGCCAAGAACTCATCGTTTGGACGAGTTCGGGCTTCCCACTGACGGTTGGTGCCTTCAAAAATCTGCTCAATTCGGTTGGAAACCGCTTCGTCTGGACCAAACACGCGGAAGTTATGATGATCAAGGTTCAGCTTGATCACGTCGCGCAGGTATGGCCCTAGAGCGTGCATATTACCGACAGTCGAACCAGCACCGCGATGCGGCTCAACGGCGTACTTACGGAAATCAGGCAAGACAAGTTCGCGCAGCATTTCGCCGCCATTGGCGTTTTCATTAGCGCCCATGCGCTTTTTGCCAACTGGCGCCAACTCGGCTAGTTCTGGTTTCAAACGTCCATCGCTCTCGAACAATTCTTCTGGGTGATAGCTCTTGAGCCATTCTTCAACCAACTTGACGTTGTCTGGGTGCTGGTCGTCAACCAAAATTGGCACCTGGTGAGCGCGGAAGTTATCTTCAATCGCAAAACCGTCGACGGTCTTAGGGCCAGTCCAGCCCTTTGGCGAACGCAGGACAATCATTGGCCAGCGTGGGCGAGTAGCATCGTCGTTGTCACGAGCGTTGCTCTGGATACGCTTGATCTCTTCGATTGCTTCATCAAGTTTCGAAGCCATCAGCTGGTGCATACGCTCCGGCTCATCGCCCTCGACAAAATATGGATTCCAGCCATAGCCGCGGAAAAGCTGTTCGAGCTCTTCGTGCTCAATACGCGCTAAGACAGTCGGGTTACTAATCTTGTAGCCGTTAAGGTGTAGGATTGGTAGAACTGCACCATCGGTCTTTGGGTTGAGGAACTTGTTGGAATGCCATGAAGTAGCCAGCGGGCCAGTTTCGGCCTCGCCGTCACCAACTACACAAGCCGTGATCAAATCAGGGTTGTCATAAACCGCACCAAAGGCGTGGGCGATCGAGTAGCCAAGCTCGCCACCCTCGTGCATTGAACCTGGAACTTGCGGTGAAACATGGCTCGACAAACCATATGGCCAAGAGAACATCTGGAACAACTTTTTCATGCCAGCTTCGTCTTGCGTTACCTCTGGGTAATACTCGCTAAAAGTACCTTCCATGTAGGTGTTACCAACCAGCGCCGGCCCACCGTGACCAGGACCAGAAATATACAACATATTAAGGTCGTACTTTTTAATTGCTCGGTTCAGGTGCGCATAAATAAAGTTCTGACCAGGCGTTGTGCCCCAGTGGCCCAGAATCATTTTTTTGACATCTGACATCTCGAGCGGCCGCTTCAAAAGCGGGTTGTCGCGCAGGTAAATTTGGCCGACGGACAAGTAGTTAGCTGCTCGCCAATAGGCGTTCAGCTTACGCAGTTCCTCGCTCGTTAGCGGTTGATCGTTTGTCTCCATGTTGCCTCCCTTTTATTGTTCGATCAGTGCTTGTACACGCTTTAAAATCACAAAGTTTTCATTGGTCGGAATAACGTTGACCGGGATTCGCGAATTCGAAGTCGAAATAACTTCGGCCTGCGCGTCGTTGGCCTCACCGTCAATTTCAATACCAAGGAACCCAAGGTCTTCACAAATTCGGCGACGCAAAATAAACGATTGCTCGCCAATGCCACCGGCAAACACTAGGCGGTCGACACCATTCATGGTTGCCGCTAGGGCACCGATGGCTTTTTGAATGCTATAAATAAACAGCTCGACAGCTTCACTTGCTTCAACACTGCCTTCGGCCTCGCGGTCGAGCAGAGTCTTCATGTCGGCCGTAATCCCCGAAACTCCCAGTAGGCCGGATTTTTTATTGGTAATGTTGGTCCATTCGTCGACAGTCATACCAGTGTGGTGCGCCAAAAAGCCAACCACACCCGGGTCGACATCGCCCGAACGTGAGCTCATCACTACACCAGCGGTCGGCGTAAAGCTCATCGTCATATCAACCGCCTTGCCGCCAGAAACAGAGGCTAAACTAGAGCCGCTACCTAGGTGGGCAAAGATAATCTTTTTGTTGGCCTCGTCATCGCCATATTTAGCGCGAATTTGCTCGAGCAGGTAAGTGTACGACAAACCATGAAAACCATAACGGCGCAGACCTAACTCACGATACTCACGCGGCAAAGAGGTAATCTGGGCCACGGTTGGAATGTCGTGGAAAAACGCTGTGTCAAAGCAGGTAACCTGCAGAGCGTCGGGCAATTTAGTTTTTAAGTGCTCGATAATCGATAGCGCCGCCGGAGCGTGCTCGGGGTCAAAGTCGGCAAACGACTCAAGATCAGCAATCAAGGCATCGTCAACGACAGCTGCCGTCTCGCTGTGACCACCACCGTGAACAATACGGTGACCGACTGCCGCGATTGATGCGAAGTCGGTGACCGCTAAAGCAGCGTTTAGCAAGGCGTCGATGGCCTGAATCGAATCATTGGCCTCGGCGTGATCTTTTTGTTTATTATCATTAAATTTAGTGGTTATAGTTGCTTCCGGTCCAATGTGATCGATTGAGGCTTCAAAGAAGACTTCCAGCGACTCGGCATTTGCGACGGTCATTTTGACACTCGACGAACCAGCATTAATACTTAGGATATTTTTACTCACGTTATTAATGATACTGAAAATGTTTACGTTTGTCTCTATCTATAGCAAAGATAATATTGATTTTATAAACAAGCCATCACTTGGGTCTTGTGTGATTTACATCACAGCTTCATAATAAATATATGGCTACCATAGGTATAGTAGATTTATACCGTATCGATTGTGAGGTTCCATTCGTGAGTTCTTTTGTTCGAGCGCTGACCGGTAGCTTTTATCAGCGTGTGGCCAAACCATTATTATTTCGTCGTTCACCAGACAGTGTGCACACCGACACCGTCAAACTAGGTGAGATAGTTCAAAAAAGCGCCCTGTTACGCAAACTAATTCACTGGTCTTGGGCCTATCAAAACGAAGCTGTTTTGGCCCAGGATATTGCTGGTCTTCACTTTAAAAACCCAGTTGGTTTGTCGGCTGGCTTTGATAAAAATATCCAATTACCGCCACTTATGCGGGCGATTGGCTTCGGCTTTATGACCGGTGGGTCAATTACTAATCGTTTTTGCGCTGGCAATCCGCGACCGTGGTTTCATCGTTTGCCCAAAGAACAGTCGCTGGTAGTTAACGCCGGTTTAGCTAATGACGGCAGTAGGCTTATCTTGCAGCGTTTACGTAACAGCAGGCGACCAGCCGATTTACCGCTCAATATTTCAGTCGCCCGAACCAACGATGCCAAAACTATTAAAGACGAAGCCGGCATAAAAGACTACTTGGACTGCCTAAAAAGGCTAGGCGACACCCCTGACATGATTGAAATTAACATATCGTGTCCGAACACCTACGGCGGCGAGCCGTTCAACAAGCCGGCCAAGCTAAACCGTCTGCTAAAAGGTGTTGACGCCCTTAATCTCAAGCCGCCAGTATTTATTAAAATGCCAAGCGATCTTAACTGGCCGGAGTTCCAAAAACTGCTAGATGTCGTTGTTAAGCACAAAGTTGTCGGCGTAACGATTAGTAATTTACAAAAGGATCGTCGCGATATCGAGCTTGGTGAAGACATCAAGGGTAACCTGAGCGGCAAACCGCTTCAAGCTGCCAGTGACGAATTAATTCGACAAACCTACCGGGCCTATGGCCAAAAATTGATTATCATTGGCGTAGGCGGAGTGTTTTCAGCTGAAGATGCCTACCGTAAAATTAAATTTGGTGCTAGCCTTGTTGGTCTAATTACTGGTATTATTTACCAAGGACCGCAAATCGTTGGGGATATTAACTGTAAATTGGTGGAACTGTTAGCTAGCGACGGTTATAAATCAATCCAAGACGCCATAGGCAGTGAGGCTTAAATGACTAATCAAATCAATAGGTGGTATACGGTATCAATGACGGTACCAGAAAAAGTAGCGATCTTTTTCGAACGCTTTCCAGAGAAAACTTACGAAAAAGGCGACATTTTAATTCAAGCCGGCACTAAACCGTCAATTTTCTTGTTGCGCGAAGGCACAGTGTCGCAATATGATATCGCCGAATCTGGCGATAAGCTAATTTTGAATTTATTCAAACCGAACGCCTTTTTCCCGATGTCCACCGCCACCGCCGACGAGCCAACGCCTTTCTTTTTTGAAGCCCACACCAAAGTCAAGGTGCGCGTCGCGCCGGCCGACGAAGTATTGCAGTACGTCAAAAACAACCCCGATGTCTTGTTTGACCTATTAACTCGTGTTTACCGCGGCACCGACGGTTTGCTGATGCGCCTAGCCCGCCTCATGGAAGGTACGGCCGAGGGACGAATCTTGCAAGAACTAGATATTATGCAGGCCCGCTTTGGTGGCGAAGACGGTATTACAATTACCGAGGCCGGTTTAGCCTCACAGACCGGTTTGGCCCGCGAAACAGTCAGCCGCACGCTTAAGAAACTCAAGGACCAAGGTCTGCTTGAACTAAAGCGCGGACGAATTATTCTCAAAGACGTCGAATAGATTAATTAGGATTGAAGATCTTACTTAAGAGCTTCTTTTAAGGTCGTGGCATAACCGGCTACGGCCTTGGCAAAAGCGGTGTTAGCATCTTTAATCGCTTGGTCGCGAGCTTGCATCAAGGTCTTGATATCACTAGTGACATTGGCAGCCGTTCGGTTAGACGCAAAGGCCGTTCGAGCTTCGCGAACCTGATTGCGCAGAGTAGCCATAGTTGCATCATCACAACCGGTTGTTTCAGCGGTCGTGAAAGCCGACGCGATAGATTCCTTAAAGGTGTTGGCTGCGGCAACCAAGTTGTTTTGGTGGGTGCCGACTGCCTCCATTAAGGCGTTGCGGTAAGTCGTACGAGCCGCATCGACAGCGTCTTCGCGGGTCTTTTCGGCTTGCTTAACCTGAGACTGGAAGGTTGTAATGGCCGTCTTTTGGGCGTCGGTTAAACCGCTGCGCTCCAACAGGGCCTGAATTTTGACATCGAAGTCATTTTGGGCTTTTAATCGAGCAGCCGCTACTTTTGGATCAATCGTTTGCTGGCGATTCTCGATACTGCCTATACGGCTGGCGAAGTCGCTCTGCATGGCCGTAATCTTTGTGGCAACAGCCGCCTGACGGGTGGTGTCGTCGTTCTGAATTTGTTTACAAACTGCCGAGTTGTTACCAGCGGTAGTGCTGCCGGTGCCGTCGCCGCTACCGCTGACTGGGTCGGCAAAAACCGGGCCCACAGCCGACAAAACGGCCGTTACGCTAACAACGCCCAAGATGACGAATGTGATTGATTTAGAAAGAGTTTTCATTAACACTATCTCCTACAGAGGCGGCTGTATTACTTGCGTCGTTGGCGACGCCGCTATCGTCGGTGCTGGTTATACTTGTTTCACTGGTCGCACTACCGGTAATGCTGTTGGTGGCTTGGTCTACGGCCGACGTCAGAGAGGTTGGGGCAGTAGTTTTCGACTGGCTGCTCGACTTAATGTCACTAGCTGTTTTGCGATCATCATTATTGTGCAATAAATAAACCACGCCGCCCGCGACTAGTAAAACTAGTACGATCGCACCGGCAATCATTAGGCCCTTGCGCGGCTTTTTGACAGTCTTTGTTGCTACTGGAGCTTCGGTTGGCGTAACTGGTTCCGATTCAGCTACCGAGCTTGAATCATTAGGTTCAGTCGTCGTTGGCTCCATATCTGGTATGGTGACCGTATCTGGCGATTGATCGGTATTTGACGACGGTTTAACGTCATTAGAATCCATGAGTAATATTCCTTATGGTTAGTGATATTCTAATTATCCGCTACGCAATAATAAAAGTAAACTGGCTAATGAATGCCCAGTGCACCCAAGACGTTGAACATCACCAAAGCCGGCCAGACACAGGCCTTAAGGAACGCTAAAATGACGTTCCAAAATGTGCCGTCAGAGTGCTGGACAAAGTAAAACAGCGCGCCAACCCAGGCTACAAATAACACATAGCCCCAGGCATCTGAACCGCCACCGCGCTTCAATAGCATACGCATCTCGCGCCGGTCGCGTGCGGCGGCTCGGCGTTCTTCACGAATCTCTTCACTTGTTGCCATAAACACCTCCCTTTATGTAATAAATTATAACTCATATTAAACACAGATTCTAAAGAGCCCTTAAGGCTAAGCGGGTGACCGCCTGACTAAATTTGCGCCAAACTCGTTCATAGCTGCTGCCGGTCTTAATCCGCTCAACCGGCACATAATCGGCTAACTTTTTAATCGCCAATTGGGTGGTCGTGAAGTCCTCCGCGTAGCGACGCATGGCGTGCTCTCGTAGTTCGGCCTCCGTCCTGATATCCTCACGGTCGCCCAGGCGAGGGCCGCGCGCCAAAATACGCCTTACGCTAGTTTCTGGCGATACACTCAGCGCGACACAACCGAGCAGACGATGCTGGCGCTCTTTGATTGCATCAATAAACCCATCAACCGAACCTTCGAAACGCGGATAGCCGTCAAATAATACCAATTGCGGCTCATCTTTATCGTGAACCATCTCAAATAGGGTGCCGCTCACCACCTCATCCGGCAAAGGCGAGGGAGCTTCGGGACTATTAATAAAACCACTGTATTCAGAGACTTGCGCACCTAAGCGAATCGCTCGCAAACGGTCACCAGCCGAGGCGTGAACTACGGAAAAAGTTTGACCGGCAACCTCAAGACCTTCGGCGGCCATGCGCGCCGAATTAGTCGACTTGCCAGCACCCGGAAAACCATGAACTACTACAATTCCCGCCATATAGTTGATTATAAGGCAAATTTGTCAACTAGTAAATGTAGCCAAGTTATGCCCAGGGTAAGCTGTGGGCTTAATTGTGCGTTAAGTCACATAGGTCTATAATAAGGGGGTAAACCGTAACCAAGAGGGGAGGTACAAAATGGGAATTTTAGGATGGATTATACTAGGCGGTCTAGCCGGTTGGGTGGCATCAATTATCATGCGAACCGACGCCAGTCAGGGTCTACTAGGTAATATTGTCGTAGGTGTTGTCGGCGGTTTTATAGGCGGCTGGATCTTTAATCTACTCGGCGGCATCGGCATTACCGGCTTCAATATTTGGAGCTTTGTAGTGGCCGTTGTTGGCGCGATTGTCTTTATTTGGCTATGGGGCATGGTCACCGGCGGTCGCCGAAACGAAGCTTAATTAATATTCTTCGCTTGTATATTTATATACTTGCTCCATAAAGCCTACGCCATCACCGGTCGCTAGTTGAGTAACCTCGGCAATTGAGTCAAAAACTTTATCTTTTTTGACCAAATCTTCGGTCTTGATCCATTCGTTGTGATGACCTTCGTCGTCGGTAATTAGCTCGCCGCGCGGGTTAGTGCCGTAAATTACGACAAAAATCTTGTCTTCTAACAGTTCGCCGGTGGTTTTATCAACGTCGATTTTATGGTAAAAACCGCCTAATTTCAGATCGGCGGTTAAGCCGGTTTCTTCGAGCAGCTCACGAGCGCCAGCCTCAAGTAAGGGCTCGCCCCAGCGAATTTTGCCGGTTGGTAACCCCCAAAAGCCGTAAAAGGGTTGTTTTAAACGCTGCTGGCCAACTATTTTGCCCTGACCGTCGTTTATCATCAGTCCTACCGACAGTTTCGGCTGCTTTTCAATCACATTATTATCGGTATCCATACGATTGGCGTATTCTTTGCCGGCGCGCGTCAATTCATAATGATCATCTTTTTTGGCAACATAACCAACTTCAACCAGCTGTTTTAGGTGAAAATTAAAGTGGTCAGAGGTTAAATCGGTCGCTTTTTGTAGTGCCGCAAAACTGGCACTAGGGGATAGTAACAACTTTCGTAAAATTTGCATTTGCGCCTGGTGGGCATCGGCTTCGTAACTCATATTTACTCCTTATCTTACAGGGCGAATAATATCAGAGCAAGTTGTTAGATTCTAGTAAAGTCGAGTTCAGTTAATTCAAGCTAAACATATTAAACACAAGCGTTGTTATGCTAAGATAGGACTATGAAACATCGGCGTGGCTTTACTTTGGTTGAGCTTATAATAGTCATTGCTGTTATTGGTATCTTATCGACGATCGCAATCGTCACATATTCTACCGTTAAGGTTAACGCTACCGACTCACAAAGGGCGTCGCAGGCAAAAATTATTGCCAACCAACTTGAGGCCTATTATCAAAAGTATGGTGAATACCCAGGCTGTACGAACTTAACCGGTGCAGCTAGCAGCGTCATTAGCAATGTGTTGCCAAATATGCAGGCCTCAACCCTCGTAGCGCCTAATGACACAAGCGGCGAAACTAACTCAATTAAATGCCAGGACCTGACGAGCCTTTCGCAGTCCGATTTCTTTGCATACGTCGGCGATAGCAGCGCCACCTGCCAACAGGGTACTGCGTGTTTGACGTTTACCATCAAATACCGTGAAGATTCCGACCAAAAAATCGTATCTATTAACAGCCAGCACCAGGTTAATATTGACACCTCTGGTAAGCCGGCCTTAGCCGTCAGTACAGTCGACTTTTCTAACATTAACGCCACTTGGTCAACGGTTTCGAGCGCTCTAAGCTACACACTTGACCGAGCTACCGACAGCGGCTTTACCCAAAACGACGTCCAGACCAACTATACGACCAACACTGCCGCCATTAGCGGCTTATCAATGGGGACAACCTATTACTTTAGGGTACGCGTTAACGCGGCGTCGGGTAGCGGCTCGTGGTCGAATGTAACCTCGGCGACCACCTGGACACTAACCGCCCCGACCTTGACCTCTAGCACCAATTCAAGTACGAGCTTTACCATGTCGTGGACGGCCGTACCTCACGCAACTAGCTATATCCTGCAGTTATCATCCGACGGCACAAGTTGGAGCAGCAACTGGCAATACAGCTTCACTGGAACATCAAATACATTTTCGGCGGGCGTTGCCCAGGGTTATCGCTATTACGGGCGCGTGCAGGCAGTTAACGGCTCCTACGCCGGCAGCTGGTCAAATACGACAAACACCGTCACAACAATCGACCCCCCGGCGGCATACAATATAGACACTATTCAAAAATGGGATTCGGCACACTTTAATGTCTTGCGCGGCTCGGCTGACCAGGCCGTTTGTCCAGCCGGCACAACACCATCTTACAACTGGTACCATAATGTTAATGGCACCAATAGCTTCTGGGTAAGCGGCACACAATACCAAATTGTTGACTATTACATGGGCTGGAACGATAACATCAGCCTAAGCGTGGCGACGCAATGCATTACCGGTGCGACCAGTAGTAGCTTTGTCTGGGCCGGTGGATCAGCTAGCGCCTCGCTGCCGTGGCCATCGGTTAGTGCGTGGCTTGGTGGATACCGAACTGCGGCATGGGGTGGTTCGTGCCCAGCATGGACAACATCTTCCGCCTATGACTGGAGTGTTCATGGAACCGGTACCGTAGGCTACCAACTTGTTGGTGGTGTTGGTTACACCAGCTGGAATGGTTCCGCCTACACTTGGGGTGATGGCGATATTAGGGCTTCAATACATTGTTACGGACCATGGGGTGACGCCCGGGCAGACTCGGCGCCGGCACCATTTGGGTCGGGCTGCGTACCAACTATTACCCGATCGGAGTGCACATGGTAGATAGTTCAATCGCTCCAACGCACAAGTCACATCTTAAGACCGTAGTACTTGGCTTGGTAATCTTCTTACTAGTAAGCGCCGCGACCACCGTTACGCTCGTATTATTAAGTCCAAAAAAGACTAATACAGGCGCGCAGTCGGCAAAAGCCGCGCTCAGTCAATTCAGTAAGCAAGAGGCTGGGGTGCTGAGCAAGGCCGGCTACGTCAAGTCGGACAAACCGGCTAGCACCTACTTGCTATACAATGATTCGCAGCAATATGCCGTATATCTTTCGGTAAACAGCGGTCAATATATCAAGTACCAAAATGACAAAACGCAGACTAACGACGCTCAAACCACCAAAGACATAACAAAGTCCGTTACCAGCATGCAACTCAAGCAGATTAATTCAACCAAGCTTAACGGTATTGCCCTAAGTCTGTTTGCTAACGACAAAGTTGTCTGCCAAATAAGCGACATAAGCAAAGTTGGCGGTCAACCTACGGCTTATATTTTGGCCTGTCTTGATAAAACCGCAATCAGCAGTCGGTACAAAGAAATCGACGCCTTGCTCGCAAAAGCCACCAGTGACATATCTGACACAACGATTAAAACCATATCCATGCAGCAAATCGTTGACGGCGACAAGCAGCTCGATGTCCTGACAACAAGTAATAAAAATAACACTTCGTCGACATTATATTTTTTGAAAAACGGCTCAGACTGGAACTATATCGGTTTGCGGCCAACACCATCGGTTGATGATAAAAACAGTTTCGCGATACCAGATAAGCTACGTGCTTCGATTGATGCTTCGCCCGACAAAGCTTTTCTTGATAAATACATTCAATAGGGCAGCAGTTTGATAAAAAACTGAGCCGGGATTATACTAAAGGTATTAATAAGGGGGTTAAAATGTGGCGAAAGATTTTTGGGATCACATTTATAGCAGTCATCTTAGCGCTTGGTTTCGTAGGAGTTGCGCACGCTAGCAACTTTCAAGCTGGCACATCACCGAGTGTCGGCGCCAACCAGGTGGTCGACAATACACTTTGGATTGCCGGCCAAACAGTCGACATTGCTGGGCGCGTCAACGGCGATCTTTTCTGCGCCGGTCAAGACGTTGTCATTAGCGGTCAAGTGAACGGCGATGTTATTTGTGCCGGTCAGACCGTTACAATATCCGGTAAGGTGAACGGTGATGTACGCGTCGCGGCATCGACCCTAACCATGACAGGCACCGTAAGCGGCAATGCCACGATTGGCGCCCAAAGTTTTACTCAAACATCTAGCAGCAGTATTGGTGGTGACGCAACCATCGGTGGCGTTAACATCAACCTGAGCGGTACCGTTGGACGCGACGCTATACTAGGCGGCAACGCTGTCAGGATAGACGGCTCGATCGGCCGCAATGTAAATGCCGACATTACAGATCTAAGCCTAGGCAGCACCGCTAACATTACCGGCAACTTGGATTACACCAGTCACAATACGGTTAGCTTAGCCAGTGGCGCCAAAGTAGGCGGCACCACCGCACGAACCGAGCCAACCTATTCGCAGCGCAACACGGCCGTTGATATGTTCTGGGGTAAGGTCGCCTTTGATCTGTTTATGCTAGTGGCGCTACTATTCATGGGCCTGATCTTAATCCTAATCGCACCAAGACTGTTCAACTCGACAACATCAATCAAAAACACCGACGTCTGGAAGCCGCTATTAGTCGGCTTGGTAGCAATGATTGTTGTACCTGTGCTGATCTTGATTTCTATGACAACCGTAGTTGGCATACCGCTCGGCTTCTTGATGCTAGCCAGTTGGGTGGTTGTTGGCCTGGTATCACTAATTGTTTCAGCTTACTGGTTTGGCCGCCTAATTTGGCGCAAACAAACCAACGCCATTCTCGTAATGATGATTGGCGTAATTGCCTTGGCTATCTTAATAGCCATTCCATTCCTAGGCGTATTCGTCGGATTCCTGGCCATGCTACTAGGTAGCGGCCTCGTCTTGATGAATATTCAAAAACGATTGCCAAGGCCCAACTACACGATTAAGTAATTTGTCTGGCCTGAACATGACTGTGCCCCGGATGTTTTACCACCCGGGGCATTTGCCAGTCCATCAGGACTTCTTCGGCTCACGGTAGGGTCGCCGCGAGAGCGTCGTCGGTTCATCTTGACCGTCAGACTTGATGGTGATGATGTCGTGCCGAGCGACGCGCACGCCGAGCGGCCGCAGCTTGCGCAGCAGAGAAGCGTTGGCCTGAGTCAGGGCGTCGCGATTCAGTGACCACTTCAGAGTCAGGTAGCGCTTGCCTCCGCGCATCATCAGCAAAAAGTTGATGATGGCGGTCACGCTCTTGGGCGTGTCAAGCGACTTGGCGTCACGCCGGTAGCGAACCACACCACCGGGAAGCTCGGCCACCTTGCCGAATCGGTTGGTGAAGGCACGCTTGTGGAGGATGAGTAGAGCTGTCAAGCGGCGATCAAGCTCGGTTTGCTGATCGTGCAGCGTCTCTATCTCTGGTTGATGTGCAGAGGCGACCATGGCCTGCGCTTCGGCGAGTCTTTCGTGAGCAGAGCGTTGCAAGGCCACTACTTCGGCCCGCCGTTCAACCAGGTGCATGATCTCCTCAATACCCCCGGCCTGGGTAGCGGGGATCGTGCCGAGCGCAAATAGCGTCGGCGGCAGTGAATCCCGTGCCACAACAACCACCACCTTCTTGAGATGTTCTGTCAAAGGACTAGCAATGTAATTATAACATCAATATAGCTTAAGCGCCACTATACCGGTGTGTTCATGAGCGAGCTAATTTGACTAGCCGATAGGGCAGAGTTATAAACCCGAACGTCATCAATGAGCGCTTCTGCGCCAGCGCCAATATCAATTGAGTTGGCAGTTGAAAGTGTACCGCTGATGGCCTTAGTGGCGACCTGACTACCGTTCACGTATAGAATAAGATTTGACCCATCATAAGTTGCCGCAAGGTGCACCCATGTGCCAACAGCTAGCGCTGGGTAGTCCAGCTCCTGCAGCGTGCCATTAACACGAGCGTTGACTTGCAAAACGCCATTGGTGCCCCAGTCGTTGCGGTTTTGATAAATCGCAAAATAGGTGTTTTGCGATGAGTCAAAAAAGCCAAATAGTAATCGAACGTCCGTATTGTCTGATGCCGTCGGATTGACCCAGCCCATAATAGTAATTGCTGGCGACGGATTAGTCGTGCCACTTGTGATATAGGCGCCAACTCCGCCACTGCCACCGCCGTTAAAGGCGTCATTGGTGTGGCCGCTAGTCGACCAGCTACTTGGACTGCCAAAGGTTAGAGTATTGCCATTGCCAGAGTTATCGGTGATTGTGGTACCGGTACCAGCGTCGAAATTGTAGGCCACAATAGCTGGAGGAATCGACAACGGACAGGTGCCGGTAGCCGGAATATTATTGGAGTCTGTTATGTAATAAGTACCCGAAGTATTAGATGCCTGCAGACAATACGATTTATTACTGGTGCCCGGCGTATAAGTCAGCGTAGTATCAGTGCTAGCCTGTAGTCCAGCCAAGGTTTGGCTAGATGGATAGGCATTATTGTCGATATCGTATTTTGCGAGAATATCGTAATTACTGGCCAAATCACTCTTCAGTACGGCAACATGCGCCCGCTGCACAACACCGTTTTAAGACACCGTCACGATGGCCGCCAAGATAGCAATCACGACAATAACAATTAGCAGCTCCACTAGAGTAAAGCCAACTAAAGCACCGGATGCCCTGCGATGTTTCATGTGTGTAGTATATCACAAACCACTAGCACCAACCGCGGTGTATACTAAGGTTTATGCCCAGTATTCGTCTTCAAAAAATTCTGCGCTTATTAGCCGCGGCGGCAACATTTTTTTGCGCCAGTGTTGACTTGTTGTACGGGCCATCGCGGGTTGAATATCCAGCGCCATTTTATTGGTTACACCTTTCGTCGTTAGTCGACTCGCTGATATTGGCGGCGACTTTTTATTGCGCAATCGGCCTAGTCCGCGGTCGGCGAGTAGCGTGGCGGCTGTCAATAATCGTGCTGGCCAGCGCCGCAGCATGGTTTACACTTGAATCGACGCACTTGATTAGCTTTTTAAGCCTTCTTCCGCTCATCACGATTGGCTTGTTATTAATCACCAAAAACTATTACCGATTGCCGGTCGGGCGCGGTTTTCGATCGGCCAACTTCTTGTCCACCTTAACCTTTACACTAGTAATTACGCTGATAGTTGTGTTGGCCCGTTTGCTCTTTGCGGCGCTCGAACACGACCTCTACCACCCAATGGTTCTAGCCACCGCAACCATTGAGCACATGTATGATTTTTCGTATCTGTTCAAGCCAACTTTGCTGCACCACTATCCGGCTTATGTGCTTTTAGCGACAATCGGCATTGTTAACTACAGCCTTTTGACGTATGCTTTGCTGCAGCCAATCAGCGATTATTATATTCATAGCCCACAAGCCGAGCGCAAAGTTTTGGATCTGCTGGAAAGCTACGGTAATTCCAGCGAAGATTACTTCAAGTATTTTCCTCACGACAAATCATATTTTTTCAGTGATACGGTCGAGGGATTCGTGGCTTACGCCGTCGAGAACGGTGTTTGCGTGGCGCTAGCCGACCCAATCGGCCCCAATAAACAGGCTAGACAAAAACTGCTCGCCGAATTTGTCGCTTACTGCGCTCGGGCGGGCTGGTCGGTAGCATTTCTGGGCGTAACCAAAACCGAACGCGAAATTTACGAACAAGCTGGTTTTTCGTTTGTGAAAATCGGCGAGTCGGCGGTTGTTGATTTATCGGCTAAATTACCGGCTAAAAACCGAAAGAATCTGCGCAACGTCATTAATCGCTTTCAGGCCGGCGGTTATCAGGGGCGGTTTTTACATACCATGTCCCCGCAAATGCTACGCGAGCTAAAAACTATATCGGATGGCTGGAAATCGCAACGCGGCCGGCGTGAGTATCGCTTTGCTATGGGCTATTTTGATGAAAACTATTTAAAAGATAGCCGCATCTTTATTGTTTTAGACAAATATCAGCAGCTAATGGCTTTCGTGAACTTGCAGCCAAATTACTCTCGCTCTGGCCGCGCCTCTTTGGACATGCTCAGAATTTCGCCTCAGGCACCGCCAAACACCATCGATTTTCTATTGCAGTCGCTCCATGAACATTTAGTTAAAGAGGGCTGGCGTGAATTTGATCTAGGGCTGGCGCCGCTGTCCGGGCTCGCCGACGCCGAGGCAATAGGCGAGCGCGGTTTAAACACAATCTACAAAATGGCTAACCGCTGGTATTCCTTTCAAGGTCTGCGCCAATTCAAGCAAAAGTTTAACCCCAATTGGGAACCTATGTATATTGCATACCAAGGATCGCCAGCCAGCCTGGTTATTATCGCTAGGTCACTAAACCAGCTGCTACAGTTTAAAACTTCTGAGCAAAACTAGCCGGGTTAATTTTGCTGCTTATTTTTGCGAGCTAATTTTGACGGCCACCACATAAAGCGGCCGATTTCGAGCGTCAAACTTGGCGCGATCAGTGAGCGAACAATGAGTGTATCAAGCAACACGCCAAAGGCAACAATAAAGGCAATTTGTGCCAAAAACAGAATCGGAATAACGTAGAGTGCCGCAAAGGTTGAAGCCAGAACGATACCGGCGCTTGATATAACACCGCCAGTTACCACCAAAGCCTTGATCGTGCCATTGCGGACGCCGTTTTTGATCGTTTCTTCGCGAATGCGAGTCATCAGAAAGATATTGTAATCGATGCCCAGAGCAACTAGAAAAACGAAACCAAAGATCACGACCGAAGGGTCGGCGCCTGGATATTGCCAGATGTGATTAAAGGCTATGGCAGCAATTCCAAGTGTCGCGCCAAACGATAGAACCGTCGTCAAAAGTAACACCAGTGGCGCAACAATCGACCTTAGCAGCAACATCAGAATAATCGTAATCACAATCAATATTAGTGGAATAATCAGGCGCAGGTCATGCATGGCAGCATTATTAGTGTCGAGCTGAACAGCGCTTACGCCACCAAATTTAACCGATGGATAGTCGGGTTGAATATCTTTACGCAAACGCTCGATCGTTTGACGAGCCGGCAATGAGTCGGCTGGATCCTTTAAGGTCGTCTGGAGAACGACGTCGCCATCGACGACTTTTGGTACGGGACCTTTTGCGGTATATGCGAACATCGGCGTAACCGCATCAACACCGCTATCAGCCTTGAGTAGTTTGGTTACATTAACCATATCCTTAGATGGAGCCACTACATAGGCCGGCGAACCAGATCCGGCAGGGAAATGTTGGTCTAATAGAGTCTGGCCATCGCGCGCCTCAGACTTACCCAAAACGAAATCACTCTGAGCGACACCATCGGCCTTAAGCTGCGGCATGAACAAACAGGCCACCACCAACAATGTTACCAGGCCAACCCACAAACGTCGCGGATGTCGGCTAACCAGCTTGCCAACCTTAGTCCAGGTTGGGTGATTGAGGTGATAATTATCAACTTTAAGAGAGTTGGCTTTTGGCTCGCGCGGCCAAAAAGCCTTTTTGCCAAATAGCAACAATATGGCCGGCAGGAAAGTCAGTGCTGAAAGAATCGCAAACACAATACCAATACCGCCGACAGGTCCCAGCGCCTTGTTGGAGCCAAGATCTGAAACCAATAAGCACATCAGCCCTAGCGAAACCGTTCCACCGGCAGCCACGATCGGTTCCCAAGAAGCTTTCCAGGCGGCTTTAGTAGCCGACCATTTATCAACGTTACGCGTTAATTCTTCGCGGTAGCGAGCTATATAGAGCAACGCGTAGTCAGTGGCTGCGCCAATCACCAGAATGAACAAGATACCTTGCACCTGACCGTTGAGCTGTACGACACCGGCCTTTGCCAGGTGCCAAACCACCAATATCGCCGCCGACAAAGCAAACATCGCACCAAGCAATGTCACTATCGGCAGAATAGGCGAGCGGTAGACAATAAACAGAATCGCAAATACCACCGCTAGGGCCACCAACAGCAAGACACCGTCAATACCGCTAAATGCCTTGTTCAAGTCCTGGGCAAACATTGCCGGACCAGTAAACTTATATTCAAGCGATGGATTGGTGTTGTCGACAGCCGTCTGTAGTTGTGGAATCACCTTTGCAAACTCACTGCTAGAGCTAAGTGGCACGACTATAAAAGCGGCCTTTTTATCGTCAGAAACAATTGGCAGCGACATCGTGCCGACAACCTGGCCGGTCTTGTCGATACTGTTTGATGCCAATTTAACCTGATTTAAGCCCTGAGACCCGAGTGGCTTTGGTGATGCGAACACAACCACCAAAGGGATGGTTTTTGAATCACGAAACTTCGCTAAATCATTATTAACCTGGGTCGACTCGGCACTTGTTGGCAAAAAGGTTGCCATATCGTTACTCGAGACTTCACTAATTCGTCCAAAGTAAGGGCCGCCAACCCCAGACGCGCCCAACCACACTAAGACAACTACAATCGGTAAAATAATACGCCAGATAACAGACTTAGCATCTTTTTTGTGCATTCTTATGGTCCATCACTTTCTATAGTAATTATAGCATTACCATAATTGATTTTTAATCAATTAATGGTGGTATTCGTGAGTTAGGGCGTGACCCTTGTCGCGCCTGAGTAGGTAGGCGTTAACCGGAAAAGCCACCACAAAAGCAGCGCTCAAAGACAAAACCCGGCTCAGCCAATAAACTGGATTAGCCAGATTCTTATCCATAGCACCCGGCACCGTCAACATGACTATATTATCAACAATCGTCATAGTTAAAATCGATAACGTATCGGCCGCGAAAACTAGTTTTAGGGCCTTCGGAAAAGATAGCTTGGCCCTGAGGAGCGGGGTAGTGGAAACCGAATAGCCCGAAACGAATGACAAAATCGCTGCTAATATTACCGTTTGGTGCGGCTGAAAACCAAAACTCGTGCCAATGGTTACGCCGATCATTTCACCGATCGCACAGCCCAGCAAACAGTGCAGTGTCGCACTTAACGCCATGCGCCTTGAATCTAGCTGGTGATGCTCGTGTGAATGGTTCATATCTTATTAAGATTATAGACCAGATTAAGTTCCGGGTCGAATTGGCGCCACCAGCACCTCAAGACCGTCGATATTTTGACCATAATTCCATGACAAAGCGCCAGTTGCAGCGGCCGTTGACTGCGTCGTTGCCCAGATCTCGGTATCGGTATTACTGGCCGAATCGGCCTTTTTCGTCCAGCCGCTAGGGCCGGTTGGGTTGATCGATGCCCATTCGGCACCAACCATAGCAATGATTAACGAGTTGTTTGCCCCAGGCGTAAAGCTAGCTACACCGATTGGGTTACTCGATGTTACGCCATTACCGTATGATCCGTCGACAAACGGGCTGCCGGTTGTTGGCGCACCAGTAATCTGGATGGCATTCGCCAAGGAATACGTGCTGTCGGCGGCGACACCGGCAACGGTGTTAAGCGTAAGTGTGTAATAACCACTATCAGCGGCTGTGGCATGCTTATAAGCGAAAAATAAACCGACCGAATAGTTGTCGACGGTCTCGTAATAAGTGTAGAGTGGACCAACCGTCCAGCCCGCAGGTAAACTAATTGCCGCAGCGGTTGGTGCGGTTGTAGTCGGCCACATGGCGTGAATATCCATCACCACCAACGAACCGCTGGCCACACCAGACGGCACCGGCACACTAATCGTATTGCCCGAAATATGACCAAACGAACCGGCCGATGCCAACACTGGCGCCGGTAACTGTGCTGGTGGAGTGTAAGTCCCCGAAACAAAACTCGTACCGCTACAGTAGCCAACCTGAGGGCGTGTGTCACCGTTGGTTAAAGCGTAGCCCAAATTAAACCCAACGGCCTGCAGACAATAGGTCAAACCATCGGCGCTAACGTTATACGTCAAAGTATCACCAGAACTAGCCGTCAGACCGGCGCTGGATTGACTAGCCGGATACACATAACCGTTGTCTATTTTGGCAAGGCTAAGAGTTGTCGCACTTTCCGATAAATCACTCTGCAGCACTGACGCGTTAGCCTTGGCTTGAACGCCGTTATAGCTAACCAAGGTAATCGCCGCCAGAATAGCAATCACCACAATAACAATTAGTAGCTCGACGAGTGTAAAACCAGATTGCCGTCGCGGTTTATACATAAGCAATTTCAGTGTAGCACAAGCAGCAAAAAATAAGAACTTGATCAGAATTAGCTATATACCCACAACATGGAGACACCCTCGTTTGAGGGGCTCCTTATGGCGCGCATCCTTTCACGAGGGTGTGGTTTACCCACTACATGGCAATCCGAGCCTGGCACTGGTGGCGCTAGTTGTGCCACTTGTCATACGGCGGCGTCGCGTACAGAGCCAAGCCCTTGTGGCCACCAGGATTGTCGAGCAGAAGGGTAAGGCCGTCGACGCCCTTCGGCAGCAATCGACCTACCTCTGACGGGAGCGCTGCTCGCAAGCAACACATTGCAACCTCGGGGTCGCCGCCGAACGCTTCGAAAAACGTTCTGGTGTCCTTGGGACCGAGCAGTATCTGCCCGGTCATGTAGTCATCCGCCGTCTGAATTACCCTCTGGTGAGGGTTGCGTGCGAGCGCCTTTCCCGTAGTGCTGTGGTACCTGATTGCGTCGACGATCTTGGTCGTAATGTATCGTGGCAATACACAACGATATGGTATAGACTAATCAAGCTCGGGAATAAAGAGCTAGATTTACCGGCTCTTCTCAACATCACTGCGTGAAACTGTCAAGTACCCGACGAGTATAACAATGAGTAGTCCAAGCACTAAAATGACCGGCCCGTCGCCCCAGCCAAGCGCTCCGGCGCTTTTAGCTTTGCCCGTCCAGTCAGCAAAGGATGCGCCAAGCGGTCGGGTTATAATGTAAGCAAACCAAAAACAGAAAATAGCGTTCCACTTAAATAACCAACGACCAAGTGCGGGCACGGCGAATACAACAGCAAACATAACACCCGCAGACAAGAAGCCGAGGTTGGCGGTATAAGCGGCCAGGTCGCCAGCAGCCGTACCTAGTGCAAATGTAGTGAGTACGGTCGCCCAATAAAATACCTCCCGCCGCCGGGTGGTAATACTGTGGATAGAGAGCGTACCTTCTGTTTTATTCCATAGGTAAAAGATAACCGCCAACGCAGCCGCAAAAAAGATCGTAGAAACAGCGTAGGGCACCCCGAGCACCACGTGAGTTACATCGGCAGCCATGGTACCAAAGATAGCCACCATAAGAGCCGTCAGCCAGTAGACCCAGGCAATATATTTGCGCGTGCTGAACTGTAGTACAAGTGCGGCCACAAAGCCAACAAAACCTAAAATAACTACAATATAGGGATTAAATGTATTAACCAAATAGTCTGAGGTTGATTCGCCAATCGCTGTCGTTAGCAGCTTTACGATCCAAAATAGAGCAGTAATCTGCGGCACCTTGCGCATAAGCCTAATTGTCGCGTATCGCTCAAGCATCTTAGGCGGCGTTTCCTTGTAGCTTGCGGCGATGTTTGTATCGGTCAACTAGCCATGCGCCGGCATAGTAGCCCGCGATAGCGCCCATTATACCAATAGCCCAGCCAGCGCCAATGTCGATTGGGCTGTGCACCTTGGCGAGTACGCGCGCGATGCCGACGATAATAGTGAGTATAAGCATAGCGCCTGCCGCCTTCTTGTTGAAGAAATAAACCGCCGCAGTCAAGGTCATTGTCAACAGCGCATGATCCGACGGAAAGCCGTTATCCGGAGCATGCGGGATAAGCGGCGCTACATGCTCAGCAACAAATGGCCGCGGGTCGAAGTAGAGCGCGCCAGCCAGTCTGGCAAGAGCAAGCGCAATGACACCCGCCAGAATTGTCACAACAACGAAGCGAAGCTTAACGTCACCGCCTTTTGCGCGAAGCCAGGCAACAACGGCGATAAGGATGACAAAGATAAAGAGATATTCGGCACAAAAGATAACAATACTATTCATGAAATTCCGTTTTTACTGTTGAAACTAATCTTTTAATTATACGACTAAAGATGGGCCTTCATCAACAGCGTGAGCTCTATGGGGTATCGAATCGATTAAACATAAAAGACGCACAAACTCGTACGCCTCGGCATCTATTAACAAATTTGGCTGGGGATGAGGGATTCGAACCCCCGAATGACGGGACCAGAACCCGTTGCCTTACCACTTGGCCAATCCCCAGTACAGGTTGAGATTATACTCGTTTATGGACGTTTTCTCAAGCGGGGATAGGGTTGATTAGCGCATATTGACCGTTCACATTCGGCTCCCATTGACTTTTTACTATAAATTTAGTATAATATGCACAACTTCGGTGCCAACTCCAACTCTGTGAGATGCGCCAGAAGCGCACCTCCGAAGGGAACAAAATGCAGCACATCGGTGTCTTCCTGCTCCCTGGTTACGTGGTCGCCATCCTGGTGATTGCCACGGTGATCAGCAATGGTGCGGCGTTTGTCCTGAGCAAGATCAGCCTCCACAACACAGCGCTGGCTTTCGTCGTCATCGGCGCGGTCACCGAGATGATTCTCGTAGTGACGTGGTGCTCGCTTCCGAGCGCCCTCGGTAGCGACTTCTTCTTCACGGGCCTTTTCACGGTCAGCACATCGCTGCTGGTGATGGCGCTCTCGGCGGTCATCTACTGGGAAGTCATCCAGAACCACCCCAGGTTCCGGAAGTGAGGCAAGGGCAGGGGAGCCTTCGGGCTCCTCCGCCCTTGCGGCAGATTTACGCCCGCACGGCTCGCGTTTGTAGCCTGCGGGCTATTTTTATAGCTTGCTATAAATGCCTATTTTGGTTATAATTACCCGAGTATTTAAAGATTGGAAGTAAGATGGCTAAACACAAAAGTTGGCATGGTGCTGACATCAAGCGCGCTCGCGCCAAGAAGCTAAAAGCTGAAAAGCGCCGCAAGAACCGCGCCTAAGTCCGGCAGGTAACAATATGACCTTACGTGGGTCATATTTTATTTCGGGACACGATCATCTGGACAAACGATATCACTTGTGCTATAATTGCTACATTGCATCCGAATGGATACCGTCTCTATGTAAGTATAGATATCAAAATGGTTCTCGCTGTTCGTCTGCAGCCACTATATATATCTAAAAAGAAAGAATTTATGCCAAATTATCATTCTGGCGGCCGTCGTAATGGCCGTCCACACCGTGCTGGTGTGCGCTCATTTTCACCAAAACCAGTCCGCAACAACAAGCGCGGTGCTTATATTCACCCCAGTAAATTTATAAACAAAGCCGTTGCGCCGGCCGAGGAAATCCCTTACGTCGCCACGCATAGCTTTACTGATTTTCCATTTAGCCCTAGTTTACAGCACAATATTGACCTAAAGGGTTACGTTGCACCAAGCGCCATTCAAGACCAGGCGATTCCATACATTATTGACGGCAAAGACGTTATTGGCTTGGCTAACACCGGTACCGGCAAGACGGCGGCCTTTATTTTGCCGATTATTGAACGGATTAGCGGCATTACGCTAAAGCCAACGGTGCTAATTATGGCGCCAACACGCGAGCTGGCCCAGCAAATTAACGACGAATTTCGTGCTTTTTCAACTGGCCTCGGTTTGTACTCGGCAATTTGTGTTGGTGGGTCAAACATCGACCGCCAAATTCGCGACTTGCGCCGCCGTCCAAACGTGATTATTGGTACGCCGGGTCGCCTAAAAGACCTGTTAAAGCGCGGCGAGTTACAACTCAAAAACATCTCATTCTTGGTGCTCGACGAAGCCGACCGCATGCTTGACATGGGTTTTATTAACGACATTCGCACCATTGTTAGTGCAACGCCCGAAAACCGCCAGACGCTATTTTTCAGCGCCACAATTACGCCGACTATCCGCGAATTGGTTCAAGAATTTTTGCGTGAGCCGGTCGAGATTCAGACTCGCACCGCCGAAACTAGCGAGCACGTTGAGCAAGATGTTATCGAGGCTGCCAGCAAAGACGAGAAGTTAGAAAAACTAACTAATATGCTGAGCGACGAAGAGTTTAGCAAGGTACTTGTCTTTGGCGAGACCAAATATGGCGTGCAGCGCTTGTCCGACCAGCTCGAAAAATCGGGCTTTAAGTCGGTGGCTATTCACGGCAATAAATCACAATCTCAGCGTCAACGCGCCCTGAAATCTTTCAAAGACAACGAGGCGCAAATTATGGTTGCAACTGATGTCGCGGCTCGTGGTTTGGATATTCCTAACGTTAGTCACGTGATTAATTTTGACCAACCAGCGACTTACGAAGATTACGTGCACCGCATTGGCCGAACCGGTCGCGGTGGCGCTAGCGGCAAAGCTTATACATTTATCGCACCGCGCCATTAAATCAAGTACAATTAAACTAATGCCAAAAAAAGAATTACCAAAAGTTACTGTTACAGTTGATAAAATTGTTGGCGGCGGACAAGCGCTGGCGACTATGGACGACGGCCGCAAGCTATTTTTGTGGGGCGGTCTGCCTGGCGAAAAAGTTGAAGTCCAGTTGACCAAAAAGAAATCGCATATGGCCGAAGGCGTCGTGACGCAGGTTTTTGAAGCCAGCCAATATAGGGTAGAGCCGCGCGACCTGGAGAGTTTTTTGTCGACAAGTCCGTGGCAAATTATGAAGCCGGAAGCCGAGCAACATTACAAAGCGGCCTTGATTGAAGAGGCGTTTGAGTTGCATGATATTGTTTTGCCCGACCCAATCGAAGTTGAGGATCCGGGTGAATTTTATGATTATCGCAACAAAATGGAATTTAGTTTTTGGTGGGATAAAGACTCGGGCCAGGTGAGTTTATCTTTTTATAAACGCGGCAGCCACGGTAAGATTCCGGTTAGCGGTAGTGCGCTAGCAAGGCCAGCCATCAACGCAGCCGCCTTACGACTTTTGGACATTTTACGCGCTCGCCGAGTGCCGGCGTTTAGTTTAAAAACGGTCATTATTCGCGCCAGTCAAACCGATCAAGTTGTCATGCAGCTTTACGCGATGCGCGACGATTTTGCGTCACTTAGCGAAGCCGAGCTGCAGCAACTTGACGTTCAGGGTTTTGAGCTAATTTTTAGCAACCCTCAAAGTCCGGCTAGTGTAATTACCAAACGTCTACAAAAAGCTGGCGATGTCACTCTGCGCGACAGCGTACTTGATGTGCCATTTAATTACGCAGCCGAGAGTTTCTTTCAAATCAATCTGCCGGTTTACGAAAAAGCATTGATCGACATGAAGGCTTGGGTTAAGTCCGACAAGCCAACCGTTGATTTGTATAGCGGCGTTGGCAGTATTGGCTTAACGATTGGCGGCGACAATGTGACTTTGGTCGAAATTAATGAGTCGGCCGTCCGCGAAATGGAGCGCAATATTCACGATTTGGGACGCGATGCTAATGCAGTGCCAGTGCTGGCTGCTAGTGAATCGGCCTTAGAATATATTAACGGTGAATCGCAGATTATCGTTGACCCGCCGCGAGCCGGTTTGCATAGCGCCGTGATTGAACAGATTTTAGCTACTGCACCAGAGCGGATTATTTACCTTAGCTGTAACCCCGTTACTCAAGCCCGCGATGTGGCAATGTTATCCGAGAAATATGGCGTTCGCCATCACAAGGGCTATAATTTCTTTCCGCGCACTCCGCATATTGAGCACCTTGTTGTGCTCGACCGTATCTAGTTCGTAGACACTACGTCGCTTATGGTTTAATATTATATTAATGAAAAAGCGCGGCTTTACGTTAATAGAATTGATGATCGTGATTGCGGTCATTGGTATCTTAAGTACGATCGCTATCGTGACTTATTCCACCGTCCAAAGAAACTCACGCGACACAGCGCGCGATGCCCTAGCGACCACACTCGACAACGCATTTGAGCAATATTACCAAAAGAACGGCGAATACCCGCCAGCGCGCAATATTGTCAGCGATTATTCCGACAATACCGCCCAGGCCGTGGCCACAACACTTGGTATTAAGGCAGATAATCTAAATTTACCGGGCTGCCCAACAGATACCAACCCGTTTGTCAGCTCGGCGGCCAATGCTGCGCCTTGTAAGATCGCCTACGAACCATTTTCAACACTGAATAATTACACCTGTCATAATGCCACCAACGGTGGTTGTGATGGGTTTGTTTTAACTTATCACGACGAGTCGGGTTCGGTCGTAGCCATTAACAGCCGCCGCTCCAGCCGCCCAGAAGGTACTATCGCCGACGCACCGGTCGGTATGACCTTAACGATGAGCGCCAACAGTGACAGCACGGTCGTGACGGCGCAGTCGTCGACTGCCGATTGCGGCGCCGGCTCGGTTGCTAAATATTCTTTCCGATATCGACCAAACGGCGGCACTTGGGGCAATTGGACGGTATTTCAAACCGGCTCTAGCTACACCTATACCGGCTTGACGGTCGGGGCAACCTACGGTTTCGAAGTAGAAGGGCGTTGCGACGTCGGCTTGACACTAGGCAATGTCAGTAGCCCAAGCCCCGAGGCGGTTTATACCATACCAATGCCGGCACCAACCGTGCCGACCGTGACACGCGGCACCGAAACCGCCACGACGGTTGCTTTTTCATGGCCAAGCCAGCTATACGCCACCAGTTATGATTACCAATATCGAATTAATGGCGGCGCTTGGTCAAGTGTTCAATCTACTACCAGTACCTCAGCAACCGTTACATCATCAAATACCGCGCACATTGAATTGCAGGCCAGAGTCATCAATCCGGTCGGCACATCGGGCTGGTCAAGCATCGCCAGTGGCTATTTGCTGCCGGCAGCACCAACGGCGTCAACCGGTACGGTTACAAGTACCACCATAGCTTACAGCTGGACATCGGTCACCAACGCCTCACGCTATGAATTTCAATACCGGATCAACGGCGGCGCGTGGTCAGCCACTGTCAATGACAACAGCGCCACTACCTGGACAGCCGGGCCGACAACCCAAGGTAGCAAAATCGAGATTCAGGTTCATGCTGTTAACCCAGACGGCAACGCTGGTGCCTGGTCTAATATAACCGGCGCAACCATGAGCATATCGTCAACCCCAGCCTGGAATGCCATGGGTCAGACCGATACATTTCCAAGTTGGTATCACTGGGTCTATAACAGCGGCGGGGCCGCACTTTGTCCAGCCGGTACAAGCATTTATTCGCAGTTCCAAGACGGTGTGCCAGGTTCATTTTGGAATGGATACACCGCCTGGGGGTCTAACGGCGGCAGTTCGCAGACCCTTACTTATGGCTCCACGATCGCCAGCTATTCGACACAGCTTCAATACAACTTTAATGGTAAATGCGTCAATACTGGCTCGGGCGCCGAATCGGCAACCGTCAACACCGGCGTTTACGTGACGCAACACGCCGCGCCAAATGTCACGCTATCCGGACCGGTAGAATGCGCTAGTTGGTACGGCGGTTCGACCACCAGCTGGACGATTCAACTTCGCCTGAGACTGCAAGAGGTTAGCTACAATCTTGATGCCGACCAAAGTAACGTTAACTGGACACTGTATCGCATACGCGTGGCCGGTAGTTACCAGTCATGGGATCAAACCAAAACCTGGCCATGGTCGGTAAGTATCAACGGCTCCGGTTGGTCCGGCAGTAGCAATTCAGTGGCCTTTAAGAACAGCACCGCTATGGGTGTTACCGAAACAATCGCGGCAAGCAGTCTAACCGTGCAACACGACGGCAACGGTAATGCGACGATTGGCTACTCTGGTTCAGACGGCCCAGGTAGTAGCGTCTTCGGCAGTGCGGGCTGCTCGGGCTCTTATGCACTATCGAAGCTGCGCTAATTAAGACTAACTGGTTTTGATTCGTCGATAGGCGAATTTAGAATGTGGTCGCCAGCCACCGCGAGCATCGGCGTCGTATTGATATATTTCGCCGTTTTTCACTTCACTAATCATCACCAGAGCCGGATTATACGGCGCTAGGGTTTTATAAAAAGCTAAATCTTGATTGGTAATATTGCTACGGCCCGGAAAAACAACTCGGAACTTTTCGGCACCGATTTCTTCAAAATATTGCGGTCGGCCCTTTGGCGGAACATAAAGCTCGGCCTTAAGCCCAACACGCGCAACAATTTTCTTAACGTCATCGAGTAAAAGTTTGGAGTGCCCCTGAATATAAAGATAGAGCTGTTTTTTATTGCTCAAAAAAAGCGTCGCTACATCGGTCCGGCTAACCGGCATGTTTCTAGCGATTACTGTGTCAACTTCTAGACTAATCCCGAACTGCGCCCGCACCAGCTTTTCAAGATGAAAGTCGTCATACATCTGGTCGTTCATATAGGGTTATTGTACCACTGTCTAGCGTATAATAGTAAATGATGGATTTTACCGCACGCTACCGTAATTTAAATGAGGCGCAAAAGGAGGCCGTTGACACGATCGACGGACCGATCATGGTTATCGCCGGACCGGGCACCGGCAAGACCGAACTTTTAAGTGTGCGGGCAGCTAATATTCTGCAAAAAACCGATACTTTGCCGGAAAATATCTTGTGTCTGACGTTCACCGAAAGTGGTGCGGCTGCTATGCGCGAACGCTTGGTCGAAATTATTGGCCGCGATGCCTACAAAATTGCCGTCCATACTTTTCATAGTTTCGGCAGCGAAATTATTTCCAATAATCGTGACTATTTTTATCGCGGTGCCAAATTTAAGCCGGCCGACGAAATCGCAACTTATGAAATCTTGCATTCAATTTTTGAAACGCTTGACTACAGCAATCCGCTATCAGCGGTCATGAATGACGAATTTACGTACCTGCGTGACACGCAAAAAATCATTTCACAACTCAAAAGCAGCGGCTTAACCAGTGATGAACTGCGTGGTATTTTAAATATAAACGACTTAGCGATCGAAATCGTTGAAAAACATTTAGCGCCTATTTTTGACGATAAAATCAGCAAGCAAACGGTTGCTAAATTAGCCGACCAGCTGGACCAATTGCGTCAAATTGACGATTACCAAATTTTGCCCGAAATACCCAGGCTATCAGTTTTGCTAAGCCAAAGCCTCGAACAGGCAGTTGAAGAGGCAGAGTCTAGCGGCAAAACGACGGCAGTTACAGCTTGGCGTAACGCCTGGTTTAAAAAAGACGACGTCGGCAAATTTATTTTGAAGGCCCGCGAACGCCAAGTTAAATTGCGCGCTGTCGACCAAATTTACTATGACTATATTGCCCGAATGGAGCAGGCTGGGCTGTACGATTTTGACGACATGATTTTACAGGTTGTGCACGCACTATCGGTCAACGATGATCTGCGTTTCAATCTACAAGAAAAATATTTATACATTATGGTCGACGAGTTTCAGGACACTAACTTGGCTCAGATGCGTATCGTCCGTAGTCTAACCGATAATCCTGTAAATGAAGGCCGACCAAATATTTTAGTAGTTGGTGACGACGACCAGGCGATATACAGTTTTCAGGGTGCATTGGTGAGCAATATTTTAGATTTTGAACATGAATTTCCAAGTCTGAAACGGATTGTTTTGACCGACAATTATCGCTCAACGGCCGAGATTTTGAGCCGCGCTCGGTCGGTCATTAAGCTTGGTAAGGACCGCCTGGAAAATCGGCTTGAAGATTTGTCTAAAGATCTAAAGGCCAACAAAAAAGAAGCCGGCAAAGTCACAATTCATGAAGCCGCAACGGCCGTTGACGAGCGACGATGGCTAATCGAAAGTATCACCGCCGATATCAAAAAAGGCACCAAGCCAACCGACATCGCCGTCTTTACACGGCATCACCGAGACATTGCCGCGTTATTACCATTTTTCGCAAAAGCCAAAATCAACGTCCGCTATGATCGCCGCGACAACGTACTAAACCTTGAGCCAATTGTGCAGTTAGAGTATCTGGCGCGCGTTATTATCAACATGGCCCGCGGGCAACTAGAAATAACCGACAGTTTGCTGCCGGAACTTTTGGCGCATCCGGCCTGGGGTTTCAGCGCCAACGATATTTGGAAATTAACCGTCAACGCCTACGACAACCGAGCGCGCTGGATCGATACGATGGCCTCGATGCCGCAGTTTGCCGATCTGCATGAATGGCTGACCGAAATGGCCATGCGCTCGCGTTATACACCGCTCGACTCAATGATTGATTTGCTAATCGGCAACCCAACCGATGCCAGGGTAACGCTATCATTTACTAGTCCGTTGTATGAATTCTTCTTTTCGGCCGAGGCGCTAGCGAAGAACCCCGAGAGCTATTTGCTATTTTTGAGCGGCCTGCGCAGTTTACACAGCAAGCTAGAAGATTATAAACCAGGTGAGCCGCTCAAGCTTGAGTCGCTGACTGATTTTATTGATTTGCACCGTCGGCTCGGCAGTACCATTCGCGTCAGCGGCATGGGTGACGAGAAAATTGAAAATAGCGTCAATCTTATGACGGCGCATGCTTCGAAAGGACTAGAATTTGACACCGTTTATATCGTCGGGGCTGTCGATGGCACATGGGGCGAAAAGGCGCGCGGCGGCGGCCACTTAATCGGCTATCCAGAAAACTTGCAGCAGCTGGCGCCAGCGGGCGAAACAACCGATGAGCGTCTGCGACTGTTTTACGTAGCACTGACTCGCGCTAAAAACTCGCTCCATATTAGCTATAGTCTAAACGACGACAAAGATAAAGCTAGCCTGCGCGTTAGTTTTTTGGCCGACGACAACTGGCCGATCGAAACAATCACGCCACCAAAAACTATTGCCGAAGCGACCGAAATGCTGGCTACCGCTTGGCACGCCAATCTGTCGACACCATCACCCGAGTTGGCTAAACTTATGACGCCAATTTTGCATAACTACAAGCTGAGCGCCACACACCTGAATTCGTTTGTCGATGTTGTTAACGGTGGTCCGCAAAGCTTTTTAATTGGCCATTTGCTACATTTTCCGCAGGCTCCAAGTCCACAATTAGCCTATGGGCGAGCAATACACCAAACCCTGCAGCAGGCCCATGTGCACTTATCGCGCACTGGTGAACGACGGCCGGTTGAAGATATTTTGGGCGACTTTCAGACCAATTTGCAGGCTCAGCGCCTAACAATGCTGGACTACGAGACCTACTTGCAGCAGGGCAGTGATGAGCTACAGACATACTTTAAGGCCCGTTACGATACTTTTGTGCCCGAGCAAAAAACCGAGCTCAACTTTGCCGGACAAAATTCGGTCGTTGGCGAAGCCATCTTGACTGGGTCTCTGGATTTAGTGTTAGTCAACAGCAGCGATAAAACTATCGCCATCAGTGACTACAAAACCGGTAAGCCGGTGCGCAACTGGACCGGCAAGACGGACTACGAAAAAATTAAGCTCCACAAATACCGCCAGCAATTATTGTTCTACAAACTCATGGCCGAGCACGCCCGTGACTACAGCCGCTACGAAGTCACAAACTGCTCGCTAGAGTTTATTCAACCAACTAAAAGCGGCGAAGTGATTACTTTAACCACCGAATTTGATCAAGATGAGCTAGAGCATTTGACTAAATTGATTGCTGCCGTTTGGGACCACATCAAAAACCTCAACCTGCCCGACGTTTCAAGCTACAGCCAGAACTACAAGGGCCTGCTGGCTTTTGAGCAAGATCTGATTGACGGTAAGATTTAACCATTAATTCACCGCCACCCAGGCATTGACATTATGCCAACTTTTCGCTATAGTAATACAGTTGACTTGAGGTTGTGAAACGCCGATAACAAAGCTTTGGTATCCGCATTTCACAACCTCGTCGGCACTTTGACAGAGGTAGTGACAGGATGGCTCGTTGACCTAACCGCGTTGCCCCCTGTGGGCATGGTTAGCGAGTCACGGCTCCGCCGCAACACACAACTAAATAGGTCCTCACCCCCGAGGACTACGCACCGAACTCCGAGCCGGTGCAAATGTTGCGGCGGAGCCACCAAGCTGGTCGTTCACCGAACTAATCGGAGTACAAAGACGTCCCCCGACGGTTTTGTGAACGACCGACCTATTAGGTAACTTCGATACCCCGGAAGGGGGGTGATTAGCTTGGCCAACCAGGAGCAGGGGATTTACGACGCTGCCAAGACCGGCGATCCCATCAAGGTCGCCAGAGCCTACGAAGCCTACGTGGCCTCGATGGAGCGTGAGCACCAGACGCCGAAGCCGCTCAGCTACTTCGTGCACTGATCGCCCACAACCTGGTGCGGGGCGGCCAATGACGTCCGCCCCGCATCATACCACCCAAGAACACTACCTCTGTCCGCTTCACAGTTTTCATAAAGTAATTTGTGAACAGTGTGAAGCGTTTAAACTAAGATTATGAATAATTTTTGGCAAGATTTACCACGTCCATTTTTCGCCCTCGCACCGATGGAGGCGGTTACGGACGTAGTTTTTCGTCACGTCGTGGCCGCCGCCGGCAAGCCAGATATTTTCTTTACCGAATTTACCAATGCCGCTAGTTATGCCAGCGAAAAAGGCGTCGCTAGTACCCGCGGCCGCCTGACTTTTACGGCCGATGAGCAGCCGATGGTTGCGCAGATTTGGGGCAACAACCCCGAGCATTTTGCATTCATGGCTAAAGGTTTAGCCAAACAGGGTTTTGTTGGCATCGATATCAACACCGGTTGCCCAGACAAAACGGTTATAAAACAGGGCAGTGGCAGTGCCTTAATCGGCGAGTATGAATTAACCGCTAAATTAATTGCCGCCGCCAAAGAGGGCGGGCTGCCGGTTAGCGTCAAAACACGACTCGGCAAGTTAAAGATCGACGAATACCGCGACTGGCTCAAGTTTTTGCTCGAACAAGATATCGTTAATTTAACGATTCATTTGCGCACCCGCAAAGAGATGAGTAAAGTTCCAGCACACTACGAATTGATTGTCTATATCGTTAAACTGCGTGACGAAATTGCCCCGCAAACTTTAATAACGATCAACGGCGACATTAAAGACCGCCAGCACGGCGAAGAACTGGTCGAAAAATACGGCGTCGACGGCATCATGATTGGTCGCGGCATATTTAGTAACCCGTTTGCTTTTGCCAAAAGCTCGGCGGCTGACGAACTTTTGGCAAAGAAAGAAGAATTATTAAATCTGCTAAACCTGCATCTCGATTTATTCGATAAATATTCAGCCGAGTTAGAGCCGCGCAAATTCGAGCCATTAAAAAGATTTTTCAAAATTTATGTGCGTGATTTTCCCGGCGCGTCAGAGCTACGCGAAAAATTAATGCATACAAAAAGCACCGATGAGGTGCGTGAATTAATCGAAAATATTTAAACAGGAAGGAAAGCCGCTAGGGCGGGGTGCACCAAACTTTCTTGGTGATGCACCCCCGCCCGTTTTGACTCAAGATCACCGTGCCTTGATCTTGAGGTACTCGGCGACGTACTCGCGGTGCGACAGTTTCGAAAGCTGACGCATGAAGTAGTCGGTCACCAGTCTCGCCGTCAGCGCTTCGCCGGCCTTCGTCCCTTCGAGACTGGCCGCATATCTCTCAACGCCACGGTAGTACTTGAGCAGCTGATGCTTCTCGACCCATTCACTAAGCCGATTGTTGCTATCGAGCGAAGGGTGAATCGGCTTGCCGATGATGAGCGTTACTTGCGGCCGACGCATCCACTTGAGCCACCTGGGCCAGTGGCTGATGTCGTCGGCGAAGACGATGCCGATTGGAACAATCGGCACACCCGCTCGAATGGCGATCAGCGCCAGCCCTGGACGTCCGCGGTGAAGCAAACCATCCCGAGAACGAGTGCCTTCAGGGTGGCCAGCGACGACCCAACGCTTGACGCCAACATCGATACCGAGGGTTTTCACCCCAAGATCAAGGCTGACCTCAACCCTCTTGCCGTGCTCCAAGCGATCAACCTGGATCTGGCCGGTCGCCTGCATCACCATCCGGCTCATCCGCTTGTCCCAATAACTAGCCTTGGCCAGAAACCGGGTCACATAGCCGAGCTTGGCCAGTACGGCCGTTATGAGCGGTGAGTCGAGGATCGTCTGATGGTTGGCGACGACCACAAACCCGCCGTCAGACGGGAGGTTCTCGACACCCGTTACATGAACGGACGAATACCAGCGGATAAGCCCACCGAAGACTCTCACGAGCCGGCGGAAACGCTTGTAGAACTTGGCCGGCTTGTCCGTGGGGAAATCGGTGAAGTCATCGTCAGACGGTTCGGCCGTCGCGGAGTCAATCACGTCGTCGTTCACGGCATATCCTTCCTGCTTGTTGGGGTACTCGGTCGCGACGGCGACCGTAGTAGGGTAAATATAGTCTTTTAGCCCTCAAAACTCAAGCTTAAGGATTTTAGCGACGGTGGTGTCGTCGCAAACCAGCGACCTTTAGACGGACGGCATGGCGGTCGATTAAGCGAGTAGCTTTTTCGAGCTCCATTTGGCTCTTGGCGTTGTCGCGCAGCTGCATAGCGGCTTCGAGTGCGGCGCGGCTTTCGGCTTCAATGATGTCTGGTGCGGCATCAGCTTCGTCAACCAAAATGCGCACCCGTTTACCGCTAACCTCGATCACACCGCCAGAAATCGCAAAATACTCTAGGTGTTCATCGTCGTCGATCTTTTGACGGCGAACCGACAAAACACCAGGCATAGCAATACTTATTAGCGGCTCGTGGCCCGGAAAAACCGCAATCTCACCGCTGGCAGTCGGAATCATAACCTCGTAAACGGGCTCGTTGAATTTCTCGCCAAGTAAGGTTACTAGTTCAAGCTGCACTGGCTTAATCCTTCTTTTCAGACAGCGGACCCGGCGCCATGTAGAACCAGCTTTCCGGTTTGTCGTCGTATTTACCGGCTAAAATATCGGCAGCGTCGCGAATTGTATCTTCAAGTTTGATGTAAACACCCTTGTTGCCGGTGTATTCTTCGGCCACGTGGAATGGCTGAGCAAAGAAACGCTGCAAGCGGCGAGCCCGGTTAACGGTCTGCTTTTGGTCGTCGGAGAGCTCTTCCATACCTAAGATAGCAATGATATCCTGCAGGTCTTTGTATTGCTGCAAAACACGCTGCACCTCGCGCGCGACGCGGTAGTGTTCATCGCCAACAATCTCGGGGTCAAGACTCGACGAGCTACTGTCGAGCACGTCGACAGCTGGGTAAATACCGATTTCGGCTAGACCGCGACTCATGGTGATTGTGGCATCAAGGTGGGCAAAAGTCGTCGCTGGGGCTGGGTCGGTTAAGTCGTCGGCCGGCACATAGACGGCCTGAACGGAGGTGATCGAACCAGTTTTCGTACTGGTAATTCGCTCCTGCAAAGCGCCCATTTCTTGCTGCAGGTTTGGTTGATAACCAACCGCGCTCGGCAAGCGGCCGAGTAGGGCCGATACCTCAGCACCGGCCTGAGTGAATCGGAAGATATTGTCGATAAATAGCAGCACATCCTTACCCTGGTCGCGAAAAGCTTCGGCCATGGTTAAGCCGGTCAGGCCAACGCGCAGACGAGCTCCCGGCGGTTCATTCATCTGGCCAAAGACTAGGCTCGTTTTATCCAGCACGCCAGCATCTTTCATCTCATGGTACAAATCATTACCTTCGCGCGTACGCTCACCAACACCGGCAAAAACCGAGTTACCATTGTGAAACTTGGCAATGTTATTAATCAGCTCCTGAATCAGAACCGTCTTACCAACACCAGCGCCGGCAAACAATCCGGCCTTGCCGCCCTTGGCTAGAGGAGCAATCAAATCAAGCACTTTAATACCAGTCTCGAGAATCTCGGCCTTGTTCGACTGCTCGGTTAGAGTTGGCGGCTGGCGGTGAATCGGTGAACGGTCGCCTTTGACATCGCCTAGGCCATCGATTGGCTCACCGGTTACGTTAAACATGCGACCCTGCGTAGCATCACCAACCACCACGGTAATTGGGGCGCCGGTGGCAATAACTTCGTCACCGCGCTTCAAGCCGTCGGTCGAAGACAGTGAAACTGCGCGCACGCTATGCTCGTCAAGGTGCTGTGCAACCTCGAGCGTCACAATTTTGTCGCCAATTTTAACATGTAAAGCATCGTAAATTGCTGGTAGCTCACCGCTATCAAACTGAGCATCAACCACCACGCCAACAACTTGAATTACTTGGCCTTTATTTTCCATTTTCTCCTCCATTATTTCATCGCCTCCACGCCGCCAGAAATCTCAGCCAATTCCTGAGTAATTGCGCCTTGGCGGGCTTTGTTCATTTCAAGTGTTAAATCGTCAACCAGTCCATCGGCATTATCAGTAGCGTTTTTCATGGCCATCATGCGCATCGCGTATTCGCTAGCCCTAGCGTCAAGCAGTGCCTGGAATAGCTGCGCGCCAACGATTCGATAAACCACGCTATTTAGGACATCTTGAATATTGGGTTCGTATTCAGCTTCGCGCACCTCTTCGCTAACCGGTGTTTCCGTAAAACCGGCCGGCAAAAGGTGGATAAGTCGCACCTCCTGCGAAATCGTGCTATTAAAGGCCGTGTAAATAACATCGACATCATCAACTTCGCCGCTGTTAAATTTGGCAACCGCGGTATCAAGAATGGCGCGCAGTTCATTGCCAGCCGGCCGGTCGGGCAGGTCTTGGTAAACCGCAATGACGGCCGTATCTTTAAGCCTGGTCGCAAATTGTGCCGCTCGACGACCAATGGTAATCGTGCTATTTTTGATCTTATTTGTGTCGTCTTTCTTGAGCTCTTCAAGGTAGCGTTTCATTAGATTATTGTTGTAGGCACCGGCCAAACCCTTGTCGGAGGCTACTAAAATAATCAAACGTGATTTTACCGGACGCTTGGCAAACAGTGGATGACCCTCGGTCGCACCCTGGCTGGCCAAATAGGTGAGGATCTCACTGGCTGATTCAACATAAGGGGCCGAAGCCGTATCAGCCTCTTCGGCACGACGCATTTTACTAGCCGCCACCATCTGCATGGCACGCGTAATCTGCTTGGTGCTGCTCACCGAGCGAATGCGGCTACGTAAACTGCGAATCGAGGTTGGCATTAGTTCTCAAACCCCTTCGCGACTGATTCGGCGACTTTTTCGATCTTCTTTAGCTGCTCGTCGGTCGGTTTGTCGCCCTTGTTGATGGTTCGCATGTCATCTTTGTAATCGGTCCATAGACGGGTAATTAACGCTTCTTGGGCCTCGCGTACAGCACTAACCTTCACGTGATCGAAGAAGCCGCTGGTTACAGTGTAAACGCTGATTGTTTGCTCCCAAACACTTAGCGGCTGGTACTGCGGCTGCTTCAGTAATTCGGTTAAGCGCTGGCCGCGCTCAATCTGCTGGCGCGTATCATCGTCGAGGTCACTGCCAAATTGGGCAAAACCAGCCAGTTCGCGGAACTGAGCCAGGCTTAGGCGCAAGTGCGAGCTAACCGATTTGACGGCTTTAGTTTGAGCCGATCCACCAACACGACTAACCGACAAACCAACCGAAATAGCCGGTCGAATACCCTGATAAAATAGGTCGGTTTCAAGGAAAATCTGACCGTCGGTAATCGAAATAACGTTGGTTGGCACATAGGCCGAGATGTCGCCAGCTTGGGTTTCAATAATCGGCAAAGCCGTCAAACTACCGCCGCCTAAATCATCGGACAATTTCGCCGAACGCTCGAGTAGACGTGAGTGCAAATAGAAGACGTCGCCAGGGAAGGCCTCGCGTCCTGGCGGGCGGCGCAAGAGCAGTGACATTTGGCGATAAGCCACGGCGTGCTTAGTTAAGTCATCATAAATAATCAAAGCGTGGCCGCCGTTGTCACGGAAATATTCACCCATGGCAGTTGCGGCATACGGCGCCAAATAGAGCAGGGAAGCTGGATCGGCTGGACTGGTGGCGACAATGATCGTCTGGTCCATCACGCCCTCGTCCTTCAGGCGCTCAACTAACCGAGCAATCTTAGACAGCTTCTGGCCAATGGCAACATAAATATTAACCACGCCGGTCTTTTGTTTCGCCTGGTTGATCATGGTGTCGACAGCAATCGCTGTTTTACCGGTTTGACGGTCGCCAATGATCAACTCGCGCTGACCGCGGCCAATCGGGATCATAGTGTCGATAGCCATAATACCGGTCATCAACGGTTCATTAACACCTTTACGGCCCATAACGCCGATAGCTTCACGCTCCACCAAGCCGTGGTTTTTGGTTTCGATTGCCGGGCCGCCGTCAAGCGGTTCGCCAAGCGGATTAACTACTCGGCCAAGCAGTGCTTCGCCAACCGGAACCTCGAGCAGGGTACCCTTTAGTCGCACCTTGTCTCCAGCCGCCACGGCCGATTCGTCGCCCAAAATAACGGCGCCAATTTCATCTTCCATTAAGTTCAGCGCAAAAGCCTCGATTTTTTGATCGCCACTTTCAATCACCAGCATTTCGCTATAGCCGGCGCTGGTTAAACCATGCACCCACGCCACACCGTCACCAACCCGAATAACAATACCTACATCAGTTAGGCCTTCGGTTGCCTCAAGGCCAGCAATGGCGTCGCGCAGTTCTTTCGATAGTTCAGTTACAGATATTTCACTCATTTTCTATACCTTGCTTGCTTTTAGGTTTGTTAGTCGTCGTCGCACCGTATTATCCAATTCCTGACCGTTGACGCGCAGTCTTAGGCCGCCAATTAAATCCGGCTCAAGCTTGGTCCGCAGATAAATTTGACTGTCGGCAAACTCTTTCGATAAAAAGGAATTAATTTCCGCGCGCAGCCTGGCGTCTAACTCACGCGCCGCGGCAATATCGGCAATCACAATGCCATGTTTAGTTAGCGCCGCTTCGATATCGCGAACAATCAGCGAGGCTTCTTTGATGCGATTTGAAACGACTAAATAGGCCGCCAGCTGCTTCATAAATGGACGTTTTTCAGCTATAGCTTGAGCCGCGTAATCGGCTAGTTTGCGGCGACTAATCCGGCCAATCATGACTTCGAATCCTCAAGCGCACTACTAACAAGTTTCTCATCAAGACTGTCTTTCGCCAGCGCGCCAACCGTCACCTTTTCGGTCGCAGCCGCCACAAGATCAAGCGTTTCGTTATAGAGTTCACGCTTTGCCGCCGAAATATTCTTTTGAATCTCGGCCTGGGCGTTCGACACGATAGTTTCGGCATGCTGACGAGCTTTGGTTTCGGCATTCTCAACCGCCGCCGTGGCTTCATCTTTGGCCGTTGTAATGATATCGGCAGCCTGCTCGCGAGCTTTTTGTAGCATTTTGGCAACTTCTTTTTCGGCTTTGTCGGCTTTTTGCTTAGCTTCATCGGCCGCTTCTAGGGTGTCTTCGATTGCTTGCTTGCGAGCGTCAACCGATTTCAGCAACCACGGATAAACGTATTTACCAAGTAACCAGACCAACAACAAAAAGGCCACAATCTGCAACAAAAGCAGCTTCCAGTCGATACCGAGTACGCCAAATAGGCTATTACTGGCCGCAGCAAATTGGGTCATTGCCAACATGTTTTACTCCTATATAAACTTGGCGACGATCGCCACGATGATACCAATAATGGCCAATGAGTCACAGAACACGATAGCTGTAATCATCAGCGTACGAATATCGCTTAGTTTTTCTGGGTTACGACCAAGGGCGTTTAAGGCCGCACCACCGATCAGACCAATACCAAGTGCCGCACCAAGTGCTGGTAATGCGTAGGCAAGCCCAAATGCTAGTTGATTCATTATTATCTCCTTGTTTTATTACTTATGATTATAACATTCACTCCTGCTTGGCCACCGTCTGAAGCGCAGCAGTAGGGGAATGTGGCGAAATTTCATCGGGCCCATGAGACGATTGGGCAAGGGCAGTAAAGATCAAAGTCAACACAAAGAAAACATAGGCCTGAATCAGACCGATAAAGATCTCGAAGCCCATGAACACCGGCAGTACAACCGTCGAAGCATAGCTCGACAGCAGCGCAATCACGATCAACAGTACTTCGCCGGCAAACGCATTGCCGAATAAACGCAGCGCCAAGGCTGTGCCGCGCGATACTTCACCAACCAACTCCAGCAAACCTTCAAAAGCTCCAATCGGGTCTTTAATTGGATTGTGAAAATAACGCTCGCTGTTGCGTAGCACACCCAGGTGCTTAATGGCGTAAGCCTGAACGGTCACCATAGTAATCAGCGCCAGGCCTAGAGTGAAGTTCAAGTCGGCCGTAACACTGCGCAGCACCGGAACGCCGTTAATCTTGACGCTGTCCAACCCAGGCAAAACACTGAGCCAGTAATTAACCAGAACGCTAAAAAATATTGTTACCGCCAGCGGCGTAATCTTGCGCGCCAGTTTGGCGTCGGGGATGATGCTGTCAATTTGCGCCAACAGTCCTTCAAACACCCACTGCACCAATCCAACAAATCGATTATACTTACCGTGTTTTACCTTACCGGCAGCATAAAATAAAATGATCACCATTATTAAGGTACCGAAAAAACCTGTCACAACGGCATTGGTAATCGGCACACCAAAAATCGTCCAGATAGTTTGCGAACCGATACTGACGTGCAAATCAAAAGCCGCAAAGTTAGTTATCATGAAGCCCTCCGCACGCGTTTAATCTGCAGCGCGACCAGCCAAGACGTCAAAGTAATTCCAATAATCAAACAAATGATCATCGCCCATGGTTTGGTGCCCCATGAATAATCGAGCCAAATCCCCAGAAAAATGCCGCCTAGAATCGGACCGAACATACGCCAAGTTGTGTCGGCAATTGTAGCTAGCAATAAAAGCACCGTCGATCGTGCCGGCGGCGTTATAGGCGTGACCTTACTATCGTCGGTATTTGCCCTAACCATTGCTGCTAGTATACCAGAGCTAGTGTTATTTTCAAAGAGCTTACGCTAACTATAGCGTGATTTAGTTCACACTAACTACCAATATGGTCTGATGGACTGTGACAACTGAACATTATCCCAATAGACTTGATCGGCAGAGTTGTTCGAACCATCGTAAAGTCGGACACTAATACCTGTAGCGCTAGCAGGAATAGTAAAGGTCATCGTTAAGCGATAGGTGCCCGGAACTGGCGGTGGCAATACAGTGGCGCCAACCGAGCTACTCCAGCCAACGTACAGACCGTAGCCTCGGCCACCATAAAGCGAGCCGACCGGCGCAGTGGGAATGTGAACGGTACCAGTTAAGGTGTAGGTGTAGCCAGCCTGCAAGTTAGCAGTTGGACTAAGTTGGGCAAAGGAGTCAGAGCTAGCTCCGGTAGGAGTAATCAGGAGTGAGTTACTACCACCCTCAGCCCAGGCCGTACTCTGACTTAGCGTGGCGTTGCCACCCGCGTAGCCCGAAATACCACTTTCGAAGTCGCTGGTCGGGGCTAGGTTTGTTACCGTATCGTTGGTGGCCGGTAAACCATCCGGCACGTAGGTAGGGTCATAAACCTGCACCGCGAGTGCGCTCAAGGACGCTACAGCCGTCCAGCTTTGAACACTTTCCCAAGAAAGACCGCTGTTAGTAATGCGCGTACCGGCAGCAATCGTACCGTATTGATTTGTGCTAGACGACGCATATTTAGCACTAAACAGGAACGCTGAATAGCTACTATTATTTACTAGAATTACTCCAAAACGATGCGTACCAGGCCCAACCGTCACGGTGGCCGCCGTATCCGAAGCGTAACTATAGACCGAACCAACTTGATTACCATCCAAATACACGTAACAGAAGTCGTCGCACGCGGCGTAATACGTCACCTGAGTCGAAGCATTCGTAGTAGTAAATGACTGACGATCCAAGAAATAAGCGCCGGCGCTTGTGGGTGCGCTCGTGGTATTACCGCCTGGCGCCGTAATCCACTCGGCCGTCGGGTCACCGCCCCCAGATGTCCAAGATGCCATCGACCCCCATATACTAACCGGCGTGGCGGAATTATAGACGCCCATACTAACGGCTGTATACCAGCTACCGGTACCCGGTACCCGCGCCCGATAATCCGAGAAATTCAACAAGTTACCGGTTTTGACACGCCAAGTAGTGTCGGTGGTCACTAGCGGTGAACTAGCGCCGTTAAGCGTCAGAGCGGCCACCAGCATACTGCCATTTGCAAAGTGATTATTATTAACGACATCAATCATAATCGTGTGACAGCCAGTGCCGAGAGTAACGTTTGTGGTTTCGAGCGTATCCCAACCACGACTAGGGTTAATGGAACGTGAATCAATTAGCTTATTGCCGTCAACAAAGGCTGCTATCCGGTCGTCGCCAACCGCCTGCAGGACATAGGTGCCCGGCGTGGTAACGTTGAAATCCTTGCGATACCAGTAAGATCCTGGCGGCGAATTCACACCGTTTGATGTACCGTTGCCGTAGGTAATTTGTTGCGCGCCGGTGCCGCTAGGGAACGAAGCCGATGTCAAAGCGCTATAGATAACCGGCGTGCCCCAGCCAGGTGTATTTTGTAAAGTCGTCGTACAGCTGTTGGCGTAGCGTAGCGTTTGGCTACTGTTGTAGTCACGCCAAGGAATACCGTTCGAGGCCCGTAGCAGCGAGGTTGTACCCTGGGCGGCAATCTGCATGGCATCGCCAGCCGCCGTTTGCACCGGCGCTCCAACCGAAAAAGTAGTATGAAAACTAGAGTTAACCGCTACCCAGCAGGCGGCCGCAGTTGATGTATTGGTACAGGTGGTTGTCGCGGCACCGGTACAGTCGGTATTAGGCATCAGTGGCGCCGAGTTGCTCCAGGTAACTTGATTGTTGTTGGCGGCCATGCAGGCCTGGGCATAGGAAATACCGGCCTCGGCGGCTGTTTGCGCTAGCTTGGAATAATACTGGTTAGTAAGGGTATTGCGCGTAATATCGACTGTTTGCACGGCAACCGCCAACACCGACATCATGACTAGTGAGACAATAATCACAGTCGGCAAAGCAAACCCCCTGCGGGCTGTGTGGCGCTTTGAAACGATTGTATCCACCATCATCAATATGCTACGCTTTCTTTAGAGATAGTATAACATAAGCATCATAGTAGTATCTATCATTAAACTTTTGTCCTAATAAGATTTAGTGTATAATGTATAGTAAATGAAGGGAAATAACATGAGCGAACCAACCAATTCACAAATCACTCTTTACCGCACCAGCTGGTGTGCCTTTTGCCACACCGAGGCTCAGTGGCTGGAGCACCTAGGGATTCCGTTTGTCGCCAAAGACATCGAGGCCGACCAAGACGCCTACAATGAATTAATGAACAAACTTGGCGGCACCGAGAACTTCCGCGGCGTGCCAGTAACCGATATCGCCGGCGATATTGTACTTGGTTTTGATCGACCAAAACTGCAAGATGCCATTAAGGTTCACAAGATCGAACCAGTAGCTGCTTAGTTAGTATCAAAACCTAAAATAGCCCGCTCACACTGGCGGGCTATTTTATTGTTTATTGTTGGCCAATTTTTAGCACGCTGCCGCCAATTGCCTGGCGAAAATAACCGTCGTGGCTAACATAAAGCAGGGCGCCGCTATATTTGCTAAGTGATGTCTCGAGCTCCTCGATTGAAGGCAGGTCAAGGTGGTTGGTTGGCTCATCTAGAATTAAAAGTTGTGGATCGTTGGCCAGCATGCCAATCAGCTGAAAGCGCGCCTTTTGGCCGCCAGAAAGTTTACTAATTGGAATTTTGCCGTCACCTTCATCAAACAGATAATCATGCAGTAGGGCCCGAATTTTAGGTGTCGTAATCGACAACCCACGATCAAGATATAGCCGCTCGATCGCTTCTTCAAGCGGTAAGTCAAAATAATGAGAACTTACTTCTTGTTCGTAAATCCCAATCCGAACTTGCTTGTCGAGCTCCAATTCGCCGACAAATAGTTTAGCACTGCGATCGCCAAGCAGATATTTAATCAAAGTTGTTTTACCGGCACCGTTCCGGCCGCGTAGTTCCAGCGCTTCACCTTCGCGCAGATCAATGTCAACGCCGTCAAACAGCGGCTGATCATAACCCAAGCTCAAATCACGCGCTCGCACCAAAACGTGCTTCGAGCGCGACGACTCGTTCTTTAGATTAAGCCGCACGTTGCGGGCTTTAAATTTTTGATAACGAGCCGCTGTTTTATAGTTCAAGTTTTCGACCGATTCTTTATCAATCCAAAAAGTTGGCTTTTCTTTGGTGAGCAGCTCGGCTAGTTCGGTGCGCGCCTGAGTCTCGAGATGCTTGAAGCGTTGAATCGTCGGTGGATTGCGCGACTTTTCTTTGAGGCGCTGGTAATCGATGACTTTAACGCGCAAATTAGCAATGCGACGTTCAATCAGCTCAAACTCGGTCATGGCCGCACCAGTTGAAATGGCGTTTTGGCTCAAATAAGCATCATAATTGCCCTTAAAACTGGCGTTGCCACCGTCTTTAATTTCCACGATCCGGTCGACCTCTTTTAAAACATCGCGGTCGTGGGTGATAACCAAAACCGATTCGCGCGCTTGCTTTAACCAGTCAATAAACTGCTGTTTGGCGACGTAGTCCATGTGGTTAGTCGGCTCGTCAATCAATGCTAAATCAGCCTGGGCATGCATGATTTTTACCACCTCAACTAGGCGCTTCTGGCCGCCCGAGAGCGACTGGAATAATCGGTGGGCGATACCGCTCAACTGAAAATTATCTAATTCACGCTCAATATCCGATTCGATTTGGTAAAAACCCTTGTCATCAAAACGTTGCAGGGCGTTCGTATATTCGGTAATTTTGCGCATGTCGTCGCCCATGGTTAAAGGATAGATTTCGATGATATGCGACAACTCGGCATACTCCGGCAGGCCCTTTAGAATGTATTGCAGAACCGTTTCGTCGGCCGCCACATCGTGATATTCCTGACTGGTCGCCACCACCACCAAGCCACGTCGGTAAATAACCTCACCACTAAAATCTTTGTCCTGACCACTTAAAATTCCAAACAAAGTTGACTTACCAACACCATTGCGACCGATCAAACCAACCTTTTCGCCGTCATCAATACTAAAGTGAACCCCGGTCATTAAGACTTTAGGGCCAAACGATTTTTCGTTAATCTGAATATCGGCAATCATACCTGGAGTATTATAGCATTTTTACCTCTGTTGGATGGCGGTGTGGTAAAAATAACTCTTGTTTTCGTTTGACGAAGCGGTTTAAATTTAAAGCAAATAGGGGAGATAAAGTGGCGGAAGTCTTACATTTGGCCGATAGTCCGAAGTGGCGTCAAAATCCAACAATTGAACACGAAGAGCTAGCACCCGTAGTTGAGTTGCGCCGTCGCGGCGTACCCACGCAACCCGGTGACGAACCGGAAGAAGATTCAACTCCGCCTGACTTAGCTTGGACGGAGTACGGATTAGTAGCAAGACGTGCGCTACTACACACGGTCGAGCCGCCGATTAGCGTAGAGGGTGCGGTTACCAAGGCCGTCGGAACAATGGTCGTCCTCTTGTACAACCACGCCGAACAGCTAAGACGCGATATCTCCTGCCTGGGGCCAGACGAGAGCGCTATCATCGATGGCGATATCGATTACATTATGAAAACGATTCAGCACATCGAGCAGCTCGCTCTAGGCCTGGCTGAACAGGGAGATGGCGAATACAGCGGCAATAGTCCGGACTATATTAAACAGGCCGTTGAGATATACCTGTATAATAACCACCCTAATCTTTACGATATTGCTTGCCCACCCAAGCGTAATAGCGCACAATAAACGCATATGTCACAAAAAATTATCATGATCCACGGCTTTCGTGGCACCCACCACGGGCTGGCGCTGATTGCCGAAAACTTACCAGCTTACGAATCGATCATTCCCGATTTGCCGGGGTTTGGCGAAGGCGACACGCTTGATCACTATGATTTAACAAGTTACGTGCAGTGGCTGCATAGCTACATTGAGCAGCTCAGGCTACCAGAAAAACCAATTCTGCTCGGGCATTCGTTTGGCAGTATTATCTGCGCCGCCTATGCCGCACAATATCCAGAGACTTTCGATAAATTGGTGCTCGTCAACCCAATTGGCGCACCGGCACTAGAAGGTCCGCGTGGAGCTTTAACCAAACTAGCCCAATTTTACTATTGGCTAGGCGACGTTTTACCAGATAAAGCCGCCCACGCTTGGCTGGCCGCCAAACCGGTAGTTTATATTATGAGCACCACCATGGCCAAAACCCGCGACCGCCAGCTTAGGAGCTGGATCCACAACCAACACTTCACTTATTTCAGTCAATTTCATAACACCAAAAGCGTCATGGAAGCCTTTAATACTTCAATTTCACACAATGTTCGCGAATCGGCAGCACTGGTGACGTCTAAAACCTTACTGATTGCCGGCGATAAAGACGACATCACGCCACTTGCCAAGCAACAAGAATTGGCAAAAATGTTCCCGAACGCCGAATTAAAGGTCATTAAAAACGTCGGGCATTTAACGCACTACGAAACGCCGGATCAAGTCGCGGCGCTGGTTCAGGCGTTTATTAAATCAGTGTAAATTTTTTCGAAACGCTCAAGCGTCGTACAGATATCGTGGGTTTTGGCAATCGCCAAGCTTTCTTTGCTGAACCTGTCGTGCAAATCTTTGTCGAGTAAAATCTTGCGCAAGCTGTCGGCAATTTGGCGGTCGTTATCTTTAAGACACAAAAAGCCGTTGCGGCCGTCTTGGCAAAGTTCCTTTAAGGCACCGGCGTCAACCGCTACGACTGGAATCCCAGACGCCATCGCCTCAAGCGTGGCGATACTCTGCAGTTCGGCTGGCGACGGCATACAATACACCGTACCAACCTTGTGCAACTGCACGATTTCGTCGTCGGTAACCTTGCCGGTAAATGTCACGCGCGAATGAATACCTAGCGCATAAGTCATTTCCTTCAAGTGGTCGGCGTCGGTACCATCACCAACAATCATCAAGTGGGAATTTGTTTCCTCGTGAATTTCAGCAAAAGCCTTCACCAGCACCGAAATATGCTTTTCGGCGTCCACCCGACCAATGTAACTGACGATTGGCTTGTCGTTTGGCAGGCCAAATTTGCGCATAACGGCCGGGTCAATCTGGCCAGGCGTAAAACGGGACAAATCAATACCGTTTGAAACAGCTTCGATAGTTTTATGAACTTTGTCACCAGCCTTAAACATATCGATTGCCGACTGAGTTGGCATAGTTACGATATCGGCGCGCGAGTGAAAGTGGGCGCCATATTCACGCAGCATATAGTTAATCGGGCGCGCCACAGGGGCCAGCAACTTCAAATTGTCCATCAGGTTTTCTGGCATAGCGTGGTTGGTGCTAACGATTGGAATACCGTATTTATTGCCGTATTTCATGGCCGCCTGGCCAATCCACATCAACATTTGAATATGAATGACATCAGGATCAAATTCTTTAATAATTTTCTTGACCTCACGCCCAGGGGTAGGTGAGATGCGGAAGTTCTGGTAAAACGGAAACGGCACCGATGCCGTGCGGACGATAACGTGATTTCCGTCAACCTCTTTGTAACGCCGACCGGTTTGACTCGGTGCAATAACTAATACTTCGTGGCCGCGGTCAGCCAAACCCTTGGCAAGGTTACGGCTAAACTTGGCGACACCGTTAATTGTCGGGTAATGAAGATCCGACGCGATAAGAATTTTCATATAGCCTGTATTTTAGCACAATTTGCGCCGGCCATCATGTGCGACCGCTTAGCGATGTGCTAAAATGTGTCTAACTATGAGACTATTTTTTGACGCCCGATATATTCGGCCAGATTTTCACGATGGAATTAGCCGCTATAGCACCGAGTTGGGCACGGCGCTGGCTAATTTAACAACTGTAACCTTTATTATTTCCGACAAGCGCCAGCTAGCTAAACTGCCCGAAGGCTGCCGTTACGTCAAAATCCACGAGCCAACCAATGTCATGGAGCCGTTTACGGCCTTGGTGCTCAATCAATACAAGCCCGACGTTGTCTTTTCGCCAATGCAAACTATGGGCGCCACCGGTCGCAAATTTAAACTGATTTTAACAACCCACGATCTGATTTATTACCGTCATCGCACGCCGCCACGCATGCTAAATCCGTTAATCCGCGCCGGTTGGGTAATGTACCATTTGACCTACGCACCAGAACGCCAGGCACTCAATGGCGCCGATATCGTCGCCACTGTCAGCCAGACAACTCAGCGCCAAATTGAGCAGGTAAACCTGACCAAGCGACCGATTATCGTAGTGCCAAATGCCCCGCAAAAGCTCGACCGCTACATCGAAAAAGTGCAAATCGATAAAAAACCACGCAACTTGATATACATGGGCTCGTTTATGCCATATAAAAACGTCGAGACGCTGATTAAGGGCATGAAATACCTGCCAGAGCACACACTGCACCTGCTGAGCAAAGTTAAACCGGCTCGCAAAGCCGAACTAGAGAAGTTGATGCCAAAGGGCGCCAAAGTTGTTTTTCATAACGGCGTAACCGACGAAGAATACGCGAAACTACTGGCCGACAGGGGAGTTTTAGTAACAGCTAGCTTCGACGAGGGCTACGGCCTGCCGCTGGCCGAAGCTTTAACGCTCGGTGTACCGGTGGTAGTGAGCGATATTGACGTCTTTCACGAAGTTGCCAATGGCGGCGGCTTATACTTTGACCCGTATAGCCCTAAGGAATTTGCTGAACGTATTCAGGAGCTAGACGATACTAAAACGCGCGAGCGCCTGTCTACGCGCGGTAAGGCCCATATCGACACCTACAGCTGGCATGATTCAGCCCGACAGCTGCTTAATGCGATTAATCTGTTAGTTGCTGATACAATAGATAATCATGGCGCAAAAGAAGAAGTCAGCCGATAAACCCAAAGCCATCGTTAATCGACGGGCGACTTTTGATTATGCGCTAGGCGACGAACTAATGGCCGGTTTGGTATTAACAGGGCCCGAAGTGCGCGCTGCCCGCGATGGCCGGGTTCAGCTAAAGGGTTCTTTTGTGACAATCCGGAACCACGAATTGTGGCTTAATAATGCCAGTTTTAGTTTGAAATTAAATCAAAAAGGCCAGCCCGGAGCAGCGGCGGTTGATACTTCACCACGCAAACTCCTAGCTAGCCGCAAGCAAATTGACGCCCTTGATCGCCAGCGGGTAGCTGGTTTTACAATCGTGCCACTTCGACTGCTTACTCAGGGCCGGTTTATCAAACTGGTGATTGCCGTTGGTAAGGGTAAGAAGCATTACGACAAGCGCGAAACCATCAAGCGCCGCGACCAAGAGCGCGACGCCAGTCGAATCATCAAAAGTCATCTATAAAAGGAAATCCCCGCCGCCCAGATGGGCTGCGGGGATCCCGTAACGCGCGGAAGGCCTCAGTCAAGGCGGAGCGCCGATGAGGCGAGCCGTTCGAGTTGCCGCCGGAGTGGAGTTCCGTCATCGCTGGCGGCCACCTTGGCATACCTACTCGGCAGCCAGGTGACACAGTGGAAGTTGCCGCCAGTCTGACGAAAGTCGATCCGCAGTCGAACCGACAAACCGTCAACTTCGGCATCAAATTCCCACCACTTGTCGGTCCGGTTGTCGGGCCGGCCGTGGCTCTCCAGAGTCGTTCCAGCCGGCACAACCACGCAAACGCGCCGCTTCCCGTACTTTGACGGCGGTGGCGGTTCAAGCGGACGCCGCGGCTCGATCTTGTCATCCGGCGGCTCCGTAAAGCTGCCGTACTTGCCTCTGAACCACAGCACTAGCGTGAGCGGTTCAGCAATAACAATCGGCCTGATGGACCACTTCCTAAACAGCTCGGGGACGTCCGACTCGCGAGAGTTGAACGGCTTCAATGACGAAACCGGCGTTGATACCGACAACAAACTATCCTTCCGACTTGCGCGTACGGGACACGCAAATTATACATCAAAAAACCAAAAAGTCAATGTAGCTTATATAGTGATGAGACTTTCCTGACAGTGATACAATGATCATATGAAGTTATATTCTTGGAATGTCAACGGTATCCGCGCGGTTATTAACAAGGGCGCTTTTCAGTCGTTTATTACCGAACACCAGCCAGATATTTTATGTCTCCAAGAGACCAAAGCCAAACAAGGCCAGGCCGAGGTTGACCTGCCGGGTTACTACGAATACTGGAACAGCGCCGACAAACCGGGCTATAGCGGAACGGCAATTTTTAGTAAAATTAAGCCGCTGCAAGTTTTAAATGGTTTCACCGACGCTATCGCCGAAAAATATAACCTAGCAGGCGACAGTTACGGCGATCCAGCCCGCGAAGGGCGCGTGATTTCGGCTGAATTCGATAATTTTTGGGTTGTCACAGTTTACACGCCGAACTCTAAAGATGATTTATCGCGCCTGAAATTACGCCACGAGCAGTGGGATCCAGCGTTTCTGGAGCATGTCAAAGAGTTAGAAAAGTCTAAGCCGGTGCTGTTTTGCGGCGACTTAAATGTTGCCCACAGCGAAATCGATCTGGCAAACCCCAAGGCTAACGTCGGCAAGCACGGCTTTACTAACGAAGAACGTGCCGGCTTTGACGCCTTTGAAGCCGCTGGTTTGGTTGACACTTTTCGCCATTTACACCCCGACACGACCGACGCCTACACCTGGTGGACACACTGGGCCAATGCCCGGGCCCGAAATGTTGGTTGGCGGATTGACTATTGGCTCGCCAGTCAAAAATTAATGCCACATGTTAAGACCGCCCAGATTCACCCTAAAGTTATGGGCTCCGACCACTGCCCGGTAAGCGTGGAGATTGAGTTTTAAAGATGGATTTTGACTACTGGCGTAAACAAGTGCCCGGTACACCGCTTTTTCCAGATATCGAATGGTCGCGACCCGAGCAGCGCTCAATGGCCGGCCGCCTGGGAATCATCGGCGGCAATAAGCTTGGCTTCGCTGGTGTTGCCGAGGCTTATAGCGTAGCTGCAAAGGCCGGAGTGGGTGAGGTGCGAGTTTTGCTGCCCGACGCCCTGCGCAAACAGATTCCACCAGTCATCACCGATGCCGTTTTCGCTGCCAGCAACATGTCTGGCAGTCTGTCACGCGACGCATCGGCCGATATGCACGCCCTGGGCGCCTGGAGTAACGGCGTTTTGTTAGTTGGCGATGCCGGCCGCAACAGCGAAACGGCAATTGTATATGAAGATTTTATCCGCGACTACAGTGGACAGCTGGTTATCACACGCGACGCGGTTGATTTAGTTAAAAATAGCTCGTCGGTGCTGGTCGAGCGACCAAACACCTTACTAGTGGTATCGTTCGCACAATTACAAAAGCTGTTTCAGCAGGTTTATTATCCGCGTGTTTTGACTTTCAGCATGCAGCTGTCGAGTTTGGTCGAAACGCTCCACAAATTTACCATTACGTACCCGGTTGGGATTATGGTTTTGCACAAAGAGCGGCTCGTAATTGCCAGGGAAGGGCAAGTCGTGACCATGGTTTGGCCAAACCCAATGGCCATCTGGCGGGGAAGTGTGGCCGCCCGAGCAACCGTCTACTGGCTATGGCACCCCAATAAATTGCTCGAATCTGTTACTACCAGTTTGCTGGAATTATCTTAAAGAAACCATAAGAAACACGCTATAATAACCGTATGCGGTATCGACGCGGTTTTACGCTCGTTGAACTTCTGATCGCTATGGTGGTGATTGCTATTTTGGCTGCCATCAGCGTGGTTGCTTATCACGGTGTGCAAGCAGCGGCGATAGAGCGGGTGGCCCAGGCCAATTTACAAACCGAGGCCGAGGCCATGCAATTGGCCTATCAAACAGCCGGTGAGTACCCGGCAACGCTGCCAAACACTTCTATTAGCCCGGCTACTAATAATCTGCACACCACCAACGCCATGGCTAATACAACCAATACTCCCGCAGACAGTTCAACCACTACCACTAACGGCGGCTCAACCTTGACCCTAAAGCGGTCGGGTACTTTGACGTCTTATGCCAATTTAACCTCTGTTCAAAACGGGGTTCTGCTGGCGCAAATTTGCCAAGATTTGATCAACAAAGGCACCGGCAAAGGCGTCGATAAAGGCGGCAACACGCAGTCTTACATTACTGGTTGCGGTAACTGGAACAAAGGAAGCATACAGATCACCGGCTGGAACACCAAGGTTTGGAGTACGCCGGTCACCAGCGACCAATTAACACAGTACGCCAATAGTTTCACTACCAACGACAGTTGGAATAACGCCCAAATCGGCGTTGTTAAGAACTTTTATACGCAACTGGTGCAGCGCCAACAGTCTGAAGGCGGCGCCTTTCCGATAACTACATTTTGGGATTCATGGGCCACCAGCAAAAACGGCGGCGTCATGTACCAAGCATTGCCAGCAACCATGCAGACTAAAGATTCGTTTTGCATTGAAGCCACCACTGACGGTAGTAATAAGGTTTGGCATATCGACGAAAGCGGAACAGTTAAAGACGGCTCTTGCGAGGCTTAGCTAAAGCCTCCGTCGCTTCGAGTGTCACGACGCCACGCAGGGCAACGCCCATAATCAGCCATGTCCGCTTAGAAAAGGCCGGTTCGTTCTCGCCGCGATCATGCCTAAGCACCGTGTCGGCTACCCATTGCGTGTCAAATAATATCTGGTCGCGAATGCCCTGATTGGGATTACCCCAGTACCAGCCCAGGGAATCATCAAGGCTATGATAAGTGGACCTATCCAGGTCCCGGCCAAGGTGTAACGCTGTTGTACGAAAGGCCGGACTGGCATTTCTTGTGGATAATTGCAGGTCAGCGCAGGCGTTTTTGTAATCCGTAAAGTCAATATACTCGCCAGTATCAACCAGCTGCTCTAATTCATCTGGTGTTGCAAAATAAAGATGGGGTGCAATATAGCACCCACTAACCAATTCACCGTGACGTGAAGTGTTTTTCATAATTTCTTGGTACCGCGGGCCGGACTTGAACCGGCACGTCCAGAGGACACCAGATTTTGAGTCTAGCGTGTCTACCAATTCCACCACCGCGGCGTGTACTCACGCGTACCAATGTATTGTACAATAGATTCTAGTAGGAATCTAGACAGATATGAATCCAGACGATAAAAACAATTCGCCGCAAATCGTGCCCGCCCACAAACTGGTCGATAAGCTTATGGCCGCCCCGACGCCTAAGCCCGTCCAAAGCGATAACCGCGAACAGGCGGCGAGTGTTATTCGTCATCAAATTGATAACATTTACGACAATAACCCTTCGACGGTCAACGATCTTGAGGTCGGCAACCCCTATGAACGCACTCACAATCAG
>DAIDKE010000001.1 GCA_027450165.1 Candidatus Saccharimonadota bacterium | reverse complement strand
CCAGTTACCTCTGCTACTCTCGAGTTTAACAGTTCGAACAATAGTCTGAATGGTTGAGCCACCAGATTTCACTATTCGCTTATTAAACCACCTACGCAACTCTTTACGCCCAGTCACTCCGGATAATGCTTGCACCCTACGTATGACCGCGGCTGCTGGCACGTAGTTAGCCGGTGCTTATTCATAAGTTACCGTCATATTCTTCACTTATAAAAGCAGTTTACAACCCGAAGGCCTTCATCCTGCACGCGGCGTTGCTCCATCAGGGTTGCCCCCATTGTGGAAGATTCCTCACTGCTGCCTCCCGTAGGAGTCTGGACCGTGTCTCAGTTCCAGTCTGGCTGGTCATCCTCTCAGACCAGCTAATGATCGTCGGCTTGGTGAGCCATTACCTCACCAACTACCTAATCATACGCAGGCCGCTCCCAAAGCGGATAAATCCTTTAATCCGAAGACCATATGCGGCATTAGCCACCCTTTCGGGCAGTTATTCCTCACTTTGGGGCACGTTCCCACGCGTTACTCAGCCGTCCGCCGCTCGCCGCCAGTCCGAAGACCGCGCTGCCGCTCGACTTGCATGTGTTAAGCACGCCGCCAGCATTCATCCTGAGCCAGGATCAAACTCTCCATAAAAATACATCTCAAAGAGATGTATCAAAGACTCAATATAATTAAACTGACGTTGATTTGCACAACTAAATTGTCAAAGTTCTTGTCTACTTTTCAACTCCACGTTGATGAGCGAGCGGACTCGCATTGAGACTTTATCTATACTACTCTATTTTTCGATGTCGGTCAACAGTTTTATCTCTTTAAATTTACTTTGTGACCAAAAATACAACAAAACCAATGATTAGACCTACGAATGCTCCGGCCACAACCTCTATTGGAGTATGGCCCTTGGCGACTCGAGGCAGGCGTACGTTACTCTTTTGCTCCTTAATCAAGGCTGTCAAAGATTCACCCTGCTCGCCCGACGAACGGCGCACTTTGACGGCATCATACATGATAATGAGCGAAACAACTGCCGCTAGGGCGAACAAACCAGAATTGAGTCCGTCCTTAAATAGAATAACTGTCGACACCGCCACGACGGTTGCCGAATGCGAGCTCGGCATACCGCCTGATATAAATAGCTGGTGTGTGAAGTCTAGTTTAGTGCCGTTGATCCAGGCAATAGTGTACTTGATTATATGAGCTAGCAGCCATGCCGCCACGAGCGCGATTAAATAAGGTGACACGGCTTGTTTCATTACTTTTCTTCTGCCTCTATATCGTCTTCATTTTTTTCTGGGACAAAGCCGAACGACGAAACCTTGTCACCATCACTCATGCGCATCACGCGAACTCCCTGCGTTGTACGCCCAAGGGTTGGGATATCTTTCAACCCGACACGAATGGCCTGTCCTTTATTAGAAACCATCAGAACCTCGTCAATATCAGCTGGTAGAGTGCGGACCGAAACAATCGGACCAGTCTTAGCCGTCACAACGGCTGCCTTAATACCAACCCCACCGCGTTTGTGTGACGGGAAGTTCGTGACCTTGGTAATCTTACCGTAGCCATTTTCACTCATGACGATCAGGTTTTGGCCATCACCAGAGACAATATCCATACCGACAACTCGGTCATGCGGACGCAAGCGAACACCGCGGACACCACGAGCCGCACGACCCATCGGACGAGCCTCGGCTTCGTTGAAGCGAATTGCCTGGCCAGCCGATGTCGAAATGATGACATCGTTATCACCGGTCGTCTTCTGAATCCAGCGCAGTTCATCACCATCATCAAGCTTGATGGCAATTAGGCCGTTGGTGCGAATGTTGGCGTAGTCCTTAAACGGCGTCTTTTTAATCGTACCCTTTGTGGTCGACATAAACAGATAGCCATCTTCGCCAGAAGCTTTTTCATGGCGAATGATTGAAGTGATCTTCTCTTCAGGCTGCAAAGCTAGCAGGTTGACTGCCGCCACACCCTTAGCCGCTAAGCTGGCTGCCGGAACTTCGTAGGCTTTCAAGCGGAAAATGCGACCCTTGTTGGTAAAGAACAATAGATAGTCATGCGTACTGGCCGCCACTAGCTGGTCAATAACATCCTCTTCCTTAGTCGTCATGCCCCGTCGACCCTTGCCGCCACGATTTTGTCGACGATACTCACTAACGAGCGTGCGTTTAATGTAGTTCTCGTTGGTCAACAAAATAACGCTGTCTTCTTCTGGGATTAGCTCTTCATCACTAAACTTACCAATCTCGTGATTGATAATTTGACTGCGGCGCTTGTCGCCATATTTTTCCTTCATTTCTAGTAGTTCAGTCTTAATGATATTTAGGATTTCCTGCTCATCGGCCAAAATAGCTTCAAGTTTGGCAATCAATTCATGCAACTGCTTGAGTTCTTCTTCGATTTCTTGACGCTCCAAGCCGGTCAAGCGGTGCAACTGCATTGCCAAGATCGCTTTAGCCTGAATTTCACTCAGCGCAAATTGCTTGATTAAGTTCTTCTCGGCCTCTTCACGAGTCTTGCTGGCGCGAATTGTCTTAATGACTTCATCGATATGATCAAGCGCAATCTTGTAACCTTCCAAGATATGAGCACGCTCTTTCGCTTTGCGCAGCTCAAACTCGGTTCGACGACGAACAACCGACTGACGGTGTTTCACGAACTCATGCAAAATATCATGTAGCCCAAGTAGGCGCGGCTGGATGCCGTCAATAAGAGCCAACATGTTGTAATGGAAGCTGGTTTGCAAAGCCGTTAATTTATAAAGTTGATTCAAAACCTTCTTTGGGTAGGCGTCTTTCTTCAGCTCAATCACGACCCGTACTTTACCGCGCGCACTTTCGTCGCGCAGGTCACTAATAGCCGTCAACTTCTTGTCTTTGACCAGTTCAGCAATACGCTCAATAAGCGTTGCTTTATTTACAGCATATGGCATCTCGGTAACGACAATTTGATGTCGGCCTTTTTTGGTTTCTTCGATGTTAGCTACTGCACGAATTACAACACTTCCGCGCCCAGTTGCATAAGCCTGCTTCATTGGAGCGCCACCATAAACAATGGCTCCAGTCGGAAAATCGGGACCTTTAACATACTTCAGCAAGCCGTCGATAGTAATATCTGGGTCGTCAATTAAGGCAATTGTGGCGTCGACTAACTCACCCAAGTTGTGAGTCGGAATGCTCGTGGCCATACCAACAGCGATACCAATCTGACCATTCAACAGAAGGTTCGGTAGGCGGGCCGGCAAAACAACCGGCTCCTGCTCGGAACCATCGTAGTTATCACGAAAGTCGACTGTCTCTTTATCAAGATCTGTCAAAAGTTCATTACCAGCCTGACCCAAGCGAGCCTCGGTGTAACGACTAGCGGCAGCTGGGTCACCGTCCATAGACCCAAAGTTACCTTGACCATCGACCAAGGTATAACGCATCACCCAGTCCTGGGCCAAGCGCACCATTGAGTCATAAATAGCAGAGTCACCGTGCGGGTGGTATTTACCCATGACCTCGCCGGCAATACGCGCCGACTTAGCAAACCTACCCGACGGCCTTAAGCCTTGTTCGCTCATGGTGTATAAAATACGACGGTGCACTGGCTTTAGACCATCTCGCACATCCGGCAAGGCTCGATCGATAATGACGCTCATTGAGTAACGAAGGTAACTATCCTCCATCACGTCTTCAACCGTACGAAGTTCTAGAGTCTTGGAATGGTTTTGTTGTTCAATTACTTCGCCTTCAATAGGTGTTGTGTTTTTTTCATCATCGTCCATAACTATACATCCAACTCCTCTAGGTTAACGAATTTAGCGCGAGACTGAATAAAGGTTTTGCGCAGGTCGACCTCATCACCCATCAATTTAGTGAAAATGGCGTCGGCTTTTTCGGCGTCTTCAACCTTAACTTGAACTAGTACACGGTTATCCGGATTCATGGTCGTATCCCACAGCTGGTCGGCGTCCATTTCACCCAGACCCTTATAGCGCTGCAGCAACGTAATGCCCGCCTGCTTAGTGCGATCGAGTGACTCATCGATCGATGCACCAGCGGCCTTGCGGTCGCTAATTAATTTATCAACCGTTGCGTCACGCTCATCGTCGCTATAGGCATAGTATTTTTTGGTACCAGCTTTTAGCAAAAACAGCGGTGGTTTGGCCAGATAAATGTGGCCACCGTCGACAACCTCCTTCATATAACGGAAGAAGAATGTCAGTAGAAGCGTCGAGATGTGACTACCGTCAACGTCGGCATCGGTCATAATAATAATTCGGTGGTAACGCAAGCCATTAACATCAAATTGGTCACCAATACCAACACCCAGAGCTTTAATTAGGCTTACAATTTCATTGTTACTTAGCATACGATCAAGGCGTGCCCGCTCGACATTAAGCACCTTTCCTCGTAGCGGCAAAATCGCTTGGGTGCGGCTATCACGACCAGTCTTGGCCGAACCACCAGCCGAATCACCCTCAACTATATATAGCTCGGATTCTTTCGGGTCTTTGCTTGAACAGTCGGCTAGCTTGCCCGGCAATCCCAGGCCATCCAATGCGCCTTTACGAATAACGTTGTCACGTGCCGCGCGAGCTGCCTGACGAGCCCGAGCCGCCAATAGTGCCTTACCAACGATCTTTTTAGCAACAGACGGATTTTCGTCTAGATAATAGGCAAAATACTCGTTCATTACCTGTTCAACGTAACGACGCACTTCTGGGTTACCGAGTTTGTTTTTGGTCTGACCTTCAAACTGCGGGTCTGGCAATTTAACTAATATAATGGCCGTTAGACCTTCGCGAATATCGTCACCGGTTAAATTGTCTTCTTTTTCCTTTAGTAATCCGGTCTTGCGGGCATAATCATTAATGACGCGCGTTAGGGCCGAACGAAAACCAACCACGTGCGTACCGCCGTCTGGTGTCAAAACGTTATTGGCAAACGGCTTTAGGACCTCGGTGAAGCTGTCATTATATTGTATGGCCACTTCCACCATCGTGTCTTCGACTTGTTTTTCGACATAAAAGATATTGTCACTGACAACTTCTTTACCGATATTTAGGTGCTTGACGTAGCTCTGAATACCACCTTCAAAATAAAATGCAGCTCGCTCGTTAGTACGTTCGTCGCGAACCGAGACATAGGCACCTTTGGTTAGATAAGCTTGGTGGCGCAGGTAGTCAACTACCCATTTGTAATCGAAGTCGACAGTCTCTTTGAATATTTCTGGATCTGGATAAAATGTGATCGAAGTACCGTCTGGACGATCGGTTGGACCAACTTTCTTAAATGGCACACTGGTACGACCGCGCTCAAATTCAATGCGGTACAACTGCCCGGCCAATGAAACCTCAGCAATCATATGGCTCGACAAGGCGTTGACCACACTTGAACCAACACCGTGCAGACCGGACGATACCTTATAACCGCCACCGCCAAACTTACCGCCGGCGTGCAAAACCGTTAGAACAGTTTCGAGCGTTGATAGGCCGGTCTTAGGGTGTTTGTCAACCGGAATACCGCGACCATCGTCGGTCACCGTCACGCCGCCATCGGCTAATAATATAACGTTAATTTTTGTGGCATAGCCAGCAATAGCCTCGTCGATTGAGTTATCGGCGATTTCTTTAATAAGATGATGTACACCGTCATATCCGGTGCTACCAATGTACATGCCCGGACGCTTACGAACTGGCTCCAGGCCTTCAAGCACCTGAATCTGCGACCCGGTGTACGAGTTGTCGGTTTTGTGTTGAACCACTGTATTTCCCCTAACTTCGGCACTTTGGCTGTATTTACAATGTGTCTATTATACCGGAAAAATTGTGTTCACTCAAGCTATTGCGCTGAACATATTTCTTATGCTAATCTTTATTACAAGAGGTAATTAAAAAACAAAAATATGTTCAGGAAGATCGTCTCCAACCTCTCATTCAGCACTTCACTGGTGGGACAGTTAGGTTTCTACGCTAGGCGCCTCCGTAAAGAGGAAACGACACGTCGCCTGGGCTTAATTTTTGTTGCATTAGCACTCGTAGTTCAGGTTTTAGCCGTATTTCAAGCACCCGAATCAGCCAATGCCGCAAGCTCCAATGACTTCGTTTACGGCGGCCTGGGCGTCGGCCCTTCGCTGTCCATTAATAACTTTCTTCGACCATACGATTCAAATACCAGTCATCTAAAAGACATCATGAATTACATGGGCATCACTCGCAACGAAATTGCAGCTACTCAATACGGACAAATAACCGTTGACTGGAGCTCGCGCATGTCTTGGGGTCACGACCCGCATTTTAGCGCCGCTCAAGGTGAAGCTCCCCTAACTATAACTGGTGCCGACGGCGGACAGTTTACCATTTACCATCGACCACTATATAGATGGTACAAACAAGGTGTAAAAATTGACGCCTACATAGGACATTCAACCCGAGTCGGTTGGTTTGCCCTTATGACAGGCTGCGGCAACCTAGTAACGAATATCGTACCAGAGGCGCCAACCCCTATCCCAACACCGCCACCGGCTCCTGCAAACATTATTGAGTCCAAGTCGGCCACCAATGTTACACAAAATAACGTAGACGCCTCACTGACACCGGCCAAAGCTGGCGACACGATCAACTTTACCCTAACCACCAAAAACACCGGTGGTTCGGTCGGAGCCGTAGCCGTCAAAGACGACCTGACGAGCGTCTTGAAATACGCCCGACTCAGTAACAGCGACGGTGGAAGCCTCAACGGAAGCGTGCTATCTTGGCCGCAAACTAACATCAATCCAGGCGCAACCATCACGCATACATTTAGTGTTCAAGTCGCCAACAGTCTGCCAACAACTCCTAATCCATGTAGTATTTCCAACACCTATGGTACCAGCGTGGGGATTTCAATTGACTGTCCAAAACCTCCAGCGCAAATTGTCGAAAGTAAAACAGCAGTCAACCTAACCCAGGGCCAAGTTGACGCCCAAACTGTGACCGCAAAAGCAAACGATCAAATACAATTTACCCTAACGGCCAAGAATACCGGCGGCTCACCAAAAGCCGTTACTATCAGCGACCCCCTGCAAGATACCCTAGAGTACGCCAAAATACTGGACGCCGGTGGCGGTACGTTCGACCAAACCAGCAAAACACTGTCGTGGCCGGCCGTAAACCTAGATCCAGGTGCCAGTCAATCACGATCGTTCGTGGTCCAGATGCTACCCGAGATACCAGCTATGGCGCAAGGCACCAGCGATACAACTTCGTATGATTGTACTATCGTTAATGTTTACGGAAACGACGTAACCATTAAGGTTGATTGCCCGGCGCCAAAAGTTGTTGAACAAACCGTCGATCAACTGCCTCATACCGGACCAACCGAGAACATGATTTTTGCTGGCATTGTTCTCGCTATAGTCACCTATTTCTACGCTCGTTCACGACAGTTAAATAAAGAAGTTCGCTTAATTCGTCGCGATTTTAACGCTGGATTAATTTAGGAGGGGCACAAATTATGGCAAATAATCCAGAGAATCTACCAGTTGGTGCTGAAAATACGGTTGAAGCCAGGCAGGCAGCCGTCGAAAGGCTTGAACAGCTCGAGAAAAAGGCCGACCCCACTCCAGAACGCGACAAGCAAGAACAGGAGCAAAAGGCCGAAAGGGCGAAGGTTGAAGCACTCGAAAAAGCTATCAACGCAGAAGTAAAAAACGATTCCGAAAAAGAAGGCCACGGCCGGTCATCAAAACGAAGCTCCAACCTCAGCCGCAAAGCCAAGGAAGCGAGCTTCAAGACGCATATCAAAAGAGTGCAAAACGAGCTACCGCCCGCCAGCCGCGCCTTCAGTAAGATTATCCATAATAAAACTGTTGAACAAATCAGCGATGGGCTTGGAGCCACAGTCGCCCGGCCAAACGCAATCCTGTCGGGCGCAGTGTTTGCTTTTGTATTGGTTCTGGCCGTATATATAGTCGCCAAAACATACGGCTATCCTCTTTCTGGCTTCGAGACAATTGGCGCCTTTGCCATTGGTTGGGTAATTGGAATTATCTACGACTACATCAAGGCGCTGATTACCGGACGCAGCTCGTAGTTAACGGCTAATGAAGTTTGATTGATACTTCATCGTTCTCATTGCTAGCGTGAACGTGGAAGTGATCGTCGTCTTTTTTCGGTACGCTCTCTTTATTCTCTACTTTTTGAGGCTCATTCTTCGGTAACGGCCTGGATTTAACCTCGCTTGATGCAGTCGGCGCGGCGGCTGTCGGTGGAATATTGGTGGCGTTTGGTAGCGAGCCGAAGGCCGGATTATAAGACGGCTGAGTCGCCGATCCTCTAGCCTTGGTGTCATTCAGCTGCTGACGCTTAGCTAGCCATTCGTCCAAAAACGACGAACCTCCAGCTCCAGCGGCAGGTGCCGCGCCAACGGACGCTGGACGCGGACCCTGGCTGTTTAATGCTCGCATTCTTTCTTCTTGCGCTTTTTTTAATGCGTCAGCCTTGGCCTTACGCGCCGCATCACCAGCACCAAGCCGGGTAAATATTTCATTCTCAACGTCGGCGCGCGGACGACCGTATTTTGCAGCCGAAAGTTTACGCAAAGCATCGCGCAATTGGGGGTTGGACGTACCCATAGGCGGCACAAGCGACATACTGAAAGCAGCCGAAGGCACGTTGTTAATCATGATCGTTGAAACTGTCTGGAAGTTTGGCAAGCGCGTCATGTCTTCAGCGTCAAAAGTCGGCGCAAATCGTTTTTGCAAAATTTCAGCGTCGGTAATACCAATACGACCAGCGATCACGGTGCCAATGTTTCCTAAAATAGCTTCGCGGATTTGGTCGGTCAGCTGAGTCATAAACTGATTGGCCAATACCAAACTTAGTCGGTACTTACGAGCCTCGGATAGAATTGTCGCAAAGCTATCGGTCGCAAAGTTCTGAAACTCATCAACATATAACGTGAAGTCCTTGCGCTGATCTTCCGGCAAGTCGGCGCGGCCCATTGCTGCCGCCTGAAACTTCATCACAAAAATCATACCAAGTAGCTGCGAGTTTAATTCACCAGTCTTACCTTTTGAAAGATTAACCAGCAGAATCTTCTTGTTATCCATAATGTCGCGCAGATTAAAACCACTCTTCGTCTGGCCGATAATGTCGCGCATCATATCATCAGCTAGAAAGGCGCCGAACTTACTCGCAAACCAGCCTAAAATCTCGGACTTATTAGCATCGCTAGTCTGAGCCATCTCTTTGTTCCAGAAATCGAGTACCGGACGATTAGTGACATATTTTAACTTCTCATCAGCAAACGACTGGTCAACAAAGACTTGCTGGACATCCAAAAAGCTAGAGCCATTAGGGTCGCTCATAACAGTCAGAGCGCCATTACGGAACCAGGCTTCGAAACGAGGCCCGATGATACCGGTATGACCCGGGTCATACAAACGATAAAGCATGGCAATCGTTTCCTGAATAATAAAACCTTGTTGATCTGGGCTCTGGAATTCGAACAAGTTAAGCCCGATTGGATTTTCCATGTCACTAGGATTGAAATATATTACGTCCTCAACCCGTTCCTTAGGCACCATACCGAGCAATTCTTCGGCCGAGTCACCATGCGGATCAATAAATGCAAATCCTTTGCCATCCATCATGTCCTGGAAAGCAAGATTTTCGAGCAACTTCGACTTACCTGTACCGGTTTGACCAATTATATAAGTATGGCGGCGGCGGTCGTTGGTGCTTAGTCGGATAGGTTTTTTGGTACCGCGAAATTCGTTATAGCCTAGCAAGAAACCTTCATCCATAATCTCGGTCGGACCGTCGACTTGTTTGGCCGCCTGACGCTGAACCTGCGAGGTTGGAATGTTGTGTTGATTCGGCAAATGAAACAAAGTAGCTAGCTCGACACTGTTTAATACGTTGCTGTCGACCGACTGCGGGAAGAAACGGAAGATATAGGCCGTGACAAACTCTTCAATGTCCTTAGCGGGTGTAAATTTTAATCCATTATTGCTCGATGAGTCGAATAGCGCGAAAGACGCTACTACATTACTTAGTAGCGTTTGGGCCTTAGCCGAGGTGTTTGACGACGCCACTACACGAATCAGAGTTTCATAACCCGGATAGCGCGTTTTTTCTTCGATGCCGCCAACAATTGACTGCTCTAGCGAGCTCAGTTGGCTGTCTTCGGGTTTACGGTCCTCGGCTTCGGGCGGCTTCCACAGCGCTTCCATAAGACCTTTTGCGCCAATGGTTGAGCCAATCCCCGTTTTTTTGCCTTTATTCTTTTTAATACCATCAGCTATGGCAATTGCTGCCCTAGCCCAGCCCTCGCGCGCCGGACGAATCATAATCTGGATACCGACACCATCTTCTTGCGAAGCCGACGACAGAGCATTTAAAAGCGCTCGCGAAGCGTCACGTTTTGACTCCTCATAAGTTGCAATAGGATAAGCAAAGTCCCGCTTTAACGTAAATTCACCACCAAACGTGCCGCTCATACGACCGACGGGGCTAAATATATTGCGCTCTTCGACCTCCTCTAGGCGGGCCGATGGATAAGCCGCCTCAACCGCTTGGTGAATGACATCAATCAAGGCAACCGGCACGACGACGTAGTAATGAATTAGTCCCTGGTGAGCGACAATCTCAAATGAAATATGACGCTGTCCATAAATTCGACTTTTGAAACCCTTGGTGGCAGTGCTGGCAATAATGTTATACATGACCTGCGCCTGCGACAAAACCTCTTCGGTGAGGTCACGCTCATCACGACCATTGCCTTCTATGTCATCGCTCTGCGGCGGAATATGAATATATAAAGGAACCATCTTAAGACCACGCTCGTAATTTTTGGCTTCCCTTAATATTTTTCGGTACTGCAAAAAAATAATACTACCGGCAGCCGCGGCGATCGCGATGATTAGGATAATAATAACTATCGCTCCCATGCCTGTAAAACCAGCCGGTTAGGCCGCTCCCAATTCCTTACCGTAACGTTTACGTAAATAATCTTTCTGCAGGGCGCTTACTTGTTGCTCGCGCTTCGCTGGATCGTCATGCGTATCTTGAACGATCTTCTTCGCACGGTCCACCCACTCTTTTTCGATCAAATCATTGTCAGCGGCGACCAAGGGCGATCCGGAAACTGCAGTATCATCATCGTTAACGGCTGTAGGCGTGGCCGTAGAAGGCGCAGCCACAGGAGGCGTCATATTTACGATGGCCGCACGAGTTTCGGCGACCTGTTCTACGCGCTCGGCGCCAGTCTCTATTCCCCCCTTTTCAGGCGTTGGCAATTTTGGCAGACGCTCAGCGTTTTGAAAACTTTCCGCAGGGGTATGTTCGACACCAAGCTGCGGCTGAGGATTCTCCGGTTGCATATCTGTCATTATAGCATAACGACTATCGTAGCTACAGTATTTTAAACCACACGTTTTGATATATAAACACAGCCCAAAATCACGAACAGTAGGACAAGCAATAAACTGTACAGTCCAACCGAACCAACTGATTGCAGTGCGGTTAACAAGACGGGCATTGTGGCAATGATTGTTGAGTAATAATAGGCTTTTCGGAACGACATGCGTTCAATCGGCCGGCGCGCCATCAAGCCAACTGACAGTTTGGCTGTGAGTCCAGAAATTCCATACAAAAAAAAGCTTATCAAGCCTAAAAAGACGAGATAAGCAGAAATAAAAACCACTAAAACTCCGAATGGACCAGCCGAGGTTGGTGTTGTTGCGGACAGCATAACCGCGAGCAGGCAGAGGCCCACAAACGTTAGGATGGCTATAGTTTTCTGTAACATCACTGCTACTATACTACGAAGCATAAGAGTTTAAAACAGATCCGAGCGACAAGCCTATGTGTTCTAGCTTGCAGCAAACGCCGCTAAATAAAATATTGGGCGTGTGAAGCATGAACGACTTGCCGCTGCGGATACTGCACTGACCGCTCCGAGTAAACTCGGGGCATAACAGTAAATTTGGTACTTTCCTCACGATGCGCCTAGTAGTCTCACTATTATCGCGTATAACAGGGATTAACTAGGCGCATCCGGTACTAGTACCGCTCGACGCTTGTAAGCGGAGCATGGCAACGCCAGCAGAAAACTATGTAAGGTGCAATGTCTTACTTATGTAAGCCATATTTATGTTTGTTTTTGTTTTCGTGTCGTTGCCAATTTGCCGCTCAAACGACGAGCTCGTCAGCACTTTCATAAAGCCAAATTGTTAAGGTGTTTTGCTGTTTCTTTGAACTTGCGACTGCACTGTGTTACGTTCTTTTTTGCTTTATGTTTTTCTTTTCTTTAACATGCCCTAACTGTAGCATAAGCGGCTTTCTCGGTCAATAATCTTGTTCAATTTTCTGTTGTATTTTATACATTTTATTTGCACAACATTGCTATTCAAAGTGTATATTTATGATTGTTGATTATAATACATCGTTGTATATATGTGCTACGCGTTAAACGCAGTGCTTTGTGATTATTGAAACAAAATTTATAGCTGTTTTAAATCGATATCCCGACGAACTCAAACATTTGGTGTGTTAGGCCAACCTATTCCGTAACGACGATGCACAACTTTTTTAAAAAATTATTAAAAAATGTATCCGCCGATTTGGTGTGTAATGAATATTTTTTGCGTCGATTTTTTTTCAATTTAAACCCGAAAAAATTCCATTAAAACAATTTAAGACTTTTGTTTTTACATAGCGGGATTTTAAATTCATTAATTAGGTTTCCAGGCAACGCGTCGTAAAAGACCATGCGGGGCCAGCTAAGAATTTGCCAGAGCCGCATGATGTTGTCACGAATTTACAAAAAACGCTAAGTTTCGGAATCAAATAGTATTAACTTTGGCAGCATCTAGTATGGCTTTAGGGCGTGCTAGCCCGCCGGACCAGCACTAATTTAACTTGGATCACAAAAATATGAATATAAAATTAATTTTCTAGAAAAAAGTTTCTTCTAGCGTCTTTTAAGGCCCCGCGTGTCCACATATGGTGCCTGGCTGGCGTGGTATTTTTTACTGAAAAAATCTTTGAAAAAGTTATTGACACAAGCTTTTTGACGTCATATTATAGGGGTAGCTTCTGAGTAAAAAAGTTATGCAGAAGCCAAAAACAAACAACTCAGAAAAACTCCACGATAAAAACAACCGTTCCTCGCAGGCGGTTGTTTTTTTACACCGTAAAACCATCAAGGAGGACATAAAAAAACGCCCCTTAATCGTCGGAGCGCCTTATGTGATCGTTGTGTGGTGGAGCTGCGGGGAATCGCACCCCGGTCCAAAGAGTAACCTATTATTCGTCTACAAGCATAGTTTGTCGTTTAGTTTTACGACCCGTCCGATTTGACCGGCAAACACGTATATCGGCTTAGTCGCGCAGTAAGAGTCCCCTGTCTAGCCTGCTGACACTAGAACGGGGCAAGTAGCAAAAATATAACACAGTCAATCCGCTATGCTACCTGGCGAATGACCATGGTTGGCGTTATTAAGCGACAACTGGCGCAAAAACTGGAGCACGGAAGGCGCTAGCCAACTGAGCAAAACCAGTTTTTACTTTTGCAACAAAGTTTGCAATTAAAAAAACACTTGCGTGTGTAATTCGGCTTGCAGAATAATCTGTTAAATTCTCCTTGTCGAAGCTAGGTCAGCCCCACAACTGACTTTGATTATATCAAACCTTGTTCGAAAATACTAGTTATGCTTAAATATAGCTTATAATATGGTAGCTAAAGTTATAACCGTTGCACAGGTCGGTTTCGATGGGTCAATCGTCGAGGTTGAAGGTGACGCCAAGAATGGTCTCCCGGCAATTCAGATAGTCGGCATGGGCAATAAAGCCATCGATGAAGCTCGTGAACGAGTCCGTAGTGCAATTAGCAATTCTCTGCTCGATTTTCCGGCAAAAAAACTAACCATTAACCTTGCTCCGGCGGAACTACCAAAGGATGGTGCCTACTTCGATCTACCGATCGCGCTATCGATATTGGTGCTCAGTGGCCAACTTAGGCGTGAAGATGTAGCTGAAGCCGTTTTTGCTGGTGAACTGGCTCTAGACGGGTCACTAAGGGCTATTCGCGGCGCCATAACAATTGCCGAGACCTGCAAGAAAGCAGGTTACGCAACCCTTTACCTACCAACCGCCAACCTTGCGCAGGCTAGCTTGATTGAGGGTGTAAACATCATAGGCGTCAACAACCTTAAGCAATTATTTCTTCATCTAAAGCGTGAATCGCCAATACCTACAACGCCGGTTGAAGCACCCCAGAAAGTGCGGTTAAGCCACACGCTAACTATTGACGATATCAGCGGCCAGGAGCAAGCCAAGCGAGCCCTAGTCATCGCCGCCGCCGGTCACCACAATCTACTGTTTAACGGTCCGCCAGGATCTGGCAAAACCATGTTAGCCCAAGCATTGCCTAGCCTACTGCCCGAGCTTTCGGCAAGTGAACAGATCGAAGTAACTAAGATTTATAGCCTGGCGGGCGAAGTCGAGGGCGGCATTATCAATAGTCGACCGTTTCGCTCACCGCACCACACGGCCAGCAACTTAGCCATTATTGGAGGTGGTAGCAGGCCAAAACCTGGAGAAATTAGCCTAGCCCACAGAGGCGTATTGTTTTTAGACGAGCTGCCAGAATACGCTCGTTCGACGCTAGAGGCGCTCAGACAACCACTCGAAGACAAGGTAATTTCGATATCGCGCGCCAATGGACATATTCGCTACCCAGCTAACTTTATGCTAGTAGGCACCATGAACCCCTGCCCTTGTGGTTATTACGGCGATTCAATCAAAGAATGCACCTGTACACCCCTTCAGATTTTAAGCTATCAAAAGCGTCTTTCCGGTCCGCTTCTCGACCGCATTGATCTCTTTTTGACCGTATCAAGGATGCCTAACGATGCTCTGCTAAAGCCAACATTGTCGACAAAAAATCAACAGCAAACAGATGTAGAAAAAATTAAAATAGCCAGTCAGATGCAAATTGATAGATACAATAGTGGTGATATTTACAATGGATTCTTGTCTGGCAACCAAGTACGTAAATATATCGATATGCCCGCCAATGTCCGTAGCCTACTTACTAAAGCGGCCAACAGCCTTAATCTTAGCGCGCGGAGTTATTTCAAGGTCATTAAAGTTGCTCGTACGATTGCCGACCTGGACGGCTCACGAACCATCGAACCGCGCCATATGAGCGAAGCTTTGCGCTATCGCTCAGAGACCAGTAGCAACACCTAGGCACCCCTTGTCTTAAAAGGATAAATTTGATAAAATAGCTAGCGAGTAAAAGCTCAATCAACAACTTGCTACTCAAAGAGGAGACAGACATCAACCAATCAATTCGTATCAACGAGGCTATTCGCGCCAGTGAACTCCGCGTTATCGGTGAAAGCGGCGAACAGCTCGGGATTATGAGTCGTAGTGAAGCTCTGCGTCTTGCGGAAGAAGCTGGACTTGACCTGGTCGAGATTTCACCAAACGCCAAGCCACCGGTAGCAAAAATCGTTAACTGGGGTAAATACCAGTACCAAAAGATGAAAGAAGCCCAAAAGAATCGCCGCTCAAACAAGCAAAGCGAGTTGAAGCAAATGCGATTCGGCCTAAAGATTGGCACCGGCGACCTAGACATTAAGTTGCGCAAGGTTCGCGAATTTTTGTCCGAAGGACATAAGGTGCGCATTCAAATCTTTTATCGCGGCCGCGAGATGGCCCACAAAGAACTTGGTTACGATATGATTAATAAGATAGTTAATCTCTTGGCCGAGGAAGCAGTTGTTGAACAACAGCCCCAGATGGCTGGACGCAATTTGAGCATTGTAATAAGGAGTAAGTAATGCCAAAGCTAAAAACCCACAAAGGTACCGCCAAGCGGATTAAACTTACCAGTACCGGTAAGTTGACTCGCCGCCGTGCTTTTGGTGCCCACTTGCTGGCCAAAAAGAGCAAGAGTCGCAAGCGCGCCATTCAAACGACTGCTGTCGTTAAGGGTGGTACCGCCAAGAATATTAAACGAGCGCTCGGTGCATAAAAACGAATAGCGGTCTAAACCCGCAACCGACGTTCACCTAAAAGGAGACCTAGTATGCGAATCAAACGAGGCGTCGAAGGACGCGCCAAACACAAGAAAGTATTAGCTGCCGCTAAAGGCATGCAACATAACCGCACGCGCAGCTATCGCTTAGCCAAGCAGGCCGTCATTAGGGCGCTGCAATACAGCTACCGCGACCGCCGCAACCGCAAGCGCGACCTGCGCTCACTGTGGATCACCCGTATCAACGCTGCTGCCCGCGAAAACGGCACAACATACGGCAAACTAATTGCTGGACTTAAAGCAGCTAACATTGAACTCGACCGCAAGGTTCTAGCCGATTTAGCGGTCAACGACCCAGCGGCCTTTACTGCAATCGTAAAAAGCGCCAAGCTCTAGGTATTACAAATACTCAACAACTAAAAAGCTCCTCGCCATGAGGAGTTTTTTAGTTACAGCCTACCGTAAGCCGGGTTCTGTCGAGGACGATCATCTATCTAGTCATACCATTGCTGGTACAATCAAGCGGGTAACGACCTGCGAGCGGGCTACTCTTTGATGCAGATCTCCTTGCAGCTGACAGGGTTTACCTTCTCCGCACGTCACCGTACGACGCTGTGGGCTCTTACCCCACTCATTTCACCCTTACTCGCAAAGCGAGCGGTATTGTTTCTGTGGCACTTTCCCTAGAGTTGCCCCCGGTCGCCGTTAGCGACTGTCATGCCCTATGCTGCCCGGACTTTCCTCCTTACCGCGTGGCAAGGCGATCGTCAAATAGGCTGTGCCTTATACTATACACTATTTTGATTACGGTTCGCCAGATACTCATCGAGAGTTTTATTCACCACTCCATCGGCCAATTGATTGAATTCACGCTGCACATGCGAAAATGTGACTTTATGAAACTGTTTGATTAGTCCGCGGATGCGTTCATGAATCGGCCATAGTTCGCGGTTTTTAATGCGATACAGACCGTTCATTTGATTAACTACCAGCATGCTATCCAACCTAAAATCAACTCGTGTTGCACCGTACGCGGCAGCTTTTTCCAGGCCTAATCGCACACCTTGGTACTCGGCCTGATTGTTAGTTGTAATACCTAGATATTCGCCATCCTGGGCAATCACCTGTTGTTGACTATTCAACATAATGTAACCGGCAGCCGAAGGTCCTGGGTTACCGCGCGACCCGCCGTCAGCGTAGATAGTTACCGTAACCTCTGATGTATTTTTGTCATCATCAGCCTGCTGTACCTCTATACTTTCGTCAGCAATCGCCTCCTGCTCCATTATTCCGAGAAGCAGTTGAGTTAGGTCGGTCAGCTCTTCTTGATGACTTTTTGACAACTTTTGCCACCTATATCTATCGTAGTTGCCGCTCAGTTTTACATTGTGACTATAAAGCGGAGCCAAGCTGACATTATAAGTTATAACGATATATTGAAGGCTATTGTCGTCGTGATCGATGTAGGTCACAGCATCAAATAACTGGGCTGATTTTATATGTAGTCCGGCGTCATCATGCAGATAGCGACGTAGAGCATCTTCTGGCTGCTCACCGTAGGCCAACTTTCCGCCGGGTAATTCATATTTGCCCAGAATCGACTCGCGGCCAGTCGACCGCCGCAGAAGCAGAGTCCTTCCCTCTTGTTGAACAATTGCTCGAACCGATACGCGCTGTTTCATCTAGTGTCATTGTAACTTAACATAAAAGCCCAAGCAACCAGTGGCGCTTGATATTCCCCGCGTAATTGCAAGGTGGGTTACCGCAAAACATTTCCACGGAAATGAATCATTAGGCATCCCTATCAAACATGATATTCAGGAAAATCATATGACCACGATTGCTTGGGCTACTTCTTATTATAACAATTTAAACGCCGAATATGCTACTAAACAGGCTGATGAAAAAGTTGATTGCCCCGCCCATGAGGGCACCTATTTGTTGGCTGAAAAGTAAAACAACAATGAAAACTAATATAATCCCGTAACGCTCGACAGTGTTCATGATATTGCGCATAAAATCCGGCGCCAAAGCATAAAAGACCCTTGATCCGTCTAGCGGCGGAATCGGAATCATATTAAACACAAAGAAACCAAGATTAACCGAAACGGTTGTAGCCGCGATTAAAACCAATACTCCACTGGAGCCGGCGCCGAAAATCGCCCATAATCCAAACACTATAAAGGCAATCAAAAGGTTGGTTAATGGCCCGGCCAGACCCACGGCGGCCACACCCCACTCGCCCCCACGAACTCTAGTGGGATCGAATGGCACCGGCTTGGCGCCACCAAAAACTGGCGCCCCAACCAGAGCTAACGACAAAGGCAAGATGATAGTTAAAAATGGATCGACATGCTTTAGCGGGTTAAACGACAGTCGACCGGCATACTTGGCCGTATTGTCACCCAACCAATAGCTAACATAGCCATGCATTATTTCATGTAGAGTCATTGATATAAAAATAACAACCACAACTATCAACAGGTACAGTAAATTTACACTCATCCAAATAATTATATCATTGTCAGGGGCCTGACAACCACGACGCAAACAAGCTACACCTTGACTATTGGATTGAAAAAGGTTAAAATGGTCAAGATTGTTAAAAATAAGTGGAAGTAATAAAATGGCTGCACGATGCGAACTAACAGGTAAAGGCAAACAATTTGGCAACAATGTGAGCTTCTCTTTGCGTCGCACTAATCGCGTTTTCAAACCAAATCTTCAGAAGAAGACGTTTGAGTTGGGCGGCAAGAAGGTTACTATGAACCTTAGTACTCAGGCTATCCGTACCCTAAAGAAAAAGGGCATCCTGAGTTAATTTCTTTACCGAAAATAAAATAACCTCCATTTCATCGTGGAGGTTATTTTATTTTTCGCAAACTAGCTGCGAGCTAATTTGATGACGGTCATAGTTTCGGGCAAGTTTAAGAGCTGTTTCACCTTATACTTACCTGTCTCTTCTACTGGCACAGATAGTTCACCCAGAAACGCATCGAGAGTATCCTGCGGAACTTCATATTTCAGAGCCGCATCGGCATAATGAATAGGTATAACAACCTTTGGGTCAATCTTGCGAACCAAGCCGGTAGCACTAGTGGCGTCTAGCGTATAGCCACCGCCACCCACAGGAAGAATCAATATGTCGATGACGCCAAGTTCTTCAAGCTGGCTGTCGCTTAAGTTGGGGTCGATATTACCGAGCAGACCAATTCTAACGTCGCCGATTTCAATTCTATAGATCGTCGACAATAGCTCGGTTTTTTCACTGTCAATGTGACGCTGCGCGGCTATGCCTTTGATGTCAAAATCGCCCACGCCATATTCGCCAGGCCCTTCAACCTCGAGCCGAGCGTCTTGATTATCAATCGTAAAACGAGCTTCGGTCGATAATTCAACAGCATCCTTCAAAACAACGTCCTTCAGGCCCACAACCGACAGCTTGGGGTTAGTCACAATTGTCGCTTTTTTGTTCGCAATAACAACAGTATTGGCGCCTTTATATTCAATATCAAACATTATTTCTCCTGTTCTTGCCGCAAAACATTGTCTTTATCAATCAGAACGGCATATTTGCTATTAATTATTTCGGTAATAAATCGGTCGCGTATGCTTAGGCGGTAATAAAAGTCGTCATAGCTCAGCACACTATAGTTTATCTCACGGCCCTCACCTTTTTCAATAAGACTTACTAGCGCTTTCACCTTTGCGGCGGCTGGGTCACCAACCAGCAGCAAGTCGACAGAGCCAGTTGAGCCTTTCACGAGGACGCCTGATACTAGGGCTAGCCGTAAGCCAGCGATTTCTTTAATGGCCTCACTGTACTGATCACTCAAAGTACCTTCAGCGGCCCGTGACTCGTGAACAGAGTCAATTGGCTCGTCAGCAAAAATCGCTCGAAGTGCCAAATAATAATCGTAGCGCTGATTCACTTGGTAATATAACTTATTGTCCGAAGTGTCGCTCGTGATGACGCCCACGGACAGCATGTTAGCCAACTCACGTCGGACAGAATTAATTTGTTCATCGACCAAACGGGTAATTTCGCGCACGTAAAAAGATTGTCCAGGATGGTTCAAAAATAGGTGCAGCAGCTTAACGCGCGTTTTTGATCCGAACAATGCATCAATCATATGGCTACCCTCTCGTATAACTTTCGTGTTCTATGATAGCACGAAATTTATACGCTAGCGAGTCGATCAACAATAAATTGTTCAGCCTCATCAAGCGGCAACCACTCAATGAACTTATTCCGACGCAACCAAGTTAGCTGTCTTTTGGCCAAGTGCCAGTCGCTGAGAATAAACTTATTTCGCAATTCTTCGGTCGTCAGACTACCATTTATATATTCTTCCACTAACCGATATATGTTGCCAGTCATGGCTTCGCTGTGCCAACCAAAGCGCTCACCCAGAGCCTTTGCCTCGTCAATCATGCCGCTGTCGAACATCAAATTGGCTCGCTTTTCAATTCTTTGTTTCAGCGCCTCTGTAGATGTTGCAATTCCTACAATAATTGTATTTTCTATAGGTGTTAATCGTCGTTTTTGATTTATTCCGTTCTGCTCTATTGCCCGCACTAAATAGCGCTTGTTTTGGGGGTTCTCGGGCAAGCTAATGTTGTGTTTATTGCAATAGTCGACTAGCTCCTCGTTGGACATCTCGAGCAGTTGTTTCCGATTTTCGGGACTAGCTTTGGCACCAAACTGATAATCAAAGATTACGGCATCCACATACAGGCCACTGCCACCGACCATAATTGGCAAGTGTCCACGCTCACGAATCTCATCGATCTTCTTCAGGGCATAATCCTTAAAATCAGCTGCCGAAAAATATTCGCCGGGCTCTACTAAGTCAATTCCCCAATGCGGCACGCCGTCCATTTCGGTCGCAGTTGGCTTGGCCGTCCCAACATCCATATATTTATATATGGTACGTGAATCGGCGGCTATGACCTCGCCGTCGAAGCGCTTGGCAATACTAATCGCTAAGCTAGTCTTGCCGCTCGCGGTTGGTCCGACAATTACAACTAAAGGTTTGGCCGCCATCGTCGCTCCTGAAAATTATCAACTATAAAATTCGTACAAGTTACAGCTTCGGCTTCAAGCATGGCAGCCTGAACCTCGCGCCCGCCATAATAGCCGCTCGCTAGCCCGCCAAATCGATTTACTAGACGATGCCAAGGTAATTTTTCGTTACCATAATGAGCAATGCCGCCGACAATTCGCGCCGCATACGGATGGCCGGCCAAAGCGGCTAAATCACCGTAAGTCGTTACTTGGCCCGCTGGAACGAGGGCTATCAAATGTTCGACTTGGTCACGAAACGAGGCGTCAGGTTGCATGACCTACCTAAGCGCTGTCAAATAGTCAGCTAATTTATCGAGCTGCACTTTTTCTTCGCCAGTTTGGGTTCGGACGCTAACTTCGCGGGCTTCTTTGTCTTTCGGGCCAATGATTAGCTGGACTGGAATTTTCCAGGAAGCCGCCTCACGGATCTTTTTGCCCAGACTTTCGTTACGGTCATCGACCGTGAAACGCAGCTCATTATACTTAACCGGCTGATTAAGTACTACGTCGTACAATCGCTGTTTTACCTCGTCGACATAGTCAAGCACCGTCTCGTTGATTGTCAAAATACGCAACTGCTCGGGTGCCAGCCAGAATGGGAACCAGCCGCCGGTGTGCTCAATATAAACACTTAGAAAGCGCTCTAGCGATCCAAGCAGCGCCTTATGGATCATAACCGGACGCTGCTCACTACCGTCTTCGGCAGTATAACTAAGTCCGAAGCGCTCCGGCTGTACAAAGTCGAGCTGCTCGGTGGCAAGCTGCCATTCACGACCCAGGGCGTCGGTAGCCATGATGTCAATCTTGGGACCGTAAAAGGCCGCTTCACCCATGCCTATGAAGTAATCAAGGTTTAGTTTTTTGGCAACATCTTCAATCGTTGTTTGAGCTTCTTGCCATAGCTCAGGGTCGCCTAGATATTTATCAGTTTCATCGCGAAAGCTAAGACGTGCGCGCCACTTAAGATCGAACTCATCATACATCGTACGAATCATTTCCATGATGGCTGTAAACTCTTGTTCGATCTGATCAACCCGGCAAAAGACATGAGCATCGTCTTGGGTAGCACCGCGAACGCGACTTAGGCCATGTAGCTCACCGGCCTTTTCGTCACGATAAACAACGGTGTTTTCCATGTAGCGAATTGGTAGGTCGCGGTAACTGCGTGGTCGCGAAGCATAAATTTGGGTGTGGTGTGGGCAGTTCATCGGCTTCATCATAAACAGGTCATCACTTTCGACGCTGGTGACCTCAAACCGCTCTGGATATTTGTCGTAGTGGCCGGAAGTTTTATAAAGATCAACCTTAGTTAAATGCGGGATAGACACCCGCTCGTAACCAGCCGCTGCTTGCAACTGCTGCGAAAAAGCACCCAGTTTGTCGCGCAAAATTGTACCGCGCGGTGTAAATAGCGGCAGACCAGCACCGACTAATGGTGAAAAAGTAAACAAGTCTAGTTCAACGCCCAACTTGCGGTGATCGCGCTGACGAGCCAGCTCTTGGTTTTTCAAAAACTCATCCAGCTCGGCTTGGGTTGCAAAGGCCACCCCATACAAGCGCTGCATCTGCGGGTTGCCCTCTTTGCCGAGCCAATAAGCACCGGCGATACGGAGCAGTTTGAAAGCGCCGATTTCGCTAGTGTTGGTCAAGTGAGGCCCGCGGCACAAGTCAACAAAACTACCGTTTTTGTAAAACGACACTTCGCTAACCGCCGATTCACCATCGGCCGCCAAACCAAGCTCTTCGCTATCAATGTCTTTAGCCGCAGTCGTACCGGCACGCTTCAAATCATTTAATAGCTCTTCTTTATATGGCTGGTGGTTCTCGCGCGCCCAATCAATAGCCTGGTCGATTGGCATCGTAAAACGCTCAAACTCCTGATTTTCGGCAATTAGCTGACGCATTTTTGCTTCTATCTTAGGAAAATCTTCCTCCGATATTTTGCGCTCGCTCAGGTCAATATCGTAGTAAAAACCGTTGTCAACTACTGGCCCAACACCAAACTTAGCCTCCGGCCAAAGTTGCTGCACGGCTGCGGCGGTAAGATGCGCCAGACTGTGTCGCATAGCATGTAGTTTTTCGTCGTTCATGTTGTCTCCTTTTATGGTAATAAAAATAAAAACATGCGGTAAATGAATTCATCAAGATCAATTCATGTATCGCATGTCTCGGGTCCGCAAATATTCATAGTAGCGGACGGTTCCACCGGACTTCCCCGCTAAGGGGCGCTTGTGACGGCTGTTACGTACAGTCCGACGCCGACGAGACTCGAGAGTTGGTTGGGCTCCGTCATGGTCTAAAGTGAATTATACCACAAATCTTCACCATCGATTGCACTTTCACCCCTATTCTGCTATGATGGTAACTCGAATGGATCCTTAGCTCATTTGGCTAGAGCGCCACATTGACGTTGTGGAGGTGATAGGTTCGAGCCCTATAGGATCCACCAAGTAGTTATATCAAATCGCCTTTTTACAGAGGCGATTTTTTATTTTCCATAGTTTTTCACACAGTTTGCCGAAGTTTTCCACGGGGATATTTAGTCAATTTTGATATTTGTATATCACAGACGATATATGGCATAACCGGCTGTTCCATTGACAAAATATGACGTTTATGCTAATATTGAGACATGGTTAAAGATAGCCAGATACAGGTCAATTCGACCGCCTCGGCCCTAGAACGTTTCAATCTAGACTTCGAGTACAACAAGACCCTGCAAGAAGTACGCCGCGATGTTCGTAGGCGCACCCAAAAAGCTTAATTCGCCTATTTAGCCGGCTACTTATAAAGCCAAAAGAACTCCGCATAACGCGGAGTTCTTTTTTACCTACGACTTACGACACCCCTAGGCAGCTTCTTTTTCGGCGGCCTTGCGGGCCTTTGATTCCTCTTTGGCGACCGCCTGTGAATCATGGGTTGCCTTGACCGTCACATCGAATTTATCCAGATACCGACCAAAGAATAGACGGGTCTGTGAATAATAGGCCGCAAACGAGCTGTAGCAGATCGATGTAATAGGCATTAACACCCACTGGGCCAGCATAAAGAATGTTCGATGGCGCTTGTAGCGCTCTGGCCGCGGCGGCAACATCTTAAATGTCAGGAAGATTGTGATAAACAAACCGGTCAGCGCAATTTGCTGAATAAGACTGACTGTGTCGGGCAGCTCGTGGGCCACAACACTGGTGTAAGCATCGGGATTAACCAGCAGCGGTATCCAGCCGCCTGCGGCGACCAAAATCGACACAGCAGCTAAAGTTACATGGCCATCAATTAAACGCAACAGTCTGCCAAGGCTGGCGAATAGTGGTACATTGCGTTTTTTATTGAAAATTCGAGTTGCAACATATGGAATATCGGACGCACCGTAGGCCCAACGCCTGAGCTGAACAAACTGCGCCTTAAGGGTTTTGGTGTAGGTTTCGGCTAGCACAGCGTCTTGGTAGACCGCCACGTGCAGTGGCACAACATCGTAATTACCGCCAAAGTAAAAGTAGCTGCGCCAATATTGATGCCCGTCCTCGACAATCGTTCTGGTGCTCCAAAAATCCATCTCAACCAAAGCCTCCATCGGCTGTGAGTGCGCCGCGAAGTTACGCAGCGTATGTGGCCGCATTGAACTAATGATTGTCCAAAAAGTATTACCGGTCGCAAGGACGCGCATTGGCGCCGGCACATCCCAAATATTAGTAAAATACAGCGCCACAGGCTGAAACGACAGGTGTTTGCGGTCTTCGTGAACAATAAATTCGTACGTTAGATAGTCAAAATATGTCTTGTGCGGACGATTATCGCTATCTAGAGTGGTGACGATGACATTTTTGTATTCAATGTGCTTTTTGTCTAGCCACTTTTGAAGGTATTTACCAGCGTAGGTAATATTACCGCCCTTGCCTATTACCTCGTGCGGTAAATCTTTCGGATGCTCCACCAGCTCAAAGGCAAAAAACTTGCGGCCATATTCTTTTTTAAGTCGCCCAACCGTCGCCTTGATAGCCTCGCCACCGCGCTCTTCATAGGCAATAACCATGATAAGGTGTTTTTTATCATAGGTTGTATCAAGAACCGACTGGATGGTTGGCTGCAAAATATCGTAAGATTCATTGTAGGTAGCTATAATAACGGCATTATAAACGTCATCTGGCTTCGGAAAAGCAGCTGGGTCGGCCGCGGCAAGACGTAAATTCTCGATATGCTGCGGCATACCAAAACCTTTGGTGTGACCCTTAAGCATGTCGTAGGATTCTTCGGGTGTCGCTAAATCTTCTAGACGCTCGGCCCAGTTAATCTTCTGGGTCTTGTCGAGCGTAGTACGGCCAGTGATAGTGTGGATAGCAATACCAACGGCCTTAACGATCAATGTGATGACAATCAACATTAAATAAATGGCCGCGAGCAGCGGCGAGATTAATGACAAAACGACCATCAAAATAAGCGCGCCGTAACTTAAAATTGCCGGCAGCATCTCGAAGAAGCGGTATTCACGACTACGCTTGCCTAGGGGTATTTCAAGATCGATCATAGGTTTATAGTGGTGACCAAACATTAATAATGGCGTAGGCAGTGATCCAGGCGAAGACAATAATACCTAGGCCAAGCCAAACAAACATCACCGCCAAAGGATGGCCCTTGGTAATATATAGCTTGATGCCAATAGCTACATGCAAAAATGCAACCAACAAAGCAAACAAGCCGAATGACCAAAGATAAAACCACTGATTACGATACAAATTTGTAATGCCGTAGGCCGTATAATGCGTCACTAGCTGAATATCGCTTGGCCTGACGGCAATTAAGATATAAACCGCGAAAATTATGGCCAACAGAATAACCGCGCCAGATAGAACCGTTAGATAGCGGTTGGTTAGCAATTCTTTGATTGAATCTTTAACTGTATTTTTCATAAAATTAGTTATGGAGCCGCTGTCCGGGCTTGAACCGGAGACCTACGCTTTACGAAAGCGCCGCTCTACCAACTGAGCTACAGCGGCATAGTTTTTACTACTTCACCGCCGTTTAGTATAGCATATCAAACCCCATTGATAAACGGCTGAACCTGTTGCGTTACAGATACGAACATGCTATCATACATGGAGCTTGGCCGCAGGCCAAATATGGGCTCGTAGTGAAGTTGGCCTATCACGCCTCCCTGTCACGGAGGAGATCGCCGGTTCGAATCCGGTCGAGCCCGCCAAGAAATTATTTACCGTAGCGTTCAGCTACGAAATTCCAGTTCACCACTTCCCACCAGGCGCGGACGTAATCGTCGCGCTTGTTTTTGTAGTCCAGGTAATAGGCATGTTCCCAAACATCTAGGCCAAGCAGCGGCGCGGGTAAGCCCTGCATGATTGGCGTGTCCTGGTTTGGCGTGGTGATGATCGATAAATCGGGTTGCAGCCAGGCCCAGCCACTACCGAATACACCAAGTGCTTTGGTGTTAAATTCATCAACAAACCCCTGGAAATTGCCGTATTTGGCCGCGAGAGCAGCCGCTAGTTCCCCACTTGGCTCACCGCCACCATCTGGTGACATCCATTGCCAAAACAGACTGTGATTGTAGTGGCCGCCGCCGTGATTGCGCACGGCAGTTTGAATGTTGGCTGGAAGAGTCTGGTAGCTAGCCACTAGTTCATCGAGTGACTTACCTTGCGCTTCGGCAACACCGTCAATCGCGGCATTGAGCTTGTCGACATACGTTTGGTGGTGCTTTTGGTGGTGCAGCTCCATAATTTCTTTACTGATTGATCGCGACAGGCTGTCGTAATCGTATGGCAGGTCTGGTAATTTAAACATGCTTACCTCCTTAATTAACTATTTTGTAGTTTGAGCCACTTTTGGCACTGGAATGAATTCTGTGATCTTGCCGGCTTTTTGCAAAGCGGCTATTTTGGCATCAAGAGCCGTCAACGGAATCTGAATATATTCGTAGTTCACTTGAGTATCATTAACATCTAAAACCTTGAGGTAATAATAGCCGTTGCCGTTGGTTGATTTGATTTCACCGGACAATTGGCCTTTTTGTAGTTTTGAGGCCGCAGCTGCTAAACCGCCGTCTTGGTTAGTTTTTGGCACCGGCCCCGACTGGCCATAAGTCACCTTTACATCACTCGTCTTATTGATATTATCGGCGATCGTCTTAAGGTCGGCGTTTGGTTGACTGACCTCTTGGCCAATTTGCTGCGATAAGTTACTGGCTTTGTCATCAATCGCAAACGAAACCTTTTGAAGCAGCAAGGCCTGCGACAGAATGTGGCGATATTCGCTTGGCGTCCAACCATAATAATCCAAGATGACGGCGTCTGATGTTTCTTCGGAAGCGGTGCCATCTGACGATTGGCGCTGTGCATCAAGATATGACTGTAGTTCGGCGTCGCTGACAGATATACCCTTCTGGTGGGCAAGTTTTGTCGCATAAGCAACCGTGATCACCTTTTGCATGTCCTGCTGCTTTTCGTAATCAACCTGACGCTTGCCGTCGGGTGTATCTAGGTTGACCTGCTGCTTGGCCTCAAGGTAGTGCATACCACTGCGAAGGCGCATCAAATAATCACTATATAGCACCGGCTGACCATCGACGTAAGCCACCGGAACTGGCAAGACCTTGGTGACACGATAAATAAAGTCGCTGGTATTTTGAGCCCAATATAGCTGCGACCAAACTAGCGCAGCCAGTAGTATCAATGCTGACACGCCAATAATTATGGCGTTAAAGACCAGGCGGTGACGGGCGTATTGCAAGGGATACTTAAAACGGCGCCCGCTCGCTAATACGCGTTCACGATGCTCGGCTAACGTATCATTGGTGATACGCTGCTGAGTTTCTGATTCATTAGGCTGACGGCGCAATCTAGCTGTCAGTTTCTTCATAAATTCCTCGTTCTCCGTTATCTTCGACGGCGTCAGCGACGGCATCTTGCAGCTTATTGTAGATCTTGGTTGGGTGTTCAACGTTGTGAATCACCAAATCACCCACGTACGTCTGGATGACAATGGTGCCAAATTTGAAGACCTCACCACTAAACCCAGGTATATTATAGCTTATGTTTTGAATCTTTGACAACCTGAGCTCGATCACATCCTTACCGAAGAAGCCCTTTTGGGTAATCTGGCGCAAACGCTGCGTGGTTACGATATAGACCGAAAAATACCACATAATGAAGTGGTAAAAGAACAGTAAAAGCCCAAGTGCCAGGCCGCCAACCGGCAGCCAAAAAAGCTCTAGGTTATCCTGCCAGATAAGCGGTGGAATAGCCGTAATCACTAAAGAACCTAGCAAAAGATAAAAGCCCTTGCGCATCGCGATGATGTGTTTACGAAACACAAACAACAACTCTTCACCCGGCCTTTGGCCTTCGAAATCTTGCCGACCCTCTGTGCTGTCTTTGGTCATATGATCATTATAATACATAATATATGGTACCCCGGGCAGGAGTTGAACCTACAACCTTATCCTTAGGACGGATCTGCTCTATCCAGTTGAGCTACCGGGGCGCCACACTATTATACCTAATTTTTTGACTTTTTCTCAGGTATACGACCGTGAACAATTGATTCAGCGGCGGTTTTGTATTCGTAGATTTCGTCTTCTGCGAACCAAAGGGCGATTTCCAGGCCAGCTTCATCCAAGTTGCCAGAAGCGTGTAGGATGTTTGGCAAGGTCGAGCCCAGCGGATTTGAGTAGCCACGGGTAATGTGAGTGTAGTCGCCACGTATAGTACCGGCTGGTGACTCTTTTGGATCGGTCGTACCAACTAGCTTGCGAACGTAAGAAACGGCCTCGATACCCTCAAGCACAAAAGCGATAACCGGTGCTTCGGTCATTTGTGCCAAAGTCACGTTATAAATATCTTCACCCCAGCGGCTGATCAGCTGACCAATTCCCTCGTAGTGCTTGTGAAAGTGCAACTCATCTGGCGCCATCATCTTCATGGCTACAATTTTGAGGCCAGCGCGCTCAAAGCGTGTAATGACCTCACCAACCAGCCCGCGCTGAATTGTGTCCGGCTTTAAAATAACTAGTGTTCGTTCGATACCGCTCATATGGCCTCCTTATAGCACTGAGGTAAGTAATAAAATCGTCATGATCGACGCTAGTATAATACGATACCACCCGAAAATAGCCAAGCTGTGATGGCCCAGGTAGCGCATCAGAAAACCAATTGCGAATAGTCCGCTAATAAAGGCTACTAGATTACTTACCGAAAGTGTCACCCAGTTGGCGGCAAAATAGTGGTAATCAAACAAGAAAGTCTTGGCACAGACCCCAATCATGATTGGTATCGACACTAAGAAGCTGTATTCGGCCGCTTCGGCTGGGGCCAGACCGGCTAGACGGCCAGCTACGATCGTCGAGCCAGAGCGCGACACACCGGGAATCAAGGCTAGAATCTGCACCAAGCCAATTACCAGAGCCCTTTTTACGGTTAATTTTTCGCCGTCTTCAACAGCCGAAGCTTTCGGCAAACGTTCAAGCACCACCATTACTACGCCCAGGATGCCGGTCGCCGCAACAACTGTAATGGCGCTGTTAAAGAAACTGGCCGACTCAATAAACTTAGCGAACACTAGGCCGATCAGACTGGCCGGTATGGCGGTGATGATGATATTAATAGCCAATCGATAGCGCTTATTTACAAAAATGTCTCGCACAATATCGATAATTCGCTTGCGGAAAAACACCAACAAAGCCAGCAATGTTCCCAGGTTAATAAACTCTAAAAAAAGATGGTCAGAGGCGCCTGAGAAAAAATTTTGTGCGATAACTAAGTGACCGGAGCTACTAACCGGAATAAACTCCGTTAAACCCTGGATTAGCCCTAATGAGATTGTTTCAATAATTGACATAGCTATATTATTGTACCGTGCGACGACGTTTTAGGCTATGATAAAAGCATGAGCGCTCCATATATGTCGGAACTACTCGATGATTTTATTGAGCACCTCGAAGTCGAAGGCGGTCGTTCGGTTAGTACGTCCATTAATTACCGGCTTTATTTGGAACGATTCATTGAGTTTACTGACGATACGACCGTCGACAAGATTACACCAGAAGTTGTTCGCAAATATCGGCTATGGCTAAATCGTTACAAAAACGAGCGTGACGACGAGCTGTCGCTGATTACTCAAGCCTATCACTTAATTGCGCTACGCGGCTTTTTAAAATACCTATCTCAGCGCGATATTCCAAGTATGGCAGCCGACAAAATAATTTTGCCTAAAGTTGTTCGCAAACAAGTTACTTTTTTGCATTACGACGAAGTTCAGCGGATGATTGATGCCATCGACATTCATAGCGAGCAAGGTCTGCGTGACCGGGCAATTGTTGAACTACTTTTTTCCAGCGGCCTGCGTGTGTCAGAATTGGTCAACCTAAATCGCGATCACGTTAATACCAAGCGACGCGAATTTATGGTTCGCGGTAAAGGTCAAAAGGACCGGCCAATTTTTATCAGTCAAAGTGCGGCCGACTGGGTGAACAAATATCTTGTTCAGCGTCAAGACAACCTTCCACCCCTGTTTTTGAGTTATAGTCGCAACCAAACAACTAACACAACCGGCGATTACAGGCGACTAACGCCGCGTAGCATTCAGCGGCTCGTTACCCACTACGCTCGCCTGGCGGGCATTACCAAGCATGTTAGCCCGCACACTATGCGCCATAGTTTTGCGACTGACCTGCTCATGAACGGCGCCGACTTGCGCAGCGTGCAGAGCATGCTCGGACATAGCAATATATCAACGACTCAAGTCTATACTCACGTTACCGACGAACACTTACGCGAAGTATACGAGAAATTTCATAGCGAAACCGAAGCCACCGAATAAGTTTTTTACGGTGTACAGGTACCAGGTATATAGCTAGTGTCGGTAACACTAAAGTCTTTACACAAATTACCAGCAAGCTCAACGGTCGCCATTGGATAAGGAAAGCCGGTGCTGCTCAATGAAACCCTAGTAACGACGCGCCTAAATAGATCAGCCGTGCGCCCGGTTGAGTCGATTTCTGGTTCAACGCCACTTAGTTTGACCAGGTTAGCATCATTTGGCGCTGGATTACCGTCGTAAAGGCTAAAGCTGACATGCGCGCCGCTGTAGTAACTAGTTAACCTAGCAAAAGCGCCCACTCTAGTACCGCCGCCTACCGGGTCTGGTAATTGAATAATTGCCGAACATGAATAAACATTGTTAATCGTCAGATTAGTACACTTCGCGCTCTGCAAATTTGTTGGTGAACTGCGTCGTGAATCGGCGCCAATCATCACGACGACTGCGCCGGACGGCTGCGGATATAGAAAAACAGTGCTATCGTCGCTTTGATTGCCAGGGCCGTTATTATCAAATTGTCCAAGCGTGGTACCGTTGCTGCTCATTTGCATAAACTGAAACCTAAGAACCGGTGGACGATTGTTAGACCAGCTCGATAAACTATACAGTGGTAGGGTTGTGCCGATGGCGCCCGGCATAGATATGTTGCTCGTGCCGGTAGTTGACGAATTAAGGTCATCTTGGGTATACCACGATACCTTCACGAAATTATAGTTACGACCAGAATCTGGCACGACCGGCGTTACGACCGACTCATTTGCCTGTAGCGCCGCCTCGTAATCAGTTGTTTTAAGCTGTATCTTGACGCACGTATAGGCTTGGTCATAGCTCTTGCCCGAGGTATCAGTGGTCGACGTTTGCACCGATGTTCCATTGCCCGCCCATGTCAATGGCTGTAAACCAAGACCAACTTGGACCATATCGCAGCTCGGATCACTGCTGTTCCAGTCAACTGAGTTAGCCGCCGTACAGGCCGAAGCCGGAATATTTGGCGAACCAGCGTCACACTGTTCCTTAATAAGCAGTAGTCGCTTGGCATCTTCGGTGCCGGCCTGCGAGGCATCGTAGGCACTCTGGGACACATCAGCCTGGCTAGCCTGCTCTTGGTCGCTAATCATTAGAGTAATAAAGCTAACTGTTATCACTATCAGCAACAGCGCGGTAAAAATAACCACAAACAGTGATACAGCGCCGCGTTCGTTAAGTTGTTGTGAACCTCGTCTAACCATATCCGTTATTATCCCCCACTGCCCGCGCGGACCGCAATAGTGAATTCCTGAACCGCACAGCGATTGGCATCACCGACGGCTATTGATGGCGGCGTACATATGTAATAGGAGTTTGGATTATTAGTCGTACCAGGCTTCAGGATGTCAGAGCCCGAATTAGTGCTTAGAACGAAATAGATAATATAGAGCGATTCTTGGGTGGCAGGATCGGTGATTGGCTTAGTAACAGTCACTTTTTGTAAGACAAGGTCATGCGATCCATCGTCGAGCAGCTCAACATCATTCTGAGGCGAACTACTAGAATAAGGTATCGTCGAATTGCGATTGGACGGTGAACAGTATGACGCACCGGGGTCGGCAACCTTAGCCAAACTAATCGGCGGCACAATTGTTCCGTCAACGCTGGCATATTGATTTTGGTTAGAGCCATTTAGGTTCCAAACGTAAGTGTAGCCATTCAAGCACAGCCGCCCGCCGTTACCCGAATTATCAACCAGCTGCTTCGTAAGATCGATCGATGATGAATTCTGTATATCACTAGTTAACGAGCTACTGATGGTTCGGGCCGCTTTATTAATCGACGTCAGCATCAAACCATGGGTATAGACTAAGCTCATCTGAATAACGGTGACGGCTATAGCTAGGAGCAGCGTTGCCACAAAGGCCATTGCTAATAGAAGTTCAATTAAAGTAAAGCCCTCGGACTTATTGGTGCTAGTTGGCTTTTGGTTCATATAGCCTCACAATTGTGCCTAAAGTTAACGGAACATCACTACCGGGTCCCGGCCAGCAGGCATTAATATGGAAATCAATATAGCCAATCGGGGTATCGGTCGTGTTAGCATTTTTGCGCACGGCCTCAATCCAAATGCCCTGAACACTAATAGACGGAGTGTCGGATATTAAAGGATAGCCGCTCGGATTAAGGTTGGTATCGACGGTGATTAACTGAGTTGGGTTAGTTGGATTGAGCACAAAACTACTCGTAGTGCCCCGCTTTACATTAGCTGGACAGGTTGTACTGCCTATAAAATCCGAGCCCGGATTGGCGCTTGAATAAGTTGCTGATTCAATCGTATTGTACGTAGCCGCCAGGCCGGTGTAGCCAGCAGATGGATACTGAGCAATATAAGAGTCATGTGCCATGCGTAGAATTTGCGCCTGAGTGTCGATTAGCTGCCGCGTGACTGTTATACTCAGAGTTCGCTGCGCGGCTTCCATACCCTTGTTCATAATTGCTACCGCACTAACTACAACCATGCTGAATACTGATATCGCGAATAATACTTCGATTAATGTATCACCACGGCTATGACCACGGGTTAATTGCATGGATTACCAGCCTCCGCATCACCAAGAGATTGAACGCCATTGGCATTCGCCGCATTGGCGACGACCTGAATGTCGGTTATTGGTCCGTAATTGTTGCCGCCGTTCACACAAAGATTGAGCGGAACTACAAAGGCTTGCTTAATGAGACTTTTTAGGTTGGTCGGGTTAGGGTCAAGCGCATGCTGCGGATCAACGAAGGTTCGAACAGTGCCGCTGGTCGGCGAACGAACAATTAATAACGAGAATGTGCTATAACCAGCGCCTGAGGTAAATGACTTCAGTGTCGCCCCCCACTGCGGCGTATAGTCGCTGGTGCCATAAGATACTACATTATTTGAATTAGACAAGGTATTCAGCGTGTAGTAACTGGTTAGCGCCGTATAATCGGCCAACGTTGAATTTAACTTGGCTTCATCGGCGCTGGCAATATAGCCAATGACTGTAGTTTCATGGATCGTTGACCCGTCCGTCGAATATAGATAGCGCCCCAGAATGTAGCAACTAGACTGGCCGCGTTCGGTTGTACCGGCCGACACCTGGGCTTGGCTGTTGCAAGTGAAATTTGACCCAATATCATTAGAGCTATTTTGTACTTGAGAATATTGGCTTTGAATTTCTGACTGCAAAGATGTGATGGCGTCGCGATAGCGCTGCGAATTAATCGAGACCCACGAGCCAGCTAACATACCGGCGACCATCAGGCCTGTAATCGCCAGAAACAGCATCGTTTCGATAAGGGTAAAACCAGCGTCTCTAACAGGGCTCATACTGCCATTATTATAGCATAAGCGTTGTCGGTAGTGTCGGTTAAAAAGTTAGACCAAAGTACCAGTCTAAAACGTAGCGGCCAAACAGCTGCGCCACGATAGCCCCGACAATGAGAAGCGGCCCAAATGGAATCCTAGAGGTTGGTTTAAGTTTGTGTAGCATCATCAGCGGTAATACTATCAAGCAGCCGATAAAGTTAGCCGCAAAAAGAGCCAAGAAAGCCAATTGCCAGTCCGCCAAAAGCAGCCCCAGCGCCAAGCCGAGCTTGACGTCACCAAACCCAATCCACTTACCGCGCGATACTAAATAAATAATGGCGTAAATACCACCCAAGATAAATGCCGACCAAAGAATTGACGCTATTGCCGCAAACAAATCATTGGCCATAGCAACATCTAGCGCCGCAACGACGACACCCAGGCCGATCACCACGAACATCACCCTATTTGGCAAGAGTGACCATTTGAAATCATAGGCGAACAAAATCGCCAAACCAACACCGGTAATGAGCCAGACGACAAATTGGGTTATTTGCAGCGGTGTCCCAAAACCATTTGGCCAAAAGGCGTACGAAAGCACAAAGAATACCGCGACGCCAATTTCAATCAATGGCTCGAAATAGCCAATCGGCTTACGGCATTTACGGCATTTACCGCCCAGGCTCAGCCAACTTAGTAGTGGAATCAAGTCGTACCACTTTAGCTCATAGCCACAATGCAGGCAGCGTGAGCGATCTTTTGCCAATGATTTCTCGAGCAGCGGCGTAAGTTTTTGATATTCTTTGGCATTCACCGCCAAGCCCTCGGCCTTGTCGTCGCGAAGCTGACGTGCCCGCAGACGCCAGACGGTTGCCCCAGAAAAACTTCCGAGTATCAATCCAACAAGCACCAGGGCTATATAAGTAATAACCGTAACCATATAACCCATCATACACTAAAACACGTCCGCAGCGTAGGCGGACGTGTTAATTTGATAACCTAAAGCTTATCGGTTGTCGGCGCAGTAAGGAACAGCCTGACCCTCAAGATAAATCTCGATTGCATAGTTCTTTGGCTGAGCGGTATAGCCATTGTCGGAGCTGGCAAAAGCACCATCGGTACCACAAACCACACCCGACTGATAGCCAATTTGACCAACGCTACTTGGTTGTGTACCCGCAGCCAAGAAGGTGTATCCCTGACCAGTTGATGGGTCTTGGAAATCGCTACCTGAGACAGTATTAGAGTTTTTGCCTAAGTAATTATAGACAAAAGAATGTCCGCCGGCTGGGAACGTAATTAGGCTCGTTGGTACGGCGCTACGGTTACTGTTCTCGTAGGAAGTAATCTGTGTCTCAATACGCGAGAGATCACTCTTGCGCTGCGTATCACGCTGGCTTTTCTGAAGCGTTGGCAGAGCAATAAATACCATCAAGAAGATTAGTCCGGCAATTGCCAGAACCAAAACGACCTCGATGATTGTAAATCCTTTACTAGTTTTTTGTTTGTTCATAGGAGTCCTTTCCCACCTTTCGAATGAACTTACCAAGCGAATATGCTTAAGTTTATAGTAACTTATATATCCACGCTTGTCTATAATCTTCTATTTCGCCCCCAAGTTATTGACTAGGCTGTAGATTGGAAATAGAATTGCACCCACCATACCGCCGGCTACGACCGCCAATACCACCATCAGCACCGGCTCAATTGCTGTCGAAATTGTGCGGACTTCTTCATCAAGCTCATCTTCGTACACCTGAGCCGCCTTGCCCATCATTTCATCGATTTTACCGGATTGCTCACCAATACTAATCATCTGCGGGACTAATGATAAGATAACGTCTTCTGGCTTCAGGGCCTCCGACAGCGCCTTGCCGCCCTTTACCTTGTCGGCGGCTCGGGCGATTGCTTGACTAATGACACTGTTATTAACAGCGGTCTCGGTGATTTTTAGCATATCAAGCATGCTAACACCGGTTGCTAGCAGAGTCTGCCCGGTACGCGTGAACCTAGCCATATAAAGCTTGCGAAACATGCCCTTAAAAAACGGTGCATTGAGCTTCAGGGCGTCCATAAAACGACGACCAGACTCCGTACGAATGTATTGAGCACCGAAGTAAACCACCAAAGCAATTACTATCAGCACCAGCCACCAAAATTGCTCGGTAAATGTCGCCACATTGACCATGATCTGAGTTAGTATCGGCAAAGGCTTGTGCAGGCTTTCATATAGTTTTTGCACTTGAGGCACAACCGTAAATAGCATAAAGGCCATCACCGCCACGATTACCACCAGCACGATAACCGGATAAGTTAGAGCACCACGAATACGGCTCATCGTGTCGGCATCTTTTTCTTGTTGTGTAGCCACGCGCAGCAGGGCGTCATCCAGCGTACCAGAAACCTCACCGGCAGCTACTAGCGAAATAAACACGTCATCAAAAATATCTTTGTGCTTAGAAAATGACACCGACAGCGACTTGCCGCCCTCGACTGAACCGGTTATATCCTGAATGACAGTCTGAAGCTGCTTGTTTTCGGTCTGCTCTAGCACCGTGTGCAGGCTTTGACTAAGTGGCAAGCCGGCACCAATCAGTGTCGCCAGCTGACGCGTAAAGACAATCTTATCCTTAGTGCCAACCCGGCCACTGAGCTTGCCCAGCCAGCCACCTTCAGTAGCCTCTTTGATATTTAGTGGTACGAAGCCTTGTTCAACCAACAAATGTGCCGCCGCTGATTCACTATCGGCCTGCACGGTCGACTTCACAATCTTGTTGGTGGCGCGGTCGCGCGCTTCGTAGCTAAAATTTTTCACCTATCCCCTTACCAGTCTTTCAAATTCCGCTAGATCAACGGCGAACTCACGAGCACTATCGTAGGTTACGGTACCGCTCTGCACCAGGTTAACCAGCGTGCGGTCCATCGTTTGCATACCCTGGTCGGCACCGGTCTGAATAACGGCATCAAGCTGGTGAGCCTTGCCTTCGCGAATAATATTCCGGACAGCCGAGTTGGCAACTAGAATTTCAGCAGCCGCTACTCGCCCGCCACCAATCGCCGGCACAAGTCGTTGTGAGACAATGGCCATCAAAATATTGGATAGCTGAGCCCTAATTTGTGGTTGCTGGTGCGGCGGGAAGACGTCAATCATACGGTCGATTGATTGTGCGGCGCTGTTGGTGTGTAGTGTGGCAAAGACCAAGTGTCCAGTTTCGGCAATCGTAATCGCCGCCGAAATTGTCTCAAGGTCACGCATCTCACCAATCAACACCACATCAGGGTCTTCACGCAAGCTAGAGCGCAGAGCCGCCGAGAAACTATAGGTGTCGTAGTGAACTTCGCGCTGCACCACAACTGACTTTTTAGACTTATGCGTAAACTCAATTGGGTCTTCAATCGTAATAATGTGGTGTGAGCGCTCACTATTAATCTTGTCGACCAAGGCGGCTAGCGTTGTCGACTTACCGCTACCAGTAGGACCAGTCACCAAGACCAAACCACGCGGATAACTCGCGAAGTTCATCACCACGTTCGGCAGGCCTAACTCGGTTACTGATTTAATTTTATTCGGAATCAATCGCAAAGCGGCCGCTAAGTTACCGCGCTCGTGAAAAGCGTTAACTCGAAAACGGCCTAGCGTGCCAAAGGCAAAACTAAAGTCAAACTCTTTATCTTTAAGAAGAATCTGACGCTGTTCTTGATCGAGAATCGCAAAAATTAGCGTTTCAATCGACGGCTCATCAAGCGGGTTATAACCCGGCACCGGCGTCAGCGAACCATCGATGCGCAGCATTGGCGGCGTACCGACTTGCAAATGAAGGTCGGAGGCGTGGCGACGAACCACCTCTTCTAGTAAAACTTCGATTCTCAGTTGTTGATTGTTCATTTTATTTCCACCCCTTTATGCAATATCAGCTGCCACACGGTTAACTTCTTCCATGGTTGTGATGCCCGACAGGGATTTCAGATAGCCATCCTGGCGCATCGTAATCATACCCTGACTGACGGCCAATCGCTGGATCTCGGCGCTTGTCGACCGAGCGACAATCAGCTTTTGAATATCAGCGTTGACATCCATGACTTCATAAATACCGGCACGACCGCTGTAGCCCTTTGGTGTTTGCGGTGAGTCAATACCTCTAGCTAAAGTATAAGCGCTTTGGCCGGCCAGAGGCAAGTCCTTATAACCCAAGTCCTGCGAAACCTTGGCTACATCTTCTTTAGTTTTTGGCAGCAAGTAACCAATTGTTGAGGTTAGATTTTGGGTTTCGATAGGACTGGACTGATAAGTCTCATGTTTTGCGGCTATGCGACGGACCAGACGCTGACCAATGATTGTATTGACCGTACTGGCGATCAAAAACGGCTCAATACCCATATCGAGCAGGCGCGGCAAAACACCAGCCGCCGAATTAGTGTGCAGGGTCGAGAAAACCAAGTGACCGGTTAAAGCTGCTTGCACCGCCAGATTAGCCGTTTCAGAGTCACGAATCTCACCCACCATCACGATGTCTGGGTCTTGACGCAAAATTGATCTCAGACCAGAGGCAAATGTCAATCCAACATCGGCATTAACCTGAATTTGGTTGACGCCGTCCATTTTGTACTCTACTGGATCCTCAAGCGTAACAATATTGACGGTATCGTCTTTGATCTCTTTAATCAGCGCATACAGACTCGTAGACTTACCTGAACCAGTTGGCCCAGAGGTAAGAATCATACCGTTCGGACGCTTAATACCACGGCGAATAGCGCGCAGTGCCCGTCCGGCGTAGCCCATTTGTTCAAGGTCAAAACTATTGCCAGATTTATCGAGCAAACGAATAACCACCTGCTCACCCCAAACAACCGGACTAATGGCAATACGCAGGTCCACCTCTTTGTTGCTCACCTTAACCGTAAACTCGCCATCCTGCGGAATACGGTGCTCGTCAATTTTTAGGTTGGATAAAATTTTTATGCGGCTAACCAACGCTGGTTCGATGCTTTTTGGCAGCTGCATAATCTCGCGCAAGACACCATCAACACGACAGCGAATCTTTAAAGCATTCTCGAGTGGCTCAATGTGAACATCACTCGCACGTGACTTAACCGCATATTCCAAAATTTTACTTAGGGCCTGCGAAATCGGCGAATCCTGAACAATAACCTTCACATCGCGAGCCTCATCGACCGTTGCTTCGGCTTGAGATGCTTCAGCAGCTTTATCAACACTCGAAAGGTCGGTGCGATACTGGTCTAGAACGTGGCGTACGCCCGTCTCTGAGGCCATAAAGACTTTTAGTGGCCGCTGGATACGATTAGCGAGATAGTCCACTGCCTGAACGTTGTTGGCGTCAATCATGGCTACCGCCAGGCGATTTTGGACCTCAGCTAGCGGTACGGCCATAAAACGCTCGGCCACATCTTCGGGCAATAAGCCTAAGATGCTCTGATCAATCAAACTGTTAGTTAAATTGACGTAAGGCACACCAGAAACCTGGGCAATCGCATGGGTCAACAGCTCGTCATCAACCACACCCTCTTCGGTGAGTAAACTAAAGAGCGGCTTGCTGGTTTTGGCGGCCTCGGACTCAACCGACTCAAGCCGGCTAGCCTCAACCAAGCCTTCGTCAACCAACAGCTTGACGAGCTTGTTTTGCATGTCGTCGGTCAAGAGCGCCACGACGGTTTAATTCCCATTAGAGTTATTTGGACTCGTCACTTCAATCTGAACCGTCGGGTTAATATTACCCTGTTTAAAGATTGGTGAGTTACTGTCAGGCGCATCAACATTAGCCGAAAAGGTTTGGATCGTTTTCACTTTTTCACCAGCACTGGTCATCTTGCCAAATAGACTGTTACCAACAAAATAAGCAATCATAACGCTGACCGATGCAATAAGAATAATCATAGCGATTTCACTCTTTTTCATGGTCGCACCACCTTGCTCTGAAGCGTTAAGTTAACCGCCGGCTCATAGTAAACCTCGCCACTAACTGTCATTTGAGTAATGTTCTCGATATGAATAGTGTCGACATGCACCGTGCGAATCGACGCTTCAAGTCGCTGCAGAACCTGTTTAAGCACGTCCTGCGATCCATTGACCTGCATCGTAAAGGTAATTGCGTTTTGAGATGCATCACCACTACCAACAGCCCCGCTTGAAGTATCGGTCGAACCAGATAGTGTCTCTGCTCCAGGCACTGGATCAACCTGAATCGAGTTGACCGTTAGACCGTCAATACCGGCCAATAGTTTCTGCTGTAAAGATGCACCAAACGCCAAAGAGTTAGCCGAAGATGGCAGGGCATCGAGCACCACCTGCAAAGCTTGGTCGGTTGGATTGGCTTTGACACTCGCTAGAGCCTGGTTGGCGTCAAGCGCCCGAACGTTATCTTTGAGTTGTTTCACGTTGTTGTTATCGAGCGTTAAATTGTTGATCGTGACGTCTTTCTGCGCCAAAACTTTTTCGTTAAAAACTAATTTTTGCCACAGGAAAATAGATATCACAACCGCAAAACCAACCACGACCGAAGCTCCGGCAACCCAGACAAACATCGTGCGATTTGCCCTGCTAATTTGGGTTCGCTTACGTAGTGCTGGACTATTACTGTTAGCTTGCATCTTATTGACTCCCCGCGCTACTTGGCGTTTGGGTAAATAGACTCTTTGGAACACCTATGTATGAGTCGGTGTTGTTGCCGATATCCTTAATGACTATGTGAACGTTGCCAAGAGTGTTATCGAACAACTGCGGAGCGTAATTAAAGCTCATCGAGAACGTTAAAACGCGATTATTATTGGCGTCCAAGCCGTAATGCACGTTACTAAGACTAATTTGGCTAGCTAGCGGTACCGTCTCTGGCTGCGCCGACTGCGACGAACCATCTGAAGCTGGGATATATTGGACAACGCTATTTCCTAGAGTCTTTTTAAATGTCTCTAGGGCGGCATAGCCACTTGGAGCAACTCCCGTAAAGGTAAAGCTGCCAACGGTGTTATCAACCACTAAATCCGAAATCTGAATGTCATTTGGTGCCGGAGGAATGATTGAAGTTAAAGTATCAAAAATTCGTGACGTTTCCGGCGAGGCGTCGTGCAGCTGGGTAATCTTTGAGAGCTGGTTTTGCATAGTCAATAATTTCGATAGATCAGTTGTCTGGGAAAGAGTTTTGTATTTGCTATCAATCTGGCTATCGGCGTAGACACTGCGGCCAAATTGAACACCAAAAACATAAACCGCCAAGACGACGACAACGCCCACCGCGATCACGCCCACAAGGATTGACCAAGAAATAACCTGGGCGCGCGCTCGCTGAGCGCGAATGAACTCTTGTTTAACGTCAGGGACAAGATTGATTTCAATCATAGCTTGTTCTCCCTTTCGGCTAAACCAATGACGGTGGCAAATTCAGCCGCCACCGACATCAGCTGTTGCTGATCGGCCTGCGAAACTCGAACTTTTTGCCATGGGTTAGCCAACGTTGAGGCTACACCGGTCTTTGCCGTGACATAATCACCAAATTGCGGTACAACCGCTGAATAACCAGATAGCATAATATTACTCACCGGCGTATTCGGGTAACGTGTCTGGAAGAATTTGATTGACTTCGTTATTTCAGCCGCAAAAGCATCAAGCGTCGACTCAATTGCCCGGTAAACCTGACCTTCGAGCCTATCTGGCGCCAAACCGAATTTAATAATAAATTGCCGTGCTTGGTCATCTTGGACGTTTAAGTTCTGGACAGCCGCCTTAACAAGTGAGCGAATGCCGGTTGGGATGGTACGCACCAATCTAGGAGTGTCGCCGTAAGTGATCGCTATATCACTCGACTGTTCGCCCATATCGATAATCAAGCGTGCATCACTGACGCCGGTTGGCAACAACGCCCGAATCATAGCGATCGGATCTGGCTCGGCCGCAATAACGTTAAGGCCCAAGCTCTCGATAAACTCAAGCCGCTCTTCGGCGTAGTTATTGGCCGTACTAGCAATCAAAACCTCTTGTTGCTTGGTATCGTGCAGCGAAATACCAAGTGGCGCCCAGTCCACCTTGGCCTCATTGATAGCCATTGGAATGTATTGGTCGGCCTGGTACTTAATCGTGCTCTTTAGCTCGGCCTCATTCATCATCGGCACTTCAACAACAGTAGTAAAGGTCTTGCTCGAAGGCATACCAATCACGACATTTTTCTCTTTAATACCACTCTGACCAACGGCCGTCATAATTATCTCACCCAAGCGGTGCATGCTTTCAGCCGAGTTGCTGGTGCTGGTTCGCTCATCAACAGGCACATAACCAAAGTGCTGTAGATTCCAAACACCCGGACCGGCAGGCGAAAGTTGAACTACCCTAACGGCGGTCGTTCCGATGTCTAGTGCGAAGAAATTGCCCACGCCTTTTATGAATGCCATATTGCCACCATTATACAAAAGCGTAAGCGCTAAAAGCAAGGAGTTTACTCTAAAACCGCGGCGGAAGCTCTTTGGTTTGCATGGTGCTCACCTGATCGGCTGAACTTGCTCGCTGATAAGCCCACATGTAAGCATCTGGTCGCAGGTTAAACACCTCGCCCGGCGTACCAATGTCGCTGCCCGTACCGGCACCAGCCGTTCGATATAAGAACAAGTGCTGCGCCGAAACTGGCCCATTAACGATAAGCTGTTGATTACAGGTGTTTGAGTTGAGCAAATTAGCATTCCCGTTAACGTCACTACAGGTATAAATTGAGCCGTTTGGTGCTGCCGAGTTGCTACCGGTCGGTCGGGCCACCAACCAGGCATCAACTTGGGTCACGCCGCCAGCAATATTGATCGTATTGGCAATAATTACCAGTTGCGGTATATCCGCCGTCGAAGACAAAGTCGCCGGTGTATATGCCAGCTGACCGCTACCGACTATATTGACTATAGCCCCCGGCGCATTAATAACTACCCATTTACCAGTACCTAGTGTAGTCGGCTTCAAATAAATCGCCCCCGAACCGCTATAAACGCCCGTTGTCAGCGCATTCACATCAATTGGGTTGGCGGCGCTGCTGGCAGGCAGGCTCGCCGTCGGCTTAAACGATACCGATACGTCCGGCAAAGCGCTGAGGGTGTTGTATCCACCAACCGTCGTAGACCCTCCACAGCCGCTCGAGCCAGCATTGGTAAAAGTCTCCTGAACAACATTACAATTTGTGCCCGACCAAGGTGAGCCGGCGGTTCCGTTATTCAAGGCTGACCCAGACGCCATAGTCTTCGAAGTACCCGAAGCTGCAATGGCATACTCTGCCCAGCTGCCAAAGGTACTATTATCGCTGCCGCGCCAGGTTAAAGAGGTGACCACATTAGCCGCCAAGCCACCCGCGCCGACCCAAAGATCGCTTCCCCATACTTGAATGCGCGGTGATTTAGATATTACTAGGCACATAGGCGTACTGTAACGCCAGTCGGTCGTTGTCTGGCTGTATGGTTGGACCGATAACACCCAACAAACACGCGAGCCAACAGGCCTATCTGGAACAGTTTGATTACCAGCACTAACACTTGTATTACCGGTATTAAAAACTGCATTGCCGCCACTAGATACAGTAGTAGACCCGGGGTATACAGAAGTCGGAGGTTGGCTACCGGTACCGCCACCAGGCACTAATCCACCGGGCGCGACCGTAAAAGTGATCAAGCTCCAATTTGTTTGGTTGCTTTTTGTAGCCCCGGTATTATTAACTGTTGGAGCAACATAGACCGAATCACCAACCGAGGCGGTTGTCTTCGACAGACTAACGGATGGGTTTAGGTTGTAATTATATGGTACGTCAACACATGCATGATTTCCCCGCCCATTGCGAGCCCCACTTGAGCCCTGAGGATCATATTGCACCCACTGGCAAAGTGTATTGCCAACATCCGCCGACGTGATAGTATATGTCGCATAATCGGTTATTGTACGTATGACGCCCTTACCAGCACCAGCGCCGACCCAGCCGCCACCCAGCCCCGTCCCCCAGCCATTAGTGAAACCGCTCATACCTAAATTGCTATAAGTCGACTGAGTTGTGGCCGTTGGCCCATTATTAATTAATTGATGCGTCCAGTAGATTGTTTGTCCGGGCGAGCCAGAAGTTATATTGGTCGAGCTAGAGCCGGAGAGGCTGTAGTCTGAGAAGTCCCAACAAAACCAAGCAACGTTACTTCCCCATGTATAGCCGGATTTTAGACTTGAAGGAAGACTATCGTAATCACTCTTTGCTGTGCCCAGAGACACCGCAGTACCGGTTCCATCTACAGTAGTCCCGGGAGGTAGTGCTCCAGGACTATTGGCGGGCAGCCCTTGGTATTTATAGCCCAAAGTATAGCCCTTATAATTACCGTATACAAAAACCATTACGCCGGTAGCACCAGCACCGGAACATGTACTGCTGATATTAGCACTGCTATTGCCCGGTAGGGTCCCCCAATAACTAACATTAAACGGTGAACCGCTCGGGTTCTTGAACTGCCAATGTAGCCTACCGTTATAGGTTGGACCGCTAAAAGCTGTCAGCGGATAGTCCACCCAGCCCCAGCCGCAGTATTGAGAAAAGGCACCGTTGTTCGAACAGTTTGATGTTCCCGCTCCAGATCCACCACCAGTACCAATACCAGAAGCCCCTACAATTTGCGGTAACCACGTCGTCAACAAAACACCGGTAATCAAAATACTGGCTACAAAACTACCTGAAAGAACTATACGATGCCTTAGTTTATGAGAAGAAAATAAATGCGACGCCATCCTGTTTCTATACTAAATGGATGGCCCCGCAAACACAAGCGTAATGAACAGATATCAGCGTCGGCGCTGCGGTAAATTGCTGGGCGCGCTTGAAGACAGATCACCGGCATACGTCTCGGGCGTATAACCTATCACCGGATTTTGTGGTGGTTCATGATTTAATAACGCTTCCGATCCTGTAGCGGCCCTAAGCGCATAACTGGTTAATTTCGCAATTTCCTGTGGTTGTTCTGCAGTTCGCACAACTGTAACCTCTGCCTGTGGGCTCGGCACCTCAGTGACCCCTATTTGCTGCCTAGATGAAAGACGCTTCTCCGTAGCCGCATCCTGAGCTTTGCCCTGAACCTCACGCCCGTAACTTTCTGTACTGCGCCGTGGCTGCGCACTTATTCCTAAAGCCTCGCGCGGGATACCCGACGGTTCGTTATCCGGCTCCAGCTGTGGTATTTCAAAGCCGGCCGGTAATGCCGGGATGTTGCTGGTTTCTAAGTGCTGTGGTGTGTTGGATTCAGGTGACATAGTTTTTTGTTTTAAATATTTATGAATTAACATTAGCATATTTGGCCGTTTGTGTCAACCATACCCCCTGTTATATAATTACGAACATGAGTTTAAGTATCGGTATCGTCGGCTTGCCGAATGTTGGCAAGTCCACATTATTTAATGCATTGACCAATAACGGCGTTTTGGCCGCCAACTACCCTTTCGCGACCATTGAGCCGAACACCGGCATCGTGGCCGTGCCGGACGAACGGCTAGCCAAACTACAGGCCATGTATAAAGCCGAGAAAGTGATTCCGGCCACAGTTACCTTTGTTGATATTGCCGGTTTGGTGGCTGGCGCCAGCAAGGGTGAAGGTTTGGGCAACAAATTCTTGGCCAATATTCGTGAGTGTGATGCCGTTATTCATGTGGTGCGGGCCTTTCATGATGACGATGTGGTGCACGTCGATAACAAAATCGACCCATTCAACGACATCGATGTTATTAACACCGAGCTAATGTTAGCTGATATCCAAACGATCGAAAACCGGCTGCCAAAGGTTCAAAAAGAAGTCAAAGCTAACCCATCGGCTCAGGCCGATGTTCAAGAACTTGAGCGGCTGCTGCACGAATTAGAATCTGGCATCCCACTATCAAGGGTTGCCGACGTTGATAAAAAAGTTGTTCAACCTCTGCAGCTGCTGACTTTAAAACCAGTTATTTACCTCTTTAATATCGACGAGATGACGCTTGAGCTGCCAGACAAATTAGCCGAACTACGAGCTATCACTGCCCCGGCACCAACCGTTTTTGTCTGTGCCAAACTCGAAGAAGAATTGCGCGGCCTAAACGATTCCGACGCCAAAGAACTGCTTGAAAGTTATGACATTGAGGAGTCGGGCTTGGTACAGCTGGCTCGCGTCGCCTACGATACGCTTGGCCTACAAAGCTATTTAACCGCCGGGCCAAAAGAAGTCCGCGCCTGGACAATCAAAAAAGGAGCCACCGCCCCGCAGGCTGCTGGCGTCATTCACACCGACTTTGAAAAAGGCTTCATTGCTGCCCAAATTGTTGATTTCGACGACCTGATGAAGGCCGGTAGCGAGACGGCCGCCAAGGCTGCCGGCAAAGTTCGCACCGAAGGCCGCGACTATATCATGCGACCAGGTGACGTGGTTGAATTTCGCTTTAACTTTAGCAAATAAAATCGTTCGCGGTTACCTTTAGCCCCGGCGATATCGCTATCGTGCTTGTCTTGAATCACAAAATAATTCCTTGCCCAATTCTCAAAATCACGCAAAATCTGGCGACGCTGAGTGTCGTTTTTGATCACGCCATTATTGGTCTGGCCGAAGCCGGCCTCGAACTGCGGTTTCACCATCGCCGCAATCTGAGTGTGGCTGTCGGCTAGATTATGGGCGATATGCGGCAGAACCTCGCGCAAGCTAATAAATGAAACATCGATAAGAACGATGTCCGGAGTATCTATGAAGGGGGCTGCAGAATCCGTTGTAATAACGGATTCCGGCCGAGCGCTCGATAAATCTTCCTGAGGAAGATTTTGAGAAGAGCGTACCCCTGAATAGATACTCCGGACATCGTTCTTAGTATATACATCCCGAATATCCGTCTTCTCATGCAATTCAATGCGCGGGTCATCGCGTAGACTCGGGTGCAATTGATCGGTGCCTACATCAACCGCATAAACTTTTTTAGCGCCGTGTTTTAGCGAATAATCAGTAAAACCACCAGTCGATGAACCGACATCGAGTACTGTCTTGCCGCGAAAATCCAATTTCAGTAATTCAGCGACAGAAGCCAGTTTCAAACCAGCCCGACTAACATACTGTTCTTCGGCCTTTAAAATAATTGCCGAATCGGGTCGCACGAAAAAGCCCGGTTTTGTCACCGGTTGTCCATCGACCAAAACCTTGCCAAGCTTAATCCAGCTTTCGGCTTGCGAACGCGTCGCCACCAAGCCGCGATCGGTCATTTCTTTATCAAGTCGCTGTTTCATAGCTGCGCCGCCTCAATTCCTTTCAGACCAATTTTATCAACCACTGTCCAAATTTCGCCATTTGAACCAACTGTTTTTTCGACAATTGAAAAACCGCCAATGTGAATTTTTTTACCTGGATCAAGATCAATATCGGGCCGAATGGTAATGTGCGGATTATACGGCCGACGATAAGTGGGGTCATGCGTTAAATTTGCTAGCGTTCTAACTAGCGCATCGTGAATCACTCTGAGTCGCGGCGCTTCATTAATCAGCCTAACCGGAATATCTTCATTGGGGCCAAACATGACGGGTTCGTCTTCACTTAACGTGACGTCAAATGGCGCCATCGTGTTCACAACACTACGCATTTTATCGCCGTAATAAGGATAATAAGGCGCCTCAAGCGGCGGAAAGAGCGTTATATGCAACGGCCAGTGCGCGGCCCCACTCGGAAAAACCTCACCTTTTTCAACCACATCAACAAAAAAGGCCGGAATAAATTCGCGTCCTTCTCTGTTTGCCATGATCGGCCCTACTTCTTGCGTTCGCGATATTCACCAGTTGAAGTATCAACCGAGATAACATCGCCAACTTTGATAAATGCCGGCACTTTGACGGTAACACCGGTTTCAAGTGTGGCATCTTTTAACACACTACTGGTGGTGTCGCCTTTGACAACGTCTTCAGCGTAAGTCACTTCTAAATAAACGTTCTTCGGTAGCTCAACGTTAATGACGCGGCCGTCAAACAGCTGCAAAGCTAGGCTGTCGCCTTCTTTCATGTAACTGGCGCCGCTTTCAACAACATCACCTGGCAGCTGGAACTGCTCAAATGTTTCCGGGTCCATGAAGTAGAAATCTTGACCGTCGTTGTACAAATACTGCACGGTCTGATTGGTTACTTCGGCTGGATCAATTTTGTCCTGACCCTTAAAAGTCTTCGGAATAACCGAACCGTCAATCAGGTTCTTCAGTTTGACGTTCACAATGCTGCCGCCGCGGCCCATTACCTTTTGGGCATAGTCAACGACACGGTAAGGTTTGCCGTCCAGTTGGACGACAACGCCTTTTTTCAGATCTGTCGGCGAATAAGCCATGGCCTATTAACCCTGTGCGACAAATGGTAGTAATGCAAGATGACGAGCACGCTTAATAGCAACAGCTAGTTGGCGTTGCTGCTTGGCGCTAAGACCGGTCTTACCGACTGGTTCAATTTGGCCGTAGGTGTTGATGAAACGCTGCAAAGTTTTGACGTCTTTGTAGTCAAAATACAGTGGTGTGTCTTTCTTAAATCGTTTTGCCATTATTTACTCCTAGAATGGAATTTCACTTAAATCAATTGGTTTGTCGTCGATGTCTTCAATTACGACATCTTCGGTTTTCTTGCTTGAACCGGAGTTCGAGCCAGATGGTGCACTAGAGCTTGGTCGAGCGCCGTCGCTTGGGCCATCAAGGAAAGTAACGTCGGTAGCAGTTACGCCCACGCTTGAGCGCTTTTTACCGGTTTCTTTGTCGTCCCAGCTGTCTTGGCGCAAACGGCCCTGGACTAGCACGCGGCGACCTTTTGATAGGTACTGCATAACTAGTTCAGCTAGTTTTTCCCAAGCTGTAATTTCGAAAAAGTCCGCCGTATCATCTTGAGTTGCCCGATCGACAGCGATACTGAAGGTTGCGATGGTTTTACCACTACTGGTTGAGCGCTGCTCAGGGTCGCGTGTTAGACGGCCGAGCAAAATAACTTGATTGATACTGCGTGCCATTTCCTATTCCTCTTCGTTAGTTTCTTCTTTATCTGCATCTGCCGCTTGGCGCTTAGCTTGCTCTTCTAGAGCGCGCAAAGCTTTCTCGTCTACCTTGACTAGCAAGTAGCGCAAGACTTCGTCGGTGATGTTAAAGGTGTTGCTGATCTTGAGTGGTGCATCAGCTGGCAGGCTTAGATCGAAGTATACATATACTGCGAAGTCCTGGTTCTTGATGCGGTAAGCTAGTTTTTTCTTACCCCAGTTGTCTTCTTTGGTAATTTTACCGCCAGCACTCGTGATAATGTCACGCACCTTGGCGAGAGGCGTCTCAAGGTCGGCCTCGAGATCTGGGTGGATCAGAACGGTTAGTTCGTAGTCCTTCATATTCCTCCTTTGGAATCCGTTATGGATGCTTGCGCATTGGTCTGCCCGCAAGCTGAGTTGATAACGCAGCTAATTATAGCGCATCTTTACACTTTACGCAAGGGTTTTTCTTAAAATAAACTTAAACTAATTCTTCGTCGTTCAGAGTATCGTCGGCTTCGCCGCCGCCAAAGACTTGGTCGACGCTCGAAATCAGCACTTCACGCGGCCGGGCACCATCAGCTGGACCGATAATACCCTGCTCTTCCATCTGTGAAATAATGCGCGCCGCTCTGGCATAACCGATGCGTAAACGAGTTTGCAGCAAGCTCGCACTAGCCTTGCCGCTATCAACCACGACCTGTACGGCGTCGCGATACATCGAGTCACCACCATTGTCGTTATCGAAGTCCATCACCACACCGCCCTTACCATTCAGCTGTACCGGCTGTGAAACTACTTCGTCGTTGTACTGTGGCGGCGACTGCATGCGCAAGTGGTCGGTAATGCGCATCACTTCGGGGTCAGTCACCCAAGCACCCTGGATACGCTTTGGCTTATTCATATCGGCGGTTAACATTAACATATCACCTTGACCAAGCAGTTTCTCGGCGCCAATTTGGTCCAAAATGGTGCGCGAGTCAATCTGCGAGGCCACCGTAAAGGCGATACGCGCCGGAATGTTGGCCTTAATCAGACCAGTAATAACGTCAACCGATGGACGCTGGGTCGCTAGGACCAAGTGAATACCAACGGCACGCGCCTTCTGCGCCAAACGGACGATCAAGGCTTCGACGTCACGGGCAGCCACCATCATCAGGTCAGCCAACTCGTCGATCACAATCACAATATACGGCATGGCACCGTTTTCGTGCTGCTGAACAGCACCACTTTCGTCGGCCACGCTAATCTTGTGACCAGCAGCACCAATCTTTTGGTTGTACGAGCGAATGTCGCGAACTTTATGCTCGGCTAGCAAACGGTAGCGGCGCTCCATCTCGTTGACAGCCCACTTCAGCGCGCTAATAGTCTTTTCCGGTTCAGTAATCACTGGTGTTAACAGGTGTGGAATATCTTCGTATGGCGCCATTTCGACCTGCTTAGGGTCGACCAAAATCACTTTCATGTCGCTCGGACTGTTGTGGTACAGCAAACTCACCAGCATGGTGTTAATCATAACCGACTTACCAGAGCCAGTTTGACCAGCGATCAACAGGTGCGGCATGCGGCTTAGCTCACCCACGACGGCCTGGCCGGAAATGTCTTTACCAATCGCAAAACTGAGCGGATCGTGCGCACCGTGCCACTGTGAGCTGGTTAGAACGCCGTACAAACGAACATCAGCCGCTTTGCGGTTTGGCACTTCAATACCGACGGCTTTTTGACCAGGAATCGGCGCTTCAATACGTAGGCTTGAAGCCGCTAGGTTCAGGGCCAGGTTGGTTTCAAGCGCCGTGATGCGGCCCAATTTCACACCGCTAGGTGGACGCAAAGTATATTGAGTCACCTTTGGACCAATGTTGGCGCCTTCCATTTCGACATCGATATTAAACTCACCCAAGGTATCTTTAATAATCTGGGCGTTTTGCTGAACGTCACCAGCATCGGCTGGCGATTGCTTTTTCTCGAGTAAATCGACGCTTGGCGCCTGCCAGTTCGGATCGCTAACGGTAACCAAGGCACTCTGCTCTTCGGCGGCCTTATCGCGCCCAATACTGTTGCGCAGGGTCGATAGGTGCGAACCTTTGTCCTTAGAATCTTTGGCATCGAGCGTTGGCACACCAGCGTTCAGCTTAAAGTCGGCAATTGGCTTGCCGGTGCTATCAATGGCGGCGGCGTTGCGCATAACTTTAACGTTGGCCTCTTGTTCCTCGGTATTGCTACGCGACAGCTGCCATAGTTTGCGAATAATCGTAATTGGCGAGACGCGAACGATGAATAAAACCGTGATTAAGACCAATAATATATAGACGAAGGCCGCCACACCGCGGTTGACTAGCTGCAACATGCCGCTGTTGATCAAATCACCAATGTAACCACCGGTCGAACTGCCGTCGGCGTTGTGCAGTAGGCCGAATAGACCCGAAAACCATAGCAGCGACAGGCCGGTCGCGAACTTCATAACAAACGGCAAACGATTGTCTTCGGCCCGAAAAACCTCGACCGCCACATAAATAAATAGCAGCGGGACGACGTATATCGCATAGCCAATGACACCTAAAGTGGCCTTATTCAGCCAATTCAGGACAGGCCCACCGGCGCCGAACCACGACACAACCAAAATTAGCGAAAAAGCGATCAAAAGCAGCGCGCCAACTTGCGCCCAAAAACCGCTTGGCAGGCTGTGTTGCGGAACTTGCTTGACTGGCGCTTTGCGGCTGCGAGTTGATTTTTTCTTTTTTGCCATAACTATTTTTATATTATACGCTTATACAACAGAGTTATTATAACAAAAATTACAACATTTTGCAAGCTGAGCGCGTGGCGTCTAGTAATCGCGCTGAGCAAATTTGTTCAGATGTGGTTCGGCGACCTCAGTGTCGGGAACCTGGCGCGGTGGAAATTGCTTCGGCTGAGGTTGCTGGTTGCGGTTGAAGTGCGTCCGATTACCATCGCCGGACTGGCGATTAGCTTCTGGCTGGTCGTTGTTCTGCGGTTTGCCGCCCGACCCTACTTCGTTGATGACCGGTATAACAATCGGCGTACGGCGCGTTTGGTCGTACAAAATGTGTGTTATCTCATCTTTAATTTCTTTTTTGACGACGTCGAGGTCAACTTTGCGGCCGTTGAAGGTGCGAGCAACTTTTTGCTTGAGGTACTGACGAATCAGGCCCATCAGTTCTTCACTATCGCGCAGGTAAATGAAGCCGCGTGAAACGATGTCCGGGCTGGTCAGTAAGCGGCCACTGCCGCGCGAAACGGTCAGCACAACCACAAACATACCCTCAGTAGCCATGTGGACGCGGTCTTTTAGAACAACCTCCGACACGATGGCGCCGGTGTCGTCATACATAATGCCGCCAGCCTGAACACGACCAGCCTTGCGAGCGCCGTCGGCTGTAATCTCAACGATATCGCCTGGGTCACAGACAAAGATATTCTTGCGTGGAATACCGCCTTCTTTTTCGGCTAGCTCGGCGTTGTGCACCAGCATGTGAAACTCACCGTGGTTCGGAATGTAATATTTAGGATTTAGAGCCCGAATAAGCTTAACGTGGTCGTCGTAATAACCGTGACCCGAAAGGTGCAGCGGGCCAACGCCAGTTAAGTGTGTTTTGCCGTTTTGAATAACGTCACTGCCTTCGCGCATCAAACCGTCGACAGTGCGGACAACGTACTTTTCGTTACCAGGAATTGGGTTCGAAGCAAAAACAATCACGTCGGAATTCTTGATCTTGATGTATTTGTGAGCGCCAGTGGCCATGCGGTTCAATACGGCGCTAAACTCACCTTGTGAACCAGTACAAACAACCGTCACTTTGCCATCAGGCAATTTAATGATGTCTTCCATTTTGACGACGACGTCGCGCGGAACCTTAATAATACCGGTACGTAGAGCGACTTCGAGGTTCTGAATCATGCTAAAGCCAGCAAACGCCACCTTGCGGTCGTGCAGTTTGGCTTCGTCGAGAATCAATTGCATGCGGTGCAGCTGGCTCGAGAAACAGCTAATAATAATGCGGCCGTTTGGATATTTATCCATCACCTGGCCAAAGCTTTGCTGAATATCAAACTCGCTGTGGGTGTGCGTGCCCTCAGACTCACAGTTAGTCGATTCGTTTAGGAACGCCAGGACACCTTCTTTGGTAGCGATCTCGGTCATACGATCAATATCGAACTTGCGGCCATCAACTGGACGCTCCTCAAAACGCCAGTCACCACTACTGATAATGACACCCATTGGGGTTCGAATAACGGCGGCGGTAGCGTCTGGAATTGAGTGGTTAACGCGGACTAATTCAACTGAAAAACTATCGCCAACCTGAACGCGCTCGTGCGCTTCAGGGTCCAGAATATGGTAGTCCGGCTCAAAACCGCTAGTTGCTTCTTCCATGGTGCGCTGCAACATAGCGACGGTAAATTTACTACCGTAAACCGGCGCTGGAATTTTGTCGATAAGATGACGGAACGCACCAATGTGGTCCAGGTGACCATGCGTAAAGACGTGGCCGCGGATTTTGTGCTTGTTTTCTTCCAGATAAGTAATGTCTGGCACGATGTAGTTAATGCCAGGATAGTCGGCGCCTGGGAACAAAAAGCCCATGTCGACAATAATAATGTCGTTGTCGTACTCGATGGCGGTCATGTTCTTGCCGATACCCATTTCGCCGACACCACCAATCGGAATAATACGCAGCTTTGGGCCGCGATTGACCGGCTGTTTTTTCTGCTCAGCCAAGCTAAATTGATGGCCGTCGTAACCGTTGTAAATCGACTTGTTAACCGGCACGTTAATAATGTGCTGGCTGGCACGAGCGTTAACGCCCTCGCTGGTGCGGCGCTGAGCGCGGAATACTTCCCCGCGGCGGGTTTGAGTGTTTGCTAAAACGGTGTTATTTGATTTTGGCCGTTGCTGCTGGTTGCGCGGCTGCTTAGACATATCGTCAGCTTGCGGCGTAGAGAGTCGTCGTTGACCCATAAATTGTTATGCTCCTTTGTTTAATAAAAATTTTAATAAAATCTAGTTCAAGGTGAGGGCTGTAAATGACACAATTCTGAAGTTCCCTCGGCTCAAGTTGTTCTCAGTATAGCAAAAAGTGTGCGCTAAATCAATGGCTTCAGGCGCTTTAACTTGATTTATTGAGGTAAAAGTGGTATAATTAGCGTCACTCTGAGGTTGAGTCGGGCTACCGCCTACCCCTTACGAGAGCACGCTTCACAAACATCGCCTAAACCAAGGGGGCATGGTGCAGAACTTCTGGGGGCTTTGGGCTCTTAGCGTGGCGGCTATCACGGTCGCCGGGTCGGGGTTAACCTGGTTGATAGTCGTCGTCGTCAAGGCGCTGGCCAGGCACCGCCTGCGAAGGATCAAGCAGATCCGGCAAGAGCGCCAGCTGGCGGCCGAGTACATCGTGCCGCTCTACAAGCAGTACAGCAACCTGATCGAGATGGAGTGGGACTGGTCGCAGTACGGCTCCGACAACGTCAACTTGTCGCAGTGCATGCTATTCGTGCTGATGGACAGGTCGGCCGGTCCCACCTGCCGCAAGCTCATCAGGTGCGACGAGCAGCTGACCGCCAGCAAGTTCAACCTGCTGGTAATGCTGTCGGACGACGAGGTGTCGTTGGACGTCGAGCGGCGCAGCCCGCTCGAGAACCAGGCAATCCACTTCGCCAGCCTTCTTGACAAAGAGACGACCGGCAGGTCCTTCGACGACTGCATGGCGCAGTTGGCGACGGCTGGCATCGATGTCGAGCACCTGGCTCACAGGATCGAGCACCAGCGCCAAGCGATCTACTGAAGCCTCACCCGGGCGGCGGCGCCCTAAAAAGCGCCGCCGCCCGGTACACAATCACCTATATTTGCAGCCTGTTGGGCTGTTTTTTATTGCTTTATTACACTCTAAATGTTATAGTTGCTCTCACTCTCAGACGCGGTTACAACGACGTAACCCCTGTGAGTGCTAGCTTCACAACACCCGTCGGCACTCTTGCAACGGAGAAGAATGTCAACGCAAACCATTGAGATGATCGTCGATTATGGCATCATCGCCATCGTGCTGTTCGCCATCCGGATCGCCTACCTCAAATCGGCCATCAAGATGCACCGAAAGGAACGGCTGGCGGCGGCCGGCGTCGTCGCTAACCGCGGCACCAAGGCCTCTAGGGAGGTCAACCTGTTCATGATCCACCATGCGTGGCTGGTGCGGCTGGCGAACTCGCCCTGGAAGTACTTCGTCAACCAGCGCAAGCTCGGCGGCATCGACGAGTGCTGCAGCACCGAGAAGAACGCGCTGGCACTCATCAAGGCTGACAGAGGGCGGACTTTCGCTCGCATGACAGCCTGAAGCTACACCCGGAGGGTGGCGCCTAAAAACGCCACCCTCCGGACACAACCCTAAACTGATTTTTAGCAGCCGACGTGGCTGTTATTTTATTGCTATTTTTATTAAATATGTTATAATTAGTGTTAACTCTGAGGTTAGGCTGGATAACGCATCCCCTCCATGGAGTAGCAAGCTTCAAAACCCCACACCCACCCATCGAGCAAGGAGCTCACCATGTGGCGTACCGTTCTTTTCACGCTGGCGATCGTCGCCGGAAGTGTCGCGGCGCTGCTCGCGATCTTCCTGCCGGCAGCCATCAGCGACATGAACAAGACCATCAAGGCACACCGGCGCGACCGCTACCTGGCGGCCGAGAACATTGTGCTGGTCCAGCGGAAGTACTACAGCATGTACGGCACCGCGTCTGAGCAGTTTGACATCTGGACGCTTGACATGCCCAATGTCCTGCTGCTCGGACCGATACAGACCGACGCCAAGATCTTCTGCCGCAGCGAGAAGTGGCTGGCATGGCTCGGATCACGCTGGTTCGTCCGGCGCTTCTACGCCGGTCATCCGGCCGATTACGCGGACATCGAGATGGAGGTGCTCGGGACCGCTCACGAGGCAGCCGCGCTCACGCCCGAGGATCTCCTCGACTCGGCCAGCCGGCTACTGAAGAACACGACCATCACTATGACGGTCGTCCGGGTCGAGTGAAGCTTCACCCGGGCGGCGGCGCCCTAAAAAGCGCCGCCGCCCGAAGAACAAATCTGCACTTATTTCCAACAGCCATAGGGCTGTTATTTTATTTGTTCAAGCACTTTTGGAACTTTGAGAAAATCGTCCATCAGGGTTTGGCGCATACCGCCATTATAAAGCGCGGCCGCCGGATGAAACAGAGGTAAAATAACGACTTTATGGTCGCCGAACGTGATGCGTTTTGGCTGGCCATGAATAGCACTAATTTTTTGTTCAGGCAAAAAATACTCCATACTGTGCCGGCCAAGCGTGATGATAATCTTGGGCTGAATAATGTTCAGCTGCTTGGCGAGATATGGCCAAAAAGCCTGCTTTTCTTCGGGCAGCGGGTCGCGATTGTTCGGTGGACGATATTTGACGATGTTGGTGATGTAAACGTCTTTGCGCTCGAGATTTACAGTGGCTAGCATTTCGTCGAGGAACTTCCCCGCCGCGCCAACAAACGGCAGACCCTGCAGGTCTTCGTTTTTGCCGGGTGCCTCACCAATAAAAACAATTTCAGCGTCGAGATTGCCGTCGCCCATGACGAGATTGTGAGCTTGAGCGGCTAGGTCTGGGCAGATGTTTTTGGAGATGATCTCGGATTTGAGAGCGGCGAGCTGAGAGGACTTGGTCATGAGAATATTATAGCAGCCCACATTACAGCTACCGTATTCTTATGCTTCGCGTATCAAGCAGACTTATCGTCGTCTAGATCAGCAAACTTTGCGGCCATCGTTGGATTATTGCGCGTTAGGCGCTTAACCGTAACGTCTTGAATTTTGTCATTCGCTAGACGCAAATTATTTTCAGATGACATTAGCTCCGCCTTGGTTTTTTCCAATAATTTAATGGTCTTTTCTATGTCCTCAATTGCAGACGTAAATTTCCGACCCGCAAGGTCATAGTTCCTAGCAAAACCATTCTTGAAAGCCTCTAGATCATCCTCAAAAGTCGTGATATCGATATTTTGCGAGCGCACCAAAGCAAGTTCGGCCTTGTATTTTAGTGAGTTAAGAGCGGCGTTACGAAGCAGTGTAATCATAGGAATGAAGAACTGCGGGCGTATGACGTACATCTTGTCGTATCTATGCGAGACATCTACTATGCCGGTGTTATATAGATCGTTTTCCGCTTCAAGCAGAGTTACTAGTACCGCATATTCGCATTTTTTCTCATTGCGATCTTTGTCGAGTTCTTTTAGAAAATCTTCATTTTTATGTTTGGCGGCCGTCTCGTCACCCTCATTTTTCATTTCAAACATAATACTGATGATTTCATTGCCGGCTTCATCATACTCGCGGTAAATATAGTCACCTTTACTACCGGAGCTTGAGTCATTATCTTTGCCGAATTCAGCATTTTTAAAAGCTGTAGCGCGTAGTTTTTCAAATTCTATCTCGCAATGCTGCTCTAGCGTCTCGCCAAGCATCTTGGTTGACAGCCTAACCTTCATATCTTTATAACGCTCGATGATCTCGTCCTTAGACTTCAACTCGATTTCGTATTTTTCCTTAAGTGATGATTCACGTATTTTTTGCTCTCGATCCATTATTTCTAATTGGCCCGACAATTCATCACGCTGTCTTTCTACAGTGTTAACAGCCTTGTTAACGGCCAACTCTTTTTCAGTCTCAATAGACTCAAGCTTCACCCGAAGTTTTGCGATTTCAGCATCTTTTTTGGACGCGTCTGTTTGAAGCTCGTTCTTCGTATTGGCCTTCGCTAACTCCACTGCTCCTTCAATGCGTTCGTGAATTTCTCTCTCAAACTCACTGTCGCGTACCTGTTTTAGAATTTCCGCGAATGCAGTGTCGTCAATTTTAAACGCTTTGTGACAGTGTGGGCAGATTATTTCGTTCATCTACATTTCTCCAAATAATCCTTAAAGTTATCTATTAACATTTTATCTATAAACTGGGTTTCGCTAGTATTTTTAGGTAAATACTTATGATGAAAAATCATCAAAATTTCTATAATCTTTTTAGAATTATCCAGAAATACAACGCAACGGTAGCCAGCATCTTTTGTAGACTCCCTTCTTCCGGCTATTCTAAAATCGTACTTGAAAATCCAAAAATCATCTTTATGATAAAGCTCGTCAACCTGCTGTGTTTGCTGCATATCTTGCGCGGAATATGATATACGAGAAAGGTCTTCGCTAATAGCCTCGCTCGTAACTTCCCATTGCTTGCCTGGATTATCTTTCTGCAACTGCTTCAAATAATGATTTTTAGCGTGGTCAGAATAAATGACACCGAACGGCGTATCGTCTTTAGGCAACAGGTGTGTAAACATGGTCGGGGTCTTCCTGTGTTATCAGACTATACGGTATGTACTCCCCATCAAGACATGCCTTCCATGGTTTTTGGCCATGTGTATAATTGACGATCTCTTGTGTGTCTTTATCTTTCCAAAGCTCACATATCTCGTCTAAGCGCTTCTTCTCTGCGCTGTTCAAAAGATTGTCATTTGGCTTGTAAGTTATAGAGCTTATCATAAGAGCACGGTCAAGAGGCTTTATATTGATCTTGCCATTATCAAATAGATTCTCCGTCGTTTCAAAAAATATATCTGCTACTGGACCATACGACCGACGAACGTAACGCACGCCGCTCATAGGCACCAGAAAATCATAGAAATAGCTAAAATCTGCCAGATACAAAAGCTTTGCTAGTTTGGTCTTTGGAACCCCACCTTTGAAGTGGCCAAGAATATAAAAATACATCTGTTCAAACTTCTCGTTGTTGCGAGGCTCGTCAAAAAACTCAGCCACCGGCACGTTGAGCTTACTTGCTAAACGCTCCATGATGTCAACGTTGGGCTTACTTTTTCCAGTTTCTATATTGAGATACGTCGCTCGACTAACACCTAAAAAGTTAGCGACCTGCTCTTGCGTTAACTCGCGGGCCGTACGCGCCTTTGCTATGTTATCTGCTATCCGTCTGCTCATGGAATATCATCCTCTCGCTTTGGTGTTTACATACTTATTATACGACTTATGGGCGCTGGATGTAAAGTATTTTTGACAATTTCACATAAAATATATTGACTATTACAATTTCACGTAGTACAGTCAAATTAAGAAATCGCGCGTGGCGGGGGTGCGAAATCGAACGGGAGGGTTTCGTCCCGGCCTATACGAAAAAATCGCCCTTTCGAGCGACTATCGTACAAATAAGTTAGTACCCCATTTGTGCCTTTCAGTATAGCGTAAATCGACCGAATTACAACTATTAACGCTGTACGAAAGGATTTAACATGTACAAGCACTACTATATTAACGATAACGCGCAAAGCAATGGCGACCACGAGGTCCACGCCGAAGGATGTCGCTGGATGCCAGACTTATCAAATAGGACATACCTTGGGTATTTAGTGTCAAGCTTCGCCGCCATAAGTATCGCGAGGCTAAAATTTCCATACTGGAAAATTGACGGCTGCGCCTACTGCTGCCCAGAAAGCAATCACGGCTAAAATATGCAGATCGTAACGTTTCATGATGCCCTGAATTTGCTATGGCAAGCACTAAACACGGTGCGGGAATTCAAAAGTATATTAGCCGTAGAGGCCTTGAAGGCGATATTTTTACCGCTGCATGGATTTAGTTCAGCCAGCTGCTTAGCTTCAATCGGCGGGATAGCTGTTTTGTGGAAAAATAAAGGGATTATATTTAGCGGCTTGTCACACCTAATTGGTAGTAGTGACGTCTTATAAAGTCAAGTTAATATTTAATAACAAGGAGTTAACATGGAAGTATACAAAAACCTACACGGCGATTCAGGGGTATCCGCTTATCAAATCGGTGGTGATTTTATAATAGTAAGATTTAAATCGGGGCGATGGACTACCTATACATATACCTACGCGAGTGCGGGCAGCACCAGTGTAGAAACAATGAAGAGTCTGGCTAAGCAGGGCTACGGTTTAAATTCATACATTTCCACCCATAAACCAAAATATAGCTCAAAAGTTTAAACGAAAAATCCAGTTTTAATACGCAAGCCCAAGTAAGCGCTTACTTTAAGATTCGATTCTTATTATTTGTCTATTTCCACCACTTTTCGATGCGCTCCATGCCCCTTTACAATCTTCACCCTTGTCTTTGGCACATCATAATACTCGGCCAGCAGCTCAATCACCGCTTCATTGGCGCGGCCGCCGATGGCTTGTTGGCGCACATAAACCGTTATCTCGCCACCGTTATTAACGACTAGCGGAACTTGCTTAGAGTTTGGCTTGACGGTGATTGTGATACGCAACGTCATACCACTATTTTACATCAACTAATTTTTAGAGCGAGCAGATGAATAGTGCTGATACCACGGCATATCCCTAATGAGCGGCGACATCGAGACGTAACTGCCGTTATATGGCGACGGTAGATTATCCGCATAGTCGACGCCTCGTTCAACCCCTTGCTGCGCCGAACGGTATTCATAGGGTTTCGTTGCCAGTGCACCAGCCGCAATAACCTCTTTTGGCGTGCCGTAATCAGTCAGCTCGCTATCTTTCAATAAAATCCTATCAATCCAAACCGAACCATTCTGGTCGGTCGCGACATGCCATTCAATTGGTCGGCCATTATAATGAGCATTGAATACCTCGACTGACATTTGCCCACCAATTGTATGGCGTGTTTTGTAACTATATGCCGGTCCGGTGGTAAAATCAGGTTCAAAACCTTTGGGTAATTGCATGTTTGCCAAATCAAACCGAGCCTGATCGGCCGACTTCAGATAGCCTCTTCCTGGGAAGTAACTATCATAGACATACTTGCCGCCATCAATATAAACTGGTTGCGCCTGGCGATCAAAGTCATTCATACCCTCTTGGTTCATACGACTCATGGCAAACAATTCGCTAATTGTGTTGTGTGAATAACGCTTGTCCAGAATGTCACCAGTAGTGGTTTCTAGATTCTCAAGCAAATCGACAATTCTGCGGTCTGGCTTCGTTAGCCAAACGTATTCACCACCGCGTGCTGCGTCCGGCTCGCCTTTGCTAAAGAGCCCAGTATCATCACCCTTGTCATAAACTCCAGGTGTTACTCGCCAACCACCATCGCTGCTTGAGCGATAGAACAACCGCGAACGGTAGTGGCCTGGGTGGTCTGGGTCTGGCGTATATGCTACGCTATGCAATCGGTCGCTGCTATCACGGAATAGCGGCCCAAAGGCAAACTTTTGACCATCAAGCTCAATGCCGACAATTGGTGCAAATTCCGGATAGTAACGCGCTATTTCAAGCGTAACATCTCCTAACCGATGGTTTTCATCCCGGTTATCATATGTCACGAGATCGTGTTTAATATTTGCTAGCTCAGTTTCACTAATTACACGCACTTGGCCTTCGGGGATAACTTCAGCTTGGTTGACAGGCTCATTGGCTTTGCGATTAGTGGTCGCGACACCGGCAAACCAATCGGGAATATCTTCCTGATGGGCGACTAGATAATCCTCAACGAAGTTGATACCGGTCTGACCAGTCATTACAACCGTGCCGTTGGTCGAATTAAGGTCTCGAACGATTAACCCGCCCTGTTGGTCGTAGCCGATTTCAAAATGGTTTCGGGAAGTTTCTCGACTTTGGCCAGTAAACCGTTCGTCATTTTTGCCGCGCCCGTAAACATAGCTCGAGCCCCGCCGCAAACCCTTGTAGCCAAGCTGCGTCTGCGTCTTGAAGGCGTCTTTATTAATCAGCAACGAATCCACACCCGGCGAAATGGGCTGCCCCATAAAACTACGATAGCCGTTTTCGATCGGAGTATTCGATAGGTCGATTACCATCAACATGTCGGCCTTGACCGAATTTTTATTGGCTGAAGTGTAAATAACCGCTGCAATAGCGGCGCCGGAGCCGTCAAGTAATGGCCATTTATCGTCGGCTTGGTCTAGTACAACACTTTCGCCATTCAATAGCTCAACCCGCTTGCCGCCGCAATCGTCGCGTTTTCCTTCTTGGAAATCAGGGTTGAGAGTAAGTACTTCGGGCATAATAGTTTTTATTTTGAACGTTTTATTGATCTTAAATATATCATTTTTACTCTAAAAAGTCAACCCACGGCCAAATAAAGATGCGGTCGCTAGGACCGCATCTTTTAACTAATCGAGCTTTTTATTTAGCGTCTTTGATGCTCAAACTCAAGCGGCCTTTTTCGTCGATGGCGACGAGTTTGACCTTCACTTTTTGGCCTAGGGTTAAGACGTCTTCGACTTTTTCGACGCGTTTGTCGCTGAGCTGTGAGATGTGAACCATACCGTCAACGCCTGGCATGATGTTGACGAAGGCACCAAAGTCTTTGATGGTCACAACGGTACCGTCGTAAATCTTGCCGACTTCTGGTTCTTCGGTTAGGCTACGGATCCATTCCAGGGCCTGTTCGATCTTGGCGGTGTCGGCGGCAGCGACGGTGATTAAGCCGTCGTCTTTGATGTCGATTTCAGCACCGGTTTCGGCGGTAATCTTGTTAATTACTTCTCCACCCTTACCGATGACAGCACCGATTTTGTCTGGGTTAATCTTGATCTTTTCGATGCGTGGCGCGTATGGACTTAGGGTCTTGCGCGGTTCGGCGATGGTCGTTAGCATGTGCTTCAAGATGAAGGCGCGGCCAGCTTTGGCAGTCATCAAAGCGTCGCGTAGCACTTCAACTGGCAAACCGTGAACCTTCATGTCCATCTGCAGAGCGGTGATACCGTTGGCAGTACCGGCTGATTTGAAGTCCATGTCACCGGCAAAATCTTCGGCGTCGGCGATGTCAGTTAGAATGTAAGGCTTGTCGCCGTCCATCATTAGGCCCATAGCGATACCGCTAACCGGCGCCTTCAAAGGCACACCGGCATCCATTAAGGCCATACAGCTTGAACAGGTAGCGGCCATTGAGGTCGAGCCGTTTTGGCTCATGATTTCGGTAACACTGCGAATGGCGTACGGGAAATCTTCTTCGGCTGGCAGAACTGGCAATAGAGCACGCTCGGCCAAGTAGCCGTGGCCGATTTCGCGGCGGCCTGGGCTGCCTAGGCGGCCAACTTCACCGACGGTGTAGCTTGGCGCGTTGTAGTGGTGCATGTAGCGACGTTCGACATCGGTGTTTTCCATAGTGTCAACTAATTGAGCATAGCTGAGCGGTGCCAAGGTTACGATGTTCATACCCTGGGTTACGCCACGGGTAAACAGGCTGGAGCCGTGAACGCGCGGCAAAACACCGACTTCACTTGAAAGTGGTCGAACTTCATCGAGTTTGCGGCCGTCTGGGCGCAGGCCGTCTTTGACAATACCGTCGCGAACGTCGTGATGCACAGCTAGCGTAAAGGCTTCGTCGTAAGCGTCGCGCAGGGCGGCATATTCCTCACCCATTTCCTTGGTCATAGCTTCGTGAAAAGCCCAGCGAATTTCGTTAATCAATTCATTGCGCTCTGGGTATGGCTTGCGAATGGTAGCGCCGAGCTTGCCTTCTACCCACTTATCAACCTTGGCCTGAACTTCAGGATCTGGCAGCACCAGGGTGTATTCCTGAGCAACTGGTTTAACTTTAGCAACTAATTGTTTTTGCAGTTCAATCGCTGGCTGCAAGGCTTTAAAGGCCCAGGCCATGGCGTCGGCAATGACTTCTTCAGGAACTTCATTAGCCCCGGCTTCAACCATGGTAATACCGGTTTCACGGGCTGCAACAACAAGATCAAGATCGCTAGTGGCGCGTTCTTCAGCCGTCAAAAAGGCCTTGAACTCACCATTTACTCGGCCGACACGCAGACCGGCAACCGGGCCATCAAACGGCGTACCGGTCAACATCAAAGCGCTTGAAGCGGCAATCATGGCCACAACGTCTGGGCGGAAGGCTGGGTCCATACTCAGCACAGTGGTGACAACCTGCACCTCTTGGCGGTAGCCCTTCGGAAACAGCGGACGAATCGGGCGGTCGATCAAACGGCCAATTAAAATGGCGTCGTCACTTGGACGACCTTCGCGCTTGATAAAGCGACTGCCACTGATTTTACCGGCTGCATAAAACTTTTCTTCATAGTCGATGCTTAGCGGAAAGTAGTCTAGCACAACTGGGCGCGAGCCGACCTGGGCTGAACCAAGCACCACGGTGTCGCCGTAGCGAACCAAGACGCTACCGGTGGTACGGAAACCAACCCGGTTGACTTCGAGCGTTAGCGGGCGGCCACAAAGATCAGTGGTAACCGAGATAATCTCTTTACCATTAGGGTTTATAATCATAAAAACTCCTTACCGGCCAGCTTGTTAAGGCGAATAAGTAACGGGTGTAGCAATTTGTTGCTCAAAACAAATAGCTGTATCCACCACTTAAATCGCGGCTGGCCTTAAGCTATATTATAACACCGGTAAGGCTAGTTTTAGCCTTTTAAGTCGCGGCGGCGGAAAATCAGATACGAAACCGTCAGCGAAACAACAATCACGACGGCATAAACTGCCCAGTCGCTAACCTTGATAGTCCCCCGGGCTATGTCTGGCGCCGGGAAATAATGGAAGATCGAGAACTTATCCCAAAACTTTAGCCAGTCCACCGATACCGCAAAAGTGGTCAACACAAAGCTCACCGCTGCGACAATCGTGCCGATACCGGTTGTAAAACTGCGCTTGCCACTAATTGTGCCGATGGCAAAAATCAGGCTAACGAACGCCACCATTAGTAGTAACAATAGTCCGTTGAGCGTCATTAAAGTGCCAAACTCGATCGATTCGCCGATTTGCCAGCTGCCGATATAGGTACCAGCGATCAAGCCGACAAGTGTAATGGCGCAAATCACCACCGCCGCGAGCCACTTTTCAGCGTAAATCTTGACTCGCGATACCGGCAAGGCCGACAGGGTCCTGAGCAGACCTTTATCCTCTTCGCCGGCCGTTAAACTACCGGCCAAAATGATCGCCATCACACTGATAAACATTGGCATGCGGATATTAAATAATTGGCCGGCCAAATAGGTCGAGAGTTTGGTCATGTCCTGTAGGTTACCGATTAGCCCCTGAAGCTCTTTGGGCATGTTGGCAAACATCGACTGCACTAGCCCGTTGGGTTTGAAGGTTGGGAAAAAGGCCACCATTAAGTAGGCAAAAAACGCCATGCCGGCCGTCCAGCCAAGGATAAACCAGCGCTTATCGTAAATCGTCTTCAGGAAAATATTACGCATCTGGCGACTCCTTTTCGTACAAATCTTCTAGCGCCATTTCGACAGTATTGTCATTGACCGAAAAATCAACCAGGTGCGGCAAACTGCCAAGCCAAGCCTGAAGGGCGGTCGGCGTACCTTTATATATAAAGCTGACCTCGGTGCCGTTGGCGGTCTTTTCGAGTTTGACGTCTTCGGCACCTTTTAGCCCAGGCAATTTGTGACGCGAAACGACTTTCACCGCTTTACCACCATTAATCGACAGCTCCTTGGCCGGAAAATCACGCACAATTTGACCAGAGCGGATCAAAACAATCCGCGTACAGACATCGACCACTTCGTTCAAGTAGTGCGATGACATAAAGATGGTCGTGCCACGTTCTTGCTCGGCGCGAATCAGTTCCAAAAAGCGCTGTTGCATCAGTGGATCAAGTCCGCTCGATGGTTCGTCAAGAACAACCAGTTTAGGGCTAGCCATAAAAGCCGCAATTAAAGCGACTTTTTGGCGGTTGCCGCGCGATAGCTCACCGATTTTTTTGGCCAGGTCTGGTTTAAAAATTTCAATCAGTTCATTGAGACGACTTCGATCGCGCACCTTGTATTGATGCAGCGCGAACTGCAAATATTGTTCACCGGTTAAGCTCTCGAAAAGGGCCATGTCGCCGCTAGCAAAACCGATACTTTGGTGCCCCCGAAAAGCGTTTTCAGGTGTAACTGGTTGGTCGAAAATTTCGATCTTACCGTCGGTTGGGCGGATAAAACCTAAAATAGCATTAATAGTGGTGCTTTTACCGGCGCCGTTAAGGCCGACAAAACCAACAACCTCACCTGTTTTGATCTTGAACGAGACATCGCGAATGGCGGTATTGTTGCCAAAACGCTTCGTTAAATTTTCTACCTCAAGTACTATATTCGTCACAAATATAATAATAGCACTTGCCGGTAGCGCTGACGAAATTTTTTATTCAAGCTCGGTAACTAAAAACTCCGCAGATTATTTGCGGAGTCCTAGTTTGGCGACGGTCGATTTGTAAGTTTCAAAGTCTTTGGCTTCGAGATATTTCAGCAAGCGCTTGCGCCTACCTACCATCTGAATCAAACCACGGCGCGCCATATGGTCGTGCTTGTTGGCCTTCAGGTGCTCGGTCACCTCTTTGATACGCGTCGTCAAAACCGATGCCTGCGCCTGGGCGCTACCAACATCGTTCTTGTGCGTTTGTGTCAAAGCAAATGCCTTGGCTTTGTTCTCTGTTGTAATCATCAGGAACTGATTGTAGCAGATGTAGCCTATTTGTTCAAGGGGTGGTTTATATCTTAACAAGAGTATTTACTTTTTTGCACTTTTATGGTAAAATATGGGTGTTCCGGAGAGGTGTGTTAATCAATACCGCCGGTGCACCCCAAAACTCGAAGAAGTGACCGTACTCGACCCATAGAAGGGCTTGATATGCACAACAACGTGGAGCCGCGCCTTCCCTACAACCCCGCCACGGCGGGCACACCGGGGAAGACCGACAAAGAACGCCGCGAAAACTTCAGGGTCATGGCGCTGATGTTCGCGATCAGCATCACTGCAGCAGTGATGATCACACTCCACCTGATCGGTGGCGGAACTCACGTTTGGCGAGCCCTCTGGCCGATGAGCCCGGGCCCGCTGCTGGTTCTGACCTGGTACCAATGGATTGCCAGGCGGTACAACGTTGTTCCGCCCCGTGTTTGGCCGCTGGTCCTGCTCGTGTTCGCCGTGTTTTACGTCTTGGCGGCGTTGATCATCAACGCTATCCATGTCAGTTGGCGTTGGCACATGTTCATGACGGGGCTCGGTCCGCTGGGGCTGGGGCTGGAAGCGGTTCCGCTGACGGCCTATATGGTCGTTATCTACCGCTTGCTGCGCGGTGGTAGGCCGGGATGGCTGATGGTGATGTTCGCCGTCAGCCTGATCGGGATGTTCATGCTGGCGTCCGACGCCAGCTACAACTTCTACCACTCCATGTGAGCCGACGGGCCGGGCAGAGCCTAAAAAACTCCGCCCGGCCCCGGCTGGCAGCCGGTCACTTCTTCGAAACTACCCCTATTAATAAGTTGCTTTTTTGCCAGATAAATGCTATGATTATAAACGATATGTGGGATACAGCCCGGTCCACTTCGCCGGTGGCAACACCGATGCGAAGGTTACTTATGTTTGTGTTAACTGCCTTGATGGCAGTTTTGCTGGTTTTGGCGACGATTCCCACTAGTACGGCTCATGCGGTTAGCGACCAGGCAACTTGGGATAATGGATCGATTACTTATCAAGGTAACACTTATAGCGGTCCAGCCGATGACCAAACCGTAGCTGCGCTAAAACTCCTAAAAGGTACGCAGGTATACACTTACATTGACTCTGCCCCGGCTAGTACAACAACCGGCACGACTACTACTGGTCCGCCGCAGAAGATGCACGTGATTTTCTTTGCTTCGGATGTCGACGTTAAAACGGCGTCACGCGCCAAATACCTAACCTATACCTATGTCAGCATCAGCAGTTTTAAGGACCCAACAGATCCTGTAGATATTGCCATCGACCCCCAACAAGCCGGTACAACGTCGGCAAGTAGCGGCTCTTCATGTCAGGTCGATGGTGGCATCGGCTGGATCGTTTGTCCAATCTCGAACTTTATTGCTAAGGGTATGGATACGGTCTTTAATGTTTTGACCGGCTTTTTACAAGTGCAGCCATTACAAACCGGCCAAGATACACCACTACTGCGCGGGTGGGAATATATGCGCAGCATTGCTAACGTGGCATTTGTGATCGCCTTTTTGATGATCATTTACTCGCAAGTCACCGGCGTGGGAGTAAGTGCCTACGGGCTTCGTAAATTACTGCCGCGGTTGATTATCGCGGCTATTTTGGTGAATGTGTCGTACTTTATTTGCTCAATCGCTGTTGATATATCAAATATTCTAGGCTACTCGATTCAAGATATCTTCATGAACATTCGTAATTCATTGGTTGGCAGCAACAACGGCTGGAGCAACACGATGTCTTGGTCTAGTATTACCGGATTTATCTTAGCGGGCGGTACGGCTACTGCGGCCGGTTCGATTGCGTTGGTAACTACTCTGTCTTCCTTCGGCGTTGGCGGTTCAGTTATTCTGCTGCTGCCGGCTCTGGTTAGTGGTCTGCTGGCCGTGCTGGTGGCCTTGGTCGTCCTGGCGGCACGACAGGCGATTATTGTTGTCTTAACACTTATCGCCCCGTTGGCGTTCGTTGCCTACTTACTGCCAAACACCGAAAAATGGTTCGAGAAGTGGCGCAGCCTGTTTATGAACATGTTGATCATATTCCCGGCATTTTCGATCTTGTTTGGTGGTTCGCAGCTGGCCGGCGACGCGATTATTCAGACAGCGACCTCAATTAACATGATCGTCTTGGGTATGTTAGTGAAAGTAGCGCCGCTATTTATTACGCCATTCCTGATGCGCTTTAGTGGCTCTATGTTAAGCAATATCGGCAAGATGATTCAGGGTCGTGGCAGCAAGATTGTCGGCTCGACGCGCAACTTCGCCAAAGATCGCGCTGAAAATCAACGCGTACGACGCCTGGCAATCGACAACCCAAGCCGCCGTCAATTCTTAGTCCGCAACGCCCAGCGCCGAGACCACAACCGACGTCGTCGCGAAGGCTGGCGCAATGCCAATGGTGCTATGGTTGACGCTCGTTGGGCCAACAGCTTAGACTACAGCGACATAGATCAGCGTAGCCGTTTAGCTGGCGACCGCAAGACTCTTGGCGAAAACACGTCTAACCTGCGCTACAACCAGGCTAAAACCACAGACGCAGCTATTCGTCAGCTAGACACCAGCATTCGCCACGCCAAGCTTGAGGTTGAAAATGCCGAGTTGCAGGCCAACTTGAATTGGGAGCAGAACCACAACCCACTCGTTACAACCACCCGTTTGAACCACGAAAGCCTTGAGAAACAGATTGAGGCCGCTAAAGCAATCCACGCACAAGACTTCGAGGAATTACTCGGCAGACCTGATGTAGCCGATCTGCCGGCTGGATACCGACACATCGCCGCAGCCGCCCGTCGCGAGCAGGCAATCGCGAAGGCCGCTCTACGCGACTTACGTGTAGCAAGTGCAGCCAAAGGTGCCGCAACTGGCCAGCAAGACATTAACTTTGCCAACGAGCTTAAGGACAGCGAGGCGTTGGCCCGTAGGGCGGCCGGCATTAGCGGCATCAACAAAGACACCGGTGTTATACCAGATTCTGGAATTCTCCACGTTCGTGCATCAGCAGAGGCTATATTGGAGCGCGCCCGACTTGAAGGTGTTAAGGCTGTTAAAGAAACCTCTGCTGCAATTGATCCAACTAAGATTGTTGACCTGATGCGCGAAGCGGTCGTAAAGCACGACACAGTAGCGATCGAAGCCTACATGGAAATCCTCGCCTCAAAGAAAGCCTTTGGCCAAGATATGCTGCGCAAGCAAATCGATTACATTCAGGATGGTCTATCTGATGATGAGCTTATCGAAGTTCGTACACATGCCGGTACTATCGGTGACTTGATGGGCGGTGGTGCCGATCTTGCCAACTGGACATTCGATGCGCAAAAGCGACATATTGTCGATATTGCCAGTGACATTTCTGTCTGGCAGAAAGTTAAACCATCGGCCTTTATTAAGATGAACACCGGTTCACAGAATACTGCAATTGACTCGGGTGCTATCGATCAGGCCATGGCCACTGAAATCCTAGAGAAAGACGTTAATGGTGATCTTGATAACGAAATCCGTAAGCGTATTAAAGAGATTTCAGAAACAGGCACAACTGCTAAGTTTTACGACTATCCTGAAAAGCCATACCGCCCATAAACTCATCAAGGGTCTGCGAATCTTCGACCTTCCATTGGTCGATAACTGTCCGGCGTAGCTCCTGGCAGTAGGCGCCGGTACCGAGAGCTTGGCCGATGTCTTCGGCTAGTGAGCGGATGTAGGTGCCGCTCGAAACGTGAGTGCGAATTTTGAGTAACGGATAATCGTAACTAAGCAGTTCTAGTGTGTAAATATTCACCTGGCGCGTTGGGATTTCGACGGTTTGGCCTTTGCGCGCCAAATCATAGGCCCGTTGGCCGTTGATTTTAATGGCACTAAATTGCGGCGGGGTTTGAGTAATCTGACCTTTAAACTGGTCTAGAACGGCCGCAATTTCTTCCATAGATGGCTGACGATCCGATGCGTCACTCACCTCGCCTTCCGGGTCGCCGGTGGTGCTAGTTTGACCTAAACGAATCACAGCCTCGTAGGTTTTGTCTAACTTGGTATAGGTCATGGCGTTGCGTGTTTCTTTGCCGCTGACGATAATCATCAGCCCGGTCGCAAAGGGGTCAAGCGTGCCGGTGTGACCGACTTTGACCTTGTGGCCGAATTGCTGACTTAAAATGCGGCGGACACGCGCCACGACGCCAAAACTGGTCATGCCAGCCGGTTTATCAATCAAAATTACTTGGTTTTCATTCATCAAGCGCTAATTATAGCAGGCCTATTGCTGTGGCGCGCCAGGAATCTGGAACTGACCGGGGTCGTTAGCCGGTGGAATTGTTGAATTTGGCGGCGTAATTGGGGCCGGTGGCGTCACGACTGGTTGCGTTGGTGCGCCAGCCGGGAAGATATCACCTAACCTCTCTGGCGCTGCCGCTGGGGCTTCTGGTGCATAAACAGGGTTAATTGGCGCGCCCACTGGCGGTGCCGAGAAATCGGGCGTCGCTGGCGGCATCGGTAGGCCTAGGCTGGAAGGGGTCGGCACAGGGCCCGGCATTGGCGACGGCTGCGGCGTTTGATCAAAGGCATACACCGGATTAATTGCCACCGGTGCGGCTGGCTGCGCTAGCTGTGAGGCGGCCTGGGTTAGGTCGTCGGGCGGCGTAATCACCAGTTCTGGCTTTGGACCCTCTAGCTCTTCAGTTGGTGACGGGCTGTATAATCCGGCTCCAGCATCGCTTGAAGCTTCACCCGATCCGCCGCTGGCGGCGTTGATTGGAGCTGGCGGTGTATCGATATAGGATGAATGGGTCAAAATAGTCTTATTACGATCATCGTCGAGAGCCTTGCGCGAATCTTCGGCAGCCTCCTCGGTGGTAGCGTTAAGAGTCCCGCCTAAAGACGGTTCGCCGTCTGGCAGTTCGCTAGTTGCGGCGGCGGTTGATTCTGGCGCTGGGGTTGCTGGCTGCGGTTCCTCGACGGCGTATGCCGGATGGACTTCGGCAGCCTCGGGCTGTGGCTCAACTGGCGGTTCTGCCTTTGGTTCCTGAACCGACTCGAGTTCCCGGTTGGCTTCTTCAGCTGCTTCTTGCTGCTCAGCTTCTTTAACGGCTCGATCAATGTCGGCCAGGGTGGCCGTTTGATCGTGAGCAATATTCAATAAGTCTGGCGATAAACCGCTGGTGGTCTCGGCGGCCTCTTTTGGCTGTTCGGGTTCACTACGATCAACAGTTAGCTCTGTTTTGTCGCGTTTATTATCTTGAATTTCGTGATTTTCTTGAAGTTTGGCAGCAACTAATTGCTGGTCAGCACCGGCGGCCATAAGCTGCGAAGCAACCGTCATGACTTTTGAGGTGGTGCGTGAATTGCTAAAGCGGTCGGTTTCCGCCACAATACCGGTCAAAAAGGCCGTTGCAATTGAATCATCTAATAAGCTTTTACCTTTTTCGTCCTTCAACGAATCGGCTAGCGTCGTAACCATTTCACTTAGGCTGCTGGCGCTGGAATCGTGCCAGTCAATGCCGCCTAAATCGCTAGTTTGCTCACCGGCCGTGATTGTGACCGTCGTTGCATCGTGCAAAATACGGCCATGAGATTCGAGCGCGGCGTCTAGGTGATCTTGATTATCAACACCCAGCGCTAAGACCAGTTCGACGTTGTAGTCACCCTGGCTAAATTCTAGGTCGTTTTGCGTAATCGTCGTGCGGTATGGCGTAATGAAGATCTTAACCATATCACCTTCGACTTTGTAGCGCAGGTGGTCGGCTTTTTCTTTGTTAAGAGCAATTATAAAATCGCGCAGACTGTCAGTAGTGTTTTCAAAGGTTTTTTCGGGCTGCAAAAAGTTAATTGCTGGCGGCACCTCACCGCTGAAGACGGCGGTAGCGTGCTTGTCGAGCTTATCGAGCAACAGCGACAGGCCGAGCATGGCCGACAGAGCGTCGACCGACGGACTATTTGAGACCGTTATTAAGATATTGGTCGAACCCTTGATCTTATCAACTACTTGCTGCTTGTTTTTGATGTCGTCCATGTTGGTGATTGTTTATTTTCCGGTTAAACCGACTTTTTCACTACTATACCATAAGTGTTTTTTGCCCGTCAACAAAAGTCGCCTTAACACTTTACAACTTAGGCCTTTTCGGCTATAATTACCCCTTGATTATACCTATATAAAATAACTCTCAGAGGAACCACATGCCAATTATCAAATCCGCTATCAAGCGAGCCAAGCAAACCGTTAAACGCCGCGAGCGCAACGTTGCCACCAAGCGCAACATCAAGGAAGCTGTGCGCAGTTTGGTCGCCAAGCCAACCGCCACTACCCTAGCCAAGGCTCAGAGCGAGCTCGACACTGCTGTTAAAAAGAACCTGATCAGCAAGCGTACCGCTGCTCGCCGCAAGAGCAACCTGGCCAAGCAAGCTAAAGCAGCCGGCGTGAAGCTAAGCGCCGCCAAGAAGCCAGCTGCCGTTAAAGCCGCCCCAGCCAAGGCCGCTGCACCTAAAGCCGCTGCTAAAAAGCCAGCCGCTAAGACCGCTACTAAGCCTGCCGCTAAAAAACCGGCTGCCAAAAAAGCCGCTAAATAATTTTTAGTAAAGCCATTTCAATCCTCGTCCATGGATTCACGGACGAGGATTTTATGTCGGCGTCGGCCTCGGCAAGAGCATGAACCAATCTGGCTAGCCCAGTCCGACCCAAGTCACGCGCCTGAGCCTTTAGGCGCTGAGCAACAAATGGCGGCAGACGCAGTTTTAAATCACTTACTGGGTTATCGTCCGTACCAGCCAAACCAATTGCCGCTAGTTGAAAAGCTTGTGACGACAAAAGGCCCAGTAATTTATATGGATCCTCGGTTAACTCCAGTGTTGCAAGCATTTGATGAACAGCACGTCCATCGCCCTTGATTGCGGTTTCGAGCAAGCTAAAGATATTTTCCGATGGATTAGCGTCAATAAGATCTTTGACTAGCGTCTCGTTAACTTCGCCGGCCAACGACAGCTTCTCAAGCGCCGTCGCCAACTGCCACTGATCGACGCCAACCCGGCGGACGATGAGTTGTGCTAATTTTTTGTCCAACACTAAATTGTTATGTTTGGCTTCTTTGATTAGCCAGGTCTCGGCCGCCAAATAATCACCATCGGACCACGCCGTAAATTCTTGTATTTCGGCGTCCTTTTTGAGTGCTTTATAGGCATTGGTGCGCTTGTCTAGTTTGGTGTCGACTAAAATCAATTCAATATCATCGGATAAGCGCGCCAGGTAATCGGGCAATTTATTCCAGACTTCCCCGTTTTCTGATAGGCCGCGAATGATGACTAGCCGTTTGGTGCTAAACAAGCTTTGGCCCATTAGTAGATCAGGTAAATCTTTGAGCGTTAGTTCGACACCGTCCAGGCGCTCTGGCTGGCCGTCGAACGCCGCTACCAACCTAGCCACTTCACGTTCGATTTCAAAACTATTATCGCCAGTTAAAAGTCGCAGCATATTTATAACACCTGATCATGCGGACAATAATGTGTGCCGCGGCCAGCTACGCGGATTTTTTCAATAGTTGTACCACAACGCGGGCACGGCAAGCCTTCGCGACGAAAAACTTTGGCGAAGTCCATGTATTTACCCTTTTGGCCGCTAGCGTTGACGTAATTACGATTGCTGCTGCCGCCTTTTTCAATCGACAAAGTCAAAACGGCACGAACTTCGCGATATAAATCATCAAACTCGTGATCGCTCAAACTACTAACTAGGCGCTGCGGATGAATTTTGGCGCCCCATAGCGATTCGTCGGCATATATATTACCGATGCCGGCAATCACCGTCTGGTCAAGCAAGGCGGCTTTGATATTGCTGCGAGGCCGCCGCTGAAAACGCTCACGAAAATTAACGGCCGTAAAATTAGCGTCAAGCGGCTCGGGGCCAACTTTTTTCATAAAATCGATGTTCGGAATTTCTGGTGTTGGGATTAGCCTAACCCAGCCAAATTTGCGCTGGTCGTTAAAATATAGGTGTGTGCCATCATTAAATTCAAATTGAACCCGCGTCGATTTGTCTGGTAATTGGCCAATTAAACTATCGTTGGGGTGCCCGGCACCAAAACGTTCATCAGTACCGACGTACACGAACTGGCCGGTCATTTTAAGGTGGGCCATTAAGGTGTAGCTGGTATCTAGTTCAATCAAAATCACTTTGGCGCGGCGGCGAACATGAGTCACTTTAGCGCCGATTAAAAATTGCTCGACGTCTTTGGGGGCATTGGGAAAGCTTTTTTGGTTATCAAAACTAGCGCGGCGAAATTTCTTGCCAACAATTAAATTGTTCAAGCCGCGAACGACAGTCTCGACCTCGGGTAACTCCGGCATTTAGGCTCCTTAAAGCGCAAGTTTGTTAATCAATTTATTGGCATTCGGAATCTGAACATTAAATAGCGACGATAGCTGCTCGACGTTGGCTCGTAGGTTGCCAGGCGAACCGCCGCAGGTTGACGTCCAAAGAGTTTTAACCGACTTGCCATTTTGCAAAATATCAAACTGGTAAAGTCGGCCGACGGCACAAATACCGCGCACGTCCGACTGATCATCGGTGCCCTTCGCCAAATTGGCCTTGTCGAGTGCATAAACAAATTGTGTATAGGCGGCGGTATTGTTATCGAGGTTCGTTTCGTCAACCAGGTTGTTTTGGTAACCGACATAGCTGATGAAGCTGCGGCCGGTTGGTGAAATGGTGATGCGGTAAGAGTTAAAATTCTCGTTGGCAACGATTGGTCCGCGAACCGTCATTTGCACGCTATGGTCGCCACCGGTGTTTAGCAGGGCTTGGCGCCCAGCGTCTTGAGTCTGGCTGGTGGTCGGAGCTGAGTTGCCCACAAAGAACAGGGCCCGCCCAAGCGCCACGATCGCCACAACCGTGATAATGACAATAACTATGATTAATATAACTGGTAAAATTCTTGAGCTGCGATATCTGTAACTAGCCATGCTATAACTTTAGGTGCTTTGAACCCGCCTGTCAATTCCGGTACTGCCGAAACCACCCTTGCCGCGCTCGGTTTCGCTCAGTTCTTCGGCCTCAAGCCAGCGAATCTTTTCGTACTTAGCGATTACCATTTGGGCAATACGCATACCGGGCTCAATCGTAAAAGGTTCCTGCGATAAGTTAATTAACAATACGCCAATCTCGCCGCGATAGTCGGCGTCAATCGTACCAATGCCGTTAACCATGGTGATGCCGTGTTTAATGCTTAGTCCGCTGCGGGCTCGAATTTGCATTTCGTAGCCCTCTGGCAATTCGACTGTCAGCCCGGTTGGAATCATGGCCCGCTCCATGGGCTGCAAAGTTTTTGGCTCACTCAAACAGGCGTGGATGTCCAGGCCGGCAGCATGTGCCGACTGATACTCTGGTAATATGGCGGCCGAATTTATTTTGGCGATTTTAATTTCCATTGAGCTCCGCCTCAAGCGCCTCAAACTCCTGCTTAAACTGACCGGCTGTAAAGAACTGGATTGAACGGATGCCAAGCTCCTCGGCGGCGTGACAATTAATTTCCAGGTCGTCCGTAAAGACAGCTTCGTTGGCCGCGACACCAAGTTTTTGAAGTGTTATATCGTAAATTTCTGGTTCTGGTTTAACGTGGCCGATTTCGCCCGAAAGCACCACAACGTCGAATAGTTTATCGAGCATGCCGTCTGGCAGCCGAATGCTAATCCGTCGTCGACCAGCAATATTGCTCATGAGTGCCGTTTTGTAGCGCGAGCGGAGCGACTCAATATATTGCATCAGTTCTTCATTTGGCACCTCACCGACTTCCAGGCGTTGCCACAGCTCTTCAACCGGCTTGTCTAATAGTTGACTAAGACGCTCCATTTGCTCGTCGAGTGTAATAATTCCTTTATCGGCAACGTGCATCAGGCTATGAACTTCTTCGGCATCAGCGTCGCGGCCTTCAGCTTGCAGTTCGCGCACAATGCCCTCCATAACACCGCTAATTAATACCCCAAAACAATCAAAAATAACGGCTTTAATCATAATTCCCCCCAATCTTTACCGGTACTAACATCAACACGTAATTTAACCTTTAACTCTGGCGCGATCGCCTCCATAGTAGACTTCAAAATTTGCGCAACTTTATCGGCATCGCCTGGCTCGCATTCAACTAGAATGCTGTCGTGAATTTGTAACAATTGCACCGCCAAACCGTCGAGTTTTTGGTCGACTTCAAGCATAGCTTTTTTCATCAAATCGGCCTCGGTGCCCTGAATTGGCATGTTGGCCGCGGCCCGCTCGGCCGCTGAGCGAACGGCAAAGTTGCTGCTGTGAATGTCCGGAGTTGGACGTCGGCGGCCAAAGTAGGTTTCAACGTAACCATCAGTTCGAGCCTGCTCCAGCGTGGCATCAATAAACTTACGGATCGGCGCGCGCAGTTCAAAATATTGATCAATAAACTTCTTGGCCTCGCCAAAAGTCATACCAGTCTGGGCCATTAGTCCGTGCGGGCTCATGCCATAAAGTACACCAAAGTTAATCACCTTGGCGTCGCGGCGTTGATTTTTAGTCACCTCGGCCATCGGCACGCCATAAACGTCACTGGCGGTTTTAGTATGAATATCAATATCGCCGTTAAAATCGTTGATCAGCTGTTCGTCGCCAGCCAGCTCAGCCGCCAGTCGCAGTTCGAACTGCGAGTAGTCGGCACTTACAAAAACCTTGCCCTTGGTTGGTATAAAAGCTTCGCGAATTTTTTTGCCCTGTTCGGAGCGAATTGGAATATTCTGCAAATTAGGATTGGTGCTGCTTAAGCGACCAGTACTAGCAACGTCTTGATTAAAGGTGGTGTGAATCCGATTATTACCATCAACCAGCTTCGGCAAAGCGTCGGTGTAGGTATTTTTTAGCTTAGCGAGCTCGCGCGTTTTTTCAATTAATTCGATAATTGGATGCTGGCCACGCAGCTTGTCTAGCTCGGCCTGGCCAGTGCTATAGCCAGTTTTACCGCGCTTGATTCCGGCCGTTGGCAGCTGAAGCTTGGTAAACAAAACCTCCGACAACTGCGCCGGACTGCCAATATTAAATTCGTAGCCGACCATGTCGTACATCTGCTTTTCTAGTTCGGCGTGCTCACGGCCCAGCTCGTCGCTCATTTTGGCTAAAACCGACGGATCAATTAACATGCCGGCATGCTCCATCTTGAACAGCACATAGGTTAGCGGGAAATCGAGCTCCCGGGCGACGCGATGCAGTTTTTCTTGTTTAACGAAAGCTTCTTTTTGACGCTGATAGACCGCCCACAAACCAGCTATCAGTTCGGCCGCTTCATCGCCCGAAACTGTCGTTAGGGCCGCAATCGAACGGTCACGCTGCAGTGGATTTAGCAAAAACGCCGCCTGACGAATATCGTGAACGTCATCAAATTGAATAAATTTATTATGCGCCGCCAATTGGTGATAGAGGTCTTTCACGTCGTAAGCCACCAGCGAACCAAGGGCAAAAGCGCGCAGCGTCGCCTTGTCGAGCTTATCAATGGCTATTTTGGCCGCTCGCTTGCCGTCGCTCGTGAACCATAGCTCATCACCATCAATATAAACTAAAAACGGACCATCGAGCTGCAAGGTTACAGGCCAATCAATAAGCGCAACTTTGTCGAGCGGCAAGTCTTCAGCGAGGGTTTCGGGCTGATATTGCATATATTTTGGCAGTCGTCGCGCCAGTGAATGGAACTCTAATCGCTCTAAAATTTGTGCCACCCGTGGCAAATCAATATCGTCAATGCTCGCCACATCCCAATCGAGTTCCACCGGCGCATCTACCCAAATCCGACCAACTTCTTTGGTCATATAAGCCAGTTCTTTGCCGTCGGCTAGCTTTTTAGCGACACTCGGCTTAATGTCATCCAGGTGCGCGTAAACGTTATCCAATGTGCCAAATTCCTGCAGCAAGGCAATGGCCGTTTTTTCGCCAATCCCCGGCACACCCGGCAAATTATCCGACGAGTCGCCCTTGAGCGATTTCAGATCTAAAAATTGTTCAACTTGCAAACCGTATTTTTTTTCAAAATAATCGATATCGAACTCTTCAATATTGCTCAGCCCGTTTTTAATGGCGTAGACTTTGGTACTTGGGCCGACCAACTGCAAAGCATCCAGGTCGCTAGTCAGTAAATCGGCCTCGACTCCCCGCTCGGTCGCTTGTTTGGCGAAAGCACCCAAAATATCGTCCGCCTCGTAATCGTCGAGTTCATAAAATGGCCAGCCAAATGCATCGAGCAATTCTTTTAAGATTGGGATTTGCTCATAGAAATCCGGCGGCGCTGGTTTACGGCCGGCTTTATACTCCGGATAGATCTCGCGGCGCTTGCGAATGTTGGTTTTTGGCTTGTCCCACGCCACCGCCACATAGTCTGGCTCAAGTTTTTTTATCAGTTCAATCGCTAGCGTCGCAAAGCCATACACACCACCCGTCGGCGTACCGTCCGAAAGCGAAAGATTCGGCATGGCATAATAACCCCTGTAAAAAACCGACTTGCCATCAATCACCGCCAAACGCTTTGTCATACTACAAGTTTAACACTTTAAGCCGTCATATAATAAGGAATTTGCTCGCTGTCCACCTGTGGGTTAAACTTAAAATATGACAGAAACTGAACGTCCCGCAAAAATCATCGCCTTTGTCGGCCTAACCGGCTCCGGCAAGAGTACCGCCGTTGAATATTTAACCAGCAAAGATTATCCAAAAGTTTACTTTGGCGGCGTTATTTATAAAGCCATGAACGATGCCGGAATCGAAATTACTCCCGAGAGCCAACAGATTTTTCGTGAACAAATCCGCGCCAAAGAAGGCAAAGATTTTGTGGTGAAGCGAATTATCACCGAAATTAACGATTTAATAGCCGTTGGCCAGCGCCGCATTGTTGCCGATGGTATTTACAGCTGGACGGAATACAAAGCCATGAAACACGCTTTTCCGGGTGAACTTACGGTCGTAGCAATTGTGGCGCCAAAACACCTGCGTTATCGCCGCTTGGCCGAACGACCAGAACGACCGTTTACCGAGCAAGAAGCTACCCAGCGCGACTGGTCGGAAATTGAGAATCTTGAAAAAGGCGGCCCAATCGCCATTGCCGACTTTTACGTCACAAATACCGGCGACCTCGACCACTTCCACGACCAAATCGACGAGATCGCCAAACAAATTGGCTTCTACGAAGCAGCCTGAGAAGGCTGTTTCGTTAATTCAAGTATTCGTGCAGCTTCTTAGCGTCTTTGTGCTTGCGTAGCTTCGCTAAAGCCTTAGCTTCAATTTGGCGAATACGCTCTCGAGTAACAGCAAACTCCTGGCCAACTTCTTCAAGCGTATGACTCTTGCCGTTTTCTAGACCAAAACGCATCTTGATAATCTTTTGCTCGCGGTCCGAAAGTGTTGATAGCACCGAATTAACCTGCTCTTTTAGTAGCTGCGAAGCGGCCGATTCTTCCGGTGTCACGCTGTCTTCGTCTTCAATAAAGTCGCGCAGCAATGAATCATCTTCATCATTATCGCGGCCGACACCAGCATCAAGCGAAGTAATATCTTGCTTGATCTTCATGACGTATTCAACCTTGTCCGGTTCCATTTCGAGTTCTTTGGCCAGCTCTTCAATGGTTGGCTCGCGGTTAAGCTCCTGCGTCATGCGTCGCTGGGTACGCAGCAATTTGTTGATTGTCTCAACCATATGCACCGGAATACGAATCGTGCGCGCTTGGTCGGCGATGGCGCGAGTAATCGCCTGACGAATCCACCACGTCGCGTAGGTCGAAAACTTAAAGCCCTTGTCTGGGTCGAACTTCTCGACTGCGCGCAACAAACCGGTATTACCCTCTTGAATCAAGTCCAAAAAGTCCAAACCGCGGCCACTGTAACGCTTGGCGATTGACACCACCAGACGCATGTTAGCCTCAGCCATTTTGTCTTTGGCTTTTTTATCGCCGGCAACTACGCGCTGAGCTAGCGCCAACTCTTCTTCCGGCGTCAAAAGTGGAATCTTACCAATTTCACGCAGATAAAGCCGCACGCTGTCGTCGCTGGCGTCATCAAAATATTGTTCCTGGCTTAACAAATCCTCGTCGTCGCCAAGTTCTTCTTCTAGATCCTCAAGATCCGGTTCATCAATATCACCCAGCGGCGCCACCGTTAGGTCGGCGTCGTCGGCAACACTATTAGTTACTTCTTCGTCCAATACTTGATCGTTATCATCTGCCACGATACTAGGTCTCCTTTATAAGTTTGTTGAGCTTAGCACGAATTTCAGACGCTTTTGCCTCGTCGCCAATCTCTTCGGCGGCACGCAAATCACGGTTTAACTCGTTTTTTTGTTTTTGACGGTGTTCGGTTATAACTTGGCGGACTAAGCGTGCCGTTTCCAGGTAGCGATCTTGGTCGCTCCAATCGGCAAAACGCGTGTCGGCTTTCAATAATAATATTTTTACATAGGTGTCGAATTTTTGCAAGTCGGCCGGTGTATCCAAGACCGGGCTACCCTGGTTCGCTAGGACGTAATCAACCACCGCCCGGCGAGCTTCGTTACTAAACATTTCGGCGTTAATACCAGCCAGCAAATCGTGCGTAGCAGGATCGACTAACAATGCTGCCAACAGGTTGTCTTGGTAGATATAATTATCGATAACCAGTTCCGTATCCGTCGGTGCGACGATCGGCTTAAGTTTCGGCGCTTCTGAGACGGCAGTGCCAGCTAGCTTATCTTTCAGGGCGCCCTGCGAAGAACCGGTTTGGCTACCGATCAGCTGCAAATAATGGTCCTGCTCGACCGGGTCTTTCAGCGAGCGAATCACGTTCATTGCGGCCGTAGAATAGCGCCGCTTGCCAGTTGCTGTGCTGAGGTCTTCACGTTTTGAATATTGACGCAAAATCCAATCAACCACCGGTTCGGCGTCGTCAATTGCCTTTTGCCACAAACCGGGATCTTTTTTAATCAGTTCATCGGGATCTTTTGAACCTTCGGGTAAGCTAATAACCATCACGTCGACACCAACTTCTTGAGCCATCGGGATGGCGCGTTCAGTGGCGGCTATGCCAGCCCGGTCGCCGTCAAACGCAAAACGAATATTGTTGCTTAGCCGTCCAAGCGCCTTTAAATGGTGTTCGGTTAAGGCCGTGCCGGCGGTCGCCACAACTCCGGTAATACCGGCTTGGTGGCTACTGACGACATCCAAATTACCCTCAACCACTACGCTATAATCTTGTTGCCGAATCGCCTCTTTGGCTTGAGCCAGGCCAAAGACGTGCCGGCCTTTGTCATAAAGCAGCGTCTGTGGCGTGTTTAAATACTTAGGCGCGTTCGGGTCGTCGCTGACAATTCGACCAGTAAAACCAATCACCTGCCCGGTCGGGTCGCTGAGCGGAATCATCATACGGCCACGGAATAAATCGCTGTCGTATCGATTGACCAGCCCCGCCTGGCGCAGCTCTTGTTTATTAAAACCTTTTTTTGTCAAAAACTGCACCAGCGCATCGCCGCGGTCTGGCGCATAACCAATACCAAAAGTTTGGACAATTTCTTTACTAAGAGCTCGTTTTTTAAAAACATATTCCAACGCCCGCTGATTTTGAACCAGGCTTTGCTGATAATATTGAGCCGCCAAACGATGCGCCTCGTGTAGACGCTTTTTTAATTGCGCTACTCTTTGCGAGCCGGCCGTATCATAGACACTTAAATCAACGCCAGCCTTGCGCGCCAAAAGCTCCAGCGCCTGGCGAAAATCAATCCCTTCAACTTCCATGACAAAGCTAAAGACGTCTCCACCCTTGTTTGATGAAAAGTCGTGCCAAATATTTTTATCAGGACTAACGTAAAAACTAGGCGTTTTTTCACCGCTAAACGGACTAAGTCCTTTGAAGTTTCGCCCGGCACGCTTTAACTGGACGTATTCACCAATAACGTCCTCAATGTTCAGCCGCGAACGAACCTCCTCTTTGGCATCCTGCATAGCTTCATTATATATCTGTAGTCGGCAGACACCAAAGCACAAGCGGTCACTTTTTATTTTGTGGTGGTTATGTTTAAATTAACGATAGTTATGCAACCAAATCAAACACCGATTGATTATCTAAATCAGATCGCTCCGACGCCGCAAAAACGTCTCAGCGTCAAACTGGGCGGCCCACGCCTGTGGATTTTGGTTGGAGTAGCTGCCTTTGTGCTTGTTGTGATCGCCTCGATAGTCGCTAACTCAATCGCCGCCAGTCGCCGCGCGCCGCTTGAACAACTGGCCGCCCGACTGCAATACACGGCAACCATCGTTACCAATGCTCAGCCAAACATTAAAAGCAGCTCGCTGTCTGCTACAAATAGCTCGCTTAATCTGAACCTGGAGCAAGCTAATACCAGTCTGTCTAAACTGTTAGTTGGCTACAGTATCAACACCAAGCAGCTAACCGGTTCTCAGGCCAAACAAGAAAAAACTAATGCCGACGCTATTAGTGCGGCGCTCGAAGACGCTCGCTTAAATGCCGTTTTTGACCGGACATACGCCACACAAATGAATTACCAGCTCTCGATCTCACTAAGTTTGATGCAGAAGATCTACCAATCAAGCGGCGACAAGGTGCTAAAAAAGTTTCTGAGCGATACCTACAACAATCTCAAGCTAGCCCGCGACGCTTTCGCAAACTATCACGAAACGTCTAGCTACTAACGCCAGACACTAAATTGTAGCTTAGACGAATCAAGTCTTTAATTTCGTCGTCCGCCAGCTGACCACTGCAAAGAACCGTAATCCAGTGCTTTTTATTCAAGTGATAGCCCGGCATAACTGATTCATATTTTTCTTGTAAATTTTTACTGAGCAGCGGGTCGGTCTTTAAACTGAGTCGCACTGGCTTACTGCCGTCGGCAATCAGAGCAAACATTTTACCTTCATCAACGTCTTTGTGGCCAATTTTGTAGACACTGGTACCCTCGCCAAATGGATAATCCAGACGGACATTCGGAAAACTGAGTAGATATTCTTCGATTTGTTTATGCGTTAACATGCTTTTAGTTTACAGACTAGAATACGGCGCGTCCAGCTTACTCATCGTGTTTGACCAATTTAATCGCTGCATGATCGAAGCCGTTTGTTCGGCCGTTGCCGGTTTAGTGATTTTATCGGCATCATTGGTACCAACAACCCCGAACTTATAAGTAACCGGCAGCTTAGTCAGGCCAGCTTTTTCGATTTGCGCCAAGCAGTCATCGTGATAACCACCGCAGGTTGCGCCAATTGCCAACCACTTATCAAGCTGGGAGTCGTTTTTGGCATCAATGCTAAGCTGTACGTTGATAGCCGCCGATCGCGTAACTTCGGCCGTATCTTGTTGATCAAACATGAAATTACCCATTGAATAAACAATCAGGTGGCCTTTGTAGGCCTCGGTATTTTGCACCCAGTGCGGATGGTCACCCAGCACCACATCGGCACCATGATCAATCATCGATTCGTAAGTCGCCTGCTTCAGCTGATCGGGCGCCGGTTGATATTCGACACCCATGTGCGGCAATGCAAACACTGGCATGTATTTGGCGTATTGCTCCATGAGAGCTAGCGATGACTCAGGCGGAATTTTAAAGACCCCATGATAGCCGCACATCGCCACCGGCAGCTGGCCTTTACTGGTTGATTTGTCGCTTCTTGTGACCGTTACCGGCAAAGCAATGACCTCGCAAATGTCGCTCAGCTGATACGGATCGTAGTGGCCAAAATACTGAATGTTGTTTTTGGTTAATTCCGATTGCGTGGTAGCAAAACCATCGACACCTTGGTTGTCGGTGTGGTTATTGGCCAGCGTGACAATATTAAACCATTTGGCAAACTCCGGCAGATAGTCCGGCGAGCAGTTAAAACTTAGCGTAGCGTCCATCTCGGCCGACGAAATATTAACCCCCGGCACGGTCGGGCACTCCAGACCAGTCACCCAAGCATCATAGTTTTGGCGCTGAAATTCATTCAAACGCGAAAATGGATAGGCGGTTTTTAGTGAGCTAGCCATCGACCAGTCATTGATATAACGTCCCCAAAACGAATTGCCGGTAAACAAATCGTTCGACGTAATCATCGAAACAGTCGCCGGCTTTACGGTTTTGGTCGTTTTTACATCTTTAGCCGGACTAAGTTTTGTGCCATGCGGAAACTCCCAGACAAACCAACCTAAAGCAACCAGCAATAAAACCAACAAGATCGCCACCAGCCATTTGACAATATGTCGTTTGTGCGGAGGCGTGCGGACTTCCATGCTGGCTCCGTCTAGATTGAAACCTTAGCCAAGTAATATTTCAGTTCGTCGATGCTACCACGAATATCGGCCAAGGCCCGGTGGTCTTCTGGCTTCATAAAATGCTGGTTGTATTTGTTTTCAAAAACAACCTTCCAGGCACTCACGTCGAGCATGCGGTAGTTCAAGCGAGCATCTAGCCTTGGCCATTGAGTAGTAATAAAACGCCGGTCCATATGAATCGAGTTACCGGCTAGCAAAACCGGCAAACCTGGCGTGAAGTTGCGATCAATAAACTCAATCAATTCATCTTCGACAATCAAAACATCCTTACCGTCGGCGTTTTGTTTCAATAGGTTATCGCGCGACTCTGGATTTTTGTCCCAAAATACAGCATTTTGCGTAATTCGATCCTGCAGCGTCATGTCGTCGCTGCGTATAATGCCCTCGTAGGTGGCAATTTCATTAAAATCCCAATCAGTTACAATCGCAGCTACTTCTAGGATTGGATCTTTATCCGGGTCAAGACCGGTCATTTCTAGGTCAATCCACAACACTCGATCGACCTTGGCATTTGCCATTTTTTTATCCATAGCCATTTAGCTATCCTCTTCTTTCTTTTTATCTAACCGATCTAGACGCATGACATGCACCAACCAATAAATCACCAGAGCCGTAGCCAGTAGTGTAATAATCGCCGATAAAATCGCGCCCCAGCCGATGATCAAACCAGTCTTACTGCTTGGGCCCGGCTTGACAATCACCCATTGCAGCGCTGCCAAATCAATTCCGCCGATCAAAAAACCGACAATCGGATTAATAAAACCCGTGACGATTTGTTTGACCGCCGCCCCGGCCGCCGTACCAATCGCTAGACCAACCGCCAGGCCAACCACACCCTGCTCGCGCACAAAACCAATGAAACCTTTGGCTTCTTTGCCCGCCACGGCCACCGCCGGCATAACAATCACTTCTTTTACGATAGTTTTGCGCTTAGGATTTTGTTTAGGTGTGGTCGTTTTTTTCTCGGTCATCATCACTCCCTTACTATTTAAGGTCATTAAACTACATCGCGCTCGGCACTTCAATGCCCAACAGGCTCAAGCCGTGATCAAACACGTGAGACACCTTTTGCAGCAAACCAAGCCGCGCCTGTTTTTCCAAATCGGTCACATTATTAGTCGCCACTGGCGTTGCTTCGTAATAACGATTTAATTCGCGCGCCAGCTCATACAAAAAGCCAGCAATCTTGTGGGGCTCTAGCTCATTCGCCGCCAGCCGAACAATTTTTGGATACTCAAGCAACTTAACTATCAGAGCTTTTTCGGGCGCATAGTCATAATCATCACTCATTTCAACCGCCGCCTTGCCGGCAAGCGACAAGATACGATTCACGCGTACGGCCGCATATTGAACATAAGGCCCGCTAAATCCGGTCAAAGCAAAGATATTGTCCCAGTCGAACAAAATATTAGTTCGTCGATCGGCCGCAAAATCACTGAACTTAATTGCTCCAAGCGCGATCCGCTTGACGTCCTCGTCCGAAACTTCGCGGCCACGCACCACCTCGCTGGCTCGTTTTTCGGCCTCGTTAAGCAACTCTTCCATTAGCACTACACCTTTGCGGCTGCTCATCTTTTCGCGTGTACCGTCTTCGTTCAACTGGTCGATCGCGCCAAACCACAAATGAACCAACTCGAGCTTCAGACCTAGCTTTTTAGCCAGAGCGGCAAGTTGGGCAAAGTAAAATTGCTGTTCGGCGCCAACCGCATAAATCACTTTTTCTGGTTGCCATTCTTGCTCGCGGTACAAAAGTGTCGCTAGGTCGGTTGTCGCATAAAGTGCAGCGCCATTGCTTTTTTGAACCAGCAGCGGCACGTCAAAACCATAGTCATCAAGCGGCACAATCACCGAACCGTCGTCATTTTGCTTGGCCACGCCCTTATCCAGAAGCTCTTGAACGGCCGCCTTACCGCGCGGTGCAAAAAATGCTTCGCCCAGCTCGTATTCTGTCGAGATTCGTAGCCGGCCCATAACCTCATGAATATGTTTTAGTGAAATTTCATTAAACATCTCGCTGTAATGGGCCGCTTCTTCGTCGCCCTGCTCAAGTTTGAGTAACCAATTCTGAACTTCATCGGCTAGCTCATGGCCGCCGACAGCCGCTTCGTCTTTAAGGGCTTTTCTGGTTGCAATATAAACTCGTCCAAGTTCATAAACGCCGCCTTTTTTAAGTTTGGCGTTCGACGAGAACTTCAAAAAACCAGTCACCCAAATACCAAAAGGCGCACCATAATCGCCTAAATGATTGTCGGTAATAACCTTCCAGCCGGTTGCCTCCATTAAACGTTTGGCCGCCCAGCCTTGATTACCGCTGCGCAGATGTCCAACACTATATGGCTTGGCCATATTTGGGCTTGGATATTCCACAACAACCGTCTTGCCGGCACCGTCACTGTTTTCACCGTAATGCTCGTTCCAATTATCCTCAAGCTGGCGCGCCAAAGACCGTGCCGAAACACGCAAATTAATAAAGCCAGGCCCGGCCACCGATACTTCACTATAGTCGCCGCTCGCTCGCAAAGCTTCGGCGAGTTTTTCAGCTACTTCACGCGGGTTCTGCTTTAAGCGTCCGGCCAGCTGCAAAGCAATATTAGTGGCATAGTCACCAAACTCGGCCGCCGGCACAGTTAAATTAACTGTCGTTTCGACGTCAAATAAATCCTTAACAGCTTTAGCGATAGTTGCTCCATCCATTGATTACATTATATATCAACAGATGCGCTGTAGCGACTAATTAAGACTTCATGGCTTCGATAATGTCATCAACGTCAGGCACGCCGTCAATCGGCTCACCAGCCACCGGACTTAAGCCTTTGATATTGCGTAGCAAATAATCCAGCACCTGCAAATCGTCGGTGTGAGTTTCACCAAACAGGTTAAACTGTGGGTTTAAGATTTCTGGCTCAGCTGATTCGGCTTCGATATTTTCTTCTGGCATATTTGTTTTTTGATTAAATTTATACTTAATTTATATCACTTATGCTTCAAAATGTCAATAACTATGACCTATCGGACGCAGCTCTAATAAAGCCGCTAAATAACGGATGTGGCCGATTCGGCCGCGAGCGAAACTCCGGATGCGCTTGGGTTGCGACAAAGAAACCATCACCAGTCGCCTCAACATATTCGACCAATTTTCCGTCTGGTGATGTACCGCTAAATATTAGGCCACCCTTTTTTATCTGGTCGGTAAACTTTTGATTGACCTCGTAGCGATGGCGGTGACGCTCGATCGCCTCTGTTGATCCGTATAATTTAGCGACCTTGGAACCTTTTGCTAACTTGGCCGGGTAATCGCCAAGGCGCATTGTGCCACCGGTCGACTCTTTGCCCTGTTGACCATCCATGATATAAACTACGTTATTTTTGGCGTCTGGCGCGAATTCGGTCGAATTAGCATCAGTTAGACCGGCCCTCCTAGCAGCGGCAACAACCGCCACCTGCAGGCCTAGGCAAAGACCCAGGTATGGAACTTGATTTTCCAAAGCGTAGCTGGCCGCCCCAACCTTACCCTCGATACCGCGCGGGCCAAAACCGCCTGGCACCAGCAGACCATCGACGGCTTTAAAGTCATCTTCGCAAGCTTCCTCGGCATTAATCCAAACCGTCTCCAACTGGGCGCCTTCTTGCCAGGCGGCCGCCTTGAGCGCTTCGAGTACCGAAATATAGGTGTCTTCGTTGTCCATATACTTCGCCACCATGCCGATTCGCACCTTTTTAGATGGTGTTAGCGACTGTTTTTCGACTAATTTTTCCCACTTAGATAGGTTGGGCTTTTTGCGATTGCCAGTAAAACGCTCCAGCACCTCGTTAATACCGCTGGCGGCAATCGTGAGCGGCACCTGGTAGACGGAGTTGGCATTAGGCAGTAAAATTACCGCCGATTCCGGCACACCGCTAAACAGTGCAATTTTAGCGGCAACATTGCCAGGCGCCGGATCGTCGGTGCGCACCACGACACAGTCCGGCACAATTCCGAAACCGCGCAAATCGTTCAAAGCGTTTTGGGCCGGTTTGGTCTTAAATTCTTTGCTGGTACCAATAAACGGCACGTAAACAACATGAACATACATGCAGTTTTCGCGGCCGACACGAGTCGAAAATTCGCGGATCGCCTCAATGTAACTTAAACCTTCGTAGTCGCCCACCGTACCGCCAATTTCTACAATATGGATATCGCTGCCGTCGGCCGCCAAACTAATCGCATCTTGAATGGCGTTGGTTAAATGCGGGATTAGCTGAACGGTGTGGCCGCCAAATTTACCGGCTCGCTCATCTTCAATTAACTGACGTAATAATTTCCCCGAAAGAGTAATATTGTCGCGGCCAAGTTCGATATCTAAAAAGCGCTCATAATGCCCCAGGTCCAGGTCGGTCTCAGCCCCGTCGCGCGTCACAAAACACTCACCGTGCTCCTTTGGATTCAAAAGGCCCGCATCTACATTGAGATACGGGTCACACTTTTGAATGGAGACGGCAAGCCCTTTGGCCTGCAAAACGGCACCAATACTGGCGGCGGTTATACCCTTACCGACGCCCGATAGAACACCCCCAGTTACGAAAATAAATTTTTGTTTTTGCCCCATGGTTTGTTTCACCTCCATGGAACTTCATTGTAGCACCATAATAGACTTCGGCGCTATATATAGTGCCTGGTGTTGTTTATTTCACGCTACCTGTAAGGTATTAGCTAGAATGGCTTCGCTGCTCGACCCCTGTGGATAGCTGGCGATTGGTTGGTCGTCAAGTGCCCAAGCCTCTTGAACCGGCGCCAAAATTTGCCAAGAACGCAAAACCTCTGGACCGGTTGTGAAAATTGCTTTGCGACCAGCAATTGCTTCTAGAATAACTCGCTCATAAGCATCGAGTTTGCGGCCGTCGACCGTAATTCTAGCTTCGTCAAAAACCTCGTAATTGCCGTCTTTGTAGTTAATCACCACGGCCGACAGTTTTCGGTCAAGCGCCTTGCCGGTAGTCAAGCGCAGTTCGACACCGCTCCAGTTAGGGTCGTCGCTTTGCAACTGAACACTGGCATAGGTTTCGGTAGTACTGCCCGGGTTTTGAACATCTCGCTGATAGCCATCGTACTGGGCTCGAACCGCCTTAGCTGGGTCGGCTGGCTGCAGCTGTTCCAATGCCTGTAGGCGGTAATGAGCTAGCTGGGTTTCGTCAAAATCAACCGGTACTGGCATTAAAACTAGCGACAACAATTCCATTAAATGCCCCTGCAAAAAGTCACGCAGGGCACCAGTTTGCTCGTAAAAAACCGCCCGACCTTCAATGTCTAATGTCTCTGACGCCACTACCTCAACACTAGCAATCGAGTGATTTCCCCAACTATGATGATGTGTTTCGGCCGATTTGCGCAGAGCCACCAGGCGTGTCGCCACATCTTTACCCATATAGTGATCGATTCGATAAATTTGATCTTCGCTAAAATGCTGCGCCGTGCGATCCAAAAAATCGCGCGCCGAATCATAATCAAAACCAAATGGCTTCTCGAACAATAATTTTACGTTTGGCGTATTTAGTCCTGCTTGACCCAAAAAGTCGACAATATCAGCCGAGGCACTAGGCGGAACCGACAAATATATTAAAGCTTGATCGTCGGGCCTTAGATCCAGACTTTGCTTAAGTCGGCCATAATCACCCGCCTCCGCCAAGTCCATCGTCACAAAACTAAACCTAGCGGCCAATTTATCGTCACCAAGCGATGAAGTTAACAGCTCACTCACATCCACGGCTCGCCGCGACACACCAACGACCGTCAAATCTTCATAGTCACCAGTTGCGAAAATATGCTCCAAGGCCGGCAGTAATTTACGACGCGACAAGTCACCGGTCAGACCGAAAACAACCAATTTTGTACTCATATGTTCTACTATACTCTTTATTATGAAGCGTTGCTATATTATTTATAGCGTACCATGCTGTCAACGAGCTTGTGCCTATGCTATGATATGTAGTAAATTATGGAACAAATGCGACGCGGTTTCACCTTGATTGAATTAATTATTGTGGTGGCGGTAATTGCTATCTTGGCGACAATTGTCACACTCGGTTATCAAGGCGTCACAAAGCGCGCCAACGACAATGCCGCACAGCAATATATAACTCAGGCTGTCGATGCTATAGGTATATATTCGGCAAATAACCGAAGCTATCCGAACACATTATCTGACATCAACCTCAGTAACCATGATGATGTTTCATACCAGTACAGCGTCAATAACACAATTAACCCACAGACCTGGTGCTTAACCGTCACAAAAAACACTTCATCCTACTTCGCTTCAAATACTAACAAACGTCCACAAGCAGGTGGCTGCCCCGGTCACGGTGTCGGCGGCTTAGCACCAGTCACCAATTTAGCTAACGACCCTCGAGCCACAGCACTAGCTACCGTATCCTATGAACTCCACTGGGGTATCCACTGGTACGGTAGCGGTACCGGCGGCGCTGGCGTAACAAGCGTCCAATCCGGCAAATCCGATGGTCCTGTCGGGATAACATCTTATATACGTAAGTCATGGACGTCGAGTCCGGGTGGTAATATGGGTGACGCCGGTTTTAACTTTGCCGCTGCATGGGCTAGTACGGCGACAACCGGCTTTCCGGTTGCACCAAACCAGGCCTATGCCATCTCCTGCTACATGCGCGCTACCGCTGGAGCTACGTGGATGGCGCGAATTCAACTACAGTGGCACGACTCTACCGGCGCAATTATAGCGCACCCAGTTGGTACGACGACAAACCTACCAAGCGGGACTTGGGTGCGAGTATCATTAGTTGCCACGGCACCCGCCACCGCCGCCTCCTTGTCATTAGGCGCAGACACGATTTCAAGCTCACCGATCGCCCAGCCCGGTGACACCTTAGATGGCACGGGTCTGATGGCTCGACTCTCTATAATTACGCCGATGGCTCAAGCTCAAATTGGATATGGAACGGCCCTGTCAATAACTCTACCTCAACAGGTCCGGCGTTATAGGTTAGACACCTACTGGGTGCTCGTATATACTATAGAATATGCGACATAAACAGGGTGGTTTTACTATTATCGAGTTGTTGGTGACTTTGTTTGTGGCCGCAATCTTTTTAATTGCCGGCTATCAGATATACACGACGGTTATTCGAGTTGATGGCCAGACCAAGGCGCAGGTGATTGCCCAAAACACGGCGCAGGATTATTTGGAGCGCTACCGAACATCGGTGCCATCGCCATGCGTGGCCAGTACGCCGCTGACTAATTCGCCGATTACGGTAACTGGTTTGGTGAACGTAACGATTTCGGTGACCGTTTCTTGTCCGAAAAGCGGCGCGATATCAACGCTGTCAAAGATAGACGTTTTGCTGCAGTATGGCAACCAGAGCCCACAGTCGCAAATTGCCTATAGCGCCTGGAGCTACTCGCAAGATGCTTGTGGCGCTGGCTACATAATTGTGCCGGCCGATTCGCGTTTTGATACACCGACTTTTTGCGTTATGAAGTATGAAGCCAAGAACGTCAACGGCCAGGCGATTAGCCAAGCCGCCGGTACGCCGTGGGTGAATATTTCGCAGAATGATGCCGTGACGGCTTCGGCAGCAGCCTGTCCTACTTGTCACCTAATATCTGAGGCCGAATGGATGACGCTTGCCGCCAATGTACTATCGGTGCCAAGTAACTGGAGTGGTGGCGCGGTTGGTTCAGGCTATATTTACAATGGGCACGTTAATGGCAATCCGAGTAGTGCTCTGGCGGCCAGTAATAATGATGCAGATGGCTTGAATGGCATCACCGGTGGTACCGGTAGCGGCGCCCAATACAATAATCGGCGCACGTTAACACTGTCCAACGGCGAAATTATCTGGGACTTGGCTGGCAATGTTCACGAATGGACGAATGCCACAATAGGCGCCGGCCAGCAGCCCGGAGTATCTACTGACAGTACTTATGTCTGGAAGGAGTGGTCGAATAGCTCAATGTTGTGGAATGGACTACCTAATCTAAGTAGGCCTAGCGCAATATCTTCTCAAGCGGCAACCTGGACTTCTTCGCAAGGCATAGGTGAACTTTTCAGTAATTACACCGATTCTATACCTCGGGTGTTTGCGCGCGGCGGAGACTATGGTGACGGCGGTTACGGTGGCGTACTTGAGTTATATACTGGCAGCGCACCAACCAGTACGGCCTCGTGGATTGGTTTTCGTGTCGCCAAAAGTGTTGATAGCCAGCCTGAACAGCTAGCTCAGCCATCCAGCTGTCCAACTGGCTTTATTCCGGTCCCTGGCGATGCGCGGTTTGGTACGGTTGGTTTTTGTGTTATGAAGTACGAGGCAAAAAATGACGGCAATGGCAACGCGGTTTCAACTGCAACTGGCATTCCGTGGGGATCAATAACCCAAACATCCGCCCTAACAACGTCGGCCGCCGCATGTTCCGGTTGTCATCTACTGTCAGACGCCGAGTGGATGACGATTGCTGCTAATGTTTCGAGTGTAGCAAGTAACTGGTCGGGTGGGGCGGTTGGCTCGGGCTATATATATAGCGGGCACAACGACAACGCCCCCGCCAGCGCATTGGCGGCCTCATCTAACGATAGCCTGGGTTACACCAACGAAACTAACACTGGAGGAAATCAAAAACGAACCCTGATATTAACTAACGGCCAGGTAATCTGGGACTTTGCGGGCAACGTTTGGGAATGGACCAGTGGGTCTACCGTTAACAATACTCAGCCGGGCCTGTCTAGCGACGCCGGTTATGTATGGAAAGAGATTAGTAACATCAACATGTTATGGAATGGTCTTCCAATGGCCGATCGACCGGTAACCATCTCAAACCAGGCGGCAACTTGGGGATCTGCGCAAGGTTTTGGCATGATGTATAGTAATTACGCTGAGACAGCAGGCAACCACCCGTTTGAGCGCGGAGGCGGCTACAGCGACTCTTCGGGTAGCGGTATATTTGCGGCCTCACTGTACCTGACTTCCTCGGGTACCAGTCCTAATGTTGGTTTTCGAGTCGCAAAATAAAAGCCCGACCAGCGGGCTTTTATTAATTAGCTATGTAGACCTTAGTCTTTCTTCTTATCCTTAACGGCGTTCACTTCGTAGCTGGTGTTAGTACTTTCAAAGAAGTTGACCAGTTCGAGCGTGTCGTTGGCGGCGGCCATCCATTTAGCCGGGTTCGAAACGTTGTAGTGCGCCCCAAAACCAAGCTCTTCTAGACGGCGGTCGGTTAGGTATTTAACGTACTGGTTAACATAGTCGGCGTTCAAACCCAAAATACCTTTTGGTAACAAGTCTTTGTTGTACTGCTCTTCCATTTCAACGGCACCTAAAATCATCTGTTTGATTTCGTCGGCGAATTCTGGGGTCTGCAGATCTTCATTTTCTTCAAGCGTCGTTAAAATCAAATTCATGCCAAATTTCAGGTGCAAGCTTTCATCGCGAATAATCCAGTCCATCAGTGAACCAAAGTTACGCAATAGATTTCGTTGTCTAAATGACAACGCCACCATAAAGCCCGAATAGAACCAAATTCCCTCAAGAATGATATTGTAGGCAATCAAATTGCGGATGAAATCCTTCTTGCCTTCGGTCGTATTAATGTCTAGCTTGTCCTCGGTCATGCGCTTGATATATTTGGTCTCAAATTCTTCCTTGGCACGCATCGATGGCTCGTCAACGTGGGCATTGTATGCCTCTTCGCGGTTAACCGGAAAAGTATCAAGCACGTACTCAAAACTCATACAGTGATTGGCCTCTTCCCACATCTGCTTGGCCAAATACAAGTGACACTCGGCCGCGTTGACGTATGGATAAACGCCAAACGCCAGTGCTTTGTTAACCAATAGTTCGTTCGGGTTAAAATAGCTGACCAAAAACGTAAAGGCGTGTCGCTCTTCATCAGACATTTTTTTCCAGTCACTTAAATCCTGAACCAACTGGATTTCATTCGGAAACCAAGTGTTTGACACCGCTTGGTCATATAGATCCATTGCCCACTGGTAATGAATTGGTTTGAGCAACAAACCATCTTGCACACCGGAACCTAAAATACCTGCCATAATTACTCCCCTCTCTTAACTCAATTAAGCCTACTGGCAACCTTCGCACATTGTTAAATCGGCCGGGTCAATTGGTGCCGCTGCATTGCCGCTATTATCACTAGTTTCGGCCGCAGCCGCTACAGCGTCGGCCATCATTTTGTCGATGGCTGCTAATTTTTCTTCAAGTGTCATATCGTCTTTGATGATTGTTGATGCCTTAATACCCATGATTTTGTCCCCCTAGACTTTTATTTGGTTTTGGTTTGGTTATTAGTTACTATCATACGACCGTGCCTTCTTTCTTAGCAAATCCGAAACCAACTTTGCGAACACCACCACTGGCTTTAGCGACATCGTCGGCCTTGTTGACCTTGGTCGTGCTTTGCTCGGCTTGGTGCCTTGGTTTAACATGCAGGTAATAAGTCGTCTTCAAACCGCGCCGCCAGGCTTCGGCATAAATTTTGACATATTCGTCGATGTCACGGGTCTCTAAGTACATGTTCCGGCTAATCGCCTGGTCGACCCATTTTTGGGCCCGCGCCGCCACTTCGATAAACGAGTAAGGGCTTAATTGGAAACTATTCTTGTAGACGTCTTTGATGTGATCCGGAATAGCGTCAATCATCTGAATGTCGCCCTGATTCACCAGCACATCTTCTTTAACCTGGTCCCAAATACCAAGCTTTTTAAGATCGTGAACAAGATTTGTATTCACCTCTAGAAACTTACCGTTCAAGGTCGTGCGGCTAAAAATTTGGGCAAACTGCGGGTCGAGTCCAGGTGTGGTACCGGCAATATGAGCAATGTTAGCCGTTGGCGCTACGGCCATCAGGGTAGCATTGCGCATGCCCTTTTTAACCTTGGCGCGTAATTTATCCCAGTCCAAACGCGATTTACGATCAACTTTAACAGCAACCTTGCGGTCTTCGGCCAGCCGGTCTTCGGTGTCGAGTGGCACTAAACCGTGGCTCCAACCACTACCCTTGAAGTTCGGGTAAGCACCGCGAATCTTGGCTAGCTCAGTTGATTCTTCGATAGCGTGGTAACTGATGAATTCGGCTAGTTGGTCAATCAGGTCATAGGCTTCTTCGGACTCGTAGCTATAACCCAGTTTTTCGGTGACGTCGGTAAAGCCCATAATACCCAGGCCCAAAGCGCGGTTCTCTTGATTGGAGCGCCGGGCTTCAGGAATTGGCGTATCGGTAATATCGACCAAGTTATCCAGCTGACGAATAGCCGACTTGGTGGCGGCCGCCATGCGGTCCCAGTCCCAAGTGCGCGCCTCAACATCCAAATAGGCCGACAGGTTGATGCTGATCAAATTACAAACGGCCGTATTGTCTTTATCTTGTGGCAGGGTAATTTCAGTACACAAGTTACTTAAGTGAATCGTGCCAGTATTGTTGTTGAGTGCCCGGACATTAATCGTGTCTTTCCAGGTTAGCCACGGGTGACTGCTGGCCTGCAACTCAGTTAGAATTGCCCTAAACTGCTGGCGAGCTGGAATCTTGGCAAAGTCGCGCATTTTTCCAGCATCAGCCAATTTAACGTATTCTTTGTAGCGCTTGCTAAATTCAGCACCATAAAGCTCTGGCAAGTCAGACACTTCGGCCGGGTCAAACATATACCAATCTTGGTCTTTCTCGACGCGCTTCATAAATTCGTCGCTAATAAACACTGCTGTGTCAGCAAACCGCGTCCTTAAATATGGGTCGCCTGAATTTTGGCGCAGATCAAGAAATTGCGGAAAGTTTAAGTGCCAGTTTTCCATATAAAGCGCGGCGGCGCCGGCTTTTTTACCTTTGCGGCTAACGGCAAATAGCGCCGTATCGATCATCTTCATGAATGGAATTGGGCCGGTCGATTCAGTGTTAGTCGTTTTGACAGGACTACCAGCTGCGCGCAGTTTATTCATGCTAATACCAATGCCGCCGGTACCCTTGGCGATCCACATCGTGTCGCGAATACTTTTAGCAATCGACTCCATGTCGTCTTGCACTTCCAGCACGAAACAGTTCGACAATTGCGGGAAGGTCCCGCCGGCATTAACCCGAGTCGAGCCGCCAGGGACGTATTCCAGTCGGCTCATGTGTTCGTAAAATTCAATTGCTGCAGCTGTTGGATCCGGTTCATTAAAGCTCAGCCCCATCGCAATACGCATATGCGTAAACTGCGGCACTTCAATCGGTTCGCCACTTTGTTTGCGCAAGGCATAACGGTTTTTGTTGGTAATCACGCCCAAATATTTGCTCAGGTCGTCGCGTTCCGGCTCCAGCGCCTTGCTTAATTTCTTAAGATTAAACCGGCCATCACTCATTCGCTTGTCGAGCAGACCATCGGCTACGCCTTGGCTAATAAAGCCCGGAAAGGCCTGCGCGTGCAGTTTCTTTAGCTCCTCGGCGCTCGAATAATCACCAAGGATATTTTTGTAAATATTCTTCAAAAGCAAGCGCGCCGCAATTTTGTCGAAATCAGGATCGTCTTTGACGTTTTGCAACGCTGTGTGAATCACCGCCTCATCAAGTTGTTCACTGGTGATACCATCAAATAATGTCAGTTGCAGCTCACTAGCTACCTGGACAACCTTGCTAATCTGATCTGGCAGTCCCTCACTAGCCTGAACAAGCGCAAGATTAATTTTGTTAGCGTCGAATGGTTCGCGGGTGCCGTCGCGTTTTACCACGTGAATCTCGGTCATTCTGAAATCCCCTATGCTACAGGTGTTTTGGTTTATATTCGGCCAAAATATGCACACCTCCCGTCCCCGTTTGGGGGTGCACCAAGAATACCGATGTAGCGGCCGATATTCCTAGTTGCATAATGTGTATTTTGGTGACAGTACTACATATGTAGTGCTTATGTATGACTATAGGCCACTATATGTGGCATGACAAGACTTTTGATTGTGTATTTTTGACTACACATGATTTAAGTCACAAATAACACCTATAGCGTCATGTTTATTATTTACAACGCTATATATAGCGTTTTGCTACTTTTTAGTTGTTTCAAATTTCATAGCCGTCAGCGCTGGATAGGTTTGTGGCAGCTGGTCCGGAGTATTACAAAGGCCGACAATATATAAATACCCGCCACTTAGCTGGACAAAGCCATACTCCTGGCCGCCCATCAATTGACTAGCATCGGCCGGCGAGGTTACCGATGATTGATGCATCACATACTGACGGTTACCGCTAGTGGATTGGATCGTTGCCTGCTTGGTGCCGATCTGGGTAACTGTATATTTTGAACTGGTTAATTTGTTGTAGGTTCGCTCGAGTTCGTTATCGATATTAATCGAGCCCGACTTGTAATCGACCGACACATAACACTGACCGCCGCCGCTATTCGAGGTTTTATTGTAGTTAAACAGCGACATCGATGTTTTATCGGTTGCCCCCTGCCACCAACCGGTCGCACCGGTAAACGAGAACATCGGCCGGTTGGCGTCGGCCGCTGCCTGAGCACTAACTTTTTGCCAAATTACACTAGCCACAGAGGCCAATAACACCAAAATTAATACCGATAAAAGACCTAGCCTGCGCTTGGGGTGGCGCTCAATTGTATTTTCCATAGTCCTACGCTAACATGCTCGTGCTATATCTGACAAGAATTATGCTTGACAGTGTCACTACTCTGCGATACTATGTAGTGGTAGTAAGTGATACTACATACCACGAAAAGGAGAAATAATTGGAAAATATTACTGAAATGCTCAAAGGCGTACTCGAGGGTTGCGTGCTCGAAATTATCGATCGCGGCGAGACCTACGGCTACGAAATTACACAGCAGCTGCGTAGGCTCGGTTTTAGCGATGTCGTCGAAGGTACGGTCTACACTATCCTGCTCCGACTCGAAAAAAACGAGCTAGTAGATATTGAGAAAAAACCGTCCGAGCTCGGTCCGCCGCGCAAATTTTACGCCCTTAATGATGCCGGCCGCAAAGAGCTAGCAACTTTTTGGAACCGCTGGGACTTTGTCGCATCAAAAATTAATGAATTAAAGGAGAAATAACAATGAGTTTTTTGGGAAAAGTTATTGGTGATTTTGCAGATAAAAAAGAATGGAAGCAGCTTGAGGCTCGGGCTAAAGCGCTACCGAAAGATTACGCTACTGCCTACAACGAAATTAAAAAATATATCTGGACTAGCGCCGGAACCGAAACGATCGCACCTTTCAAGGCCTTGGTTGAATTATTCGAAGAAGCAGCCGCTAGCGGCCGCAGCGTTATTGAAGTGACCGGTTCTGACGTCGCAGCTTTTGTCGATGATTTGGTACGTGGCGAAAAATCTTACCACGAGAAAAAACGCCAGCAGTTGAATCAAGACATCGCTAAAAAACTCAAAAAATAATTTCTTGGCGGAGGGACAGGGATTCGAACCCTGGATAGTTTGCACTATACACGCGTTCCAGGCGTGCCAATTCAACCGCTCTTGCACCCCTCCAGACTCAACTATTTTAGCAGACTTTATAGTTGAAACCGACAGCGGTCACAGTGCATAATAATATAGACATGGAAAACAGCCAAAACACGCCCGTAATTGTTTTAAGAAATCTCAAAAAGCGTTTTGGTATTGGCGACGCCGAGCAGTATGCTCTTGATGGCGTTGATTTGACGATCAATAAGGGTGAATTTGTGACTATTATGGGTCCGAGCGGCAGCGGCAAGACTACCCTTTTAAATGTTCTGGGTCTGCTCGACACAAGTGTTGAGGGCGATTACGAGCTCGAGGGTCAACCAGTTAGTTCATTGTCCAAGCGCCGCTTGGCGCGCATTCGCTCGCAGCAAATTGGATTTGTTTTTCAAAGCTTTAATTTGATCAGCCGGCTGACGGTTATCGAGAACGTCGCCCTTCCTTTAACTTACAAAGGTGGCATGAGCCACCTCAAGCGCATGAAAAAGGCTAGCGAAATGCTAGCAACCTTTCATCTCAACGAGCGTGAATATTATCTGCCCTATCAGCTTTCAGGCGGACAAACGCAGCGCGTGGCCATCGCCAGAGCACTGGTTAATAATCCATCAATTATTTTGGCCGATGAACCAACCGGCAACCTTGATTCGCGGGCCAGCCACATTATTATGGAAGAGCTGTCTGATTTGCATCGCCGCGGTAACACTATCATCATGGTCACCCACAACCCCGACCTGACCACTTATGCCAGCCGCGTTATTACCATGCTTGATGGCAAGATCGCCAGCGATACCGACGTATTGATCGGCAAGCCATCGGTCGACTTCAAGCGACCAATGGGCCAAAAAGTAACCGTCAGCGACCCGGTGACTAGTAAGCTTGCCAAGCTTAACGCCGAGCCAGATACTAAACCGATGACGAAGCTGGCCCCGGCTAACCGCCGACAGCTAAAAGCGCTCGGCCGCAAACGTCAACAAATTGCCAAAAAACGCACGCCCGCCCGGCGCGCCGAGGAGTATCACCAATGAGCCGCTTTTTGCTTTCATCGCATGTTCAAAACGCCCGTCAATCGCTGCGCTCCAGCCGGTCACGGACTCTTTTAACGATTCTAGGCATTATGATTGGTGTTGCAAGTATTACAACTATTTTGTCGCTCGGCAGTGGCGCCGGCCAAATCGTAACAAAACAAATTGACGCCTTAGGCGGCAACCTGGCGGTTATTCGACCCGGCGCTGGCAATAACAATTTCTTGAATGATATTACAATTCCGCAGCACCAAGGTTTTGTCACTAGCACCCTGACCAGTGGTGACGTTGAGGCCATTACCAAGTTGCCCCACGTTAAAGCGGTTGCCCCAATCAGTATTTTGAATGGTAATATTGCGGCCGAGCACACGGCGCCGGTTGGCACACCAATTGTCGTAACCACCCCAGAGCTAGCATCGATCGACAACCTAAAAATTGATAGTGGCGAGTTTTTGGATTCATCGATCAGCAAGGAAACGGCGGTGGTTGGCCCAAGTTTGGCACGAGCTGTTTTTGGGACCATTGATGCCTTGGGCCAAACCGTTTATATTCGTGGTGAGGCATTCACGATTATTGGCGTTTTGAAGTCCACCAATCAGCCGATTAACTACAATAATGTCGATCTTGATAACGCCATTATTATCGGCCAGTCGGTTGCCTACGCCCTAAGCGATGGTTTGGCGCAGATTCAACAAATTAATGTTAGAAGCGACTCGGTTGCTAACCTTCCGGGCGTCGTCAGCGCCATCAACAGAACTCTTACACATCAGCACCTTGGCGATAAAGATTTCACCGTTTTAGCCAGTAACGATATTTCGCGTCCGACCAGCCAGTTATTCTACGCCGTTGTGAGCGTTACAACAGCAATTGCAGCTATCTCGCTGTTGGTTGGTGGAGTTGGTATTATGAATATAATGCTGGTTAACGTAGCCGAGCGCACCCGCGAGATCGGCATACGCAAGGCTGTCGGCGCCCACACAACCGACATAGTTTGGCAATTTTTGATTGAATCACTGGCGCTTAGCTTGAGTGGTGGCTTTTTGGGCTACGGTCTAGGCTACGGCTTGGCCTTTGCGGCCAGCACATTTTTGCCATTTTACCCGAGCTTCACTTGGCAAATCGCGGTCATCGCGCTTGGGATATCAATTGTAATTGGCACGATCTTTGGCATTTACCCAGCAATTCGGGCCGCTCGTCACGACCCGATTGAAGCTTTGCGTTACTACAGTTAATTAACGCAGTTCTTGTTTTAGGCGTTCGATTAGTTCTACTGGTACCGGGTCAACACCATTCAAAACGGCTAGGTACATGCTGGCAAAGTCGGCTAAAATACAACCCCATAGCATCTGCGAGATCGGTGTGTCGCCACGCAGCTCAATGCGGATTGATTTTGGACGCTTACCGCTAAGCAAACGGTCAGAAATCTCAAAACGCTTCAAAATCTGCGGATGCTCTAGGTTGCTAATGATATCGAAGACGACAAACGGCTTTTCGACCGGGTGCGATGTCCAGCCCAAAAATTCATTGTGATTAAACTCTGGAAACTCATTCCAAAAGCCCAGATTTTTACCGGTTTCGTTCCAACTAATTTTCCATTTATAGGCAACCGGCGCGGTCAGCGTACCACCGTAAAATACGGCCGATTTACCGGCTGCTTCAAGCGCGATTTGCTTGGCATAGTTATTAACCGTAGGTGTGGTTGGCAGCCATTTGGCGGTTTCCGACTTCAGCCAGTCACCAACAGACAGAATTTCGCCCAAAGTCTCAATTGGCACCACACGAAAATGTGCTAGTAAAGTCACCAGGGCGTTTAAGTTGTAGAACATCGCCATGCGTGGCTGCAGACCACCCGGCAATTCGACGTAAGCAATCTGCTCGGCATTTGCCGTTTCGACCAACTGTCCGCCTGAAGCTAAAATAGCAATTTGTGCGCCTCGGGCCCGAGCCTGAGCCAAGCCGCTCAGCGTCTCTTCGGTGTTACCCGAATAGCTGCTGGCAATAACTAGGGTGTTTTGATTAACGTATTCTGGCAGGTCGTAGGTACGAACAATTTCAAATGGCAGGCTTAGCCGGTCTTTCAGCCAAGTCTTGAGCAACAAAGCCGCCAAAGCCGAGCCGCCCATTCCGGTTAAAACAATTGATTTTAGTTCACGGCCATCGTTGTCACCATTGACAACTTCTGGTTGAAATTGAGTCTGCTGCCACTCGGCAGCTGCGACACTTAACGCGCCGCTTGGGTCACGTTGTTTAATTACGTTTTGATCGTCTAGCATTTTATCCCACCTGTTGAACAGTTTTATATACATATGATACACTGTTTTTATCAGAATCATAAGCATTATTTTTAGGGTGGGCTATGGATATTCAACCAACACAATCAACGCAACCGATTAGCGACGACCAAGAACTAGCACAGGCTTTGGCCGGTGTCGTTGACGCGCCCGACCCAGCGCCGATGCAATTCGAAGAAACGCCCACTTCAGCGCCGATGGCCGCGCCTGCAGCAGTGCCCACACCAACTCTGCCCGACGCACCAGTAGCCGATGTCACGACTGCTCCACTAGTTCAGCCGAGTGATTTATCGGCCGCGTCTGGCGGCAACGATTTATCGGGCATCAAAAAGAATGCCATCGACGAACTTAAGCCGCTGGTTGATAAGCTAGACCTGCCGGCCGACGAAAAGTTTGACGCTTACCTGCTTTTGATTCGCAGTACCGACGACAAGTCGTTGATCGGCCCGGCCCACGAGGCCGCCCAGGCGATTACCGACGAAACACGCCGCGCCGAAGCTTTACTTGATATCATCAAAGAGATCGATTACTTATCGCCAGCCGACGACCAAGCGGCCTAGAACTTTGCTCCAAAAATAAAATACTCCCCGAAAATTCGAGGAGTATTTTTATAGGCAGTGCTTAACTAAAAGCCCATGCCGCCACCCATGCCGGCTGGAGCCGCCGGAGCTTCTGGTTCTGGAATATCAACCACCAAGGCGCCCATAGTCGCGGCCGTCGAAGCGATCGATACGGCATTTTGAACCGCTTCTTTAGTAACCCGAGTTGGATCAATCACGCCAGCTTTTTTGACGTCAATCACGCCAGCTTCCGGAGTATTCACGTTGACGCCAAAGCCCGACTTACCAGCTTCGACCTGCGCCAATAACGCTTCGGCGTTGAGGCCAGAATTGCTGACAATCTGCATAAATGGTTGTTTCAGGGCCTCAAGTAGTAGCCTTACACCAGCCGTACCGGCCACGCCCAAACTGACCAAGCGGCCCTTCGTTGTTCCAAAATCTTTCTTAAGAATTTCGTTAGCAATATTAACAAGCGCTACACCACCGCCCGGTACAATACCCTCGGCTAAAGCAGCCTTGGTAGCTGCCACGGCATCGTCAACACGGAACTTCTTCTCGTCGATTTCAGTCTCGGTAGCACCACCGACTTTAATGACCGCCACCTTGCCACTAAGAGCCGCGGCTCGTTTTTCGTAATTTTCGCGGTCATATGAACTCGGCGCAGTCTCGGCCTGAGCTTTGATTTGGGTAATCCGAGCCTTAAGAGAGTCCGCTTTACCGGCGCCTTCAATAATCGTCGTATCATCCTTACCAACAATCACCTTGCGAGCACTGCCCACTACCTCGAGCGAAACATCATCAAATGACATGCCACGATCGGCGCTAATCACTTGGGCGCCAGTCAGCACCGCAATATCATCAAAAACTTCTTTGCGACGGTCGCCAAAGGCTGGCGCCTTAACGACAACCGTATTCAGCACGCCCTTTAGGCGGTTCAAAATCAGGACGCTCAACGCCTCACCCTCAACCTCATCAGCAAATAAGACAATATCCTTTTGACCAGCCTGAACCAACTTCTCGATCAATGGCAGAAATTCCTGGGCGCTGGAAATTTTTTTGTCGGTCACAATAATCGCCGGCTTCTCATAAACCGCTTCTTGCCGTGAAGCATCGGTTACAAAAAAGGCGCTCGACCAACCACGGTCTAGGCTAAAGCCCTCAACAACTTCGGACTTAATCTCGAGTTCTTGGCCAGCTTCAACGGTCACGACGCCGTCTTTACCAACCTTTTCAATAACATCAGCGATCAGCTTGCCGATCGTTTCATCGCCAGCCGAAATTGTCGCAACCTCGGCAACTCGGGCACTATTACCTTCAATGCTTTCGGTTAGGTTGTCTAATTCTTTAACAACTAGCGCGCCAGCCTCTTCGATGCCGCGGCGCAGCTCCATTGGGTTGTGGCCAGCCGCAATCAAACGATTAGCCTCTTTCAAAATGTTATAAGTAAGAACCGTTACAGTCGTTGTGCCGTCACCAGCCGCTTTGTTCAAGTTTTTAGCAGCCTGCTTAATCAACTCGGCGCCAACTTTATAGCCCAAAGTTTCATCTTTTTCTTCAAGGTCAATCGATTCAGCCACCGTCACACCATCGTGAGTAACCGTCGGACCACCATAGCTTTTACCGATCACCACATTACGACCCTTCGGGCCATAGGTCACCTTAACGGCATCGTATAAAGCTTTAGCCCCGCCCAAAACACGCTGGCGGGCTTCATCATCGTAAAAAACTTTTTTGGCCATTAAAAACTCCTAAAGTGTCGCAAGGACATCCTCTTCCTTTACGATTAAGTATTCGCTGTCATCAACTTTTAGTTCGGTTGTCGAGTATTCTTTGTAAATAATTTTATCGCCAATCTTAAGTTGCTTGACATCTGGTCCAATTGCCTCAATCTTGGCAACAACTGGTTTTTCTTTGGCATTGTCTGGCAGGTAAAGTCCGCTGGCGGTTTTTGCTTGCGCTTTTTCGCGCACAGCCACGACCCGGTCAGCCAGAGGTTTAATTGGTGTAGCCATCGCTTTTCCTCCTTGTTTTTAACAGTCTTAATTGTAAAGAAAAATTTTGGCACTTGCAAGCCCAGAGTGCTAAATTGACAATGCACAATTTTTGTTTTAGCAAGCTGCTCATTACAACATCAAATTGATATAATAATAGTGATTGGTTCATCCAAACTACGACAGTCAGGTGGATCATGGCAACCGTAAAATGCCTGGTAAAGAGCATCGGCGCAAAGCCACTCGCATCGGCGCGAGCCTTCCAGGACTACGCCATGGAGCGTCAGCACGAACTCGGCAGCCTGCTGCTTGGAATCGAGCTACCGCCCAACGCCGCAATCGCCGAAGGCGGTTCAACGACACGAGAAGCTCTGATCGTGGCGAGCTTTGCAAAGGCCCAGATAGGGCTTGATGACCAAGGCTTGCCGATCGAGCTATTTCTCTCCAACAGCGAGCATGGCTACATCTCGGTCACTGTCGTCGACGACAAGGTCTACGTCTCGTACGAGTCGATGGTGTGACGTCACATACTTCCGCGTCGCAAGACCGGAGGGCCAGCGATGAACACCGCGTATCGCTGGCGCCCCGCATCCTCTCAACCAGGATGCGGGGCATTTCAATTTACAACAAGATTATCGCTATTACCGTTTCTTCGGCTTTTCTGATAATAGATTCTTAATAGCCTCGCGAACTATCTCTGGCTCGTTCCACGGGTATTCGCCGTCGGCCCGTTCAATAGTTTTTTCGTGGCCCTTGCCCAAAAAGGCTACCAAGTCACCAGCTTTCGCAACCCTGGTTAAGGCAAAGCCGATCGCTTCTTCGCGGTCTAAAATCAAAAACAAATCTTTATTCCTGACCTTACCGCCGCGTTCAGCGCCAGCCGCAATCTCATCCATAATTTTGTTTCCATCAATATCGCGGTCATCTTCTTCGGTCACGACAATCTCATCGGCATATTTAGCGGCTATCTCGCCTTGGACTGATCGCTTAGCCTCGTCGCGTCGGCCAGCAGAGCCAAAAACCACGACTAGCTTACCCTTGGTTGATGGTTTGATTGCTTCAAAAAAGCGTTCAAAAGCGTCTGGCGTGCTGGCGTAGTCAACGACAGCACTAAACTTCTGACCTTCGTCAACCATCATCATGCGGCCCTCAACACTCTTGGTCGCGGCAATTCCTTTTTCAATTTGCGACTTTGTTAAACCAATAGCTCGGCCAGTTGCCGCAGCCGCCAAACTATTATAAATATTGAATTCACCAGGAAGATTAACTGTGATGTTATATTGATCGTTGCCAATTTTTGCCACATACGTCGAATGATCGGCCTGCATATCCGACTTGGTCGCCCGCAAATCACCGTGCTTGATACCGTAAGTAATATTATTGGTGGTTGTTGATGTAAATTTATCAACATTCTTATCATCAGCGTTAATAATACCAAGGCCATGATTGCGCGCGGTTATCGCAAACAGTCGCCGCTTGGCCTCAAGGTAGTTAGCAAAAGTACCATGATAATCCAGGTGGTCGCCAGTTATGTTGGTCATGACGGCGATTTCATACGGAATCCCCCATATGCGGTGCTGGGCCAAAGCGTGGCTCGACGTCTCGACCACTACCCACTCGGCACCAGCTCGCTTAAATTGACGCAGCCGACGCTGTAAAAGCGGCGCACTAGCTGTTGTCATATGCTGAGGTTCGGGCGTGATATCTAGGCCAACGCCGTACTGAACCGTGCTCATGAGCGCAGCTTTATAGCCAGCCTCATGCAACATTCGCTGAATAAGTGAGGTGGTAGTGGTTTTGCCGTTCGTTCCGGTCACGCCAATAATATGCATGCCTCGCGACGGAAAACCATAGCGCACGTTTGCCGCTACCGCTTCGACCAAATGCCCGTAGGGTTCAATTTTCTTAAATAAGTTAGTTGGAATAAATTTTTTTACAAGTGAGCGAAAATTAGCCATGGACTCATTATACCTGGTTGATCAGACGACGCCAGCCAAAACGGCATATACCAATAGATTGGTCCGAACAGCCAGCTGCGCCAGGTTATCGCTCGAGATGTACTCCAGCCAAGTACGGCTTGACTTGATTTTGCTGAGACCGGTTTAGCGCCGGCCGATTTTATGTTTTTTTGGCCATCGGTCACAAAGCTAGGCGAATCATCTGGCAGGACGTCACGCCCCGATAGTGCTGCAGGCCGTAGGGCATCAATTCGCATACGCCAACCCCAAGGTAAGATACTGACGAATTGATTGTACCCGCCACTGGGCGGTGCCGGATTAACTTCTATGGTCCGCTGGTCGTCAGTTGATCCTTTGTCCGTCGTGTCGCTGCTTTGATTGTTGTCGTCCGACTTATTTTGATCAACATTATCACCGTCGCCAATATCGTTAACCGCATTATCGTCAGACTCGTTCGGTGGATTATAGCTAACCATCTCGTAATTATCTATTCGGTCGCCACTCGGCGACTCGCCCTCAATGTGAACCGTATGAACACCTTCACTAAAATTGTCCGGCAAAGCTAGGTCGACCGCAAAAGCTCCATCCTGATTTGCCGGCGCACTTAGCGACGCCGAGTCGTCAATCGTAACACTAGCCTCAGATGCGGGTGCTAGCGAATTGGCCGGCAGCTGAACCCCAAATGACATATTAAGGCTTTCTATTTGTGGTGTTGTGGTTAATTCAACATTTCTAGACTGCGGGTAAGTTATGCCCTGTGGCCAATAATCACTGTCAGCTGCTGACTGATTATCCTTGGGTTTGTTCGAAGTTGCTTGTTCAAGCTGCGACATCTGGGCATAAAGCGCAGCCGCTACTAACTGCTGACCGTAAGGCGTCGGATGGAATGTCTCGTTGCCAAGCAAGTGTAGTAATTTGCTGTCGCCCGGCCCAAAGTCATTGCCAATACGCAAGCTACTAACCGCCAGTTGACTACTATCATCGCATAGTCTGTGGCCCACAAAGCTGGCTTCGATATCAAAGACACCCACGCCAGCCTTAGTAGCCGCCCAATCGATCACGTCATTGATGTGCGCAATACTTTCGTTAATCAGCCGTCGTTCATTGGCGTTAAACATAGCCGAGGTTAGGGCGTCACAGTGCCCCTCGGGATTAATCACTTGTGGGTAATTGACAGCAAAAACCCGACTGGACGGTGAGGCTTGCTTAATTTTTTGGTAAGTATCAACAAGTTTTGGCTCAAGACTGTTAATTTCTTGGTAAGTCTGAGCCTTGCCTTTGTCACTCACCCACTCGCACTCGCCCGGCATAGCGCAGGCCGCCAGTTTGCCGAACAGCCCCGAGTCATTGCCGCCAATCCCCACCGTCACCAAATTTGGCGTATATTTTGCGACAAAAGACAATTGGCGCACTCTACCCGGAGTAAAATCATCCAACGCCTGCGCTTGGTAAGACAGTCGATCATCATTCGTTAGATTTAAACCACCACTGCCCAGGCGCTTACCCTGACCCCAGTAGTCATCATTGGAGCCCAAAATATCGGTAGTCCGCGCACCCGAACAGGCCACGCTATTTACGCCCACGCCCGGCAAACCTAAATTTTGACCATATAAAAACGGGTACGACCTTAGGCTCAAATGACACTTTTCAAACTCCGAGTCGGTGCCTGACTTGTAAAATTTATTGTCAAGCTCGCCTTCGCCACTGGTATACGAGTCACCGAGCGCCAAATAAGCCATCTTATTGCTTGAACCGGCCGACGCAAGGGTTACGTAACCGCTGCGGCCATCGTAGCCACGCAAATAAAACCTTAGGATCGTATTACTGTCATTAAAAACTGGCGCGTAAAATACGCTGGCGGTCGTCAAAAAATCAGCATACGGCAAGTTGACATTCGGACAATTCGCATTCACCGGCGGCGCAACACCACCCGGTTCAATCGGCATTCCACAGCTCTCACTAACCGCCCACACATTAAATGGTGTGTTTAAACCAGCTTCGACCACCAACCCTCCATCATCCGAAACGGCTAGCTCTACCGCCGGATCACTCCCCCAGCCATAATGAACGGCTTGAGTTGAAATTTGTTTTATCGTCATAGCCTTACGGTCCAGCAGCGCAAAACCGCTTTCACGCATCTCAAACACAACATAACGTCCGTTATTAGACACCCCGATATCACCGACCACCGCCATCGCACTGACGTATTCCGGTGCCGAACCGTCAAATTCAAAATAAGTTTGCGCCAGATTAGTACGTCGTTTTAAGCGCCGAGTCACATGTTCATAAATTGTAAGACGACCACTCGTGTTAGCATTACCCACAAACAGGCTATCGCTTGCGGCGACATAGTCCGTCGCCCTCGGAACATATGACAAGCCGGTGATTGCGTAAAATTTTGCCTCGTAATTAAAACTAATGACCGGCTGTGGCAGACCATAATTCAGATAATATCCCCAGCGCAGACCACTTGTCGGCTGTGTATCAACCAGACAGATTGGTAGGCCATCGCCCACCCCATCAACACTAGCCTGCAGCAAAGTGCCATTACAATTTGGCAAAGTTTGATCGGGTATAAAAGACAAAAATTTGGGCGGCGCTGTCGACCAATAACCATCAGCCGCGCCCGCCGTAGCCGGATTTATACAAATATTAAAAATTGTCGCAGCCGCCATTAACCCCAAGATTAAACACACCTTACCGAATTTGGTCATGGCTAATCCTTGTCTAGTTGGTTTGATATTTAGTTTAAGCTTTATTTAAGTATAATGCAAGTATTATAAATCTACATCTGTTAACAATGGACTTATCGGTCAAAAAACGCTATAATTACCGTAATGAAAATTTTGGGAATCGAAAGCAGTTGCGACGAAACAGCCGCCAGCGTGGTCGAAGACGGCCGCGTCCTTTTAAGTAATGTCGTCCACTCACAAATCGATATTCATACCGTTTACGGTGGCGTAGTGCCAGAGGTCGCCGCACGCAGCCATATCGAAATGATTAACCCCGTCATTGACCGCGCCCTAACCGATGCCAGCCTCACCTGGGATGATATCGATGCCATCGCCGTCACCTACGCGCCTGGACTGATCGGTTCCCTGCTGGTTGGCACGCTGGCCGCCCGCACTCTGGCTTTGACCAAAAACAAGCCGCTCTACCCTGTTCATCACGTCGAAGGACACGTTTACGCCAACTTTATTACCGAGCAGCGCAATGGTTTAAGCCTACAACTGCCATCCGAACAGCCTAAATTTCCAATGCTCGCTTTAATTGTCAGCGGCGGTCACTCACAACTTGTTCTATTTCACGATCACGGTAACTTTGAGTTACTTGGTCAGACCCAAGATGACGCCGTCGGCGAAGCCTTCGACAAGGTTGCTAAGATCCTTGGCTTGAGTTATCCGGGCGGACCATCAATCGCTAAAGCCGCCGAAAACGGCAACCCTAAAGCCTATCATTTACCAAAAGCCCACATGCAAGGTGCTTATGATTTTAGCTTCTCTGGCCTCAAGACGGCCGTTCTGCGGGCCGTTCAGGCTGAAGTAGGCGTCGACACAGACTTTCCATCACACGAGCTAGCAGGCCGTTTAAATGACGCCCAGCGGGCCGATTTCGCGGCCAGTTTTCAGAATATTGCGGTTGAGACTCTGGTAGATAAAGCCGAAAAAGCCTTTCAAGATTACGCGCCAGCATCGGTTGTGATCGCCGGCGGTGTGGCTGCTAGCGCCGAATTACGCCGTCAGCTATCAGCTCGTTTACCAATTAAAATCGAGTACGCCCCAATGTCACTCTGCACCGACAACGCCGCCATGATCGCGACACTCGGTTATTACTACGCTCAGAAAATGCAGCCAACTAGTCCCTTTGATGTCGAAGTTATCCCTAGTTTATCGATGACTAAGACTGCTTGGGCAAAATAGATTACCGCCAGGACCCAAGCTCACCCGCGCAAGGGCACACTTTTTAAATAGACCTCCATCGGAGGTCTATTTAAGCGTTTGGCTAAAATCGGTTATAACAACCGATTTTACAATCCCTTGCTTGGGTAAGCTTGGGTCCTGGCTGGCGTAACTTTTCGACAAGGGGCTGTGAAATCCGTGGCTGTACCCACGGATTTCAGCCGAGCGCTTGATATCGACTTCCTGTGGAAGTCATATCAAAAAGCGTACCCTTGGAGAGAAGTTACGCCGGCCAGGATGAAAGAATTACTTAAAAAGCGACCGCAAACGCTGCATGAATTTTTTGGCGCCCGGCAGTCCCCTGCTCCACAGCGAATAAAAACTTGATAGCGGCTTATCAAACGTTCCCGCCAAATTTGTATCACCCACCGCCCAACTCAATTTAAAGGTGTTAATGCCGTCGTTAATCAAACCACCAAAGTCGTAGCGCTCCAGCCCCCACTCTTTCATCTTGCGAATGGCGTACCACTTCAGGGCGTAATTGGCGCGCAGATCAGAACCTAGCTCGCTCATACCGCCGTACAGCTCGTAAGCTGTTCGCTCGCTGATCGCCAGCCACAAAAAGGCCACCGGCTCGTTGTCATGATATGCCGCAAAAATTGGTGAATGATCCTGCAAAGAGTTAAAAACGTCAATGTAATACTGCTCGTCATGCAGCGCAAACTGCGCCCGACCAGCTGTTTCACGGTAAATATCTAAGCAGCGGTCCAGCTCTTCCCTAGTTTTAACCGAACGAATCACCACCCCATCGGCCGAAGATTTACGGATATACTGACGAGTCTTCTTGGCCATATCGGCCAACAGCTGGCTGTCGTTCTGAGTCAGATCTAGTAGAACCGTACGAGCTGGCAAAATTCGATTACGACTCTCGACCCAACCCTTTGGTATCTCAAATTCTTCACTGTCCGGTTCAACCGATACCGCCACGGCCTTGAAGTGTCGCTTTACATAGGCCGCCAATTCATCAAGATAAGCCGGCTGCCAGCCCTCGCCCATGATCGGCCCCCGCGGCACATAGGCAAATGCCTTAAGCGGTTGCGGCAAGCGACGAATTAACAGCTGAGCAGCCCCAACCAAATTTTCTTCGTCATAGATAAACACCCGGTCGACCATCCAGCCGTGCTGCGACTTCAACTGCCCCCATCCCCACAGCTGTAACGGATGAGCGCCATTTTCTAATGCATAGTCGTCCCACTGCTCTTTGTCGCTGACCTTGTGAATCTCTACCATAGCCCCATTATAGCATTGGCCGGCTAACTGCATCAGTCCCCCTGTTTCGCAATATTTAAATGCCGTGCTACAATGTTAACAGAGGTGCTAAACAAGAGCATTACTATAAATTTTCACGTGAAAAATCAAAGATGAAACTAGCTAAGACCTACGATCCGAATCAATACGAACCGAATATTTACGCCATGTGGGAACAGAGCGGCGCCTTTAATCCAACCGGCAAGGGCGAACCCTTTAGCATTATTATGCCGCCGCCAAACGCCAACGGTAATCTGCACATTGGTCACGCCCTAACGGTGGCGCTCGAAGATATTATGATTCGCTACAACCGCATGAAGGGCCGGGACACGATTTACATTCCGGGCGCCGATCATGCCGGTTTTGAGACTTGGGTTGTCTACGAAAGGGAACTCCAAAAAGAGGGCCGTAGCAGATTCGATTTTTCACGTGAACAACTTTACAGCCAGGTCTGGAACTTTGTTGAAAAACAGCGCGGTAACATGGAACTGCAGCTGCGCGCCCTGGGTGTCAGTGCTTCATGGAAAGATTTGGTCTTCACACTTGACGAAAAGGTGATTAAAACCGTTTACGGAACCTTTAAAAAACTTTGGGATGACGGCCTTATTTACAGAGGTGAGCGTATTGTTAACTACAGCACCAAGTATCAAACTAGCTACGCCGATATCGAGGTCAACCACAAAGTAGAGAAGGGCAAACTCTGGAAAATCGCCTACCCAACTTACGACCGTGTCGGTGAAATTGTCGTTGCCACCACGCGACCAGAGACGATGTTTGGTGACATGGCTATCGCTGTTAACCCTAACGATGAGCGCTATAAACACCTCGTCGGCACACGTGTTTTATTGCCACTAACTGACCGTGAGATTCCAATTATTGCCGACGAATACGTCGACATGAATTTCGGTACTGGCGCCGTCAAGATTACGCCAGCTCACGATCCTAACGACTTTGAGGTTGGTCAGCGCCACGATCTTGATCGCCTGCAGGTGATCGACTTCAACGGCACGATGATCAACGTACCATCGCAGTTTATGGGACTCGAGCCAGAGGTAGCTCGCAAACGCGTTCTCGCTGCCCTTGAGGCCCAAGATTTACTGCGCGGCGAAGAAGAAATCGAGCACACCGTTGGTTATGATTACAAATCAGGTTTGCCAATTCAGCCGCTGATCAAGGACCAATGGTTCATTAAGGTTCGACCACTGGCCGAGCGCGCCAAACAGGCCGTTGAAAACGACGAAATCACCTTTAGCCCCCTTAGTCGCAAGCAAGCTTTAATCCAGTATTACGACAATCTCAAAGACTGGAATTTGAGCCGTCAAATCCCGTGGGGGATTCCGATTCCAGCCTTTCAGAACGTCAACGACCCCGACGATTGGATTTACGACGAGCGCGTCGACGAGCCAATTATCGAAGTTGACGGCAAGCAGTACCGCCGCGAAGAAGACACCTTTGATACCTGGTTCTCAAGTGGTCAATGGCCATTCATCACCACCGACTTCCTAACCGATGGCGACTTAAAGCATTATTACCCGACCAGTGTTCTTGAAACTGGGCACGATATTTTATATCCGTGGATTGCCCGTATGATCATGCTTGGCCTCTATGCCACCGATCAGGTGCCATTCAAGCACGTTTATCTGCACGGCCTAGTACTCGACGAACATGGCCAAAAAATGAGCAAAAGTAAAGGCAACGTTATCAATCCAATGGAAGTCGTCGCCGAATACGGTTCCGACGCCATGCGTTTAGGCATTATTGCCAGTCGTACGGCCGGTCAAAACCAAGCCTTTAGTTCAAACCGGGTGGTTGCTGGGCGCAACTTTGCCAATAAGCTCTGGAACATCGCGCGCTTTGTCGAAAACAAGCTCGGCGAGGCCTACAAAGCCGATCGCGGGCCGGTCGCTAAAACACTAGCCGACCACTGGATTGTGCGCGAATTAACTGACGCCGCCAACCTAGTGGGTGAGAGTGTCGAAAAATATCGTTTTGCCGAGGCCGGTGAAGCCGTTTATCACGCTATCTGGGACGACGTCGCCGACTGGTATGTCGAAGCCAGCAAGAATCAGGACAACCCGGAGCTTTTGGCTTGGGTGCTCGATACCAGCCTTAAGATCGCTCATCCATTCGCGCCATTTGTAACCGAGACCATCTGGCAAACCTTACCTTGGCACAACAGCCTGCTGATTACCGAGCAGTGGCCAGGCTCCATCGATTTTAACGATATTGCTGCCGCCGAGTTTGAACAGCTACAGCAATTGATTACAGAGGTCCGCTTTGTTACCAGCGAACTACCCGGCAACGAGCGCTACGGCCTGCTATACGAAGATGATTCGTTAATTCAAGACAACATCGAGCTAATCAAACAGCTTGCCAAACTCAAACAGGTAAGTCTGGTTGACACGGCCCGTGGTCTGCGCCTTGCTAATAGCGGTCGCCAGGCTTGGCTAGACGTCGACGAAGAGACGCTGTCGCAGCACGAGACCAATCTTGAAGGCCGCTTGGCCGAAACCCACGCCGCTATCCAAAACCTCGAGGCTCGCCTGAACAACGAGAACTATATCAATAAAGCTCCAGCCAACTTGGTTGAAGAGAGTCGCCAGCAACTGGACGACAAAAAAGCTCTAGCCGAAAGACTAGAGCGCGAGCTTGAAGTTATCCGTTAAATCGACGGCCAATGATATTCGCTATCGGCGTCTGAAGCGTATTGTTTACGTTTGCGACCGTTGGTATTTTCGTCTTCGCGCGGCATTAAACGCGGCATAGCTGAGGTGTAATTATTATTGACACTGACCTGTTCAACGTGAGTGTGTACCTGTTGTTCACCGAGGTGGGCGATGTTTTCGATTGCGCCATAGCCAACGGCGGCGATCGACGGCAGAGCAACAGCAAGCGCCGCTGCACGGTCAATATTGGTATCGTGAGCGACAATACCAAACACCATGGCAGCGGTTACTAGTATCGGTAAAGGGTTGAGTGTTTTAAGGTTCATGTTTGTTTTTAAAAGGTTATGTCTAGTAATTTAGCATAACCTTTTAAAAATGTCAAGTTAGTGTCAACGTATCATTCGTGGTGGTACGGTCCGCCGCTGTTGATCTCTTGGGCGCGGTATATCTGTTCGGTCAAAATTAAACGGACTAGCTGATGAGGAAAGACCAGTGGCGAAAGCGACCAAACGTAGTTAGCCCGCTGGCGCACTCGCTCGTCAACACCGTAAGCCCCACCAATGATAAACACTATTTTTCGAGCGGCGACCAACTGCTGCTCGATTAGATGCGCTAAACCGGGTGAGTCAAGCTCACGGCCACGTTCATCCAGCAGCACAACATAATCATTAGCATTAAGCTTATTTAATAGCCGCTCAGACTCTTCCTGACGGGCGCTGAGGCCCTCAAGAGCCGAATGTGCTAAAACTACCCATTCCAAATCATAGGGCGCCTGTAGCCGCTTAGAAAAGCGATTTATACCCTCAACCACCCAGGACTCGTGCTTTTTGCCGATGGCCAGTACTTTTAAACTCATCTAAAAACTCAGCAAATCAGCCACAGCCGCCAGCGCCTCGTGATCAGGTTCGGCATTAGGATTAGGCACAAAATGGAATTCAGAAGGCGTCGAAAACGGCACTAGGTGAATGTGAGCGTGATGAACATCATAACCGATGATTTGCTCACCAACGTACGGCACGTTCAGTTTTTGGCGCAAATGTAGCGCCACCTTGCGCGCCGTCGCCATCAAATAGGCGTAATCGTCGTCGCTTAAGTCCCACACAAATGGCACTTGAGTTTTAGGTACGACTAAAGTGTGGCCCTCGGATATTGGATGAATGTCCAAAAAAGCAATCACCCGATCATCCTCATAAATTTTATGAGCTGGTATTTCGCCCCTTATAATTCGCGTAAAGATTGATGGTTCCATGCATCTATTGTAGACGCTACGTCAACTCCGCGCCAACTGAAATAGCCCACCGAAACAACCGGATAGGCTATTTCAGTGGGCTTTGCCTGAGACGAGAGAAGAGGGGGCGTTCGACTAGCTGCTGGGCGCCTCGCCCCTGATGGTGAGGTTGCGCATCACGATCAGCACGCTCGACGAATACACAAGCAGTGCGTACACGATCGCGCCAACAGACGCCATCGGGCGGCTGGAAACGCTGGTGGTGTGCGTCGCCGCCATGAAAACCAGCGCGACGCTCGTCAAACAGGCGACAACACCGACGCTAGACAGCGTCGACTCTGTCATGAGCACCCGCAGGCTGTGCTCCTCGTGGTGCTCGATGTAATGCCCCGCACCGACAAGCAGCGCCAAACCGGCCGCCGACAGCAGCATATACAGCACGATGAGCCACATGCTTTTCTCCAATCTCGAGGAGCGAACGATCGAGCAAAGCCCAGGTCGTCAGATTTGCTATTATACAACATTGAGGAAATTTGGTCAAAACAAAAACGACCCCGCGGGATCGTCATTGCTTGGCGGAGAGGGAGGGATTCGAACCCTCGATACCTTGCGGCATACCGCTTTTCGAGAGCGGCCAGTTCAACCACTCCTGCACCTCTCCAAGTGGTCGCCTTATTTTAGCATAAAATCACACAACTTACCCCTTGAAAAGCAAAAAGCTCCGCGGTTCGACCCGACAGAGCTCTTTGCTTTGCGGGGAACTGCGGAGCGCGAATCACGCCCCGACGCGGTCGCCTCGTCGGCGACCAGCAACCGGTTCGCCAAGCGGTTCCTGATTGGGCATCGGTATCACCCTTCTTGGCATGCGGCTCTTGTTGCTGGCGGCGATCGTGTAGCAGACGTCGCTGAACTTACCGCTCGGATAGGGGGTGACGCCGAGATCGGCGAGGAATCGGATGTCAGCGCCGCTGTAGTAGTTATAAACACCCACAGCGAGCTTTCCGTCTACCGTGTGGGGTGCCTGGATGATAATTCCGTCGTCCAGCACCCCACAGAGGGTGTGATACCGCACGATCTTGAGTCCCTCGACCATGTCGTCGAGCGTCAGTGCATAGGGGCTCAGCGGGCTACGCTGAGCCGGTGCAGCCTTGGTGGACATTGCGGCTCCGATCAAGTGAAGGAACAAGCGAAAATGATTCGACTAACTTTGATTATACCATTTTATGTGACATAAGTCAATATACAAACAAAAACCGCCTCTGTTAAAGACGGTTTAAATTCAATTGGTACACCCGGCGTGATTCGAACACACGACCTTTGGCTCCGCAAGCCAACGCTCTATCCAGCTGAGCTACGGGTGCAAATGACGTACCGCGCATGTAAAGCACGCGCAGCACGCCCTGTAACTAGAAGGTGCTTTCGTCCACAAGTGTTTCCACGCGGCGCGAACCTGATTATTGTAACATATCAGGTGGCAAAAGGCGAGACTAATAATCTGTTATAAATGAAGTTTGCGCACCAAAATATCGATGGCGTCGAGTTTTAGGTCTTCCATCGGCAGGTGATTGCCCAAAATATCGACAATTGCTTCGCCAGCTTCCTCTGGAAAATAAACCGACACGCCCGGCGAAAAGCGCTTGGTTGGAATCAGCATGATCGAGTGGTGATCGCCGTCTTTAATCACCCCAAAAGCCTTGAACTCATCAAAATTATGCAGAGTTTCGCCAACATACAGACCCTGGCTATTCGAAAGGGCGTAGTTAAGCGTTTTTGGTGGTCGACGGATGTAAATCACTACCGCCACGGCCATCACGATCACCAGCGCTGAAAAGGTGTAAGACTTCATCAAAAATATGTCGAGCGCAATCAGCCCTAAAACAATCGCCACAAACGCCAAGAACCACCAAAAGTTCTTTTCAAGATGAAAATATTCCTGCGCGCTCCAAGTTATCGGCTGCTCTTGATCGTTTTCCATGTGACCCAGTATAGCATAAGCTTAAGCGTTAGACGTTAGTTGGCGCCGTTATCGAGCCGGTTAGGGCACTGGTGATAAATTGCACGATTGCATAGGCGAAAAACGCCACCACCAAACCGATAATTGCATAAAGAATGGTGTTTTTTGCAGCCGCAACAGCCGACGAATTACCGCCCGACAGAACGTAGCGCAAGCCACCGAACATAATCATAACCACACTCAGCGCACCAACCGCAAACAGCATAAAGTTCACGATTGTCGAAACTAGACCGCCATTACCAAACAAATATTCCGGCTGACCGCTGCCGCGCGCAGCATTGGCGCCATCAACAATCGACAAAGCGTGCGCCGATAACGGTGCAAAAATCTGGCTAGCCAGCACCAGGGCAACAACAAGAACAGGGATGTAGGCCAGGACTTTCCGCTTCATGGCACCTCCTTACATATTAGATACTTATATTCATATTGTAGCAAATATAAGGCTTTCAATCTAGGCGTTCAATCTGTTTTATGCTACAATCAATCAAGTTCAGCCAAAAACTCTGGAGGAGTACCCAAGTGGCTGAAGGGGATGGTTTGCTAAATCATTAGACTGGAGAGATCTGGTGCGGGAGTTCGAATCTCCCCTCCTCCGCCAAACTAAAAAGACGACTTTCGGTCGTCTTTTTTGCTGTACGATATATATGTTTACGTTGCACTAATTGTAAAATATGTTATATCATAAATATAGGTAGTTCACCGGGTGTGTAAGCTAAGCTGGCGGCCAGCGCATAGGACTACCCACACCAAACAGGGCCAGCACCACCACAGCAGTGGTGAAACCATGGGAGCAAGGATGGGCTACGACGTTCAGAGCAGCGGCCCTGACGCAACCGTCAAGGTCAACGCCGGAACCGACGGCAAGACCGGAGCACCCCAGACGGACATCATCATCTCCGAGCCGGGGTACCCGAGCGACCACCGCCACATCGTCATCAGCGAGAGCGGCGACACGGTCTACGACCAGATCAACCCGAACCACTGACCGAAAGTTCGCCTAGAACTTTCTACGTGAGTCCTGAGCACGACTCCATTCGCTAAGCGATAAAAATAAACTACTCAAAACCCTAGGAGGTATTATGGATAAATTACGACCACAAGATTTAACAAGCATGCCGGAGGTGACGCGTTATTGGAAACAGTGCTTAGATGAGCTAGCTGACGGAACCGAAGACGAGATAGTGGCGAGTCACATGGTTGGAGTTGTGGCAAATAGTCACGATGAAGAGTGGTCTGGCGCGGCCGGACACCCTGCGTATCCAATCATTTTTGAACTCGCAGGTTCACTTGAATTGCCCCCAGATATGACATCTAATAGGACCGAGGCATGGGCTTGTGTTAAGGCTCTGGTCAATGTACTTCAAAAAAGATATCTAGAAGAATAAAGTTATTGTCATGCAGTGCAATAAAAATAACCGATTACTCGGTTATTTTTATTGGCGGAGGGGGCGAGATTCGAACTCGCGAAGCCTTGCGACTTGGCGGTTTTCAAGACCGCTGGAATAAACCACTATCCGACCCCTCCAAAAGCAGTAAATCTACCTATGTGCTTTGGATTACTACTGCCAACCATTTTAAAGTATTCTTCTATATCTGTAAATCTTTCTATCGTTACACTTCGATTGTTCCTGATTTTTGAGCTTAATCCCATATCGCGCATAATTAAGTTAAGAGGGTATCTTAGGTTAGCCGAAGCACTAACTATAGCCATTCTGGGGTATCTATATACGCCACTGCCTAATCTGTGTGTTTCGAGATAAATACAGCCGTCGGTATCAAAAATGCCCCTTATGCAAGCCTTCGCAAATACCGAGTTATCACTAATCCACCGAGGTATATCAACACCGGCGCGAATTTTATTGCCAATCGACAACCCGTTGCTTGTTAAAAAATCAACCACCGCAATCGACGACACGACTATCACAACACAGCCCCTGTTCGGACGATCTCTTATCGACACCCTTACGTCAAAAAGCCTGCCTATGAGCGAGGCTACGTATTCGCAAAATTTTGAGTCAGTAAGCCTATCTAGGGTAACTGAGATCTGATATTTGGTTATGCAACCATCCCCAATCATAATTCCAAAAAACTCGGCTAAATCTTCAGAGTGAGCTGGGATAGTTACCGTTTTTCTGCTCGACATAAGGCAATTATAAACTATTTTAAGTTTATATACAGTATATTATCAGTCGAGAGCCTGTCTGGCGATAACTGCCGCAAATATATGCTCGGCTCCGGCCGCGCGCATTGCCTCGGCGGCATATTTTAAAGTGGCGCCAGTGGTCATAATGTCGTCAAGTAGCAGGTAAGTGGCTCCCGGATCGAGTTTGGCTTCAACAATGAACGCCCGACTGGCGGCCAGTTCGCGTTCTTCAGCGCTTAAGTCATGTTGGGTTAAATTTGTTAAACGCTTAACTACTGGCAGAACGGGCAAGTGTCGCAGGCGACCGAACTCCTTGGCGATAAGCGCCAAGTGGTCGTAACCACGCTGACGAATATGATCGCCGGCGGTCGGTATTGGCACAATAAACGTCTCGGGGGTTAGTTCAGGCAAACTAGAACCCAAAAGCTCGGCCAGCACCGCATAACCCGCTTTAGCGCGTTGAAATTTATAAGCATCGATCAAATCCTTTAGTGGACCTTCACGCTCAGCAATAAACCAACCCTTTTCGTAAGCTACGTCACAACGGCTGCAAATCTCGCCGCTCCGAGCCGGCCCAAGGCACACCAAACATGCCTCATTTTTGTCATTAACGATGTCGTATTTACAACTTTGGCATAATAATGTGCCGGTTTTACCGCATCCATAACAGAGGTGCGGAGCCACAATTGACAGTAGGTTATCAAGCATTGTTTTTTTTACGTTTTACTACCCTTTAGAATTGATTATACGACAAATGCGATTTATAATATGAAAGACAACTTGTCAAAGAGCCTAGAGAAAAGTGGAGGATATCATGGCCCGCAAACAAAATGACGATTTACTAATCGAGGACGAACTGGCAGCAGCCTTCCTCAACGACGACGACCTAACTGCGGACAACCAAACTGCAGCTCCGGCACCAGCAGCTGAAGAAGCCTGGGACGGTGACGACAGTGGCTTTCCGGGTGAGTTAGCAGTTGACGTTTACGAGACCGACGAAAAATTGGTTGTTAAAGCCCGCACCGCTGGCGTTAACAAAGAAGATTTGGATGTTAGCATCAGTGACGGTATTTTAACCATCAGCGGCACGCTATCCAGCGGTGACGAGACTGACGCTACCAACTGGCACATTCAAGAATGCTACTGGGGCGAGTTCAGCCGAACGTTAGCCTTGCCAGTTAGTGTCAAGGAAGATGAAGTTGAAGCTGTTCTAAAAGACGGCGTTCTGACCATCAGCTTTGCTAAGATCAAGCAAGAGCAAGCAAAGAAGATCCAGGTTCTTTAAATCACAAATAACCAAACTAAAATCACCCGGCAAATACCGGGTGATTTTATTATCAACTAAATCGATTAAGATGTAGCTGCGTTGCCCTGAAGTGCGCCGAGCACCCAGTTGACAATGGCATAGGCTAGGAAAGCTACCACCAAACCAATGATGGCATACATAATGGTGTTCTTTGCAGCCGTAACTGCCGAGCTATTGCCAGCTGATAGGGTGTAGCGAATACCACCAACGATCAGCATCACAACGCTAACGGCACCAATCACGAATAGCAAGACATTGACGACAGTCTTAAAGACACTCGACAGGCTAGTGGTTGTACCGGTGTTGTCATTAGTAGAGTTAATACCGCTAGTGATCTGACTGGCTGGGTCGGCCGCAGCTGAACCAGATGGCACAACCGCACTAACGCCAAGTGCAAGCACAGGCACAAGCAGCAGGCCGGCGAGTACTTGTTTGATGGTTTTTTTCATTTAATTAAATTCCTTTCTTTGAACTAACTAGTATATTTTATAGCAGATTCTTTATTATTTGTTAAGTGTTACTTACCCGTACCACCATTTTGGAGTTGCCCAAGAATCCAGTTGACGATGGCGTAGGCCAAAAAGGCGATCACCAGACCAACTATTGAATAGGTCAGAGTGTTCTTGGCTTTAGCCACCTTACCGCTATCACCAGCTGAAATAACGTATTGGATACCGGAGTAAATAATCATAATCACCGCTAGGGCTCCAACTATGAAAAACATAACCCTAACCCCGGTTTGAAGGAATGGATTAAGTGTGTCGTTTTTGGCACCAGTACAGATTGTGCTGGTGGAATTAGTGGTGTCACAGGTACCAAAGCCGGTGTCGACAGCCCCAACCGGCTGGGGGACGAGCACCAAACCAAGTGCCAGAACCGTCACGATTGATAGAATAATTGTTTTTAGCTTTTTCATTTCGAGAAACTCCCTAGGATAAAGTTAGTAATTACAAACGCCAGTAAAATAACAATCAGGCCCGAAATGGCATAAATAATCGTGTTTTTGGCTTTGACAATGTTTTCCTCTTTGCCGCGCGCCAAAATATAGCGCATCCCGGCGTAAATAATCACGAAAACCGCCACAACACCTGCAAAAAAGTAGGTGGTATTCAGTATATTTTGCCAAACGATAGTTGGGTCGGTATTCGGAATATTAACCTCGCCGGTCTTATCCCCAACGTTAATCAAAGCTGCAAAAGTATGTAAGTATTTCATTATTTTGGTGCCGCCGTAATGCCCAGAAGTACATTTACAATCGCAACCGCCAGCAGGGCAATAATAAGGCCAGTGATTGCGTGTCGAATAGTCGTTTTACCTTTGGATACAGATTCCGGGCTGCCGCCGTTAGCCAGTAGCATGTAGCCGCCATAAATAATCATGGCAACCGTTACATAAACAACCACTTGCAGTAAAATCGCCAGCACATTTAAGACGACGTGCCAAATAAAGGTCGACAAACCGCCAGCATCACTAGGCGACATGATCGCACACTCGCCATTAACCTTGGTCGACAGGCCATTATACCAGGCCGGAAAGGTTATAAAAGTAGCATCACAACTTGCATCAGCGGTTGCGGCATAAGTTGCTGGGGTAACCGCTAAACCAACCAGCGCCGACGACGCAACCACCAGTATTGCCATTGATACTATTTGTTTAAGTTTCGATATCATCAGTTTAATTCCTAGCCTTTATTAAATATACCGCCAGGCACTAAGAAGTTGAGGAACGAAAACATCAAAGCGTAGGCAATAATACCGATTACGACGTTTGTGATAATTTGGCGCGCCTTTTGCACTTGGCCTGGGTTGCCACCAGCCGCCGACCACAGTATAGCGCCATAAATTAGCCCACCAACCGCCGCAACACCGACACCAGCGGTAAGGATGTTGATGACCAACAACAGCAAGCCCCAAACAGCACTTTTTTGTGCCGGATCGCTCGAATTTGTGTTACAGAGCGTGCTGCCGTTTAGGATCGCCCCATTGTAATTACATCCGTCGTTAGCCGCAAAAACACTATTAACAGGCAATGCGCCTAACGCAAAAACCGCCAAGGTTGCGGTAAGTGTCATCTTGATTTTTTGTTTTATCTTCATAACTACTAATACCATACGACAATTTAGCAGATGTCGCAATATTTAAGGCCTATACACTATTAATTATACCCAATGATTATGCTTAAGTATTGCATTTTTTACCAATTTATGCTATGGTTTAATCATAACAATTATTCATATGTAAGCGCCTTTTGACGCAAGGAAGTATTAGATCATATGAGTCACGACACCGAACCAACACCAAAAATCAATATTGAAACTCCAGATGTCAACGAAGTAAGGCGAGCGGTTGATCCTGATGCTAAAAACGTCCGCAGACTAGGTCGCGGCGCATACTTAGGCATTGCCGGCGGCATAGCAGTAACGGCTATTGGAGTCGGTGCTGCACTTGGCCTGGGTGCAGGAAAGGCTAATGGCGAGCATAATAGCCAGGCTCCAGTGAACTCGGACAAAACAGCCGAAGCAGGTGTTGTTCCTGGTCAAGTGACAGAAACTACCCCAGCTCAAAGCCCGAGCCCGAGCGAGGACCCAACTAACCCGGCGAATACTATTACAGCTACACCAACAGAAACGGCGCCGTCATCTGAGCAAGCGAGCACGACGGAGTATAGTGTTACACAAGCTGATGTACAAAAATACTTGGCTGAATCAGATGATGACTTTCGTGCAATGCCAGACGAACAGCGAGTGATGGTGTCTTTGTATGCTATCAGCATGACACATTTTGGCGATGGCGAAGGTACACTAAATCAGGTTGCGAATGATTGGTACAAGGGTTCTAAGAATGAGGCCGACAAACTCCCGGAAACCATATCTTCAAACAACACTGCCGAAGAGGCTTTGCACGTTGCCATGTATATGCGTAGGGTTCCGTTTTTGGTTACCAAAAGCGACGGCGTAAGTTGGGATGAAAACCTAGCCGATAAAGCGTTCTGGGGTACAAGTGTTATGAATGGTAGCAACGATATACCGGCACTTATCAACGATGCTAAACAGTCTGTCGGCTCCAACAATGGTATGATTATAAACGCATACAGCAATGGTTATGAAGGCGCGCTAAAAATGCCAACACAAATAAATAGCTCGGAAGCCATAACAGACTCACTAGGACACAAGGCCTACAAGATTAACTTCAACGACTCCGCCACGGGGCAGCCGAAAGACATAATAGTTAGTTGGGTTGTCGCCTCTAATGGCGAAGGCGTTTGGGTACCTTATCAATAGGTCAAAATAAGGACACACAGAACCTGGCCTAGCCAGGTTCTTTTTTGTAGCAACATTGCGATCAAGCTTGTGTTTATGCTTTAATAGCATTAGCTATGCTTTGGCGAAAACATGCCTCAAAACCCGCACAATCTCTGCTGATTATTGTCAGTCTTGCCTTATTAGTCTTCGCGCCAGTCGTTAATCTGTTTGGTGATTTTGTTCAGCCGGCAGCCGCCGACGCTTCTACCCTAACGCAGTCAACCGATATCAATACAGTTACCAGAGCAATTAAGTACTATTATATGATGAAATATTGTGCCTATCTTGGCGCTTTCAGTGATAATATAGCAGGCGACCAAATATCTACTGGTACATCTAAGTGGATGAATAATACACCTGTTCAGATAGGAACTATATTCGATAACTGGGGAGATAAGAACGGTAGAACATATTGTTACGGAGAAACTAACGACCAGGGGTGGTTTAGTGATGCGCTACAGGTTTTCGGCATTGACACCGGTAATAAAATCGGCGCCCTTCAGGCGTTGGGCTACAACTGTCCGAGCACACCAGAGCAGGACGGCAAAATACATTGTCGCAATAGCAGTGTTAATGATCCCGAATCGAATTCAAATAGCCTTATGGGCAAGATTAAGGCCTTGCCATACTTTAAAGGCGCCGACATATCAATAAACCACGTAACCTATGCGGCCGCAAGTTACAATGCGGCACTAACAGGCTTTACGAGTATCTGTAAGGCGCAACAGGGTGGTTACCAAAACCTGGTAGACGTAAAGACGGTCGACACCAACGGCAATCTAACAACATCCAAATGGACCTATACGGACAGTAGCGGCGTTTACCATTCTGGTGCCCTTGATCTGACTGGTGGCGACGTTGACTCGTATGTTACATTGGATCAAGCTACCGATACCTTTCATACAGTCGACACCACTAGCATCTCAACTAGTTGTTCGGGACTAATTGACATTATAAATAAGAATGCAAGTAGTTTTCAGTTGTGGTCGGGTGAGTCGGTGTGTTTGAATACTTACGGATTAGCCCTAGACACCAGCGGTTCGGTTGCATGTGCTTATGGATGGATGCACCAAAAAGATGCATCGTATTGCTTAAGTAACCAAAACTCAAACCCAACAGTTGAAAAGGCCTGCTTTAACGGCCAAGGATTACCGGTTGATGGTAACGGCGTAACCTCGGGGGAGTTGTGTCTTAATCAATTTAGCGGCAACCTCTCTCAAGAGACGGCTTGTATTAATGGGTCGCTTAACAAAAAAAACCCGAATTATTGTAACGCAACTTATCCGGCGCCAGACAATTTGAGCGCCTCAACCGGCAAATTACCCACAGACACCAACAAGGTGGCTAGGGAGGCCTGTCAAACGGGAGCGACTCTACAGGTTGGAGATGTTAGGGTTGCTACGGTGGCCCAGCCAGGTAGTGTCACCAAAAAACCAGCCGACACAAGCACAACATCGTGTGCTGTTGATGGTATAGGCTGGATTGTATGTCCTGTACTTGTTGGCTTATCAAAAATTAGCGACGGCATGTTCGGTTTTCTTGCGGGGCAGTTTCTCAACACAAATGTGGCTATTGTACAGACAGACAGTCCTACGTTCACCGCATGGTCGACAGTGCGCAACCTAGCAAATATTGCTTTTGTGATTGTTTTTATGATAATAATTTTCTCGCAGGTAACTGGATATGGCGTAACCAATTACGGCGTAAAGAAGATGCTACCTAGGCTTATTATGGCAGCTATCCTTGTAAACTTATCGTTTTATATCGCTCAGCTTGCTGTCGACTTAAGTAATATATTAGGCTACGGTATTAAATCCTTATTGGACTCGGTGTCTGGCAATATAAATAGTCAGTCCGGCTACTATGAAACTGGTATTAATGGAAACGCGAGCTTCTTTAGTGGCTTAACAAGTAATATATTGGCTGGTGCAGCCATAGCGGGTGGAGCGGCGTTAATATGGTTTAACTTAGCAGCACTAGTACCCGTATTGGTTGCTGGAATGGTTGCGGTATTGATGATATTTCTTATGCTTATTTTGCGAGAAATGTTAATAGTTTTAATGGTTGTGCTATCTCCGTTAGCATTCGTTGCTTTTATTCTGCCTAACACAAGCTCCCTATTTACCAAGTGGCGTAAAACCTTTACGGCTCTGTTGTTAGTTTTTCCAATAGTATCTCTTATATACGGTGGTTCAATGCTTGCTTCGATAATTCTAAGATCGGCATACCAAGGTGCGGGAGGCGCACTGCAACAAGTTGTAGCAGCGGCCATTATGACCTTACCGTTATTTATAGTACCAGTATTCTTAAAGAAGTCGCTCGATGGCGTCAACGGCATAGGCAACTTAATGAATAAGGTTGGCAAGGGATTTGGTGGTATGGCCGGCAAAGGCGCTTCAAAGGTTTACGGAAATTCAGCCTTAGAGCGTGGGCGACAGGCACGAGCCGGCGCACGGCAGAACTATCGTAACAGAAAATTTGCAGACGCCGTCTCCGGTCAGAACAGTGGTCGCTGGGCGTCCCTTAGGCGCAAGGCCGCTATGGGCGGACCGGCTATAACAGGGGCCCAGCAATATGCTAAAAGTGCTCTCGATTTATCGGCGACAAGTGCCGCTACAGAGGCAGACGCGAAGGATGTTAAGGCCGCCGAACAGCAGTTTGCTTCTCAGAACCTATCTCCAGAAAAGCTTCGCGAGCAATTTACTGAAGCAGTTGCCGCTAAGGATAGTGTACGTGCTCGAGCCGCTCAGAATATGCTCCTCAAAACAGCTCCCGGCCGGGAAGAGTTTCATAATGCCATAGAGGGTAACGCCGAGAAAGGCATTGCCGCAACCAATCTGGGTGCAATGGAGTCAATTTTGCGTACGAACGTCAACAGCAATCATCCAGATATGAAGGGCAAGGATGCTTCGATTGCTAGATGGGGTTATGATAGCGGTGCTACATTGTCTGGTCATCAGACTAGCCCAGGCACCTATAGTGGTCTGTCAGACGCCGATATGGCGGGGCAGAGATTAGAGAATATGCGACAAGCCCACCAACACGGCACACTAAACTCAGATATGGCTAAGCGAATACTGTCTAACCCTAGTTTAAGTCAAGGCTTAAGCAACGAGCAACGCGAATTCTTAAGCACTATACAAGAACAAGCCAGCGCAGCCACCACTCAAAGCACAGGAATAAGTGGGGGTGAAACTCTAGAAGTAGATCATTCTGATACTGGAGATGTCTATGATCAACGAAACGCCGAGGCAGCGTCTCGGTCAACCAGCCAACAGACCCCACCAATGTCACCCGAATGGCAAGAATGGCACAAACAAGAGGCAGAGCGACAAGCACGACAAGCAGCAACACCGAGCACGGCTGGTAGTCACGTGGACGAGCAGGGACGACAGACACCAAACACAGCCCCCGGCGACTATCACGATCGCATGCAACAGTAGTTATCTTAAACTCTAAACCTGTTATACTATAACCAGTATGGCGATGTACAAGGTGCCTCAGGATGTTGAGGCGGAAGATAAGTTAATTGGGCCGTTTACTTTTCGGCAGTTTATTTATCTTTTGATTGTGGCCGCGGCTATTGGTATTGCTTGGGTTTTGTCGCGTATTTTTATAGGCCTGGCGGTTATTCCTTTGCCAGTAATTTTACTGTTCGGAACCTTGGCCCTGCCGCTGCGCAAAGACCAGCCAATGGAGATTTATTTGGCAGCCTTGATTTCATTCGCCCTAAAACCGCATCAACGCAAATGGGATCCGGATGGCATCGAGAGTTTGATTGAGGTCACAGCGCCTAAGACACCTGAAGAAATTTTAACCAAGAATATTTCGCAAGATGAGGCCGAGCAGCGTTTTGGCTACTTGGCGCAAATTGTCGACAGTCAGGGGTGGGCGGTACGCGGTGTACAGGCTCCAAATAGCAGCATGAATAGTGATGTCTATTATTCGGCGCAGCAAACCGAGGATGTGCTCGATAATACTAACGAGGTTTCGTTAACTCTTGATCAGAAGTTGGCGGCAAGCGATGAAAAGCGTCGCCAAGATTTGGTTAACCTTATGCGTAGTCCAGTGCCGGCCCCGGCTCCAGCTGTGCCCGTGGCCCAGCCAACACCGGCTAGTACTTATAGCATACCGACTACTCCAGTCGCAGCTCCTGTCAATCAGCCGATCGTTCCTGGTGAAGATGTATTTTCAACAACACAGGCCCAGGCTTTGCCGAATTTGTCAGCACCGGTTTACAACCCTTACCCAAGCTTCCAGCAGACGGTTATTAACCCAATTAACGACCCGTCTCATGTTGCACATCCTGCCGCTCCTGCCCAGCCCCAGGCAGCTTCAAACACCGCTAGTCCAGCACCACAAACTCCTAGCACAACCACTAGCGAAAAACCACTTTCAGCTGATATAATTAACCTTGCAACCAACTCCGACCTGTCGATAGAGACTATTGCTCGTGAGGCGAATCGGATTCAACACAAAGAAGAGTCTGGCTCAGACGAGGTTTACGTTTCGTTAAGATAGTCGGTACTTAAGGAGTGGGAAACCAAACAGCGCATGCAACCAAATAATCCTAATTTTGCCGCACCAATGGGTACCCAGCAAACTGGTGTTGTCGCTTCGGGCCCGCAAACTCCAACCCCTCCAAAGCGTACTAACCCTAATTCGACTCAAAACAGCCTCAAGCTATCAGAGGTCCGCGATAACATGGTCATTATGGCTGATGGTACTTTTCGCGCCGTCGTAGCCTGCAAGTCAATCAATTTCGATTTGATGAGCGACCGCGAGCGTGAGGGTATCGAGTTTAGTTACCAAAACTTTTTGAATTCATTGAACTTTCCGATTCAAATCCTTGTTCGGTCGCAGCGGGTTGATATTGCGCCTTATATTGATAAGTTGCTCGATATCCGCCGTACCGAAGACAATATGTTGCTAGGTGTTTTAATGGACGATTACATTAACTTTATCGACGTTCTTAGCCAAGAGGCTAACATTATGGATAAGAGTTTCTTTATTGCGATTCCGTACTTTCCGATGGGGGATGCTTCGAACTTTATCGAGCAGGGTAAGGGATTTTTTGGCAAATTATTCGCTCGGCCAAATGTTGTTACTAAGATAGACAACAACACCTACGCCAAAGCAAAAGATGAAATCAAAAACCGCGTCGACAGTGTGATGGCGGGTTTGTTTCAGATTGGCGTTCAGAGTGTGCAGCTCAATACTAAAGAGTTGGGCGAGCTTTACTATAGCTTTTACAATCCAGACACGGCCGTCCGTCAACCGCTAGGTAACTTTGAAGACGTCACAGCAACTTATGTGCGCGGTGGAACGCCAGGCGCTACACAACCGCCAGCTCCAACACCACAACCGGGGGTATTTCAGTAATGGCTAAAAAACAGACTGCGGTTGATATTGCCGCCGAACAACGCGCCCGCGAGCAGGCTGAAGTAGAGCAGGCTTTTCTAAAAGGTGTTACCACACTGCGCGACCTGATTGCGCCAAGCAGTATCGAAATCACTTCGTCATATTTCCGCTTGGGTACCAAGTACGGCCGCACGATTTATGTCTATGGGTATCCGCGTACGATTTACACTGGCTGGCTAAGTTCGTTGATTAACATCGACGAGGTGCTAGATGTTAGTATGTTTATTTATCCGGTCGACAGCCAGGTTATTTTGAATAACTTGCGCAAAAAAGTTACCCAGCTTGAGGCTAGTACAAACATCAACGCCGAAAAGGGCCGTACCCGCGACCCAGCGCTTGAAGCAGCTATTAATGACGCCGAGGAATTGCGTGACCAGATTCAGGTTGGGGCCGAGCGCTTCTTCCGTTTTGGTTTATATGTCACGCTTTATGCCGATAGTCTGGACGAGCTTAATTTCGTTGAACATAAAATTGAGACACTGTTTGGCCAGCAAATGGTCTTTAGCAAGGTCGCTAGCAGCCAGCAAGAGCAGGGGCTGAATAGTACGATTCCGCAGATGATGGATGAGTTGCAGATTCGCCGCAACATGAATACCGGCGCTGTTTCAACTAGTTTTCCGTTTACAAGTGCCGACCTAACCCAAGACAAGGGCATTTTGTACGGTATCAATATGCATAATAATGGCCTGGTGATTTTTGACCGCTTTAGCCTAGAAAACGCCAATATGGTGGTCTTCGCTAAATCTGGTGCTGGTAAGTCGTTCACCGTTAAGCTTGAGGCGCTACGTAGTATGATGTTGGGCTCGGATATTCTAATTATCGACCCCGAAAACGAATATCAAAAGCTAGCCGACGCCGTCGGTGGCGCTTATATTCGTTTGAGTTTGAGTTCTGATACTCGAATTAATCCGTTTGATTTGCCGCGGGTGATCGATAGCGACGAGGCTGACGACGCTTTGCGCGCCAACCTGGTAACTCTGCATGGTTTGTTGCGCTTAATGCTTGGTGGTTCGCAGGTTTCAGCTAACGGTGTGCCGCTGGCCGCCCTGACGCCGACCGAAGAGGCCGACCTTGACCAGGCACTAATCGACACCTACGCCCGGGTTGGTATTACCAGCGACCCGTTAACTCACAATTCAGTGCCGCCAACCGTCTCTGACCTATACGACACTTTGCTACATATGGGCGGCAGCGGTCCGTCACTAGCTCAGCGGCTGCGTAAATATACTACCGGTACGTTTGCCGGCATCTTCTCACAGCAGTCAAATATCGACATCAACAACTCGATGGTGGTGTTTAATATTCGCGACCTAGAAGACGAGCTAAGGCCGGTGGCGATGTATATTGTATTGAGCCATATTTGGAATATTACGCGTACTATTCAGAAAAAACGTATGCTAATCGTCGATGAGGCCTGGCAGTTAATGAAGTACGACGACTCGGCTAACTTTATGTTTAGTCTTGCCAAGCGTGCCCGCAAGTACGCCCTGGGCTTAACAACTATTAGCCAGGATGTTGAAGACTTTATGGGTAGTAAAATGGGCCGGGCGATTGTCGCCAACAGTTCCATGCAGCTACTTTTGAAGCAATCGCCAACTGCTGTCGATGTATTATCGGATGTCTTTAAACTAACCGAAGAAGAGAAGAAGCGTCTGGCGAACTTTCCGATTGGCCAAGGCCTATTCTTTGCCGGTCAAAATCATGTCCATATTCAAATCCAGGCCAGTCCAACCGAACAGCAGTTAATTTCAACGACACCGCTAGCAGTTCAGCAGCCATCAGCCCCAAACGCAACCCCGCCAACCGCACCACCGTTACAATAGGCTAATTTATTGGTAGTGTAGAGTATAATAGAGACAGATTATGCCGCTACGTTTAGACGAAAATAATGCCGATTCAAAACTGAATCCCGGACAGTCTGATTACGATCAGAAGTTTAATGATATCGCTCGCCACGAGAATAACAGCGAGTTTGATAGTATGGTCAACGATCCGGCGAACGGGCTAGCCGACGTAGAAAAAGCGGCCGCCAAGGGTGGTGTTGATCAGTCACAAGAACTCAGCGACCAAGAGAGCGGCAATACAGGGTTTAGTAATAACTTTACTGGCAAGAATAACCAAAACCCCACCAAGTCCAAGTTTAATTGGCGAAGAGGCGGACCTATTGGTGCGATTATTGGGATTTTGGGAATTGGTGGCTTTGGCGTGGCTACATTATTTTCACCTAGTTTACTTTTGGTTCACCTCGAAGAGAGTTTCGTCAATAAATTCGACTCACAGAATACTAGTTATACAATTAGAACTAATAAAATCATAGCCAAAAAAATGACCGACGACGTAACTAGTGGGTCGTGCAAGACGATAAAGGTGGCTTGTCGTTTTACTAGACCGTCTAACAGTTTGTTAAGCTCCCTTAATGAAAATGGAATCAAAGCACTCGACTCAAGTGGTAATGAAATAGCAAAAACAAAACTTGGTTTTCCTAATAAACAACCTGCTGCATACGAATTTACAGATGCCGCCGGTAATAAGACGACTGTTCTACCGAAAGATTTTTATAACAAACTAACAAATGATGACGCGTTCCGCGCGGCCTTTCACGACGCTTTTAATCCAAGGTGGAGAGCTTATAGTTTATTAGATAAAGCCTTTAGCGCCATAAAGGCTAGGTTCGGTTTTAAAACTAGCGATAGTTTAAGTAATATCGATAACCCAGATAAAATAACACAAGCTATGAACGATGAGGTCAAGGGGGCTGATAACGGTATAACCAATACCGCTTTAAAGGAGACCGATCAAGCAGCCGCTGATCTACTCGAGAAGCCGCTAGAGGCGGAGGCTGAAAATGAGGTAAAGACGTTGGCGAAATCTGGAAAAGGCAATGCTGTTGGCTTAACAGCGGGGGCTGTTTGCCTTGTTGGGGATGTGCCGGGAATTATAATAAGAACCGCTAGAGCCTATCAAATGGCCCAACTAATTAAATATGGAATGATATTTTTAACAACGGCCGACGCAATCAAAGCGGGCCATGCATCACCGGAAGAGGTGGCCGTATTGGGTGGATTACTGACTTCAGTAGTCAATGGTAAGTCAGCCATGGACGCCTTTGGAATGAAGTATTCGCTATTTAACGATACGGTTTCAAAAGGTGATACGACTTATCAGAAATTTATACCGGGTGGTAGTGCTATAAAATCGGTCGGCGGACTGGCTTTATATACTGATAGTGGATTTAAAAAACAGGCCTGTAGCTTTCTTACAAACCCAGCAACTGGAGCAGCAATAGACGTAGCGACTTCAGAATCACTAGTATTACCAGTTATCAACTTCTTGGGCGGTCTGGTTGCTAGTAAGGCAATAGAGCAATTCGCCGCTCCATTGGTTAGCGCCGGGGTTAAAGTAATAGCTTCAAGTGGTGTTGCGAAAGATATTTTAGCCTCTTTCCTAGGAGACCTCACTCAGAATTTAGTAGGTAATGACGTTGGCAATGCAGTACCAAGTGCGGTTAGTCTCGCGTTGGGGCAAACAGCCAACGCTGGTTCTAATATGCCAATGACTATTGATCAAGCAGTTGCATACGATAATTTAACACAAAAAGTTCAACTCGCTTACGCAAAGGAAGATCAAGCTACGTTAAGTCCGTTAGACCCCATGAGTTCTAACACCTTCCTAGGAAGTTTTATTGATAAACTAGTGCCTTTTGCGACTCAAATGGGATCTTTTAGTACCGTATTAACGTCAATTGGCAGCATGGTTGCATCGAGTCCGTTTAGTCTATTTCCGGTCGCTAATGCCGCAGACCCGGCCGCACAGTATACTGGATGTATTGACCCGGCAATAACAAATAGTGGTATTGCGGCCGGTCCATTCTGTAATATTCAATATGGTATACCGACTCAATATCTAAATATCGATCCAGTCGATAACCTAAATAGTCTAATAGCTTCAGGTGACGTTGATCCGGAAACTGGTGCTCCAGTTGAAGGTAGCGCCCTACAAGATTGGGTTGACAGATGTACTAACGGATCGACCGATTATGCCGCAACTTGTGTTATTAATAACAACACATCGGCTAGTTATGCTATCTATATGATGGATTCACGTATCCAGGTTGATATGGATGGAACGGACAATACGCAGTCGTGAAAAGATTTATAAAGTTTCTTTCGTTTGTAATAATCGCGGTAGTAGTTACTGCCCCTATTAAAGTTTTCGCTACCTACGACGAGCAGTTTTATAGTAATAATAATATCTTGTTCTATAACCCAGACGACACCGGCTCATCTATCTGTGGGGCTAGCGACGCCGGTGTTAGCAGTTTAGTTGGGGCAAATAATAAAGAAAAGATATGGAATTATTTACGCGCGACAGGGTTGTCAGATAATCAAGCAGCAGGAGTGCTAGGCAATATTCAAAGTGAGTCGGGTGGAACATTTAGTCCAACCGTAAATGAATTTAGCCAACCTTTCGGTAAGGGTGGATATGGAATCGTCCAATGGACCGGCGGACGCCGCGACGCAGTAGTTAATGCTTTAAATACAAGCGCTAGTGATCTAATGGCAAAATATTATAATGCTGACTATAGTACAAATCCGGCCTCGTACAGTAATTCTGATCAAGGTTATGTACCAAAGAGCGCTTCGACCGGTCAGTTAATGCCAGTGGCAGATAACGACAAGTTACTTTTGATTGAGTTGAACTTTCTTTTACAGGAAGCTCAGTCGCGCCAGGTGAGTAGTGATGGCATATCTCACGCTGATACCCAGGTTTCCGCTAATACAACCGAGTGGGACGCTGTAAAGCAACAAACAACCGTAGCTGGGGCATCTAATGTCTGGGTATATAGCTTTGAGGTTCCGGCAGATATTAATACCACAGCCGTCACCCGCGCAAATAACGGTAATGCTATTTTAAGCGCCATGACACAGGCTAGTACCGCCGGAACAAGCGGAAGTTGTCCGACGATTGTTGATGGCAATAAACAGCAGTTAGCTCAAGAGATTGTTAATAGCGGTAATATTTCATACAACCTTGGTAACCTTAATTCAGCTAAACAGATTATCGAGGGTGTTGCTAATGGCACAAACAATGGTAATGACTGGCCTTGTGGTGTTAACATCTTAGTTCTTAAATCATTAGCCGCACTTACTAAAACCCATAAAATAGCAGTTAATAGTTTTAATCGCGCTTGTTCCAATACTATGACTAGTGACTATTCAAGTTTGCACTACGATGGTAATGGAAGTGCTATCGACTTTGGTTCGATTGATGGATTACCAGCTTATAGTCAGGCTGGTGCAAACCAGATAATTGGCGGCATTGCGCCATATCTGGTTAATAATTCTGGTATCGGTCAGTCACAGTCGGATTGTGTGCCAAATATCTCGACTATGCCTAGTGGTATTAAAATTAACCACTTTAACGATCTCTGTAACCACTTACATGTTGATTTTCCACCAAACGCCGATCCGAGTCTAAAATGTAAGCTACCAGTTTACGATAATGCTTGCGATGCTTCGCAGCAGGTACAATAATAAGATTATGCTTGAAAATTTTATCAATCAACACCGAAAATTGAGTATGGTACTCAGTATTGTGTTGGTAATAGGTTTATTTATATGGTTGGTTGTAACTAGCTTTTCTAGCCAGCCAAACAGTAATACAGGCGTTAGTCTGGATGGTAATGGTGAGTCTAATTCGTCTTTACCATATCAAAACTACCTTTACAGTATTACTAAACCCAACAGCAATACAATTATAATTAAAGCCTATAGTGGTTATCGAACTCCGGCCGTCAATTACTTAGTCGGTGTGGGTATCGATCCGACAGATTACAAAATTAATTTTATGGATTACACAAATCCTTTTGATAGTTATGAATAAAAAAGTTATTATTTTAGTATCAATTTTCGTAGCACTCATTATCGGTGGAGTGTGGGGTACTTTATTTTATCTATCACAACACGTCGTATCAATTAGATTAACTGATCAAAATACCCCGGTTGAGTTAATTCAAGACCCCAACACAAGTAAAAACAAGCTGGTTACGAAGTTCTCGAAAAACGAGAATATTCGGCTTAGCGGTGGTAATTACTGTATTTATCCAACTGATAGCAGTAATTACGACACCTCAAATGGAACCTGTTTTACGGTTAAGGATAAAGATATCTCAGTAACAGTTACACCAGATTATTCGGCGAGTAAACTACAAGCCATGTTAACGAATGATCTAAGTGCAGTGCAGTCCGTTATTAAGACTAAATACGCCCCGATTATCAACAATTACCGTTTAGCAAATGGCACCTTATATATGCGCGGGCAGTGGTATGGTACGACTTTAACAGAGGTTACGGCACCCAACGAACGTGGCGATGTATATAGAGTTATTCTGGAGCAGGTTAATGGACAATGGCAGATCGCCGCTCGACCAGCCCTAGCCCTCAATAAATATGACTACCCAAATATTCCTCACCAGGTATTAGATGCTGTTAATAAACAAGATGGCACTTATTAAAGTTGTATATGTTGGTAATTAGGGCTATCAGATAGCACGTGGGTGCTGGTGATAATTATTTGGTGAGAGCGAATGGTATCAGAGAGTGATTTTTGACGGGCGATATCGAGCTCCGAAAAGACGTCGTCGAGTAAGATTAGTGGTTTTTGCTCGGTTAGTTGTTCGATGATTTCAACTTCCAAAAATTTAAGGGCTAAAATAATTGTTCGGACTTCGCCGCGCGACGATACGCTTAGAGCAGGTGAGCCGTTAAATTCAAAATTCACATCATGACGGTGCGGGCCAACACTGGTACTGCCGAGGATTTTGTCGCGTTCGGTATGAGCACTTAGCTCGTTGAGTAATTTTTGTTTGGTATCGCCAATAATGGTATGTGAGTAATGAACCGTTACCAGGCTGTCGTCTTTAGAGATATCGCGGTAGGCGTCACCAAGTTTACTATTAATTTGTTCAATAAAGGCAGTACGCTGCTCAATTATATAGGCACCATATTCACTTAGAGCTACATTCCAGGCAAATAGGTCGTCAACCTCAAGGAATGGCTGTTTTAAAAGTTTATTGCGTTGTTTTAGGGCACGGTCGTATTTGCGAATTGCCACGGCGTATTCGGGGTTTAATTGGCTAATGAAGCGATCAATGAAGCGGCGGCGGCGCTCTGGCGAACCATTTAATAAACGTAGGTCATCGGGCTCGAATAAGACAACTGGGTATTTATTTTTTGGTAATAGGCGATAGTTGGTTTTACCGTCTATAATAAATTGTTTACGCCCGGTTACGCGAGACGGGTCGAATTTGATAGTGTACTTACGGTTATCATCAAACAGCAGGTCGATCTTCCACCAAGGCGAGTCGCGGCGTAAAACATCACCATCAACACCTTTAAATGAGGTGCCTTGCAGGGCAATGTAAACCGCCTCGATTAGTGATGTTTTACCGCTACCGTTACTACCGGTAATAACCGTGACATGCGGCGATAAATCCATCTCAAAGTTACTATGAGACCGGATATTAGTGACGGCGATTTTTTTAATCGCGGCCATTATTAACTCTTCAAAGGCATAATAATATGGTAGTAATTGGCATCTTTATCGATTGAACGAATAATTGACGGGGCTAACTTACCACTAAAACCAAATTCAACTGTGTCGCCGTCGACAACCGATAAAGCTTCGAGTAGGTAGCGCGAGTTAAGGGTAATTTGACCTTCGCCAGTGACATTAGCGCCGACTTCAGAAGTGTTTTCGCCAAGTTCTGAGGCGATCGAATGAATTGATAGTGCGTTTTTTTCGCTGTCAGCACTTAAGGTTATACTACCGCCAGATTCACGGGCAAATAAGCTGGCAATTTTAACAATCCTAGTAAACTCTTGTTTGTCGAGCACGACTTTAACGTCATTCTTTTTAGGAATAAGTTGGCGGTAATCAGGGAAGTTACCATCGATTAAGCGACTAATTACCTCGGCATCGTTAATTCGAAAACGGACCTGGGTTTCGTCAAATAGAATATCAACCGCGCTCTCGTCGTCAACGATTGTACGAAGTACCTCTTGAAGGGTTTGAACCGGAATAATAGCCGATACTTCGGAATTCGTTTCAACAAGACGCCTTTCTGAAAGGCGATACCCATCAGTAGCAGCCAAAAACAGCTGACCTTCGAAGGAATGCCAGTATACACCAGTTAAAACCGGACGAGTTGAGTCGTTACTGGCGGTAATAATAGTTTGCGAAACAGCCTGTTTGAAATCTTCGGTCTTAATGCTGTATTGAATCGATGATTTTTCGTTAATGGTCGGCAGTTCAGGGAAGTCATCAGCGATCACACCGTTAATTACCGAGTTATAGGTGCCGCTTTTAATATGAAGGTTATCGTGAACAACTTTTAGTTCAATTTGGTCTTTTGGTAGGTTAGATACAAATTCAGTCACAAGGCGGGCAGGAATCGTAATAGCACCTGGCTTAACGACTTTAGCGCCGATATATTGAGTGGTGGCGATTTCGAGGTTGGTTGCAGCGACTAAAAGGCGATTATTATCAGTACGAAGTAGGATATTACCTAAAATAGGTAGTTGAGTTTTTGTACTTGTTACTCGACTAACGGCGGTTAAGGCTCGAGCGAGGTTTTCTTGGGTGACTGAAAGTTCCATTATTATACCTTTTTAATTTCTTTCCTTATTAGTCTTAATAATAGGTGCTGTGGAAACTGGGTAAAACTTGTATTCAAACAGAGGTAAAATAGCTGTTTTTGTTGTGAATAAATTAGTGGTAAAACGGTTTATTTTTTGGTGGATTGATTGTGATTTATTCACTAAGCCATCGTGTTTTAATGAGCTTATGTAGCTTTTGGTGGATAATGATGCACTATTTTTACTACCATTCATTCGCAGGTTGTACACATTTTTTACCCAGGCAATTTGTCGAAAATTAGGCATATAGTTTCTCTCGGATTGAAGCGACTTGTTCACGAATTACATAATCTAGCTTGATGGCTTTTTCGATCTTCTCAACCGAGTGAATAGCAGTAGTGTGGTCTTTACGGCCAAGTTCGGCCGAGATCTTCGGAAAACTAAGATGTAACTCGCTACGAAGTAGGTACATGGCGATTTGGCGCGGCACGACAATATATTTATCACGTTTAGCGCTACAAATTTCTTCAACCGGCACCTGGAAATGTTTAGCGGTGCGGTCAATGATTTGTTTTGATGTAATGTGTTGCGGCCGTGAGCGGCGGACATTACCAAGCAAACCTTCGGCGGTAGTAACGTCTGGTTCAATACCGCGCATTTCGGCATAAGCAAGTAACTGGTTTAAAGCACCCTCAAGTTCGCGAACATTTGTTTTAATATTATTCGCTAAATATTCAACCGTTTCACGATTTAATTCAATACCAGATAAAGCAGCCTTGGCGGTCAAAATAGCACAGCGAGTTTCGAAATCCGGCATTTGGATATCGATCGTCATACCCATTTCAAAACGGCTACGTAAACGCTCGGTTAGAGTTGGAATACTCTTTGGTGGTTTATCACTACTGATAATAATTTGCTTATTATTCTGGTGTAGGTGATTAAAAGTATGGAAGAACTCCTCTTGAGTCTTTTCCTTACCAGCAATAAACTGCATATCGTCGACAATTAAGACATCGACATTACGATATTTATCGGCAAAACCTTTTGTTTTAAATCGAATGTGATCCAGAAACTCATTTACGAAAGTTTCGGAACTAATGTATAAAATGCGCGCGCTTGGGTTAGTTTTAATAATCTCATTACCAATCGCCTGCATAAGGTGAGTTTTACCAAGTCCAACGCCACCGTATAAATAAATCGGATTATATTTAACCCCCGGGTTGGCGGCGACGGCCTGGCTGGCGGTGTAGGCAAGGTCGTTACTCGAGCCAACAATAAAGTTTTCAAATGTGTAACGCGGATTCAAACCGCCGTTTTGACTAGCCGTATTAGATGAAGCGTTTGATCGAACTGCTTTTGTATTTGGCTTAGCAATCAATTCATCAGCCGTTGGCAAATCATTATTAAGTGTTGTCTCGCGATTTACGCGGGTTTTTTTGCCGGACATAATAATCGAGTAGGTGATTTTAGCGGTTTTAACGCCGTTCTTTTCGAGCACTTTTTTAATTAGATCGTTATATTTACCTTCAAATTGAGTTTGGGTAAAAATATTAGGTACAGCGATTACCACTTCGTCAGTAGTGTTTTTGAGTAACTCAGTACTCGCGAACCAGGTTTTAAAGGCAGCTGATGAGACAGTTAATTCGATTTCACCTAATACACTCTGCCACAAGGCGTGTTCCATAGCCGGTCTAGCTCCCTCAAACCTTTGTTTATCTCTATTAACTATAACCAATCGGGGAGTTTTCCACAACCATAAATAGATTATAAATAAACGTGACGAAAGTAGGGGAGATAGGGGTGCGACTTATACACAAAACAGCGCTACCTCTGTTAATGTGTGGATAATCAGGTGATAAATGTGGATAAGTTTATATACAAGACAATTTATCAACCCAAATTTCAACTACTTACGCTTGTTAATTGATCTCACATCTGTTAAAATAGCCTAGATATGCCAAAACGAACTTTTCAACCACACACTCGGCATCGTGCTAGGACTCATGGCTTTCGCGCCCGAGTTGCTTCTAAAGCTGGTCGCGCTGTCTTAAGCCGCCGCCGCTTCAAGGGCCGAGCCAAATTAACTGCTTAGTTTAACGACTAAGCAGTTTTTTCTTATACAATATAAACAATGATTGCTTATAAATATCGTTTCCATGGTCATAGTAGTCTGCGCTACGTGTATTCACACGGTAAATCGGAGCGCTCGCACCTACTAACTGTTAAATATGTTATTAATACACACCGTAAAAACCCGCGAATCGCTGTGGTGGTGAGTAAAAAAATCATCAAAAGCGCCGTTGGTCGTAACCGGATTCGCCGCCGATTATATGAATATATGCGACTGCGTTTAAGTGACCTAAATAACATATATGATGTTGTGTTAATTGCATCATCGGCTGAGCTGCAAAACATGCCATATAGTGAACTTTGTTCTCAACTCGATAGTTTACTTGAGGCCGCTCATCTGGTGAAGTTTGACAAGAACTGATATAATTAACGTTAGATAGTTAAGGCCTACCATACGGGCCAGCCAAGGAGTTTTGGTTCCCAGTGAATATCTTTGAACTTGTCATTGTCCAGCCGATTTTTAACCTGTTGGTTTTGATTTATAGCGCCATTCCTGGCGGTGATTTTGGTATTGCGATTGTTATCTTTACGGTGCTAGTTCGCCTGTGTTTGTGGCCGTTGATTAAACGTCAACTTCACCAGGTTAAGGCAATGCGCAAGCTGCAGCCAAAGTTGGCGCAGATTAAAAAAGAAGCCAAGGGTAACAAGCAAATTGAAAGTATGCGCATGATGGAGCTCTACAAAGAGCACGGCATTAGTCCATTCCGATCAATCGTTACTCTGTTAATTCAACTACCAATCTTTATCGCCCTTTACCAGACGATTCGTATCTTTACGACCAACCGCGATCTATTATCGAAGTACACCTACAATATTTTTGAACACATCCAGCCAATTCACAACCTAATCGCTAACCCATCGCACTTTAATGAAAACTTCTTAGGCTTTATTGACTTAACCGCCCAGGCAATTAGTGCCAACGGTGTTAATATCTTCCTGATCATACTTGGTGGACTAGCGGCCTTTACGCAGTACCTAATGTCGCGTCAGACAGCGCCTGAAACCAACGGTCGGCGAATTCGTGATGTTATGACCGAAGCCGCCGACGGCAAACAGGCCGACCAGTCAGAACTGAACGCGATTGTTATGGGTAAGATGACCAAGGTAATGCCAATCTTCACCTTCTTAATTATGATTAACTTGCCGGGTGCTTTGGTGTTGTACTACGCGGTATCTAACCTAATTGGTTATCTGCAGCAGTACTTTATCTTGCGCCAAGACGAAGAGCAGCTTGAAGCGCTAGCCGATCAACCAGTTAAACAAGGTAAAAAGGCAACCGCCAAAGCCAGGGCCAAGCAAGCCCGTGAAGCTCAGGTTACAACGAGTGGGGTTAATATTACGCGAATTACCGCCAAAGATAATTCATCAAATAGCAAACAAGAGGAGTAGCTATGGACAAAGAAGAATCAATTCAATTCGCCGTCAAATATCTAGAAGACCTACTCTCGTTTTTTGGTGTTAATGTGTCGGTTGCTAGTACCACCGAAGACGACGTGATCGAATTATCGGTACCTTCAACCAGTGTTAATAGCTTACTAATTGGCCGCGGCGCTGAAACGCTGCGCAGCTTGCAGTATATGATTTCAAACGTCCTGCGCACTCAAAACGCCGCCCTGACGCGGGTTAATGTCGACATTGCCGACTATAAGAAGCAACGCGCCGAACGATTGGCTAAACAAGCTCGTGAATGGATCGAAGAAGTTCGTCGCACCGGTAACTCACACGTCGAGAATTTGAACGCCGCCGACCGCCGAGTCGTCCACCGCGTGGCAAGTGAATACAGTGACATTCACACCTTTTCTGAGGGTGAAGGCCGCGATCGTCACATTACGATCGCTCAAGTTTCAAGCTAGAAAACGCTTAAGCTATTTTTAAATATTTAAAGCAAGACCTGCTATAATTAACCTATGGGCGACATAGAAAAAATAGCTATCTTCCAAAACAAAGAAATTCGCAAACAATTATATGGCGGCGAATGGTGGTTTGTGATAAATGATGTTATTGGTGCACTAACGGATTCCGATAATCCATCTCAATATTTACGCAACTTACGAAATCGCGATGAAGAATTATCAAAATTTTTCGAACCTGTGGAAAAAGGGGTGGTTCAAATTGAACCCCCCCTCGCTCTACCTTTTGATACGTCTGGCGGCCGACAGAGATTACTATCATGGAACACCGAAGGTATTTTTCGTTTGATTCAATCAATACCTAGCCGAAAAGCCGAGCCATTTAAACGTTGGTTGGCGCGGGTTGGTTACGAAAGAATACAGGAGATCGAGAACCCAGAGCTTGCCCAAAAACGAATGAAGGCAATTTATAAAGCCAAGGGTTATGACGAGGCTTGGATTGAGCGCCGGGTTCGCGGCATTGCGATTCGCAATGAACTGACGGATGAGTGGGAAAAGCGCGGTGTGACCGAAAAGCAGGATTTTGCTATTTTGACAGCTGAAATATCAAGAGCGACATTTGGTATTACACCTGGCGAATACAAGAAGCTAAAAGGTTTAAAGCGTGAAAACCTGCGTGATCATATGAATGATCTGGAGTTACTATTCACACAATTAGGTGAAGCCGCTACAACCGAGATTGCTCGGACTGACGATGTCGCTGGTATGACTGGTAATCGTGATGCCGCAAAGCGTGGTGGCGCAGTGGCCGGTACGGCACGTAAACAACTAGAGGGTGAAACCGGTAGAAAGGTTGTCAGCAACGATAATTATTTGCCAAAATCAGATAAAAAGCGAATTGATAAATAATTATTTACGTAAAACGTGCTCGTAAATCGCCAAAGTTTGCTCGGCCATACGGTGCCACGAGTATTTTTTGACTTGCTGGTAACCTTTTTTAATCAAATCAGCGCGCAGTTTGTCATCACTTAATAAGTGGTCGATGGTACCGGCAATGTTGTTGGTGTCGTTCGGGTTAAAGTAGATGGCGGCGTCGCCATAAACCTCGGGCAGGCAAGTGGTATTACTGCTGATAACTGGCGCGCCGTAATTCATAGCCTCAAGTCCAGGCAAGCCAAACCCTTCCATGAGTGACGGAAAGACATAGGCGGCGGCGTGCGAATACAGCCAGCTTAGTTCGGTATCGTCGGCAAAACCGGTATAGGTAATGTTCTTGTATTTCTTCTCTTTAAAATAGCGCTCGTTTAGTTTGGCACTGGCGTTTTTATTGCCAACCAACACCAAACCCAGGTCCGGATATTTGGTCAATAGCTTTTGATGCGCATCGCCCAGACGTTTGATGTTTTTGTAATCAGACTGTTGTCCAACGTACAACAAATATTTTTTGTAAGGTAATTTGTAGGCCTTGGGTGAGGCGGGTGTGATGTCGGCTGACTCGTAAGTAACCGTCATTTTATCGAGCGGTATACCAGCGAAATCATGCAAGTCTTGGCGGGTGAATTTACTAGGAGTGATTATGTGGTCGTTCGAGCGCGCAACACGCTTAAAAACAAACTTGCCGACCACCTGTTTGGCGTGATAAATAAGCCAGTTTTTGTCGGAATTATAAGTCCGGACAAGTGTTAAATCATGAAAAGTTGTAACCTTGCGGCCGTGGTATAAAATCGGCTGCTGCGGCATGCAAAAATGCACCAAATCAGGCCGCAGCTGCTTAAGGAATTTATTAAAGCCAAACTGCTCAGCAAACGAATAATTATCGAAATCAGCGACTTTGACGGTGAAGTTGGCGGCGGTTGGCTGCCAGTAATTCTTGTCCTTTTTGCGGACTAAAACGGTGTAGTTATTGGTGTGATCAATCTGTTGTAGGTAGTGAAGCAGGCGCTCGACATAGCGGCCGGTACTGGAGTTGATAATGCGGGCGTCGATGGCGATGTGGGACATGGTTTTAGTATACCTACTTTCCAGTAAAGAATTTACGCAACTTACGGATACCAGTTTGGTCGGGCGGTAGATCCATCCAGAGCAGGCTCTGCAGGTAATCATTTGAAACTTGCTTGCGCGACTGAATACGACGTCGGGCGCGCCAAGCTTTTGGCCGCAGCCGCCAGCTATCCTTGACTCCCCTTAGGGCCATTTTGCCATTGCCGTTTTTAATGGCGTTAAGAATGATTAGTAAGTATGCGAAATAAAACCGACCACCAATCACGTGTCGCAGCCCGCGGGGCACATCTTTGGCATATAACAGCGGCAGGTTCTTCATGGTCTGGTAAACCGCAAAACCGGGGATTTTAGCGCTGGTGGCGCCTTGCTTGTGGTAAGCGATGGCTTTTGGTGTGTAATATACTTTATAGCCAGCCAGTTGCGCGCGAAAGCTGACATCAACATCTTCGTAGTAAGCAAAAAAGTCGTCGTCGAAAAAACCAATCTCGCTTAACATATCTAAGCGGTATAAACTGGCACCACCAGAGCCAGAGAAGACAAACTCACTCTTTGGTGCCTTGTCGGCTGCGTCGCCGCGGTTGCGCGGAAAGGGCAGCCCCCAGACCGAATACCAGTCACCGGTGCTATCGATTGTCTGGCCGTCGCGGTGCAACAATAGGCCGGTTGTGATACCGATATCACCTTTCATAGCCTTAATCAGCTCCTTGAGCCAATCTTTATCGGCAATAGCATCGTTATTAAATAGGGCGACGCCGTCGAAATCGTGATCTAGAGCCCAGTGAATACCAGTGTTTACGCCGCCAGCGAAACCCTGGTTGACTTTGTTATATAAGATAGTCGTGTTGTCGTGATTAGCGGCGTAATCCTTTAATTTGGCAACCGAACCATCCTTAGAACCGTTATCGATCACGACAATCGAGTAGTTTTTGTAGGTTTGTTGTTGCAAAGAATCAAGGCATTCTAAGGTGTCATCAATACCATTCCAATTCAAAACAACGATTGCAACTCTGTTCATAATCTACCCACTATCATATAATGGACGGTAGATTTATGAAACTTTCGAATATATTCAGTAAGCGAAATCGCGTATTGTTGCGCGAGCTCGTGATCACAGATTTCAAGTTACGGTATCAAGGTTCGGTGTTGGGATATTTATGGTCGCTACTCAAACCATTGATGCTGTTTGCTATTTTGTATGTTGTGTTTGCTGTCGTTCTAAACCTAGGTAAAGGCATTGATCATTATCCGGTTTATTTATTGCTAGGTATAGTTATGTGGACGTTCTTTACTGAAGCCACCAGCCAGGGTATGGCGGCTATTGTGTCAAACGGTGGTTTAATACGGAAGATCAATTTCCCTAAATACATCATAGTCGTGTCTGGGACTATATCGGCCTTGATCAACTTTCTTATTAACCTGTTCGTTGTTTTTGTTTTCATGATTATAAACGGCGTTCAGCTTCATGCGAGTGCCCTGTTGCTGCCCGTGTTTGTTATCGAGCTATATGTTTTAGGTCTTGCGATAGCGTTTTTGCTGTCGGCTTTGTATGTTAAGTTTCGTGACATATCGCATATATGGGAAATTATTTTACAGGCAGTATTTTACGCAACTCCGATTATATACGCACTGTCATTAGTCATAAAAGTAAGCCCTGTCATGGCAAAAGTCTTAATGATGAACCCAATGGCTCAAATAATACAAGATGCTCGATTCAGTATAGTTACTCACCAAACGGATACTGTTTTCGGACTTATTCATAATACTTTTATAGCATTAATTCCATATACATTAGTTATCCTATTAATAGTATGGGCTTCATGGTATTTTCGTAAAAACCAACGTTATTTTGCGGAGAATGTTTAATGGCGGATTTAACAGAACAGCCTGCGATCGTAGTCAAGGATTTATATAAGAGCTTCAGACTACCAACCGAACAATATAGTGGGCTTAAGCAGGTTGTCGTAAATATTTTTAGACGAAACCGAGGGTATACTACACAAAAAGTCTTAAACGACGTGTCTTTCGATATAAAAAAAGGTGAATTTTTGGGTATCGTAGGGCGCAACGGTAGCGGAAAAAGCACTCTATTAAAACTATTGGCTGGTATTTATGTTCCCGACAAAGGGTTGGTACAAGTTAATGGTAGTTTAACCCCATTTATTGAGCTAGGTGTAGGATTTAACCCAGAGTTAACCGGTCGAGAGAACGTCTTTCTAAATGGTGCATTACTAGGCTTTAGTCGCGATGACATGGCTGAGATGTATGATGAAATTGTTGACTTCGCGGAACTTGAAAAGTTTATGGATCAGAAGTTAAAAAACTATTCATCAGGCATGCAGGTTCGGCTGGCTTTTTCGATCGCGATTCGTGCTCGTAGCGACATATTATTAATCGACGAGGTACTGGCGGTTGGTGATGCGGATTTTCAAAAGAAATGCCTAAGTGTTTTTCGTTCTATGAAAAAGGAAGGGCGAACGATAATTTTAGTGACTCACGACATGAGTAATGTCGAGAAATTCTGCGACCGAGCCCTTGTTATTAGTGATGGGCGCCTGATGGCGGACACTACCCCACAAAAAGCATCGACTATTTATGCACGACTCAATATAGATGAATCAGTAACAGACGTGAGTAATAATAGCCAGAATCGTTGGGGAAGCGGCGATATTACCATAAAAAAACTGTCGATCCAATCTCCTGAAAAAGACGGATCAATCTTTGATTTCAAAGAGGATATCGATATAGATATCGAGTTAGAAAAAAGCGTCGATGGCTTAAATAAAGACTTTGAGGTTGGCCTAGCGTTTTTTAACCAAGACGGCGTTACGGTAGCTGGTCCCAATAGCTCAGAAAAACGGTTTGGCAAGAATGACTATAAAATACGCTACCACCTACCAAGCTCTCCTCTTCAGCCGGGCGACTATAAGGTTACGGTTGCTGTGATTGACCCAGAAACAGACGAGCCATTTGATTTCTATGATCGAGCCTTATCTTTTCATGTTATATCTGATCAACCCGCACAGGGTGTTGTGGCTTTGGAAAACGGTGTATGGCAAACAAGCGACTAGACATTAAAGCACTAACAGCTGACGGCTATGGTCGTTTTTATGTTATAAGAAATATTCTTGATATTTTATACACAGGAGCCCAAAAGCCCGTTAGCCTACTTGATGTTGGCGGCGGAAGTCCATACATGACACTGGCGTTAAAAAACAAGACTATTAAATACGACCTGACAAGTATTGATATTGTACCGAAGCCGTCAGATTTTCACGGTAAATATGTTGTGGGCGACGCCACGGATATGGAGTTTGAGAACGGTAGCTTTGATGCATCTATATCTACCGACGTGCTAGAGCACGTGCCAGATAATAAGAAAATCGCATTTGTAAGGGAATGTTTGAGGGTCGCAAGAGAATTTGTTATTATTAGTGCTCCTTTTGACGAACCTACTGTAAATGAAGCCGAAGAATTAACTAACGGGTTTAATAAAACGATATTCAAGCACGGACAAGAGTGGCTGGAGGATCATTTTAAAAACCATAAACCAAAACTCGGAGGAGTCGTTAGGTTTATTGAAAAATCGGGCTACGATTATGTGGTTTTAGGTAGTAACAATGTATACCTATGGACACTATCAACACACCTTAATCTGATTGATGCTGGCCTTGGAGTGGATCACACAAGGTTACTTAAATTAAATAGTAAACAAAATACCAATATCTTACGGTCTGGCGATATGCGACCACCTTACTATCGCCAAACGATTGTAGTTTTTAAGAAGGGTATCGACCAGTCTACAAAGGATAAAATATTAGAGCTAGGTCAATATGATACTGACGATGGTGCTGTTGTTGAATATCTTAACGAAACAATGAGCATACTAGCCGACCGGATAGCCGAACTAAACAGATATAATAAGAAGTATATAAAACAAATTTCAATATTAAGTAATGAAAAAGCCCGCCAGGAATATATTTACCGCCAAGAGATCGAGAAGTTTAACAACTTTTCGGTCCATAATATAAACTTGTCTATACCACTTCGTAAGATCGTTGGAGTATTTCGCAAATCTAATCTCAAGGAGAAATAATGTCAGACACTGATGATTTACATAAACAAATACAACAAACCACACACCGTGCAGAGATGGCCGAGGCTGAGCTAAATGCCGTAAGAAGCTCAAAATCATATAAGCTTTTAAAAATTGTTGGTACGGTTCGCAATAAGGTAAAATCTGATCCAGTTGGATTGGCAAAAAAAATTATCAATATTGCAGCCTCCAACCCCAAGCGATTAATTCACCCTATGCGGACGGTCAATCGTTTAAATACTAGTACACAACAAATATCAGAGCAAAATGCGAAATACCAGGAATGGATTATTCTAAATGAACCAGACAACAACGAGTTGGATCAGCAGAAATTAAACTGCGAGTCTTTCAAAAAAAAGCCGACTATTAGTCTTGTTGTACCTGTATTTAATCCGCCCGTTAAGGTACTTGAGGATATGATTGAGTCGGTCTTGGAGCAAACCTATCCACACTTTGAACTATGCTTAGGCAACTTTGGTGACTCAAGTGAGGTTGTTGAATTGTTAAAAAAATACGCGAAGTTGGATACCCGTATAAAATACAGGGAGTTTGATACTAACAAGGGGATAGCCGGTAACTCAAACCAAATATTAGCAACCGTTGAAGGCGACTACGTAGCCCTACTTGATCACGACGATGCGCTATCTCCAGATGCACTATATGAGAATGTAAAAAAACTAAACGAAGACGATTACGACTTTATTTACTCCGATAAAGACAAGATAGATATTGATGGTAACCGTTTTGAGCCTTTGTTTAAGCCGGAATGGTCTCCGGAAATGTTATTAAATATTAACTACCTAACACACCTGAATGTCATGAAGACCAGCATCTTAAATAAGATTAATGGTTGGGATTCTGAGACAGACGGCGCTCAGGATTGGGACCTGTTTTTGAGAGTAATTGAGCAGTCTAAAAAGATAGCCCACATACCAAAAGTTCTGTATCACTGGAGGGTAATTGCAACTTCAACCGCATCATCTATTGAGACAAAACCATACGCCTTAGCCGGGCAACGGCGAGCCATAGATAAGTATCTTACTGCAAACAAAATACCAGCCAAGTCTTATCACCAAAAAACCGAACTGCTTCTACGTTGGGATAATAAATCAATCGATAAAAAACCATTGGTATATATATATTTCAGCAATACATTTAACGCCCAAAAAACCATTCGTAATATCCGCCAGGAGCTGCCCGATGTTAATCCTGTGGTGTTGGTTGAGAATGAAATGTACAGTGACGATTTAGCTCGAAGATTAGAGAGATATGCGAAAAACATTAAAGTTGTATCATACAAAAAAGACGCCATAAGCGAGTCTCTAAAAGTAAACACAGGTGACCACTCAAAACATCAGAACACTCTATTCATAAGAGATGATATAAAACTTCCGAGAAGCGACTGGTACAATAACCTGGCGGGGTGGTTGACCGTCAAAGGTGTAGCCGCGGTAAGCGGACGAACACTCAGCCAGAATGACTTAATTGTTGATAGCGGTGGAGTCATTGGTAATGGCAGTTATCAGCCCATATTTTATCAACGTCCGCGGTTTTATCAGGGTTATATAGGAAACTCTGAATGGGTAAGAGATCTATCGATTATATCGTCTGGATTTTTTGTTACAAAAACAGAAATGTTGGCTAAATTTATAGCCAAAAAATCCAAGCAAAAAAATCAGTTGTTGGACGACTACTTTTTATGGGCAACCTCTAATCAACAGCGTTTAGTTTTAGTACCACAAGTCACAGGTACTGTAAGCGGCGACCATAATGGCGCACATGAACTAAATCTCCCCAAATCTTATGATGGGCGAATCGATAAATATAGTAATCCTAATATCAACCAAAGCAACCCATTACTGCTTGCAGGCGAGAGTAGCGAAACAACAAATGTGCCAGCGATCTCAGCTGATAAATATCAAAACGATGCAACAATTTTAGCCGGTAGCTTCGATATCACAGAAGAAGAAATCGCTAGAAATATTGAGCTATTAAAAAATGCACCAAAAATAGAAAAGCTTCAAAGTGTTGCATGGTTTTTGCCATCATATGAGGCGGTCTATGCCGGCTTGATGAATATCTTTCGGTTCGCTAATTACCTGCACGAAACAAAGGGTATGAAAACAACCTTTTATATACTCAAAAATACCGACGACCTTTCTACGGAAAAGGAGCGCGCAGTAAAAGCCTTTCCATCTTTAAAATCAGCACGGTTTGTTGGTATTCAGCCTGATCAGATCGGCGCTATTAAGGACCACGATTTGGGTATAGCTACGCTTTGGGCGACCGCCTACCCACTGGCAAAAACCGATAAGATTCCTCGAAAATGCTACTTCATACAAGATAATGAGGTAAATTTCTATCCCAAGGGAACGATATCGTCTTTGGTAGAACTTAGCTATAAGTTCGGCTTCACGGCCATAGCCAATACGCAGGGCTTACTAGATTTATATGAGCAAAAATACGGAGGCAAGGGTTTTGTCGTTAAATCTTACGTAGATCTAAGTAACTATACTCCGCGCGAGGACATGTTTTATAAGCCAAAGTCACCTTACAAAGTATTCTTTTACGCGCGTCCTAATATGCCGCGCAATGCCTTTGAACTTGGTATAGCCGGATTAAAGAAACTAAAACAAGACATGGGAGATAAATTAGAGGTTATCACGGCGGGCGAGAGTTGGGATGCGGACCAATATGGCGTCGGTGGTATGTTTACAAATCTGGGCAAGATTAATTATGAAGCGGTACCAAAACTCTATCGATCAGTCGATGCCGGGTTGATGTTTATGTTTAGTGGCCACCCTGGCGTCACCGCGTCTGAGCTTATGGCAAGCGGCTGTCCGGTAGTTGTGAACGAATACGACGATGTTACATGGCATGAGCTATACAAGAACGGCGAGACGTGTCTAATAACCATAGCGACAGCTTCAGAGGTTGCTAGAAATATTAGGCGACTACTTGAGGACCAGAACCTTCGTCAAAAACTTATCACCGGCGGACTAGAGGTTACCAAAAGCTTCTACGGTGGTTATGAAGAATCCTGCGAACGAGCAGTCAAGTATATCTTAAAACATTAAGGCTATAACGGCGCACCTGTTGGTATAAGAGCCATTGTTATACCCTCGAGATATGATGTTGGGTATGACTTATAGTTATCTAGCACCTTACCTGATGTAATTGGCCGCTTATAGCCATTTTCCATAAAATAATAGTTGCCGTGGTCGTCAACAATCAACCGAGATGCGTAACGAGATAATTTAAATGCGTTAAATACAGATGGTGATACCTGTAGGATTTGACCGGTACCCACATAATTTAGTAGCGTATCTCCGTCTGGAAATCCTAACGAGTAGCCAAAGTTAACAAATTTTATACCAGATGTGCCAGTTTGAATCAGCTGCGAGAACACCTGGGTACTGTCTGGTATGGAGTTTAATACAGACGGCGCCAATGGAGTTGGCTGTATACCGGAGCTTATATACCCATAGCTTACCTGTTCTGTGAAACCGCCCAGTAAAAGCTTCGTGCCGTTAGCCATTAACCATACACGGTTATCGGATGAATCAGTTGATTTTATTAGGTAGCTAGCTTCCGGTGCGGTATTAAAATAGTCACTTGGCAGACTAACACCATTAAGGGAGTTACTTGGGTAGGCGTCAGAATAACTCTTAATAGGAATCTTGTTGCCGCCAGAGATAATATATGGTGTATTGTTAATCTTTATAAAACCACCTATTTTTGATCCAGTGGGGTATCGAGCAATTGTTGTGTTTGCTACTGATGGGGTTCCACTATTAATACCCCATGCATCATAAAATGTGCTGTCTATAGGATAGGCGACGTCGTTCATCATTAAATAGCCATTGCCGGACGCATCTTTAACTTTATAACCCAGGAAGCTGCCTTCTGGTATGACACCTACTAACTGAGACGACGTACTCGATATACTAGCGTCAATATCCCATGCTTGCATAGCTGAGGTGCTGGATAGATAGCGTTTTACACCATTATCCATTATGTATGTATAAGGTGAACCCGTAGCATTGATAATGCTAGTCATATTTGCGCCTTGCGGCAGGTCGCCTATACTCTGAGTACTGTATACCGGCGGCGTCACGGTTCCGTTCCAGGCTGTGTTTGTGCTGGCGTCTGGAATGTAACGCTTTGTTCCATTGTCTATAACCCAATACATGGATGGGTTTTGCGTTTGTATTACGTAAGATAAGTTTCCACCATCCGGCATACTGGCTATGAGTCCATGGCTGACGCTTGTTAATGATTTTCCGTTATACATTCCCCAGGTGGCTGCTAGGTTGCCATTGCTGATGTAGTGTCTTTTGCCGCCTTCTAGCATATACCAGCACCCGTTTGATGAATCAATAACAAATTGCCATGTTTTTGAAGTCTGGAAATAGCCTAAAACCGCCGGGTTGTATGTTGACGGTGTTTGGACACCAGCAAAATCATTCTCTACATTAGCGCTCGCAAAAGAGAACTTTTTGTTGGTATCTACGATATAATGATTAGTCCCGTCGCTAACATATTGAGATGTCGGGGAGAGGGTCGGCATACTATCGAGAAATGCGGAGGTGACCGTGGTTAGCTGATTGGGTGTATACCCCCATTCGTATAACATATTGCCGTCGCTGACAGCTCGTTTATTACCGCCGTCCACTAGCCATATCTGACCGGTTGGCTGAGATACATCTCTAACAAACCTACCAGCCCATGTTGTACTTGGCATGGAATAGGTTATGCCCAGGGATTGAACGGCAGTAGACTGATCTAGTCCCCAAATCTTGGCGTATGAGCTACTCTGAATGTAATGCAGAGAGCCACCTTCAACAATAAATAGATTATTCCAATCGTCTTTAACCAAATGACTCACCTGAGGACCCGTTGTTAAAGAGTTAAAATAGGCCTGGGTAACTTGCTCAACGGGCAAGCTATCTATCCCCCAGTCTTGCATAATAGCGTGTGACGGCAGGTAATACTTATAGTTACCGGACGGCGTTGAAGTTTGAAGATAAAGGTTTACTGACGTAGGGTCTTGGATGACAGAATACGACAGGTGAGAGTTGGTGCTTGGTCCAAACCAGTTTTCAAATGATGTGACAAAATTATAACTACCAGAGTATGGCGGGCTTGATGTGGTTGAATAAGCGTGTGGTGTATAGCAATAAAGTGATGCTGTTGCGGCATTGGCAATAGTGAATGTTGCATAAACAGTGCCCGAACCGTCAATAAAGCCTACTGTATTACCCGGGTATAGCCCGTTGTTATAATACGTGCTTGGTGCGGAGCAGGCGTAGCCCGTATTAGTATTCCACCACGTGTTGTTTCCGTTAGCTCTTTCATAATTAAACCTTAGTTGCCAGGTAGCGTTAGCAACCTGGTTGTAGAATCCAGGATAGCTGCAGCCGCCGCTATCCGGGCAGCCGTAACCCATAGCATAATTAATCTGCGACGGTAGTGGGTTTTGAGCGGTGACTAGGCTTTGTTCTTTCTGCATCGTTGCTAAAATAACTTGAGGATTGACACCGTAATCTTGTGCCGCTTCATAAATAATCTGTGACGCTAATACATTGGTGCTATCGCGTCCGCTATATGACGAATAGCTAGCTAAGTAGCTACCCTTTGTTGATAAAAATGTTTGGATGTCTGACTGCGACATCGTATTAGATTTTAAGAATAGGGAGTCGTCAATTAAATCATCTTGATGGTAATCTGCGAATGCAGTTTTAGGTAGCACGACAACAAACAGCGCCGCTACCATAAAAGCGGACATAACTAATAGGTGCGATAATAGTTTTTTATTCTGTAATCGACTACCCATGGGTTAAAAATTCACTGGTATATTTATAACATTTGTTTCTGCGCCATTAGATGGGTCAAAGGTAAAGACACTTAGTTGGCCGGAGGTTCCCTTACTGGTAAAGCTTAAAACGCCTGAAAAGTTACCGTTGACCACAGACAAGGTACCTTCGGATATTAAGCCACTTACATTATCAGCCAAGGTGTAGTTTATACTGCTGGTTTGCGATGATCCGCGCAGTGTGTCGCCGGACTTTAGAATAGAGTTGAGCACCGGCTGTTTAACAGTAATAACACCGGATTTAGAGGTGGACCACTGGTCGGACGGTGTATTGACGGTGGTGTCTGTAGTCTGGCCGCCTTTATCAATAGCTGTGCTGGTGCTGTTGTTTGATGTTGACTGGCTGTGGGTGCCGCCACTCGAGTAATCGGATTGAGCCGTTTTGCTAGTGCTTGTAGTCTTTGCTGACTGGTCACTAGTTTTTGACAAAGGTTTATTAACAAAAGATAAATATGAAATTACCAACAAAGCGATCACGACTAAAGCGACCGTGGATATGATAAATTTTGAACGATGTTTTTGATAAACTTTCATGGTTTGTTTTGGAAAATCCCTATTCTATAATAACACGTTTTGCTTATGTATTTTTTGGCTGGAGCTTTGTGGTGTATAATTCTAGCCATATGCATAGAGGCTTGTGTGTCATGCGAGATGGTTTGGGGAGCTTTTTAGTCTCCTTCAAAAAGACGACACTAACTATCATCAAAAAACCAGAATTCGTCTTTCTGTCGCTTTCATCTGTCGCTGGTCTTGTGATGATTTTTTCTGTGCCAATATTTACTCCGCCAGACGAAGCCAACCACTTTCTTAGAATAGTTCAGATTAGTCAAGGTGGATTTACCAGTGAAACCGAAAATCACAAAACTGGAGGTAAGCTACCAGAATCCATACTGACTTGCCTTAAGATATCGGGTAACGACAAGGAATGTTACTATAGATATAATGATCTATCAAAAAAGCACTTTATAGATTTTAGCTCAAGCGCCCTATATAGTCCGGTCGCCTACATACCCCAGACTATTGGGGTAGCGATAAGTAGTGAAATATCACCTTCGATTTACTCGATGGTAATATTTGGGAGAACACTTAATTTAATAGCATTTGTTCTGTTGATATTTTTTGCAATAAAAGAGGCCAAGATTGGCAAATGGACCTATGTTGTAATCGGCCTCTTTCCGGTTGCAATCCAGCAGGCCGCGTCGCTTTCTAGCGACGTTATGACCATAGGCGTGTGTTTGCTGTGGATCGCACTAATAAGTCGTATGTATATTGGTATTAATAAGATTACGAGAAGAGACTACGTATTAATGGCAGCACTTGCGATAGCTTTAGCTTTGACAAAACAAACCAATTTACTACTACTCTCTGGTGTACTATTTTTGCCGAGGCAAATATTTACGAATACAAAGCAAAGAGCTGGCGTTGTCTTATCTATCCTTGGAATAGGTTTATTATCTGCGGCCTTGTGGTATATGGTTATGAAGCTCAACCATTACAATATGGGTATAAATCTGGACGACCCGACAATTAATCCGTCTGCGCAATTGGCACATATAATACATTCGCCTCTATCGTTTGCTAGTGCATTAGTACATACTTACTTCTACAGCTCAAACAATACGATATCTGATTTCATTTTGGTTTCAATGCATAGCTTTTTCTCAAACTTTTCATATAAATTACCCCTGGCTTTATGTATAATTGGATATTTCGGATTGATTTTATCTTTTCTTTACGACCATAACCGGCAGCCGATTAATAGAAAAAAGCTGTCGCGACTAACTGCTGTTAGTCTGGTTTTATTTTTACTTTCGATCATCGCAGTCGCCGCGGCACTATATCTAGAGTGGACGCCCGTTGGTCTAGCTGTGATCAATGGAATCCAAGGGAGGTATTTTATACCAATTATTCCGCTACTTGTGCCACTTTTTGTTATGGCTAGGCGTTACGTATCGTTGAACCTAAAAAATGAATACACCATGGGGACTATAACCACATTAATATCTGGGATGAATTTAATAGCTATGATTGTGCTTACTATCAAATGGTTTTAGATAGAGTTAGTTTTAACTATAAAAGATTCACTAGATATGTAATATCTGGTGGGAGTGCCGCGGTAGCGGAATACGGTACGTTTTTAGTTTTTGAACGACTAGGACTCACACTCTTATTGGCCAACAGCTTTAGTTTTTCGATAGGTCTACTAATAAGTTTTGCTTTAAATCGAAACTGGGTCTTTGAGGCAAAACACAAAAAAGTCACGCATCAGTTTTTGCCATACTTGGGTCTAGCGATAGTCAATCTATTTATTAGTGACCTGTTGATACACATTTTTAGTGTAAATCTCGGGATAACGTCGTTTATAGCCAAGTTGATGGCCATGGCCTGTGTAGCTGCTTGGAACTATTTATTTTTCTTCAAATTTATCTTCAGAAACGACACTACTCCGGCCAGTTGATAGCCTTATCGAAATCTCTTGATGGAGATCTCTTACCAGGCGCTCTGTGCGCTCAAGTTGCTGTCGTTGGTTGTTAACAACATAGATCAAAAATACTATAGACACGATCTCAACTATATCAAAAGCGCTCAGCTCGGCGGAGTCCAGTGGGGGTCGGTTGTTGATTGCGTTGTAGACAGGGAAAGAACTAATCAAAACAACCAATATTACCACCCATAAAATTATTTGGTGACGAAAGCGCGCTTTGCTGACGCGTCGCATTTTATACTGGGTAATAATGTTTACTAATGCCAAGAGAATAATTGGTAAATTGAGTAAGACTAAAACGATATATCTCATTCAAACAACTCCACTAACCGGCGCTTGATTAAGCTTTTTAAGATATTCACGGCATTCCAGTTGTTTTGACCCTTAGAGCGTGAATAGTCGGTGTAAATTGCCTTTATCGGGTACTCATCAATAGTCAAACCAAGTTGCTTGGCACGCCAAATCATTTCTGAACAAAACTCAAAGCCACTAGTTTTCCAGCGTAAGCTCTCAAGGGTTCGTCGCGAAAAAATACGCAGGCCAGACTGTGAGTCGGTCGATCGGACACCGAACAACACATAGGTTATAAAACTTAATCCGTTGTTGCCTAGGCGTTTTACCCTAGACATACCTCGAGCATCAATGAGGCGACTACCAATCAATAGGTCAACATCGCCTTTTTGAAGTTTGCGAATACCTTTGATAACATCAACAGATGCATGCTGACCGTCGGCGTCCATGGTGGCGGCTATATCATAGCCGTTTTGGTTGGCGTAGCTTAAGCCAGTTGCCGTGGCGCTGCCCGCGCCAGAATTTAAAATATGATCAATAACAATCGCACCGGCGTTTCGAGCTTCCTGCGAGGTATTGTCCTTGGAGCCGTCGTTAATAACGACAACGTCACCATTTAGATTGGCATTTTTTATCTCTTTTCGGATATCTTTTATGACATCACCAATAACCTTAGCTTCGTTGTAGGCCGGAATTACCACCGCGATACGTTGGTTTTTGCTCACACTCATCCCACACATTTTAACAGATTTAGTTACAGTCGTTAACTATAGATACAGCCCGTAGCCGGATTTCCTTAAAGGTTCGGCCAATTCTTGCAATTGTTCTTTTGTAATATAGCCTTCGCGGGCGGCGATCGCCTCCGGGCTGCCGATGATTTGGCCGGTGCGGCGCTCCATGACGCGGACGAAGTCGCTGGCGTCGACCAAGCTGTCGATAGTACCGGTGTCGAGCCAGACGTCGCCTTGCTCGAGGGTTTGGACTTTGAGTTTGCCCCGTTTGAGATACTCGGCGTTGACGGCGGTGATTTCGAGTTCGCCGCGGGCACTTGGCTTAATGTTTTTGGCGATTTCAACCACGTCATTATCGTAAAAATATAAACCGACGACAGCAAAGTTAGACTTGGGCTCGGCTGGTTTTTCTTCGATTGAGATGGCGCGGTTATCGGCATCAAATTCAACGACGCCGTAACGTTCTGGGTCGGAAACTTCGTAGGCGAAGACCACGCCGCCGTCTGGATCTGTACACTGTTTAAGCGAATCGTCGAGGGCGTTGCCGTGAAAGATGTTATCGCCAAGAACTAGCGCTACTTTATCGCTGCCAATAAATTTCTCGCCGATAATAAAGGCCTGAGCAAGTCCATCCGGGCTGGGCTGAACGGCGTAGGTGAGCTGAACGCCCCACTGCGAGCCGCCGCCAAGCAGGTTTTGAAATTGTGACTGGTCGTCGGGCGTGGTGATAATCAAAATATCACGAATGCCGGCCTGCATGAGCGTCGATAGCGGGTAATAGACCATCGGCTTGTCGTAAATCGGCATCAATTGTTTACTAATGGCTTTGGTGATTGGCCATAGGCGGGTGCCGGAACCGCCGGCTAGAATTATACCCTTCATGTTATTGAACCTTCTTTAAGTAGTCGGCTAGGGCATCTTGCCAGTCCCGCGGCGTAAAACCGGTGGCCTTAACTTTGGTCAGATCGAGTGTGCTTTGTAGTGGTCGCGGCGCGATGCCTTCTTTGCCGGCGTAATATTGTTCGGTTGAAACGCCAGTGACGTCACTCGGGTTGTGGCCGGTTAGTTCGTAGACTTTGGCGGCGATGTCGGCCCAGCTGACGCTAGCGCCATCGTTGGTTAGGTTATAGGTGCCGTATGGTGATTCAGTGCCAATGAGATGTTTAATACCGGCCGCTAGGTCGGTGGTAAATGTTAGGCGGCCGATTTGGTCGTTGACGACACTCGGTTTGACGCCTTTTTCAGCTAACTCTTTCATGGTGCGGACGAAATTTTTGCCATCACCAACCACCCAGCTAGTGCGGAGCAGGTAGTGGCGTGGCGCTGTAGCCACTAGAGCATCACCAGCGGCTTTGGTTTGGCCGTAAACACTGAGCGGGCTAAATGATTCATCTTCGGTGTGCGGTGCGGTGGTGCCGTCAAAGACATAGTCGGACGAGACGTGCACCAGGGTCAGATTGTTTTTGGCGGCAATGACGGCTAAGTTTTCTACGGCCTTAACGTTAGCCAGCCAAGCGTCGCGGCGGCCTTCGGGTGTCTCGGCCTGGTCAACGGCAGTATACGCGGCAGCGTTGAGGATTAAGCCGTAATCACGCCAGTTGCGTGCCGTTAGGGCGGCTGGGTCGCTAATATCGAGCGTGTCGCGGTCGACACATTCGGCCTGGGGGAATTCAACCTGGAGGGCGCGGCCCAATTGGCCATAGGCACCGACAATTAGGGTTTTGCGCGGTTTCATTGGCGTAACGTCGTTCAGGCTAGGGTTGAGTTTGTCTTTGTCGGACAATTCGGCATCGGCAAGTGAAATTGGCCAATCAATGGCGACGGTTTTGTCGGCCAGATTCAGCGCCACATACTGCGACTGTGCTTCTTGGCTCCAGTGATCGTTCACCAGGTAGGTGTAGACGGTGTTGTCTTCGAGCGCCTGAAAAGAGTTACCGACGCCGCGTGGCACAAAGACGGCTTTTGAGGGATCGATTTCAGCGGTAAAGACATTGCCAAAGCTATCGCCTTCACGCAGGTCGACCCAGGCACCAAAAATTCGGCCATAGCCAACTGAAATATATTTGTCCCAAGGTTCGGCGTGGATGCCGCGGGTAACGCCGCGTTTGGCGTTGAATGAAATATTGTTTTGGACTGGGCCAAATTCTGGTAGTCCCAGGGCGCTCATTTTGGCGTTTTGCCAATTTTCTTTGAACCAGCCGCGATTGTCACCATGGACTGGCAAGTCAAGAATTAATAAACCTGGTATAGCTGTGGTTTGGACCTTTAGGTCTTTGCTGAATTCTATTCCTGCCGGTTGCGAATGTTGTTCTGTCATATAGTCTCCTAATGTCCTGTTTTAGCGTATTTGGCTTCGGTGGCTTGTTTTTGCGGCTGCCACCAATCGTGGTTGGCTTTGTACCAGTCAATCGTATCCTTTAGACCGGCTTCAAAGTCGGTGAACTTCGGCGCCCAGCCCAGTTCAGTGCGCAGCTTGGTTGAGTCGATGGCGTAGCGCATGTCGTGACCCGGGCGGTCGTTAACGTGATCGTAATCGGTTGGGTTTTTTCCCATAAGCTTCAAGATAAGCTCGATAACGGTTTTGTTGTCTTTTTCGCCGTTAGCCCCAACCAGGTAGGTGTCGCCGATTTTACCTTTTTCCAGAATCGTTAAAATGGCCGATGAATGGTCTTCGGTGTGGATCCAATCGCGGACGTTTTCGCCAGTGCCGTAAAGCTTGGGTCGACGCCCTTCGATGATTTCGGTGATTTGACGCGGAATTAATTTTTCAACGTGTTGATATGGGCCGTAGTTGTTGGAGCAGTTGCTAATCGTGGCCTGGACGCCAAAGCTGCGCACCCAAGCGCGAACCAATAGGTCTGAGCCAGCCTTGGTTGCTGAATAGGGGCTGGATGGGTTATATGGCGTGTGTTCGGTGAATTTGTGTGGATCGTCGAGTTCTAGGTCACCATAGACTTCATCGGTTGAAATGTGGTGCAGGCGTTTGCCGTGCTTACGAACTGCTTCAAGAATGGTGTAGGTGCCGACGATGTTGCTGTCGAGGAATGGGCGCGGGTTTTCGAGCGAATTGTCGTTGTGGCTTTCGGCCGCAAAGTGAACTACGGCGTCGTGGTCGGCAACTAGTTTATCGACCAGTTCGGCGTCGCAAGTATTGCCAACCACCAGCTTTACGCGGTTTTCGTCGAGTCCTTTCAGATTGTCACGGTTGCCCGCATAGGTTAGGGCGTCGAGGACGGTGATTTGCCAGTCCGGGCGCTGTTTGTAGATATAATGCACAAAGTTTGAGCCGATAAAGCCGACTCCACCAGTTACGATTATCTTCATATATCTATTTTAACATGAGGATCTAGCGCCGGCCGATAGCTAGGTAAGTCAGGTCAGAATCTTTAATCTTGGCTGGCTCGAGTTGATTGATGGCGTCAACCACCACTCGGGCGCCGGATTTTTTGTAGAGTTCGATTGCTTTGTCGTCTGATAATTCTGGCCATTCGGTGGCGATCACAATAGCGTCGGCGCCCTTGATAGCGGCGGCTTTGCTGTTGGCGATTTTAACGTTTTTAAGCTCTTCGCGAGCCTCTTTGTTGGCGGCTGGGTCCCAGGCGGTAACAATGGCGCCATCGGCCGCCAGACGGTTGGCTAGGGCCACGCCAGGTGACTTGCGGACATCGCTAGTACCGGCTTTAAAGGCCAGGCCTAGGACTGTAATGTGGCGGCCGATTAATTCTTGGCCGTGATGTTCGCGTAATTTTTGAATGATATAGCCCGGCATACTGCTGTTAACGTTTTGGGCGGCCTGCATGATTTCCATGTCAACGCCGTAGCTCAGACCACTGGCGATGAGTCCGCTAACGTCCTTCGGAAAACAGCCGCCACCGTAACCACGACCGGCGTTTAAGAAAGATCGGCCAATGCGGGCGTCGGCGCCAACGGCGTTCATGACGGCTTTGACATCAGCATCAGCGGCATCGGCCAGCTTGGCAATGGAATTGGCGAACGAAATCTTGAGCGCCAAAAAGGCGTTCGATGTGACCTTGATCAACTCGGCGCTGTTACGGTCGGTGTCGATATATTCGCCGTCGCGGTCGCTGGTTTTGATGCCGGCTAATTTGGCGATTTGGTCGCGCCCCGATTGCAGTTTTTTATAGACCGCTAGCACACGCTCGTCGGCCGGCTGATGATTGCCGCCAACCACAATGCGATCGAAGTAAAGCGTGTCGTAAAGGGCGGTGCCTTCGCGCAGAAATTCGGGATTAGATGAATAGTAAATTGTTTTGTTGGTCGCAGCAAAGATGTCTTCAATCTTTTGGCCGGTGCCAACCGGAACGGTACTTTTTTGAACGTAAACCGTGCCATCTTGCATGAGGGCGGCGGCTTTATTAGCGGCGCCAAAGACATAAGATAGGTTAGAGCTGCCGTCTGGGTTATCTGGTGTGCCAACGCACGAAAAGACAATCGTGCTGTTTGGGATGCTGTCTTCGTAAGAATTGGTTGGAATCAGCTGACCGCTGGCGACAACCGGTGCAATCAGATTGTCGATACCTTGTTCATAAAAAAACGACCGGCCTTGTTTAATAACATCCAGTCGCAATGAATTTGGTTCGATTAAATAAACTTTGTAGCCGGCGTGGGCGAACAAAACAGCCGAGGTGAGCCCAACATAACCCGCCCCTAAAACGGTAATCGTAGTATCTCTCATATCTTTACTATTATACGTCAGACTGCTAAGTCGCCAACCAGCAGCGGTTTGGCGTGGTATACTGGTGACCATGAAAGTTGTAATTGTCAGTGGCTATTTTAATCCGTTGCATGGTGGGCATTTAGATATGATTGAGTCGGCGCGTGCGCTTGGCGACAAGCTGATTGTGATTGTTAATAACGATCGCCAACAACTACTTAAAAAGGGCAAAATTATTCTGAGTGAAGTTAACCGCTTGCGGCTGATGCGTGCGCTAAAGGGCGTCGACGAAGTAGTATTGTCGATGGACGACGATCCGCCAGTGATTAAAACACTTGAGATGATCGCTAAAAATCACCCGGGCGACGAGCTGATTTTCGCTAACGGCGGTGACCGCAACAGCGAACAAGAGATCCCCGAGGCCGACATCTGTCGTCAATATGGCATCGAAATGGTGTTCGGGGTTGGTGGCGACCAAAAGTCAGATTCATCAACCAGAATCAACCAGGCGACTGGTCACGAATCGGAGTAGTCTATGCCTAAACCTTCGGTCTGTATCATAACTTGTTACAAGCAGCCAAACTACGTGCGGGCGGTGGCTTTGCGCCAAGGCCTGCGCGACACTCACCTGTTCGACAATGTAATTGTTGTAAAAAATACCAGCAGTGGTGTGAAGCGATATTTTGAGACTTTATGGCGCCTGACCAAAGTGCGGCTGACGAAAAACCCAGATGTTTACGTGCTGACATTTCGTGGCTACGAAACTTTGCCGTTCGTTCGTTTGATTACGGCTGGCAAAAAGTTATTTTACGACGAGTTTATTAATCCGGTGGAATGGTTTGTCTACGAACATCACAAATTTACGCCAGATAGCTTGCCGGCCAGGCTGATGGGTGGCGTATTTCGCTGGTATGGGCGCCGCGCGGCGTCGATTTTAACCGACACCCAGTCGCACGCTGATTTTTCGGCCGACTTGATGAAGCTGCCGATCGAAAAGTACGCGTCGATTCCGGTTGGCACCGATGAACTGACCTTTAAGCCTATAAAAGTCAAAAAGCATGCTGGTTTTCGGGTGTTGTATTACGGCAACATGCTGCCGCTGCACGGCGTGGAATACGTGGTTGATGCTGCCACCCAACTGGCTAGCCGCGACGACATTGTTTTTCATTTGATTGGCGGTAAACACCAAGTTGAAAAGTTAATTGAGCAGGCAAAAGCTGCTGGCGCGCACATCGACTATGACAAATGGGTTGATTATGGTGAGCTGCCAAAGGTGTTCGCCAAGAGTGATTTGTGCCTGGGTGGTCCGTTTGGCGGTACTGTGCAGTCGCAGTTTGTTGTGACCGGCAAGACCTACCAATTTATGGCGGCGGCTCGCCCAGTGGTGGTTGGCGAAAATCATGAAACGCATGTCTTTAAAGATAAAAAGAACGCCCTGGTAATTCCACAAGCCGACGGCGAAGCGCTGAAAGACGTTATTTTATGGGCGGCTAATAACCCGAGCAAGTTGGTTAAAATTGGCGAGGCTGGTCGTAAACTTTATGAACAAGAATTTTCATCTAAACGCATTGCCGGTGATTTAGCGCGATTGTTTCGGCAGCACGGCATCGCGAACGTGAAAAGCCGAAGCAACTAAGAAGATTGCTATCAGGAAGACGACGTAAAATGCGCGGTCTAGAATACCGGCGCTCACAATGGCGGTTGCTGGAATTCCGTGTAACGATTGGGTAAATAACAGGAAGGCTTCGCGTATACCTATGGCGCCTGGTGTCAGAGCGACAAACAGTGATAAGTTGGCGCTGCCAGCGTAAACCAGGCTTTGACCAAAGCTGGCCGCTGTGCCGGTGGCATGCAGTTCGATTAGATAGATAATGGCTGTTAAAATAACTTGGATAACGGCGACAATATAAATTGCTAAAACGTAGCGTGAGCGATCGGCAAACTTGAAGCGGCGCGTTCCAAGTACTATTAACGCTACGCCCAGGACGATGCCTAAAACTGTAAGAATCGGTATGGTTGTGAGTAAAAGCAGCGCGACGTTGATGGCGGCAAATGCGAAATAATAAAACAACATGGTGTAGGTGTAGTCGCGAATGCGCAGACCAATTTTGGTTTTAAGATAGGCCGCCCGCACGGCTGGCCCAGACTGCAGTGGACCGAAGAAATTAATCACCGACGAGTAGGCCGACAGGTAGAGCGTATTTTTAAGTGGCAGAGTTTTGCGACAAAGTTTGATGGTGTAGTAAGTTATTAAAACATTGACCCCGATCATGCCGCTATAAAGTACTAGTAGCGCTAGCAGTACCCACGGGCTGGTATTTAAAACACTATGCAAAATTTCCGGATGAACACTGACGTACCAAATTAGTAGGCCAATTGTAATGACGATAATAGCAATGCCGAGCGCTCGCCTACGCTTGAGGATCCAGGCGACCAGTGCAAGTTTTTTGATTCGTTCCATGGCCTATTCCCACCATAAAATTTGTTGAGTGCCGCCGAGTGTTAGCGGCGTAATAATGGTATGCAGCCAGTGGTTAAAGCCAATGAGTGGTGAGTGTGGCCAATACCAACTGCTGCTTGCGTAAATTATATAGCTAAACATGCCGGCGCCAAAGAGTGACAAGAATAGCACGACAACTACGAAAATAGCTTTGGCCTGGAGTGTTCGGTGTGGTGCGACTCGGTTAAAGAATTCACTAAAGCCCAGGGCAACGGTGGCAAAGATGATTGGCAGCAGCGGAATTAAGTAGCGGCCGTTAATCGCCATAAAGGCGCCGAGCTTGGCGTAGCTGGAGTAGTTAACGTATTGCAGACTGACTATATAGGCCAAGATTATGACTAGCATGACCCATAACGCCCGCGACCGCCGCCTAATTTTGCGCCAAAAGATAGCCGTAAAAATCACACCAAACAAGGCGATTAGGGTTACCAAAATTAGTTGAATTGGTATTGGACCATGATTGTCATAAGTGGAGTTGATCGAAAAATACAGCCGGTGAATCATTCCCCAAATCCAGGCAGCTTCAAATAGTGGCGAGTTGGCATGAATAACTGTGCCGTTAGCGAGATTACTTTGCTTAAGCGTGTAGTCTCGTATCCAGGGACCGTAGTCGGAGCAGTCGTTGGTCGATAGGACTTTGTCGCAGCTTGGGTCGATGTCGTGCAAAACGACCAGGTTGGTGCCGTAACGATAGGTGAAAAAGCCAACACTAACAACTAGCAAAACAATTAGCGTTGTTTTGAGGATAGTTGAGAGTTTAGTGAACGATTGCCAGATTGAATCCCACGTTTTACGGCGCTGCTTGTTTTTGAGCCATAACACCAAAAGAACGACCACGGCGGCAGCGAAAATTGGCAAGAACGGGTATTTTACTAGACTAGCCAGGGTGCCAATGATGATCAGCCAGGCTAGGTCTTTGAAGTTGATAGTCTGGTTTTTGCGCAAAGAATTAACGATATTTAAGGTAAAGATTAAGAAGATTGGCGTCGCCAAGAATAGCAGGTTGTCATAATTTATCTCGGCCCCCAGCAGTACAACCGATGGCGCAAAGGTCATCATTAGAGTTGATAAATTAATGATCAATTTGGATACGCCAAGTTTTTGCAGCAGACGTTTAAAGATAACCAGTCCGCCTGTGAACATGGCGATATCGAGCAGGCGCAAGATGATGACGATTGTCGTTTGGTCGGCCGTGAACAGGTGAATCAGTCGATAAGGAAAACTCATCAGGTAGTGGTAAAGGAAAGACGGCAGGTATGGCAACTCGCCAAGGCTAGAGGTTCCGGCTGGCTGGTGAGCAATAATCGGACTCCATTGATTGGCATAAACCTGGATAATACCCAGGTGATAGTTTTCATCGAAGGCCATCGGGTAGGCCAAACTAAAGGCCGCCCAAAGCGTCTCGAGTATAAACCAGCCGATGATGAGCTTGAAAAACAGGTCGGAGCCTAGAAATTTGAATATTTTACGGCTGACTTTTTCAATCATTACTTCTTGGACTTGGTCTCTTGGGTTGGTTTTTCGTATTGCAGTTTTTTGACACGCTCTAATAAATCTTCGGTTAAGACACGATTGGTGCGCAGTAGATCAGCGATCACACTAAGCGCAAATGACAGCAAGCCAGCCGTAACTAGAGTGACGCCAATCACCAGCGACTGCAAATGTCCGCGCCCACCCTCGGTAAAAAAGAAATAGGCATAGCGGATAAACGGAATGGCACCCAGTACCAGCAAAATGCCGCCAAAGGTGCCGAAAAATGTGACCGGTTTGAACATGACATAGCTGCGGATGATGGCGTCGGCTGATTTGCGCATGTGCTGCCAGCTGCTCTTGAACAGGCGCGACTCGCGGGTTTTGGCATTGGTGTCGATTGGGATGCTAATTGAATGCAGGCGTTTGTTGCCAGCTTGAATGATTGTTTCCATGGTGTAGCTGAACTGGGTAATGATGTTCAAGCGGTACAGGGCTTGGCGGGAATAGGCGCGAAAACCGCTCGGGGCGTCGGGTAATTTAGTGCCGGCGGCTTGGTTAACTACGGCCGTGCCAAAGCGCTGCATAAACTTTTTGAAACGCGAGAAGTGAGCAATTTTGTGAGTTTGGCGGTCGCCAATCACGATATCGGCCTGGCCATCAACAATTGGTTTGACTAGGTCGGCAATACGCTCCTGCGGGTATTGGTTGTCACCATCGGTATTAACAACAACATCGGCGCCATGAGCCAGGGCGTAGTCAACACCATCGCGGAAAGAGCGCGCCAGTCCCATGTTATAGGGGTGTTTAACAATGTGTTTGACACCAAGTTTTTTGGCAACGGCAATCGTTTTGTCGGTTGAACCATCGTCAATTATTAATAGCTCGATATCGTCAATGCCAGCTATTTTTTTAGGCATTTTTTCGAGGACGAGCGGTAGGGTTGTTTCTTCGTTGAGGCACGGAATTTGAATAAATAGCTTCATACTACCAACCACTATACTCTATCTATCTGAGCTTTTGGTGTAAGCGTCGCTGACAACTTTGCGAATTTTAGTAATAAATAAACCTTTGTCGAAGCGCTTGGCGCGACGGGCTAGTAGGCTTGGCATGAAGTCAATGGTTTGGGCTTTTTGAATGGCGTTCGCTAATGAATCAACGGTCTGCTCATTAAATAAGACCCCACTTTCCTCGTCATCAACAATATCTAACGCGCCGCCTCTGCTGTAAGCAATGACCGGTGCACCGGCCGCCAGGGCCTCGACCTGGACAATGCCGAAATCCTCTTCGGCTGGAAACAAAAAAGCTTTGGCATTATTTAATGCCTTCGTAACCGCTTGGTCTGAAGCATCACCATAACGGTCGGTATGAAATTCAACGTTTGGACCGGCCATGGCTAGTAGTTTTTCATGTTGTGGGCCGCTACCAAAAACCTTTAGTTTAACGCCGAGTTTAGTGGCGGCAGCGACGGCTAAATCAATTCGTTTATATGGTAGTTGCCGGCCGAGTGCTACGTAAAAATCCTGACGATTGCGCGCTGGCGCAAAGCGCTTGGTATCAACTGGCGGGTGAATGACAATCGAGTTTTGATGATAGTATTTTTTGATGCGCTCTTGCACGGTTGTGCTGTTGGCAATAAATAAATCGACTTTTTGAGCGGCCTTAAAGTCGAGTCGTTTTTGGCTTGGCATAAAGATTGGAATCAAAAGCTTAACTAACCAATCTAGTTTGCCGAAGCCAGGGTGCTTTTTGTACTCGGCGTAATGGCTCCAGTAATAGCGCACTGGCGTGTGGCAGTATGAAATCAAAATTTGGCCCGGGCGAGTCTTGCGGACGTGCTTTGACTCGGCGATGGTGCTGGCCAAAATAATGTCGTAGTCCGATAAATCAAGCGAGCGAAACGCCCAAACACGAACTACCGGGAACCAGCGGTGAAGTCGGCGCAGCGCGCGTGGAAATTTCTGAATCCAAGTGGTGTGAACGTCTAAATTGGCAAAATCGGGCATTGTTTCTGGCGTGAAAACCGAGGTATATATCGGCGCGTCCGGGAAAGCTTCGTGCATAGCTAGCACGACTTTTTCGGCACCGCCCATGTTGGTTAACCAATCGGCGACAATGGCGATTTTTGGCTGGGTCATGACAGTGGGCTCCATGGGATTGATCTTTTGGCGGCCACAAAACGCACGTCATCGGGGTCGATATCAAGCTCGACAAATTCAACATTTTCATACCAGCGCGCTTCGTAATTTGGATCAAGTATGAAACCGAGGCGGTTAATAACTCCGCCATGGGTGATAATCAAAACGGTTTTTGGGTTATATAAACTAAGGTCACGAATGAACGATTTTACACGCTCTTCGAAATATAGCTCTGGCTCTGCGCCGTCTGGACTGTCGGACGGAGCGGCGCCTTGAAAGCTAGCCCAGTCGACATTTTTACTAGGTTGATCTTGGAGTTTTGCAAAATATCTTTCGCGCAGTCGCCAATCCAGTAGAACCTGTAGGTCGGGGAACTTTTCGATGATTGGGGCAGCTGTTTGCTGGCAGCGCTTAAGGTCGGACGCGAAAACCATATCGGGCTTGTCGGTGATTTTAGCGGCCAATTCTTGAGCCTGCTCTATGCCGGTCTCAGAGAGCTCCGAATTATACCAACCTTGAACTTTGTGATCACGATTGTGAGTTGTCTCGCCATGGCGAGCAATAGTTAGTTTCACTTATTTGGCTCCGCGACGACGAAAAACGGCCGGAATAGTTTTGAACAGAATCTTGATATCGAGCCAGAAAGTCCAGTTTTGAGCGTAGAAAAGTTCCAGGTCGATGCGCTCATTGAAGTCCAGTTCGCTGCGGCCCGAGACTTGCCAAAGACCGGTCATACCAGACTTGACACTGTGCAGTAGTGAGGCGCTTTTTTGCACCATGCGGACTTCTTGCGGCAAAATCGGACGTGGCCCAACTAGGCTAATATCACCTTTCCAGACGTTGAAAATCTGCGGTAATTCGTCGATTGAGGTTTTGCGCAGCCAGGCACCAAACCTAGTAATGCGCGGGTCGTTTTCGACCTTGCGATTCTTATCGTATTCAGCGGCTAGATCGTCGCGGCCCATGTCGCGGAATTCATCGGCAGCGTCTTTACCACCATATTGAGCGCCCATGCTACGGAATTTAATCATGCCAATAGGCTCCGAAAAACGGCTCAGGCGTTTGCTAACGTAAAAGGCCGGACCCGGATCGGCGATCTTTTTAATAAGATAAATAATCAAACCTGGGATAAACAAAATAGCAATCAAAATTGAGCTAACTATAAAATCAAAAATGCGCTTTAAAATTGAGCCCCAGCCAACCAGCGGTGTCTGGTAAATGGTGATCATTGGGTAGCCCAAAAAGACGTCGATGGTGTTTTTGCCAGAATAGAATTCTGATTCGCTAGGAATAAAGTTGTACTCAACATGATTGTCCAGGGCGGCTGACATGATTTTCTGGTTGCGGGTGTGGTCTTCGTAAAGGTCGGTTTGAATAATGGTCGTAATGCCATCGTTGTGGATTTCTTTGAGCGCTGATTCGACGTGTGAGTAATGTTTGACCCGAATGTCTTCTGGCAAGAAACGTTTTTGGCCGGCAATGGCAATCACGTGGTAGCCAGAATGGGCGGTGTCGGCCAAGGCGGTGGCGATGTCGCTGGTGACGCCCGACGAACCGATCAAAAGTACCCGTCGAATACCGCGGCCGTACTTGAACATGTACGAGCGAATGGCGCGCATGATTTCACGCTCGATAATCATCAGCACAAATGATCCGACAAACGCATAAGCGGCGACCAGGCGAGCCGGGAAGAGATTTTTGCCGGCCACATATTGCCAGCCAATTACGAACAAAATGCCGATAAAGGTACCGACAACGATCATGAACCATTCCATGAGGCGGCGATTATAAGTACTTGGTTTATAGAGGCCGAGTAGGGCAAAAATCAAAATCCAAAACGGCACGATCAGCAGGAACGACAGCAGATAGTCGTAGGCGTAAATATTGGTGACCAGCGGGCGTGGGTCGTACTGGACGCGAATGATGTAGGCAATAACAAAGGCGGCGAGTAAGACAAAGAAATCGATGATAATTAGGATAAAACTGTAAAACTTAGGATTTCGACTCGGCATAAGTATATATAAGTATACCATTTTCAGCTAAACTAGGGGTATGAAAGCTATGCGGGACTTGCCCTTTGTTGACCAACTGTATATTTGGCTGTTGCTGATTATTTTCGGGGGGATTGTCTTGCAGGCGCCGATTAGTGTGGGTTTTGGCACATTGTGGCCTGGCGCGGCGTTGGCGATTAAAGCTTGGGCCGAGATTTTGATGGTAATTGCCGGTTTGTTACTTACCTATTTGTTGTACAAAAAGCAACGGTTTAATATCTTGCGTGAGCCGTTGATGTTGATGGTGGCCGGGTTCGCGCTGCTGCATATCTTGCTGCTGGGCTATAAGTTTCAGGGTCCAGCGGCTGTGTTAGCTGGTTTGATTATTGATCTAAGGTTTTTGCTGTTTTTCGGTCTGGTATATGCGGCGGTTAAATTGTATCCGGAGTTTAGGCGGCCGTTTTTGATAGTTGGTGGCGCAGGGGCAGCGACGGTGCTGGGATTTGCGCTGCTACAAGTCTTTGTTTTGCCGCGCGATATTTTAAAATACCTAGGCTACAGCGCCAGCACGATTCAGCCGTACTTAACGGTTGATTTAAATAATTCGTTCGTGCGAATCAACAGCACTTTGCGCGGGCCCAACCCATTAGGGGCTTATGCGGCGATGATTTTGGCGCTACTGGTGGCGCGGGTCATGAACGTGCGTTTGCCGAAAAAGTTTTGGCAGGTTTATGGAATTTTACTGTTGTTTTTGGGCGCGGCGGTGGCCTTGTGGGCTAGTTATTCACGGAGCGCTTTAATCGGTGCCGTGTTGGCGGTGCTGGTGGCGGTTAGTTTGTCGGTGAATCGCAAGGCACGTTATGCGATTTGGTCAGTGGTGGGCGCGGCCTTTGTGGTTGGACTGATTAGCGTGACGGTCTTTTCGGGCAACTCGTTTGTCCAAAATGTGATCTATCACAGCAACCCAGATGGCGGCAGCGCCAGCAAGTCGGACAGTGGACACATTAGTTCGCTGGCGGCCGGCATGAAGGCTTTGGTACATGAACCGCTTGGCACCGGCGTGGGCAGTACCGGCTCGGCGTCGCTGTACACCGGCGCACCGACGATTATCGAGAATCAATATTTGTTCGTGGCGCATGAAAGTGGCTGGCTGGGCTTGGCGCTATTCTTGGCGATTTTCGGCCTGGTGTTGTGGCGGCTATATGAACGGCGGCGCGACTGGCTAGCGATCGGCGTGCTAGCTGGCGGTGTTTGTTTAGCGGTGATTGGCGTGCTGCTGCCAGTATTCGTCGACGATACCGTGGCGATTGTCTGGTGGGGGCTGGCTGGGTTAGTCGTGGCTCAGCCGGTGGTATTATCGAAGGGTAAACATGAACTGTTATGAACGAACCGCAAACTAACGAACGATCGACCAAACGCCAGCGCGAATTGCTGAGCTTTGTCGATGCTTTTATTCAGGGCCATGGCTACGGCCCAAGTTATCGCGAAATCATGCGGGCGCTAGGCTACAAGTCTGTTTCGACCGTAGCGGTGCATATCGAAGGCTTAATTACCAAGGGATATCTACGCAAACGAGACAACTCGGCGCGCTCGCTGGAAGTTGTGACGACTCGGCTGACGAAATCTGAACATCACGTGGTGACCCAGGCCCAAGAAAAATGGATCACCGGTGTGGTTAACCGCAAATTTGACGAATACGAGCAAACCGGCAGTGGTGAAGTGCTCGATGAATTGTTTGTGTTAGTTGGCGCACTAAAGATTTTAGGACTCGACGAAGCCTACGTCGCGTATCGCTCGCGACTGCAAGCCGCCAATCGGTCGCATAAGCCTTGACGACCCCTGGTGCGGGCGGTATAATACAGCGAGTATTCCGGAGTAGCTCAGTGGTAGAGCAAGAAGCTGTTAACTTCGAGGTCGCCGGTTCGAGCCCGGCCTCCGGAGCCAAAAAAATCACCTCAGCCTTTATAGCTGGGGTTATTTTATTGTTTCAGATTACCTGGATTTGAGCTCTAGTTCTTTGATTTATGATAAGCAATCAAGATTGCTATAGATGTTATAATAACCATAAGCATGCATACCTATGTCGTTCAAGAAAGCGCTAAAATTACAGGCTCGACGTTGCTTTTGACTTTAAAGCGCGACGAGTCCGAGCGGCCGATGGCGTTTCAACCAGGCCAATATGCGGCAATTAGCTTTGAAAAACGTCGGAAAGCTTCGACGACACGCTGTTTTTCAATCGTCAGTTCGCCCACCGATCAGCACAGCCTGCAGTTTAGTATGCGAGTACGAGGACAATTCACTACCGCATTAAGCAAGCTGCAAGTTGGCGATGTCGTTAACGTTACGGGTCCATTCGGCGGCTTTGTTTTTGACACGGCAAACGATAAAAAAGCGGTATTTTTAGCTGGCGGAATCGGCATTACGCCTTTTATAAGCATATTGCGCTACCTGCGCGATTTGAATGCGACTAATGACGTAACATTGCTATATAGTTGTGCGACCCAAGATGATATACCGTTTGGCGATGAGCTATTGGCGATCCAGGCTAGTCACCCGAACCTTAAGGTTGTATTCGTAGTTGGTAAAGGTCCAGTCGATAAACTGCCACAGCAGCAGGCCGAAACTGGTTATATAACAGCTGAGCTACTCGACAAGGTTACGGGCAATAGCTACCAAGACCGTCGATTTTTTATATGTGGACCGCCGTTTTTTATGAAACCTATGGTGGGGGTGCTCACGAAACGCGGCGCCTCAAGGTCGAGTATTTTAACCGAAGCCTTTACTCAGTCTTCGCCAAAACAGACAAGCGTATTGCGCAGCTGGCCGGCAAACATCTATGCTGTTGGAGTAATCGGCCTTACTTTAGGCGCCTTTGCGATAACTGTCAGTGATCTATTGAAATCATTACCGCCAAACACAACCCAGCGGCCAACCAAGACGGCGCCTTATCTTATCACTAATGCTCGCGGTGAGCAGCTTGATCAGCTCATCAATAGTATTCCACCATCGCCAGATGTTATTACGGCTCCGACGGATAATCAATCGTCTGGGTCTAGTTCAAGTACCGTCAACCCGGCGCCTCAGACTGCTGCCCCAATCTATACGGCGCCCATAACCGCGCCGGCGCCTACTTGTCAGACGACACCGTCAGGAAGGTGTATCTGATGCAGTATTACCAGGAGTTTGTCGCGCTTGGTAGTAAAACCGGCCTGTCACTTGTGAGCGAGGCGCCGGCTGGCGATATTGAGGCCCTGTACCACAAGTTGTGGCGAGAGATTTTTTTGTTTGAGCGACGCTTTAGTCGATTTTTGCCAGATAGTGAACTGTCAACTTTTAATAGAAGTGCCGGCGTCAAAAAATCGATTACTCCTGAATTTCATGAACTGTTAACAGCTGCCCGCGCAATTGCCCAAGATACTGAAGGTCTATACAATCCATTTATCCTACCAGCGCTTCAAGCTGCTGGCTATGTTGGGTCTCGGGTGCCCGGGCGAGAACAAGACGAAGTAGATGATTATTCTGGTAAAACAGTCGTAGGCATTGACCAGCTAGAGATTGGTGATACTTGGGCGCGAATTCCTTATGGATCGGCACTAGATCTTGGGGGGTGTGGTAAGGGTTATTTAGCGGACTCGCTGCGAGCTAAATTGCCAGATTTGGTTACCGGCTACTGGCTATCACTCGGTGGTGATATAGCGATCGGCGGCCAAAATGACAATCGCCAGCCGTGGTTTGTGACTATCCAAGCCGCCGACAATCAAAAGCGCGACATTGGTGGTATTACGATTACCTCGCCGTCTGGTGTGGCAACATCTGGCACAACTGTACATAAAGGCAAGAAGAATGGTAGATCTTGGCATCATATTATTGATCCACGAACATTGCAACCAGCAAAGACAGATGTATTTCTAGCGACCGTACACGACAACTCATCCTTACGGGCCGACGTACTGGCAAGTTGTGCGATTATACTAGGCTGCAGCCTGGGGATGGAATTTCTAAAAAATAAGGGAGTCAAAGCTGCAGTGCTGCAATGCCAAGCCAAAAACGGGGGGTCTCGCATTGTGTCGTTGGGTAGTAATATTACTTTAGGAGCTGTTCATGCATAAAGTTTTTTTAGCTATTAAAATAGCCGGCGTAATATCGTTGGCTGCCTGCTGCCTAATGCCGACATCGGTATTTGCGGTCAGTAGCACCAACGATTCGCCTAACATATTAGTCAAACCCGTCCAAGGGCCTAGCGTCGCTCGGCAACTAGAGTCTCGAGCCAAATCTTCGTGGCCGTGGTATGTTACTAGGGCTGCAGGCTTTGTGGCGGCCATCTCGTTAGTGGTGTTGATGCTCTCTGGAATCGGTTTTATTACCGGCGCTACCTTCCGTTTTCTTGAGCCGCTTACGGCTTGGGCGACTCATAAAGCAATCGCCTTTGTATTTGGTGTCTCAGTTTTAATTCACGTTATCACACTGCTATTTGATTCGTATGTACCGTTCACGGTTGCGCAGATACTTTTGCCGTTTCTGTCGCACTACAAAGAAGTTAGCATCGGTGGCTATCACTTAGGGTCAATCTACGTTGCTATGGGCGTGCTTGCGCTGTATTTTGTGCTTGCTATCATCTTAAGCTCTATTTTATGGATCGATAAAAAGCCACACACCTGGAAGCTATTCCATTTCCTGGCCTACCTAACTATGATATTTGTTTTCTTCCACGCGCTGTATTTGGGAACCGACTTAATGCAAGGCGCCCTGCGTGTCATATGGATTATTTTTGGTTGTGTGGTTGCGATAGCTATTGTTTATAGGCTGCGCAGGAGGGCTAGGGCGCAATGAATCAGGTACCAGCGCTAGCAACTATCCGCGAGCGCAACAGGCGCAAGCGCCTCTTTGGCTGGGTAGCTATCTATATCTTGCTGGTACTAGGTTTTGCTTTTGTAGTTTACCGGCAAGCCTCGACCGTCAACACCTTAAACTTCGCGAGCGGCAAATTAAGCTTGACTACCTCAAAAACGAAATACACAGTTGGTGATGAGATAGGCTATACTCTGAAAAATGGTCTGAGTGTACCTATAGTTTTAACTAATAATTGCCCGCAAGAACCGCTATATGTTTATTCATGGAACAATAGTTCTTGGGTGCGTATTCATGACAAGGCGGCGAACTCAACTTGTGCTGGCAAGCCCAGCCAAGTAACAATTGCTGCTAACGGTACGTATACTCAAACTTTCGCTGATTGGCCAAACCTTTTTAAAAAGCCTGGTATTTATCGTATCGCAAGTTTTGCGAGCAATTACACGGCCATACCCTATGCCGATTTTCAGGTTGTAGCCAAGCCGGTAGCGCCTGAGACGCAAACCCAAATAGTAATTCAAAAAGTTATTACACCAATTTACATCACGGTGCCAAGTAGCGGCGGTGGTGGCGGTGACGACTAAAAACTCGTGAAGCAGTGATCAACGATTGCTGTTATATTGTACGTTTATACTTATTATGTTATAATAACACTTTATGTTTATGGAAAATGACCAGAACCGTGCTGTTGACCTGAGCCCCGATGCTTTAGAGCATTTTGGTGAAGAAGAGTCTTATTGGACAGTTTATCGAATGTTTGTAGTTGGTGATAACCTTGGCCGTCCATGGACGATGGACGAGATTTTTGACTATTTATCGAAAAACTATGACATGACGGCCGAGGACCCTAAGACAATTCAAGAGACATTGCTTGATTGGGCGGCCGATCTGCAAACCGATGCACGCGAAAGACTGGGTATTGATGGTTTGTTTGTGCATGCCAATGGGATATATGCCTTTGCCGAAAGGTTGAACTTTGGCGCCAGCGCTGAAGCGAGGCGATCTTTGGCGGCGGAACGTGAGGCACGAATAGCCCTGAGGGATATGGTTAGTCGACCAGTAGAAGCATCGGAGTTTATTGATCCTGTTTTACGCATCAATCGCGTTATTATTACAACGCTGAAGGGTTTTGAGAATGGCTTGGCGCGACAATCGGTGCTTAAGCGATCGGTAGTGTCGGGTGGTTATGATGGTGAGCCTGAAGATTTGCAGCCTTATATTGAACGGCTGGTCGAAGACGGTGTTTTATATAAAGTTCGCCACGGCGCGATTGCTTATTTATCACTCACACCGATTGAGGTTCAAACTGACACTGAGGAGTCAGAAATCCGTGAAAAAGAGTCGTTAGACATTGAAACATCGGCCGACATTCTAAAAGTACTTTGTGCTCCAGGCACTCACTATGCGCAGCGCCTGACAATGAGCGCGCTTTGGCGCCGGATTAACGCTACGACCGATAAAAGCGTCGCTATACCCGACGAGCAACTCGCGATGCTCAAGAAAGCCTGTCGCCAACTGCAGTCAATGGGGCTTGTTAGGGCAGGTGGTGAAAAAATGGGTACTGGCGGCGGTAATAGGACGAAGTCTGCCGCTAGTAAAAAACGCCTCCGATCGGCATCGCAGCATGTCTATAAAGCTGGTCTGTCTAGCCAGGGTGTAAAAGAAGAGATTCAAGGCGTGCTGAACGATGGTGGCCTCGAGGCATATCTGCTGGAACGTTTTGAGTAACGTGTGACGCCATTTCCCCAGCTTGCTTTTTGCTGTATGCTTATTTTATGAAAACCAAAAAGAAAAATAAGCATCAAAACCTCTGGGAATTTATCCGCTACAACTTGGCGGGTGGAATTCAATTTGGTTGGCAGTATTTATTCTTCTTTATTTTGGGACCGGGTGCGGCCAACCTGACGCTGAGTGATACGGCTTTTACGATTGGCTCGAGCTACGTTATTTATTTCATCCTCGACAAGCAGTGGGTGTTTGCTGACAACGGCAAGCGCAAAACTAGCGGCGAATTGTTAAGATTTGGCGCGTTGATGTTGACCAACTTGCTGATGAATATTTTTGTGCTGAACTGGCTGAACGGGCTAGGTATTTTGCCGTACCTGTCGCAGCTAATAATTTCACTGTTCCTAACCGGCTGGAATTACGTTTGGATGAAATTTTGGGTCTTTCCGAAGGTTGCACGCTAATTGTAAATCATTTACAATAAGAACATGATCGAACGCGCGACGCGTTATACCAAAGATGTTCAGGATTTTCTCGAACGGGTGCATCATGCCACTAATATCGAGATTCTTGAGCATATGCAAAAAACCTATGCCGACGTTAGTGTGACAACGGTCCACCGTATAACGTCGCGCTTGGTTGAGCGTGGCAAGCTGGCCTTGGCGCCGGCGGCCAAGGGTAACGCGATGCGGTTTGATATTAATGTTGAGCCGCACGACCATTTTTTGTGCAGTAATTGTGATATGTTGCGCGACACCGATATTGCCAGTGAAATACGGCCGTTGCTTGAAGATTCAATCGGCGATGGCTGCGAGATATCGGGCAATTTGGTGGTGACGGGGCTATGTAAAAAGTGTAATAAGGAGTTAAAAAATGAAACCAATCATCATTGATGTACGCGAACCGTTTGAGTTTAAGATGGGCCACGTTAAAAATGCGCTAAATATTCCGCCAAGCGAGCTGATGGCGGGCGCCAAAAAACTGGTTGGTGTGCCCAAAGACACGCCAATGATTTTGTATTGCCGAACCGGAAGTCGATCAAATGTTTCGATTCAGATTTTGCGCAGCATGGGCTACACAAATTTGACGAACGGTATTAACAAACAGCAGGTTGAAGCTAGGTACGGTCGCTAAGTTATTGTTATAGTTCTTTACAAATCTCGCTAATAGGGCATATTATGAACTAAAATACACATGCCAAAAGTATACGGTAGCTGAAATCATAAGGAGGGAGTTATGAAGAAGCGAGTCATACTAACGGTAGTGGCCTTGGTGGTGGCGCCATTATTAGCAGGGGCGCCGGTAGCGGCGCAAGCAACTTGTGGGGTCGGTTTTACGGGACCGGATTCAAACAATATGTGTACGTCAACCACGACGTATCAGTGTACGGTGAATAATACCAACACAGTAACGATTACCAACGATACCAATCAGGTGGTGGCGTCTGGTACGGTAACAACCAGTGGCGATACTTCCGGGGGTAGTACGACTTCGGGTTCGGTGACGAACTCTAGTGGTACGACTTTTTCGGTAACAATTAACAATGCTATTAATGATGGTGATCCGCTGTCGACTTGTGTGGCGACGGTTGTGACGCCGGCGACCGAGCCGCCAACAACGCCAGTGACACCGAGTGAGCAAGTTAAGCCAGCCGCTCTGCCGTTTACGAGCAGCGACAACACATTGCAGACGGCCGAGTGGGTAGCTGGAATTGCGGCGCTAGTGGCTGGAGCAAGTGTTGCCGGTGTGCTGCTATATAGACACTTTAAAGTTTTGCCATAGGTATTATGGTGAAACGCCGACTTGCCGCGTCTAGTTGGCCGGTGTACGCCGCGCTTACTCTATTAAACCTTTGTTTGGTGGTGATGTTTGCGGTTATTTTGTACCCTGCACCTGTGGCGCCGGTCGTGGATGTGCGCGTTGCATCTGTTATGCCAATCGCATTTCATCCGCAGGAGCGGGTGATTCACATCGGCACGCCAACGCGAATTGTTGTGCCGAGTGTGGGTATCGACATCGGCGTGCGCACCGGTACCTATTCACCAGAAAATCAAACTTGGACGATTGATGACCGTTCGGCTTTTTTTGCTGACACATCGACGCCGCCAAATGATAACAATGGTATGACGCTAATTTACGGCCATGGCACGGCGGTGGTATTTGGAAGCATCTCGAACATTCAGGGCGGTGAGGCGAAAGTTTATACCCAGGAAGGCCTGGTATTTAATTATGAATATGCGTCGAGCCAGCAGGTTACGCCGACCGATACAAGCGTAATTACAAGTGACGGTCCGCCGGAATTGGTGTTGCAAACCTGTTCTGGCGTTTTTGACGCCTACCGCACACTGGTTACTTTTCGGCTGACGGGAGTAACAGGCTATGAAGGATGATATTTTGTTGTTTAGCTTTTTTGTAGCGGTGCTTTGCTTTGCGATTGGAATAGTCGCGTTATCGATAAAACAGATTATCGACCTGCGCCACCAGGCCGAACTACGGCATAAAATGCGTTGTTTGCGCCGGCCGAAGCAGCCATGGGTAACCGTCGTGGTTGACGCAATCGGAAAATCAGATGTGGCGACGGCGCTGACGCTTAAGTCGCTGAATAAGGTTCACTATTACAATTACGATATTTTAGTGGTCAAAGGTGCCGGTTTAACGAAAAAGCAATCTGCCCAAGCCTTGAAACTTGGTTATAGCAAAAGTCGGCGCGGCACAGTAGTTATTGTGCTGGATGCTGGCGAGGTAGTCGACGAGGCGTTAATCAAGCGTGCTGTGGCATCGCAAAATAAGCAAGCGGCTTGGCGGGTTGCGGTCTACGAAAAGATTGAGACAGGCAGTGGCCCGCAGCTTATGGATGTGATTCGGATGTTAGAAAAAGATTATTGGCAGCTTGTCCGCCCGACAAAAGTTTTTACAAGCGACGGTTTTATAACTGGCGACGGTAAGCCGAAATCAACCCTGCGCTATAACTCACATTTTCGGGATACAATCGCTGTGATGTTGTTCGCCACTATTATCTTGGCTGCATTTGCCGTAGGTGAGCTAAGGTTAATTTTTGGCGCCTGGCTACTCGTTACGGCGTATGGTCTGGGTGTAATATGGCTTAGTTGTTACCAAAATATAAAAACCAAATTAGTATTAGTTTTTTCGGCTTCGCTATCAACCTTTCTTTTTCCGGTTGTTGGGGTAATGCGACTATTCTCTCGCTCAACACTTACAAAATGACGTATATGTGAGAATTCTCGTATACGTTCAAGCCAATTACAAGCTATCCTCAGATTGAGTCGCGAGGATGATTCACGGACTGGTCGCGTGCGGAGTGTGGAGCTTCGCTGGAAACCAAGTTGAATGTTCCCCTGCGGGGGCTTGGGTACGCGCCTGTTGCGGTGAGGTTTATGGCGACACGGTAAAGGAGGGTGTATGAAAGCAAATTTTAAAAAAATTGCTGGCGCCGGCCTCACTTCGTTGGCGCTTGTAGTTGGTGTAGCCGGGTTTGCGGGAGCAAGCTCTGGTACGATCGGCACAACTGGACCGGACTCTAATAATGAGGTTCGCAACCAGACTAGTACCACGGTTCGCGCCAACAACGAAAACAGGGTTAACTTAGCAGCCCAGACCCAGCAACACGCCTACACCGGTAGTGCTGTAGCTGTCCACAACACGACAGCCGGTGGCGCGCAAACTGGTAATGCGGCAAACACTAGTAGTGTCACTGGTAATGTCGCTGTTAGTAACACGCAGTCGGCCTTAACGACGGCCAACCTTACTAACGACCCTACAAATAACTCGGGTAGTATCGACAACACTGGTCCTGACTCATCAAACAAGGTTACTTTTGATAGTCACACCTATGTTAACTTGAACAACGATAACCATCTCGATGTTCACAACTCGGTTAGCCAGTGCGCGAACTCGGGTGACGCGACTGTACAGGATAACACCACCGGCGGCAGTGCCGTAACTGGTGATGCAACCAACGACAGTACAACTAGCTTTACTGTTAGTGTATCTAATTAGTAGATAGCTGGGTGAGTTATTGGCGGAAAGTGGCAGGGTGTGAGCCACCACTTTCCGCCCCCGAGGTAAAGGAGGTGTTATGCACAGACGAAGGACCGGGCTTTTACGAAGATTTGGAATTTATTTAGCAACGATGGTTCTTGTGGCGACTTATCCGTTCGCGGATATAGTTGGCGCCGAAGCGGTAGCCCCAACGACGCCGGTTGACACCACAACAACTGACGCCAGCGCGACGCCGCCATCGACAGCCGATACATCAACACCGACGAATACTCCGGTAACGACCGACACAACAACTCCGACGGCACCTGCGGAGCCGACCTATACTTACAATACCCAAACTGGACATTGGGACAGTTCGCAGTGGGTGTACAACCCGGTGACGGGTGTGTACGAAAAGCCGCCGGCACCGGTCATAATTGCGCCGCCGGTGTCGACAACAAATCAGCCGACCGATAATACGTCGGCCAGCACCAACAGCACATCAAATACAGATGCCAGCGTTGGTAATGACATTAATAGCAGTGCGACGTCTGGTAACGCGACGGTTGCTGATAATACGACCGCCGGCGATGCAACTTCGGGCGATGCCGCATCGACGGCTACAATTCTCAATACGGTCAACTCGACACTGGGGCTCGACAACAATTCAAAAGTGGCCAGTTTTACGCAAAATGTGCTGGGTGATGTTAATGGCGACATCGTTCTAAGTCCGCTAATTTTGAAGGCAATGCTTGAAGCCAAAGCACCGGCAAATTTGCAGTCGACCGCGACCGTTAATAACAATCTGAATGTTAATAATAACCTTAACATTGGCGCCACGTCTGGCAATGCGACAGTCTCGGGTAATACAACCGCCGGCGACGCAACCAGTGGTTCGGCAACGGCTGTAGCCAACGTTGTTAATGTCTTGAACTCCATGATCGCCACGCAGCAGTCATTTGTCGGGACGATTAATATATATGGAAACTTGAACGGCGATATTTTAATTGCACCAGATTTTATTCCGCAAATGATCGCCAATAATGGTGGCACGACTAATTCTTCGTCAACGACGCAGGTATCAAACCAAGACACGCAATCGATTATTAATAATATATCGGCCGTCGCCAATAGCGGCGCAGCCAGTGTGTTCGGTAATACGACCGCCGGCAATGCCACAACCGGCAACGCTCAAACAAATGTCGTGATTTTTAACTTATCTGGTCACCAAATTATCGCTCAAAATAGTCTGCTGGTATTTGTGAATGTACTAGGTAAATGGGTTGGTGTGATTGTCGACGCGCCGCAGGGTGCAACGTCGGCTTTGATTGGTAACGGTGTAACGTCTGATGCATCTTACTCACCTGATTTAACCGTTCAAACGCAATCAAAATATGGCATTACCAACACCATCGCTGTTAACGCTCAATCCGGTGCAGCAACGGTGTCAAATAATACGACCGCTGGCAATGCAACTAGCGGTGACGCTAAGGCAATGGTAAATGTTGCCAATGTCACGAATAGTCAGCTGAGTTTAACCGGCTGGTTTGGTATCTTGTTTATAAATGTCTTCCAGAATTGGTACGGCAGCTTCGGTATTGATACGCCGGCCGGTAATCCTACGGTTCAGCAACAGCCATCGCAGCCGGTTGAGTTTAGGCCGAGTACGGCGCCCGTTACCAGCAGTGTGAAGATACCAATTCAAGTGATTGATAGTCGAGACTTTATTGCCACCGAAACAAGCGCCACCTATCCGCCATCGTCAAATAACTCGCAGTCAACTCAGGCGATGGTTCTAAGTGATTCCATAAAAAAGCCAGTCGATTCATATGACTTACGCCTGCTGATTGCCATTGGCTCGATAGTCGTGGTTGCGCTTGGCCTGGTTGGTGTGCGCCGTCTGCTAAGCTAAGGTGTTAATTTGCGCGCCGCTGTTAATCGGCGTACCCTAGATATAGGGGTATGTAACATCCCTGATCGGAGGGCTTGCAGTAACGATAACGCCTGAGAGCTTTCTTTCGACCTACCGGTTGCTGGTTTTTGAAAAGGGTCAAACGATTCTTTTAAAGGACGAGGTGCCGGAAGGTACTTATGTTATTGAGTCTGGAATTGTTAAAACATACGCCATTACCCCTGATGGGAATGAGCGTATTATTTCGATTGATGCGGCTGGCGAAGATATACCGATAGGACTTTCGCTTGGACTTATTGATAGGTCGCAATATTTTTACGAAGCTTTTACGAAGTGCCATATTCGGGTAGTGCCGTGCGCTGAATATCTAAAGTACCTATACGAAGACACCGACCGTTTGTATCGTCGGCACATTCGACTGACAAAGATTTTACTAACTAATTTGAAGCACATTGAGGCGTTGGAACAATCAAAGGCGCACGATAAAGTAGCGCTGACGTTGCTGTATTTTGCTGAAACTTTAGGCTCGGCGTTTCCGAATAAGAAGATAAAACGATTGTCGATTACGCAACAAGAAATTGCAAACTCGCTGGGCTTAACGCGCGAAACGGCCGGCATTGTCTTAAAAAAGCTAGAGCTGAAAAAACTGCTTAATTATTCGCGCAACACCTATGTTCTTTATGCGGAGCGTCTGCGCAAGCACCTGGAAAAGCACTAAGGTTCAGAAAGTGCTACAATACAGGCAAATAACCAGGGGAGTTTATGGTAGGCGCAAAACATTTGTTAGTGGCCATTGAGGGCGGCGACGGTTCAGGCAAGGGCACGCACACAAAATTATTGCATCAGTATATTGAGCAGCAAGGGTGGAAAGTTTTTAGCCTTAGTTTTCCGCGTTACGGTGAGGATTCGTCGATTTATTCCGGCCGCTATTTAGACGGTGCTTACGGAGAGAGTCGTGAGGTCCACCCTGATCTTGCATCGCTAACCTATGCGATTGATCGTTATGCGGCCAGCCCCTTACTCAGGGAAAAACTTTTGGTTGGCGATGTTTTGACGGATCGTTACGTGCCATCTAACTTGGCTCACCAAGGTGCAAAAATTGCAGAGTTTGATAAACGACAGCGTTTTTATGACGAAATGCAACATCTGGAATATGATATTTTGGGCATTCCTCGACCAGATTTGAGTATCGTACTGCTGATGCCGACCAACTTGGCTCAGGCCAATGTCGATAAAAAAGCCGCCCGCAGTTACACCGACAAAAAGCGTGATATTCACGAAGCTGACGCCAACCACTTGGAGTTAGCCAAAGCCAATTACGAAGAGCTTTGCCGTCTGTATCCGGATAAATTTGTTGGCGTTTCGTGTGTTAAAGATAACGGTGAAATGCGAGCCATTGATGATATTCAGGAAGAGGTGCGCGCACGTTGGCGCGAAGCGCACGAATGATTGATGACGTGACGAGGCGGGCTACGGTTAAATCAATCTGTTTTTGCTATAGTTAAGACATATGAAAAAAATAGAAAAATTCGCACGGTCGTATCCTTTTGTTTTTTGGACGGCGGTGACAATAGTTGTTGCTTTTATCTTTAAGCTGACCGGGCTGCAATTGGCGGTAAATTATTTGCTAAGCGGTTTTTCGCTGGTGGTGGCTGCCAAATTGGGCGTTGGCATGGTGCGGACTCTGCGCGAGGGTCACTATGGCGTCGATATTTTGGCGGTGACAGCGATTATTAGTACGGTTTTAGTGGGCGAACATTGGGCGGCGATTGTGATTGTTTTGATGCTGACTGGCGGCGAAGCGCTCGAAGATTTTGCGGCCGCTAGGGCCCGCCGTGAGCTAAACGCCCTGCTAAAGCGGGCGCCGCAAATTGCGCATAAGGTTGTTGGCGAGGATACGGTTCAGGTGAAATTGGCGGCCGTTAAGGTTGGCGATGTGCTACTAGTTTTGCCTGGTGAGGTGGTGCCGGTTGACGCCGAGCTGCTCGACGCGGCGGCCGAGTTTGACGAGTCGTCGCTGACGGGCGAAAGCTTGCCGGTTGAGCGCAAACGGGGCGAAGAACTATTGAGCGGTTCGATTAATGGCGGCACGGCGATTAAAGTCCGCGCTAGTCGGTCGGCCAAAGAAAGCCAGTACCAGCAAATTATTGAACTGGTTAAAGCTGCTTCAAGCACCGAGGCGCCGTTTGTGCGTTTGGCGGATCGTTATGCGGTGCCGTTCACGATTGTTTCGTTTGCGATTGCCGGGGTGGCGTGGGCGATGGCCGGCGATCCGGTGCGATTTGCTGAAGTATTAGTTGTGGCAACACCTTGCCCGCTGCTACTGGCGGCGCCAATTGCCCTGATATCGGGTATGAGCCGGGCAGCAAAGCACGGAATTATCGTCAAAAGCGGCGGTGTGTTGGAACGCTTAGCTACCGTTCGTGCCGTAGCGTTTGACAAAACCGGAACCCTGACCCGCGGTGAACCTTCGGTGACGAGCGTTAAGCCAAGGGACGGATTCGACAGCGACGATATTTTGCGTTTGGCGGCTAGCGCTGAACAGCTATCGGCGCATATTTTGTCGAACTCGCTGGTTAGCGAAAGCAAGCGTCGCAAGCTGAGTTTGTCGGCGCCAACGAACGTCGAAGAAGTAACCGGCCAGGGCATAAGGGCTAGCGTCGACGAGTTTGAAGTTTTAGTGGGCAAGTCTGATTTTCTAAAACAAGCCGGTGTGACAATTTTGGCCGACGATATTAAGGCTGGCGAAACGGCAGTTTACGTAGCCGTGAATAACAAGTTTGCGGGCGAGATTTTATTCCGCGACGAGGTTCGTCCGGAAAGTAAAAAGGTCATTATTGATCTAAAAAAGTTGGGCATTAGGCACACGCTAATGCTGACCGGTGATATGCAGGCGACGGCCGAGCGAATCGCCAAAGAAGTTGGTATTACTGAGGTGCGAGCCGAGTGTTTACCGGTTGATAAAGTGAATGCGGTTCGTAATCTGAAGACTCGCCCGGTTATGATGGTTGGCGACGGCGTGAACGATGCGCCAGTTTTGGCGGTGGCTGAAGTTGGTATGGCGATGGGCGCGCGCGGCTCAACTGCTGCTAGCGAAACGGCCGACGTGGTAGTGCTGGTCGACGATATTTCGAAGAGCGCTCAGGCGATTATGATTGCCAAGCACACCATTAAAATTGCTTTGCAAAGTATTTGGGTTGGTATAGCTATCAGCGTCGGGTTGATGATTGTGGCGGCCAATGGCTATATTCCGGCGGTTGTCGGCGCCGGGCTGCAAGAGGTCGTTGATGTGATTGTTATCTTTAATGCGCTGCGAGCTCATGGAACATTTAGGGTGCCTAAACTAGCTTAATATCACTTATGGTTTATGTTATATTTAAGCTATGAGTAAAGTTATTACGTTCAAATCATTGCGCAGTTATAACTTATTCGCGGGCCTGTTGCATTTAGTGCAGGGTATCGCGGTTCTAATTTTAAGCAAACAATTTTTACTACCGGTTACCGGTAGTTATTTGAAGTTTGACGCAGCCAGCCAGAGTCTGCAGCCGACCAATACGACCTTGTTCCATATATCACTACCACTTTTGGTGGCGGCGTTCTTTTTCTTGTCGGCAATCGCCCATTTTAGTATCGTGACTTTTTATAACAAATCATACGTCAAATTTTTAGCCGAAGGCATTAACAAAGCGCGTTGGGTTGAATATGCCATTTCGGCCAGCGTGATGATGGTAGCGAGTAGCCTGCTAGTCGGCGTTTATGACTTTATGAGCTTGGTTATGATCTTTAGCTTGGCGGCAGTGATGAACCTAATGGGTCTGGTTATGGAAGTCCACAATCAAACAACCAAGCGAACTAACTGGCTTAGTTATTGGATTGGCTGTTTTGCCGGTTTAATTCCATGGGTGGTAATCGCTTTTTACATGTGGCTCGGTGCCGATCAAGGCAGCAAGGCTCCAGCCTTTGTTTATTGGATTTTTGTATCGATCTTTCTATTCTTCAACTGTTTTGCGGTCAATATGGTGCTGCAATACAAAAAAGTTGGTCCATGGAAGAACTACTTGTACGGCGAGTTTATTTACATAATCTTGAGTCTGGTTGCCAAATCATTGCTAGCCTGGCAGGTTTTTGCCGGTACTTTGCGCCCATAGCGTACCAATGACAGTCGGCCAAAACTATACTATAATAAGTATATGATTAGCGATAACCTAACCGACGAAGAAAAATCGATTCTTTTTGAGGGTGGTACCGAAGCACCGTTCACAGGTAAGCTTTTGCACGAAAATCGAAATGGCGATTTTGTCTGTAAAAACTGTGGCCAGCTTTTATTTACTAGCGACACTAAATTTGACAGCGGCAGTGGTTGGCCAAGCTTCACCGAGCCGGCAAATCTAAAGAATATTAAGCTGCAAACCGATAATTCGCACGGCATGGTTCGTACTGAAGTTCTATGTGGCAATTGTGGCGCGCATTTGGGACATGTCTTTGACGACGGCCCAACTGAAGCGGGCGGTCAACGTTATTGCATTAATTCGATCAGCCTTAAGTTCCAGCAAAAGGAGCAGTAATGGCGGTGCGGAATATTTATTTAGCCGGTGGCTGTTTTTGGGGACTTGAAGAATTGTTGCGTGACCAGCCCAGTGTTGTCGATACTGAGGTCGGTTATACTGGCGGTGAGAATGATAACCCAACCTATGAAAATCACCCCGGTCACGCCGAAACGGTCCGCGTTTCGTATGACGATACAAAAACCGACTATCCAACAATTCTCGATTTCTTTTTCCGGATTCACGACCCAACAACTAAAAACCGCCAAGGCAACGATGTCGGGTCAAGTTATCGGTCGGCCATTTTTTACCAAAATGACGATGAGTTAAACGAAGCTAAACATTTGATAGACGTGACCAATAAATCGGGCTTATATAAAGATCCAGTTGTTACGTCCCTTGAGCCGTTTAACGGTTTTTATGAAGCCGAGGATTATCACCAGGATTATTTACGCAAGAATCCTGGTGGTTATACTTGTCATTTCGTGCGAACCGACAAATCGCTACTTTGACGGTTGCATAAAGTGACGATAGGCTTTAGCTGGTCAGGATTAGTAACCGGCTATTTTATGTGATTCGGCTCACTCTGTTATTATAGATACATAGGAACTGTAACAAAGGAGGGTGTATGGAACAGAAAATAACGCCAAATTTATGGTTTGATGGCAACGCTAAAGAAGCTGTTGAGTTTTATACATCAGTATTTCCTGAAGGTAAAGTTACAGATACGACTTATTATCCGGACAGCGTCGAAGATGGCCTAGCCGACTTTCAGTTAGACCTAGCCGGCAAGGAGCTGGCGATTAACTTTGAGCTCGGTGACTATGGTTTTACGGCGATTAATGCCGGCGATGAATTTAAATTTAATCAGTCGATCTCGCTGATGGTTAATTTTGATCCAAGCCGCGACGATCAGGCTATGACGCACCTCGATGAACTATGGAACAAGTTGATGGATGGCGGAGAGGCCCTGATGCCGCTCGATACCTACCCATTTAGTCAGCGTTACGGGTGGGTGAAGGACCGTTATGGATTGAGCTGGCAACTGATTTTGACAAACCCGAACGGTGAGCAGCGACCGCTAATTATACCTTCGATAATGTTCACCGGAGCTAATGTGAATAAAGCCGAAGAGGCGATTAAGTTTTATACATCGGTTTTCAAAGATTCGAAAACCGGCATGCTGGCGCCTTATAGTGAACAGACCGGACCGGCCAAGGCGGGCTCACTATCCTTCGGTGAGTTTATGATTTCCGGGCAGTGGTTTGCGGCAATGGACTCGGGCGTAGAGAATGATTATAAATTTAACGAGGCGGTATCGTTTGCTGTAACCTGCGCCGACCAGGCCGAAATTGATTATTTTTGGGGCAAATTATCTAGGGTACCCGAAGCCGAACAATGTGGTTGGTGTAAGGATCAATACGGCTTGAGCTGGCAGATTGTCCCCGAAAATATGGACAACTTAATGCAGCGGCCCGGCGCCTATGCTAAGATGATGCAGATGAAGAAACTGGTAATCGAGGATTTCTAATGCGTAATTATGTAGCCAAAACAGTTGATGAATATATTGAGAGCGCCGAACCAGAAGCGCGTCCGACTTTGAATGATTTGCGGGCGTTAATGAAAAAGGTTATGCCGGCGGCCGACGAAAGTATCAGTTGGGGCGTGCCTTTTTACAAATACAAAGGTTTATTAGCTGGTTTTTCGGTTTTTAAAGACCATGTTAGTTTTGGTTTAGTTGACCAACTTTCGGCGGAAATGCGGCGCGACTTTGAGGCAAAAGGTTATAAAACGGGCAAGAAGATTGTCCAAATCAAATTTGACCAAAAGATACCGGCGGAGGGAATTCGGGAGTTGGTGCTAGAACGCGCCGAGGCCAACGAAATCCGTCACGCTAATCGCTAAATCAACGGAGGTAGCTTATGCCATACGGAGATATAAAATTCTTGCCAGAAAATGTGCGCAGGGTTTTGCCGGCACATGCGCAGGCGATTTTTAAGGAAGCTTATAACAGCGCTTACGATGAGTATAAAGATCCGAAGGAAAGGCGCGATGACGCCACTCGTGAAGAAGTGGCTCGTAAAGTTGCTTGGGCGGCCGTCAAAAAGAAATATGCTAAAGGCGCCGATGAAAAGTGGCATCCGATTAAATAAGCCCTTCCCTGGCCGTCAAAATAAAACTTACAACTAAGCTTAACTTATTATTTAAAAATGGTCATAATGTACTTATGAATATTTTTGTTGTTGAACTAAGGGTAAATGGGCTTTAATGACGGAGATACGCAAGCATTCGGCTGGCGGCGTGGTTTTTAGCGGCGGCCGGGTACTGACGATTAACTGGCAGACCAAGGCGTCGATCGAGTTTCCGAAAGGTGGCGTTGATTCTGGTGAATCGACCGAAGCCGCCGCCCTGCGCGAGGTTGCCGAGGAAACCGGATATCTGGCCGGAGTCATTGCGCCGCTTGGCAATATAACTTATCAGTATCATGAACATGGCCAGCAGGTTGTTAAGACGGTTGATTATTTTTTGATGGATATACCGGCGACTAACGACCGTACTCCATTGCCGCACCGCGAACCCGGCGAGAATTTTACTGATCTGTGGCTAAGTATTAAGCAAGCTAATCTGCGCCTAACGCATGATGACAGCCGGATTATTTTGCAGCGGGCCGTGGATATCATGAATCTGCTAGGCGATGACGGTCGACGATCGGTTCGATATGTCGATCAAACCGTCAAAAGGTTAGGCGAAAGACCGGATTTTGTCCCGGTCGTGATCGGCTGCATGTTGAATAGTCATCGCGGTTTAGCCATGAGGGCGGCGGATGCGGCTGAAAAATTTAGTCGTCGACATGTCGAAAGTTTACAGCCTTATGTTGAAGATTTGGTCAAAATTGCGATTACCCAAACGCAAAGAGAAGTTCGTTGGCATTTAGCTCAGCTGTTGCCGCGGCTTAAACTGAGCTACGAACAGGCAAAGTCACTGCTGGATATTTGGAACAACGATTTTTATAACTCGCCGAGTCGATTGGTGCGCGTGGCTTCGCTGCAGGCAGTCCACGATATTGCTAAAAATTATCCTTCGGCGCGTAAAAAATTTGAACAAATGCTGGATTTTGCGCTTGAGCGTGGCGGGGCATCGGTCAAAGCGCGTGCCCGCCAGTTACGCTAGGTGTATCATAAGTACTATGGAATCAGCAATTAAAATTAACAAACTATCGATGCTGCTGGACGGCCGCGTTCAGGCGCTTAAAGACGTGACACTCGAGTTTCAAGCCGGTAAGATTACCGGTTTGATTGGACCATCGGGGGCCGGTAAGACAACCTTAATTCGCAGTATTGTCGGGTTATTAAAAACTCCGAGCGGTGCGGTAAGGGTCTTTGGCCAGGCGGCCGGCTCGGCTGGTTTGCGCAACGCCGTTGCCTATATGGCGCAGGACCTATCAGTTTATACCGACCTGACGGTCAAAGAAAATTTGATGTATTTTGCCAGAATGAAAGGCCAGTCGCACCGTCAGGCGGCCGTCACGGCTCAAGAATTGCTCAAAATGACTGATATGGCCGACAAGGCGTCTTCGGTGGTGAGCGACCTGTCTGGTGGCCAGCAGCAGCGCGTTTCGCTAGCTGTGGCTTTAATTGGCCAGCCAAAGCTGCTAGTGCTAGACGAGCCGACGGTTGAGCTTGACCCAGTTTTACGCAGTAACCTGTGGAAATTATTCCACCAGCTTGCCGACAATGGAACAACCCTAATTATTTCGAGCCATTCCATGGACGAGGCAAGTCGCTGCGACGACCTAGTTCTGATTAGGGGTGGTGAAGTGCTGGCTCATAGCGCGCCAGACAAGTTACTGGAAAAAACCAAAACGCACTCGGTTGAGCAAGCGTTCTTAGAATTGGTAGGACAATAAAATGAGTATTACTAAAACCTTTGCAACCGCCGGAAGAGTATTGGGCCAGTTAAGGCACGACCCGCGCACGGTTGTGTTGCTATTTATTTTGCCGCCAGTTTTGTTGACGTTATTTAAATATGTTTTTCATGACCAAGAAAAAGTCTTCGATAACATTGCGCCGATGCTTTTGGGCATTTTTCCGATGATAATGATGTTTTTGATCACCTCGATCGCTACTTTGCGCGAACGTCGCAGCGGTACGCTTGAGCGCCTTATGACGATGCCAGTTTCGAAGCTGGACTACGTGCTTGGTTATGCGCTGGCATTTTCGGTCGTGGCCTTGCTACAGGCAATCATTACGTCGGGGGTTTTGCTGTATATGCTGAACGTTTCAGTCGCTGGCGGCGCCTTGGCAACGATTGTTGGCGCGGTTGCAGCGGCACTACTAGGCACGGCGTTGGGATTGTTTGCCAGTGCTTTTGCGCGCACCGAGTTTCAGGCCATTCAATTTATGCCGGCCTTTATCTTTCCGCAGCTGCTAATCTGCGGGTTATTTGTGGCGCGCGACCATATGGCCGATTTGCTGCAGTGGATCGCCAATATTATGCCGTTAACTTATAGCGTCGATTTGATGAAGCAGGTAACTACCGCGGCCGATTGGACATCGGTCCACACCGGCGACCTGCTGGTTGTGCTGGGCTTTACGATTGCCGCACTGGTGCTGGGCTCGATTACAATTCGCCGTCAAGAACGACCATAACTTTTAAAATACATAAGCGTTTTAAGCTAAAATAAAATAGCATGGACAATCATCACAACAGGCCGGTTAATCGCCAGCGTTCGGCAAGCTATCCGAACCGGCCTTTGGTTGTGCCTTCGCGCGTAAAGCCACGCCAGCCACTGATTGATGTTGTAAAGCTACCGCCCGCACAACCCAAGCGACAACCAGATCCTTTGGTGGTTGCGCCAGTTATCAATCCTGTGGCTATTCCGACAGCTACTCAGGTGAAGCCGGCGATGCCGACCAGCCCCTTAGCTAAAACGGCTGAGCCGAGGCAGTCCGTCAATCATCAACCGAAACTAAAACCGACTTCGAGCCGAAAGGAAAAACGTTTGCGGCGGCACGGCCATCAATTGAAATTAAATAGGCTGTTTCTAGACCTAATAATTGGGATTTTGTTGCTGGCCGCCGCCTATATGGTTTATGATACTTGGCGCACTAATAACGAAGTAAAACAGTCGCTAACCTCTTCAGCGCAGTCAAAGACTACAACTCAGGATGTAACTGTAGCCGTCGGTGATGGTAAGGATGTTACGCCTTTACCGACCAATACCCTGGCGAACTATAAGGTTGCCGCTGATTTACCTCGTGCAATCTATATTAATAAGTTAAAAGTGGCTGCGCGCCTGTTGCCGATGGGCATCAACAAGGATAATTCATTGCAGGCACCGAATAATATTTATGACGCAGGGTGGTATAACGGCAGCAGTAAACCCGGTCAAGTTGGGGCGATGTTGATTGACGGCCACGCTTCGCAAACGGGTACGCATTATGGTCTGTTTGGGAGGCTAGAGACATTAGTTGATGGCGATACTATTACTATCGAGAAGGGAGACGGCACCAAGCTGAACTTTGCCGTTGCTAAAGTTGAGATAGTACCCCTTAACCAAGTTGACATGACACAGGTTCTGGTTCCCTACGACTCACATCAGCAGGGTCTAAACTTAATAACCTGTGCCGGTGACTGGACCAAAGACGGCAAGACACTCGATCATCGGGTAATCGTCTATGCCTTGCCGGCTTAATTTAAGCGGCCAGTTTTTTAATTTGTTTGTACTGTGAATTGTCGGTGTACAGCTCGCCAAGGTATGGGTTGCGGTGCGTCTTTTTGACTTTGTAAATCATATAACCGAACACGGCGACGTTGGCGATTAACGCCGTAAAGCTAACTGCGAAATACCAAACCGGATTATAGGTTGAGCTAACCGAATACTTGCCGGTATCGAGGAAGGACGGCAGACTTTGAGCGAACATACACCAAAGTGCCAAAGTTTGAGCGCGGTGCTGTAGCCAGGCGCCGCGACCAAGCGTGTAGGCGGCAAGGGTTGGGGCGAGCAGCAGGGCAAAGCCGGCGTACCACGAGTGGCCAGGAATGGCGTTATAGGTGTAGGCGAAGTTCCAGATGTCGTAGGCTATAATCCAGAACCATAGCATGTCTGGCCATAGCATGTCGCGGCTGCCATCATCGCGGGTTTTGCGACGGATAACGATGCCGACCCAACCAGTAATTGTGATAATATTCAAGATGCCGGCGGCGGCGTTCATAAAGTTCCATGGACCGCCAAGGACACGCATGGCTTCGTCGGTTAACATGCCCATGCCGTGGTAGCTAAGGCCGATTTGCAGGTCGCGAATCACGGCCTCGAGAATGTTAGCAGCCAAAATAATTGGCGGGAACCATAGCGCCCACTTAAAGTCGGCCAGGCGCCACTGCTTGACTCGTCCCTTAACCTTGCGCGCGCCATGCACGTGACGAATTAGCCAAAAACCAATACAGCCGGCAGTTGATGAATAGACCTTCGCTAGGTGGAACCAGTCGGTGTAGGTTTTGTCGTGCAAAACGGTAAACCACAGGAAAGATAAAACAACCGGCAGTACAAAAAAGGCGACAAAGCCGATCCATTTATAGCGTCTTGTCACCTCGTTGGCGAAATAAAGTGCCAGTAGCACCAAAAACCACATGCCCCACGTACCCCAAAATGTGGCACCATCGGCATAGTTAAATTGAAACATGGTTTAACCCCTTGTTTATATTGCTTAAGTTTATATTAGCACCAATGCGTAATTTTGGTAGAATTTACGCACCTTAAGATAGATGGTATGATAACAGAAGTTATGTCAAACATTGTTACCCCCCGAAAACCAAGCGGTTTTAATGAATATCTGCCGGGTGAGCAGATCGAATTTAATCGTTTGCTAGATATCATCAAACGCGTTTACGAAAAATACGGCTTTGCACCGCTCGATACACCAGATATCGAACTAAGTGAAGTTCTCTTGGCCAAGGGTGGCGGCGAGACCGAGCAAGAGGTTTACCGATTTAAGCGCGAGGGCTCGGACACTGATTTGACTTTGCGCTATGACCTAACGGTGCCACTAGCCCGTTATGTAGCCGAACACGAGAGTGATTTAGTGTTTCCGTTCCGTCGTTACCACATTGGCAAGGTGCACCGTGCTGAACGGGCCCAGGCGGGGCGTTTTCGCGAGTTTTATCAGTGCGACATCGACATCATTGGCTCGAATAGTCCGTTGGTTGATGCCGAATTCCCGGTGATTATTAACGAGATTTTTAGCGACTTTAACTTTGGTGAGTTTACGGTTCGACTGAATAACCGCCGGATTTTGAGTGGCTTTTTCGAAGAGCTGGGCCTCACGGAATCGGTTCGCGACGTGCTGCGAATCGTCGATAAGATGGAGAAGCTGAGCCGCGAAGACATTGCCGAACAATTCAGATTAATTGGTTTGAACGACGAGCAAGTCAATCGGGTATTTGATTTTACCTCGATCGACGGTTCGAACGACGATATCTTGAAGCGCCTGAACGAGTTGGGCGTAGAAAACGAGACGTTTAAAACTGGTGTTGCTGAAATTACAACAGTAATTAAAAGCCTGCGCACCATGGGTATGCCAGAGTCGCGCTTTAAACTTGATCTTAAGATTGCGCGCGGTTTGGACTACTACACGGGCACTGTTTACGAAACAATCCTGAACGATTATCCGCAGGTGGGCAGTGTTTGCTCGGGCGGCCGCTACGACAACTTGGCAAGTTACTACACAAAAACCGATTTACCGGGTGTCGGGATTTCGATTGGCTTGACCCGGCTGTTTTATGCTTTGAAACAAGAGGGCGTTATTAAGGCTGACAAGCAAAGTCCGGCCGGGGTGATTGTGCTGCCGATTGCCGAGGAGCAGACCGAATATGCCACGCAAGTTGCGGCCAAGCTGCGCGCTGCCGATGTCCCAACGGTTCTTTATACCGAAGTCAACGACCTGGGTAAGAAGCTGCGCTATGCCAGTCGGATGGGCTTTAATTATGCAGTCGTCATCGGTCAGAATGAAGTCCAGGGTGGTAATGTTAGTCTCAAGAACCTGCAGACCCGCGAAGATCAGACGCTTGCCGTCGATGACATCGTCGCCAAATTGCGTTAATTGAATATAAAAATACGGCCCGGATAAGCGAGCCGTATTTATTTTGAAGTTTTGATTTCTATTGCACTGACCAGCCGCCGTCGCTGGCGATTGTGGCGCCGTTGATGTTAACGGAATCATCGCTCAGTAAGAAAGTGATGACGGCTGCTAATTGATCGGCTTCGACCGGCGACGGAATGGTGTTAAGAATTGGGCTGACGCGCTGTTGGCCAAGTTTGGAAGCGAAGTGAGCTTGGATGTTGGTGGCGACGGCGCCTGGTGCGACCATGTTAACGCGGATACCGCTGGCCCCATACATAAAGGCCATGCTTTTAGTTAAGCCGGCGACGGCATGTTTTGAGGCGACATAGGCGGCGCCAGCCGGAGAACCTTTAAGCGATGCTTCGGAGCCAACGTTAACGATATTACCAGCTTGGTGGGCTAGCATGTTTGGCAAAACGGCGCGCGATAGGCGCATCATGCCAGTAACGTTGACGTTCATGACGTTGTTCCAGATTTCATCGGTAACTTCGTGAACTGGGGTGAAGTTGTCCATGATACCGGCGACATTGGCTAAGCCGTCAATGACACGACCAGCGCGCTTGACGATTTTAGCGACATCTTTTTCGTTGGTGATGTCACCAACAATGGCCTCAACATCGGTGCGTGGCACGCTGTGCTTGAATTCGAACAGGCGATCTTTGTTGACGTCGACAGCGATGACCCGGCCGCCTTCGCGGGCGATACGGCTAGCCACTGCCCAGCCGATACCAGAGCCGGCGCCGGTGACAATGATTGTTTTGTTGCGAAAACGGTGAGGGGTGATTTTTTCTTGCCAGTCGGGCATGTCGTATTCTGGCTCGGCCGGTGACTTAGCGGCAACTGGAGCTGGAGCCGGTGATTCAACGGGAGCAGGCGCGGCTTTTGCTGTGCTGGCAGCGGCTGATTTCTTGGGCTCGGCCGGGGCAGCAACTGGTTTTTCAACTGGAACGCTGGCAGCCATAGTTTCGGCGACTGGTGTCTCGACTTTACGCACCATTTCAGCAATGATTTCTTCAGAGAACTGACCGCCGCTCATTTCGATGAGCTTCTTTAGAGGCATGCGTTTAACGGGGTTTAATATGCTGACATCGTTGCCAGATTCCTTTAGTACGTCTCTAAAAATTTCGCCGCCAATCGGATGATTAAGCCACTCGGCAATTGAAGAATTACCGCTCAAGTGGCCAGCGATTATCGTCAGTGTGCCGGCCGGCACTCAGGCCGGTGGATACTTTGGCGCCGTCCGTTTTGCGCCTGCATCGCCAGATAGTGGTGGTCAGGTTAACCTCAACCCAAGCGTAGCTTCATTGATCTTGCTGACAGTACCTGGTAATTTTGTCGAAAAACTTGATATAACCGATTTCTCGGTTCAGCAAGACGGCAAGACCGGCGACAGCTTTACTAGCACGAACGGCCTACAGGCGACGATTCGCTTCGAAAACAAGGGAAGCGTACAGTCCGGTCCATTTGGTAAAATTTCGGTTAAAAAGGGTAATCAGGTCGTTTTTCAAACCGACTTCAACAATAACAATCCGCGCGAAGTTATCTTGCCGGATAGCGCTCGTCGTTGGGATGTTCCGTTGAAACTTAAAAAACCAGCCGGCATTACCGATTTATGGGGTTTTGGCGAGTATACGGTTTATGCAACCTTGACCTACGGCAAAAACAACACCAGTTTCAATGTCTCTAAGCCATTCTGGATTGTACCGACCGAGTTTATCATTATGCTAATCGTCGTGGCCCTACTGCTGGTCGCCATAGGTGTTGGTATTTGGTTATTCGTTCGCAATCGCCGTCGTCGCCAAGTGATCAAGCACTTCCGCGGCAACAAATAAAAACCTATAATTAAATCAGGGGTAATTATTATGGCCAAACAAGATGATGATTTAAAAAATTATCAAGATGATATAGACACCGATTCGCGCTGGCAAGACCGCGCCACCGAAGAAGCAACCGATAATCCAGCTGAAGAGCTGGGCGTTAGTGATCGCGCCTTTCGCGACGAACTAAACAAGCAAGATTTTGAGTACGGCGACCCAGAGGACGATGATGCCCGTGAAGAAGCCGAAGACAACCTCGAGGATGAGGGTGGCAACGACCAATACTAATCGGCTATTGTCCGACCAGGTCAGTCTAAGTGAGATCAATATCATTCGCCGCGAGCTAGCGCGAGTGCTTGACGGCCATGTTCCCGGCGATGTAGTCGAGTTTGGCTGCTACGTTGGTACGACCAGTGTTTTTCTAGCGCGCGATTTGGCGCCGACCAGCAAAACCCTATATTTATACGACTCATTTGAGGGTCTGCCTGATAAAACTGGTGAAGACGCTAGTCCGGCGGGCGAACAGTTTAAAACTGGCGAACTGCTAGCCACTAAGGCGCAGCTTATCAAAAACCTGCGTGCGGCGGGTGTTAAAATGCCGGTCATTAAAAAAGCTTGGTTTTCAGATCTAGCGCCGTCTGACGTACCGCCGGAAATCAGTTTTGCCTATCTTGACGGTGACTATTATCGTTCCATTCTTGACCCATTGAAGCTCATCTGGAACAACCTGGCGCCCGGAGCGACTGTAGTGGTTGACGACTATGCCAACGAGGCTCTACCAGGGGCGGCGAGGGCTGTCGATGGTTGGCTTAAGAACCATCAAATCGAAAGTTTTCGGGTCGAAAACTCATTAGCAATAATTCATACTTGACATACTTTTCATACTAGGCGTATACTATAACATATGCACCAAAAGAAGCTCTACGGTACGGCTACGGTCGGCACCAAAGGACAAATTGTCATCCCAGCTAAAGCTCGCGAAGAGCTCAATCTAAAAGCTGGCGACGAGCTTTATGTGGTCGGTATGCCGGGCGGCAGTATGTTGGCTCTTTTGACCGAATCAAGTATTGAGCAATACATCCAACAACTTAACCTTCACCTTGAGCAATTACAAAGTGTTAGCCCGAAAACCAAGAAAAATAAATCGTAAATTAATTTTAAATAAGGAATATCAATGCACCATCATTTGAGTATGCGCACTAAAGTTATTGTCATGATTTCGGTCATGGCCAGCATGTTTTTGGTTGCTCTCGACCAAACGATTATTGCTACCGCGCTCGGAAAAATTGTTGAACAATTCAACGCCTTCGACTCTTTGAGCTGGATTGTCACGGCTTACTTGGTGACAACCACCCTAACTGTGCCGATTGCCGGCCGTCTGTCCGACCTGTTTGGCCGCCGAATTATGTTGCTAATTGGTGTAACTATCTTCACCGTCGGCTCAATGCTTAATGGTATCAGTGGTGACGTTACGCAGTTGATCTTCTTCCGTGCTTTGCAGGGTATCGGCGGCGGTATCATTACCGCCAACGCCTTCACGATTATTGGTGACCTGTTTGCCGCCCGTGAGCGCGGTCGCTGGCAGGGGATGATCGGTGCCGTCTTTGGGCTTAGCTCGGTTATTGGGCCGCTGCTTGGTGGTTGGCTAACCGATGGTCAGCATATCTTTGGTGCCGTAACCGACTGGCGCTGGACGTTCTTTATCAACGTGCCAGTAGGAATTGTAGCCCTAATCTTGTTGGCCGTCTTTTGTCCGCCGCTACACCACGACAACAAGCCTAAAGTTGACTACGCCGGTGCGACGATTTTGGCGGTCACCCTGGGTCTGTTTATCTTGGCGATCGACAACACCGCTTCAATCTTTGCCGGTTTTATGACTTGGTCTGGCTTAACGCTGGCTGGCCTACGCTGGATTATGTTTAGCCTGGTGGCGATCGGTTTGGCGGCCTTTGTCTTCTTTGAACGACGCGCCCAAGAGCCAATTATTCCACTGCATTTCTTTAAGAACTACAACTTTGTGCTGTTAATTACGATTGCCGGTCTGTTTGGCGCCGCCTTTATGGGCTCGATTCTTTACCTAACGCAGTTTAACCAGCAGGTCTTTGGCGCGTCGCCAACCGAATCTGGCCTGATGCTTCTACCAATGGTAGGCGGTATCTTGGTCAGTAGTATTGGCTCCGGCCAGATTATCTCGCGTATTGGTAAATACAAGATCTTTATGCAGGTCGGTTTCGTAGTCGCCACAATTATGATCTTTATGCTAACCACCCTAACACCAGCCAGTAGCTACGGCCAAGAAGCTTGGATTATGGCGCTGTTAGGTCTAGGTATGGGTGTGGCTATGCCAGTGCTGAACCTGGCAATTCAGAACGAATTCGCCATGCACGAACTTGGTGCGGCCACCAGTTCAAACCAGCTATTCCGTAGCCTAGGTTCAACCATTGGTACGGCTGTCTTTGGCGCCATGCTAACGGCTGGAATCGTGACTCACATCGACAATATTCAACAGACGGCCTATGTCCAGACCCTGAAGCAAAACCCGGCTGCCCAAAAGATTGGTAACTTTAGCGACGCCAATACCATGCTGAACCTTAACATGCCGGACATTAAAAAGCAGATTACCGACTCGGCTAACAAAGCCTTTGCCCAGCTGCCAGAGCCGATTCGCACCGAGCAGAAGCAGCAGTTCACCAAAAACCAGAATGAGTTCGCCGACAAGGTTACCAACGCCTTTTCGGACAGCCTAAGCCATATCTTTAGGGTGGCCTCGGTACTAGTGTTAATTGCCACCGTCGCGGTCTTTATGCTCAAAGAGCGACCGCTGCGTAGTGCCAAGCCTGACGAAACGCCCGGCGAAGATTAATAGTGTAATATTTACAATTTGGCAATAAAATATCTTGCATAAGCTTTAACACTCGGTTATGCTTGAAGTATAAGCGTTAGCGAACGCTAGACTTGACTTGCCCGGCCGGGCTTGATACTATTGTTGATGTGTCTTGCGCCAAAACTATTAATTAAAGGTCGTAGCGCGTGAGGCTGTACATAGTACAAGGAGTGAATCAATCACATGCCGATTGCCATCGAATTTGTGCCTTCCAGGCGCAAAAAGATAGCTGTGGATGTGGTGCCTGCCGACTGGCAAATCTTCATCGCCCACTAATCTAGAGGACGATATTTAAAAAATAGTCTATCAAAAGAAAGCACCCCAAGGCACCGGGGTGCTTTTAAATTTGATTTTGTACTTTACTTTTCGCCGGCCGGCAGCGCAATGCCGTTTTTCTTAAGCTCAGCGTTAATTAACTGACGCAGTTTGTCACCATTACCAGACGTTAAGTCACTACCTAGTTGGTCGTTGAGAACCTTGCCGTCTAGGACTAGCGTTGGCGTGGCGTCAACACCTTGTTTGTTACCTAATGCTTGATCAAAGCGAATCTTTTGTAGGATGCCAGAATTGCTGTTATTCAGGTCATCACTGAATTTGGTTGGATTCAGCCCCAAGCTAATGGCGTAGTTCTGGAAAGCGTCGCCGCGCTGCGCTGGGCTATCGCTGCTCCAGTCGTTCTGGGTTTCATATAGCTTGTCGTGCATTTGCCAGTATTTACCCTGAAGACCGGCGGCTTCGGCAGCAGCTGCGGCGGCCTGGGCGTTAGGGTGCAGGGTTGTTAGTGGGAAATTACGAAAAACGTAAGTAATCTGATTTTGATATTCGCTGGTTACGGCCTTGACCTGTGGGTAAGCGGCGCCACAAGCTGGGCACTGAAAGTCGCCGTACTCAATCAAGACCACTTTTGAGTCTGTTTTACCGAAGACGTGGTCGGCGATGTTGCCACTTGCCTTCGAAGCTGCTAATACCGAGTTCTGATTAATTTTCGAGACATCGATTGCTGGATTGCCAAGTCGAGCCAATAGGATCAAACCGCCAAAGATCACCACTACGGCAATGACAAAGATTGTCCAAGTTTTTTTATTCACGTAAACCTCCTGTTTGCTTTATCTATTGTATCAAAATCATTCAACTGTCGTAAAACTAAGTTACAATAGTTGATGAAATGATTTGGCTGATAATTTTAACTTTTCTACTGCTAATTTTACTAATTCTAGTCACCGCTATGCGCCCGTCGCAGGTGAGTACTAGTTACTTTGAATTAAAACGCCGGGCCGATATGGGCGACGAGGATGCTAGTTGGCACCTGAACCGCGAGCAGCGCCTGGGTGACATTATTTCGTTGCAGCGCACACTTGAGGCGATTCTGTTGGTGTTGACGGTGGTGATGGCGGTTGTTAGCCTGGGCTGGCTATGGGGGATTATTGCGGCGATTGTAGTGGCGGTTTTTTATGGTCGCTTGGCGCGTATGTCGGTTGCCGAGCGGCTAGCGAAGCGTCTTTATGTATCCATTGAGCCTAAGCTACTGCAGCTTGTTGCGCATCACCCTGTAATAATAGGCAGTTTGCGCAGTGTCGTACTTGAAAATGAAGATTTTCACCAACTAGAATCGCGCGAAGAGCTGGAACATTTGGTCGACAAGTCAAACGGTATTTTAACTGTTGCTCAAAAACAGCTAATTACCCACAGCCTCCAATTTGACACCAGGTTGGTAAAAGACGTTATGACGCCAAAAAGTGTCATTAGTAGTGTCAAGGCTGGTGAGTTTTTGGGTCCGCTAGTGCTGTCGGAACTCCACAAACTGGGCCATAGCCGCTTGCCGGTGATCAAGGGTGATATCGACCATGTTGTTGGCATGCTTTATATTCAGGACCTACTGACGCTCGATGATAAAAAGTCAGTTACGGCCGAAAAGGCCATGGAACCAAAGGTATTTTACATTCGCGAAGATCAAACCTTGCAGCATGCCTTGGCGGCCTTTTTAAAGACCCACCATCACTTATTCGTTGTGATTAACGAATATCGTGAAACGGTTGGCCTGCTGGCCCTAGAAGACGTAGTCGAGGCGCTACTTGGTCGCAAGATTATCGATGAATTTGATGCCCATGATGATTTACGGGCGGTTGCCGAACGTAATTTAACGGCCAACAACGTTCCATCAAAACATACTGACGTCTAGCCAGTTTTTGTCAGAGGTGGTAAAATGTGTTTTAAGATGATGTGGTCACAGCGTGATAATAATCAACGGGTCGACGCCTAAGCCGGCGAGCTTAGACGTGTACGGCCCATATCTCAGCCACTCTATAACCACTAAATAAGGAAAAAATTATGGCACGAACTTTAAACAAAGAGCTGGCAGCGCACGTCGGTGAAACCGTAACCATCGAAGGCTGGTTGCACAAAAAACGCTTGATGGGCGGACTTAACTTTATTACTTTGCGCGACCGCAGCGGTTTGGCACAGAGCTTAGTCGATAACAAAGACGAGCTAGAGAAGCTGCGCGGCATGCAAACCGGCACCGTGTTGGCCTTTACCGGCATGGTTGTGGCCGATGACCGGGCACCTGGCGGCGCTGAGTTGCACGACGTGACGGTTGAGGTTTTGGTTCCGGTAACTTACGAATCACCGATTGAAATTGATAAACCGCTCGACCACAAATCAGAGAACCTAGACACCCTGTTCGAAAACCGGGTGATTGGCCTGCGCAACCCTAAAGAAGCCAACATTTTCAAGATTCAGGCAGCCGTTAAAGAGGCGGTGCGTCAATATTTGCATGCGCAAGATTTTACCGAATTTAACTCACCGAAGCTACTTGGTGCACCAACCGAAGGTGGTGCCGAGGTCTTCACGCTCGATTACTTTGGCAAAGTTGCTACTCTGGCCCAAAGCGCCCAGTTCTACAAACAAATGATGGTTGGCGTATTTGAGCGGGCTTACGAAATCAACCCGACTTATCGCGCCGAGCCAAGCGCCACCACGCGCCACATGACCGAATTTTTGCACATCGATGTTGAGATGGGATTCACCGATTTTCAGGGACTACTTTCATTAGTTGGTGGTCTACTAAAGTCGGTCACTAGTAGTGTTTGGCAGACCAACGAAGCCGAACTAAAGAGCTGGGATGCTCAGCCGGTGGTTCTAGCCGATGAAATACCGCAGCTGCCACTTGAAAAGATTCACGACTTATACAGCAACGAAACTGGCGAGAACAGCCGCGGCGAAAAAGACATGCGCCCAGATGAAGAGCGTTGGGTTTGCGAATATGCCAAGAAAAACTTGGGTAGCGAAGCTGTCTTTGTGGTGGATTGGCCAGCCAGCGAAATGAAATTCTACCATCGCAAGTCTGCCGCTAACCCAGAACTGGCCGAGCGCGCCGATTTAATCTTCCGCGGCATCGAAGTAGCCACCGTTAGTATGCGCGAAAACCGCTACGATGTCCTGGTTGACCAACTCAAGACGCTTGCCGGCGGTGACCCAGAGGCCGAAGGCTTTCGCTACTATCTGCAGGCATTTAAATATGGTTTGCCGCAACACGGCGGTTTTGGCATGGGCTTGGAACGTCTGACGCAGAAGCTGATCGGCCTCAACAACGTCAAAGAAGCCTCACTCTTCCCGCGCGACATTAACCGTTTGACGCCGTAGCTCAAAAACCTACCGTAAGCGTTATAATAGTTTCATGCAACCCGACCAACAAACTCCCGAGCCTAATCTGGCGTCCGAGCAGCCTGTTGTGGTGCCGAATACGCCACCGCCAGTTCAAGCCGAGCCAGTTGTTAGCGTGGCGACAATCGAGGCCGCCCAAGCCAAAACCGTCGATCATCCGGAAAAAGTCTTTTTGATCGCCTATTTTTACAGTTTAGTTTGGGGAGCCTTTGGTGTTGATAGGTTTTATCTTGGTTATTGGGGCCTGGGCATCTTAAAGCTACTAACTTTAGGCGGTTTTGGTATTTGGAGTATGATCGATTTAGCGTCGATCACCTCTGGCCACATGCGCGACAAATGGGATCGCCGGCTGGTTGATGCCGACAAATATCAAAAAACCGCCAAGCGCATCACTTTATGGTCTGGTGTGATCACGACCCTGGCCGTGTTGTTTGTAATTGGCTCGCTAATCTGGACGGCTATCAGTGTTATTAATGGTTTTAATAACAGCGGCGGTTTGCTAAATAGCATTCCCGGGCTTAATAATCTAACCGGCGGCACTTCCAATTTACTTGGTCCGTAAAACCTGATACCATTAGCCTAGCAAAAAGCTTAAGCTAAATAAAAGGGAAGGTGGGTCATGAAAAATAATAAAAAATCCGGCTTTACGATCGTTGAGGCGGTAATTATAGTTGTCGTAATTGGGCTACTAGGGTTACTGGGCTATGTTTACTACAATAAGTTCATCGCCAAAGATAATCAGGCAAAGACTAACAGCACTGCGCAAACGTCGTCTCAAGCCACTCCGAGCAGTGTTATAAGCGCGGTTCAATCCAAATTGGCCGAAACTTACACGGTTTTACCATCGCCAAATACCGGCAGCAAGGTTCCATCGAATGATGGTACCGTCTATGTTGATACCAGTGTAAATAATGCACCAGCCTGGCAAACAAAAGGCTACAATTTTTTTGCCTCATTTAGAGACGGTGGCGCCAAAACTTTGAGTATTGTAACACACGCTGATAGCAGCGGTTCTGCCGACCAGGCTGGTGTTTTTGCGGCAGTTGTCGCTGTCTACGGCAGTAATAATCTGACTAAATATACAGACAGCTACAGTGGATACGATTATTACACCAACAGCCAGTTAGTATGCTCGGTTAGTCAGGTTGCAACAATGACCGGCCAGACTTACGCCTCTTGCGCCACCCCTGATGAATACAAGCAGGCGTCCGAGATGCTGCAGCCTTTCTACGCTGCGCTTGTCAAGGGTGACTCTACCGTCGACTCGACAGGTCCAATCCGGCTAACTTTCGGTGAAGAAAAAGATTCATCCGTCAGCGGCTACAAGAACGCGTGGGTCAGCTATGGTAATGTTACGAAAAACACCAACTACGTCGGCGGGGCAGCCGCACTGTTCTATAAAGTTGGCAATAACGACTGGCAATACTTCAGGTCAAGTCAGAGTGTCTTGGCATGTAGCGACTATAATACCCAGGACTTACGCAATGCTTACAAGGGTGAAACCTGTATAGATACCAGTGCCGGAAACGTTGATAGCGCGGTTAACTAGATTTCAACCGTTTGACCATCGATGCGTTTGTAATCCGACTCCGGAACTAATTTAGGCACTAGGTTGTCGGCCAGGTTGTGGCCGACATCCGATAATATGGCGTCATGAGTCGGAAACATAAAGCGTGGCTTAATGGCCAGCGCAAAATCGACGGCTTCACTAATTTTGAGCCATGGTGCCGCAATTGGCAGCGCCAAGCTATCGACCAGCCGTCCCTCGGGGATGGCAAACGAGTCGCCAGGGTAATAGATCATATCATTTATAAACAGCCCAACATTTTGGTCTACCGGTAATGCCGGGTGAATAACGGCGTGCTGTCCGCCGAAGAACTCCAAATTAAAAGGTCCGACCTCTACGCTATCGCCAGCATCTACAGAACGTGTCTCAAAAGTCTCGATTTGCTTAACGACCGCCTCTGGTCCAATCACCAGAGCGGAAGGGTTTTTGTCGATAATTTCGGCCAGCAAATCGTGGTCAAAATGGTCGGCGTGACGGTGTGTCACAACGACAGCCACGACATCTTCGGGTGCAATAAAATCAGTTGTGTAACCGCCCGGATCGACGACCAAAACCTGGCCATCTTTTTCAACCGTAAAACAAGCGTGTTCATATTTAGTTAGTTTCATAACGCAACCTCCCGAGCAGTTAAACGAACCCTATGGTATTATTATATAAGAAATGATCAGTCTTATCAGGGTCTTCGGTCTTGGCTTAGTGGCGGCTGTCTTAGTGGCAGCCGCGGCTTTAACGCCGGTTCACGCCACCACCTCGGCCGACCTAACACCAGAACAGCTAAATCAGGTCAAAACGACCTGCTTATCAACCCAGGGCGCTATGCGTCAGCTGCGTACCAGCGACGCTCTACTGCGCGTTAACAGGGGTCAGATTTACGAACTCATGTCTTCAAAGCTCATGGCCCCGTTCAACACGCGTTTGCAAAATAATAGTCTTGATGCTAGAGCCTTTGACGATACAACCAGTCGCTACGACGTCACTTTAGACAGTTTTCGAACCGATTATCAGGCATACGATCAGCAAATGGCGACTGCTTTAGGTATCGATTGCACTAAAGATCCGGGCAGGTTTTATGATGCTGTTGTGGCGGCCCGAGCCAAGCGCGCTACCGTTCACGAAGATGTCCAAAAGATGAATGGCTATATCGATTCCTACGGCCAGCTGGTTAAATATTTACTATCGGCAACAGCGGAGAATAATTAATGGACGACGAAGTAGTTAAAACAGACGATCAGCCAGAAGAAGCCCTCTCGATTTGGGCACGCCACCGCTATTTTGTACTTATTTTTTCGACCATTTTTGTGTCGTTGGTCCTGGTGAGTATTAGTATGTGGATGTATTACTCTTCGGGTGCGGTGCAGCTTGATTTGAGCCGACCGGGCTATTCGTCGGTGGCTAGTCAGGTCAAAGACGACGAAGTAAACTTCACGGTTTATCCATCAACCGGCCCGGTCAATACCACGACCATTAATCAATTTCAGCAAACATATGATAGCCAGGCGAGTAACGCCAAGGCCGTTGATGCCTTTGGCGGTGATCCGCTAAGCCCGTCAGCTCTTGGCATGCCCGGGAACTAATTCAACCAGGCGGCTCGCGTCGATAAAGCCCCGAAACAGGCGATTTTTTGGATGTTCGCGGGTTTCGATATAAGTTGGCAGAGCAGTCTCTAGCTGGTAGCGCAGCCTTTGCTCTGGACTGCCAAAGACGCCATTGGCACGGCCCTCAATCACCAGGCGGCGCAGGTCGCGGCCAATGCTAGTAGCGGGCGAGACCGGCATATCAAAGTGGGCGCAGCGAATGTCACGCAGATCGCGACTGTCGGCAAATAAACCTTCAATTAAGACAAACGGCTTAGGCTGAATAATTTCATCAACCACAACCTCTTCACTAATAAAGTCGAAGTGGCGGCGCAACAATGGCTCACCAGCAGCAAAAGCTTTTAAATCTTCGGCCATTTGAGCAGTGTTATAGACGCGTGGATCGTCCCAATTCGTCCAAGGCGCCCCGTAAGTCGCCTCAAGCCACTTGTGGCCGCGGTGATAATCATCGGTTGAGATAATTACCGGCTCAAAATCAGTACCGTAGCGTTCACGCATTAATTCTTGGGCAGCTTTAGCGACGGTCGATTTGCCGGAGCCTGACATGCCTGATAGGCCGATTGCCACAAACGGCAAGCCGGCACGGTAGTAAACAGCAAATTCGTTAGCGATACGCTCCACCAACTGGCTTTCGGTTTCAGCCGTTTCGCGTCTGATTTCGCCACCGTTCAGCTGATGGGCTATAACTTCGCTCAAAAGAGTTCCATCCTCGGTATGGTCGACGTATTCGACCTCCGGCAGTTCCGAAAGATCGGCCGGTGATTCTACCTCAACAATCGGCTCTTTGACACCGTTAATAAAGTCAACCGTTGTGTGCTCACCAATTTGGGCGCGCAACTTGCGAAGGCGAGGGTGGCTAGGATTGGCGGCGTAGTAATCATAAGCCTCACGGCTAATCGGAGTCTCGATCTCTAGCCGGTTCAGGTGGCCGTCGGCGACCTCTCCTCGGTCTTTTAGTGCGGCGCTGTATTCTGTTCCGGCGGCAGTTGCACGCGAGCGCAAACGCAGGCTAAATTCGTCATCTGGGTGCGACAGGTAGATCTGCTCAATTGGCGCAGCGTCACGCGCCAAATAATCGAGCGCGTTTGAATCAACCGGCGTCAATTTACATTCGCGCTCCTGGCGTTTTTCCCATTCCGGCGACGCTTTAAAAAGCTCAACATTTTTTGCAGTTGTAATTTGTTCGATGGTTTTCATTGTGCGCTCCTTGTCAAATTAACTGATGACAAGTTCATCTTATCGTGTTATTATTCACACATCTAGAAAGTTTATTTTGAGTCAAAAATGCTTGAGCAACCCATCATAACTCATCACATCCAAAAGTACATCATCAATGTTTTGATGTACCAGCAATTGGCGCGTTTTCGTGACCTACGGCCGCCAAAAACCGAAACCAATTTATTTAGTTATCACCTAAATTTATTACTCAAGTCCGGCCTAGTTAACAAAACGCCTGCCGGCTATACGCTAAGCGCCTCCGGCTTAAGCTATGTCGACCGGGTGAGTGGTGAAAAGCAAACTATTCGCCGCCAGCCAAAGATTATAACTATGCTGCTGATCCAAAATTCTGACGGTGAAGTCCTTTTGCAAAAACGAACTAAGCAGCCCTATATCAATAGCTGGACGCTGCCCTATGGCAAGCTGCACATCGACGACTCGTCGGTGCTTGAGGCTGCCAAACGTGAAGCACGCGAGAAGTTGGCTTATAGCGCCGCACCGAAACACGTCGGTGATTGTTACATTCGCGTGCAGCAACCCAGCGGCCAAGGGGAGTTTTTATCGACCACTCTGGCGCACATTTGTCGTTTTGATAGTGATGACATCAACGCCTCGGACGATCTCATCTGGGTTGATCCGGCCAAACTACATAACCTACCGCTCGCGCCAGCCGTTGAAGAAATTGTCGCGCGCAGCTTTTTCAATGACCCGTTCTTTTTTGAAGAATTTATGGTCGATTACCCATAAAATTGAATATATAGACAGCTTATTGTATAGTATGCTCAGTTCTAAAACAGAGCAAGACGATAGTCAGTACCACACAACCAGCGAAGGAGCTCAAATGCCGATAGTGTACGCCTATTTGCCGGATGGCAAAAATGGCGTTTCGCACCACGCACTCAAGCGTTTTTGTGACCAGATGATCCCGGCCGCGCTGAACAGCCCTCAGGGGCCATTGTGCCCCGGGAGTGTCATCTTCATTCCCACCTTCGCCGACATGCCGGCGGGCTCCTACGCGACCATCGTGGTTGAAGCTCAACGCTACGATGACCGAGCCGCAAAGATCGACGAGATAGCGGCAAACATTGCCTCTTATCTCAAGCTGTTTCTCAGGGGTGCTAACTTCAACCTCCAGGTCAAGCTGGTCGACGCCGGCTGGGTGTTTGCCTCTAAAGCGCCGCCATTCAAGGGCGACATGTCGCTTGAGGCAGCCTGGGATCGTTTGGTGAACGGCCCGGTTTAGCGGCGAGTTGAAGCCCGGTTTTAGACGCTCCCCGCGTGGTTGTGATTTCGGCGAAAGCCTCGCAGCCAGCGGGGTTTTCACTTTTTATAGACTTTTAAGCGGCTAGTTTTTGGCGTAGCCAGCCGTCAATCGTGCCGGCACCCATACAAAGAACCAGCTTGCCAGCGGCGCGTGCCTGCTCAATCGTTTGCCATAATTCATCGTTCATATCCGCAAAATGAACTGCCTCTAAATTGGTGACGTTAGCCGTTAACTCGGCCGGTGTCAAAATCGGCAGCTTCGGGTCTTCGCGCGACAGGTAAGTCGGCAGCCAATAAACCGCTTCGGCCAGCTCAAAAATATCGGTGTAGGCATCTTTAATTTCGTGCTGACGGACATTTTGATGCGGCTGATAAACCAAAACAACGTGGTCGCTTAGCTCGCGCGCCAGCTGCAAAGTCGCGGCAATCTCGGCCGGGTGATGACCGTAGTCGCTGTACAAATTATCGGCTAGCTTTTCAAAGCGGCGGTCGGTGCCAGGAAATGACTCTAGCGCCGTCAAACGCGACGCAGCCTGTCCGACGTCCAAAAATCCCAATCCCTTAATCACCAAAGTAGCGTTGCGGCGATTATGCTCGCCGGCCAATTTCAAACTCAAAACGTCATTCGGCGGCAACACCCAGGCATGAGTTGGCGCCGCCTGCAAATATTCGGCATCTGTGCGCCACATCACAACCTGCTTTGACTGATCAATAAATTGACGAAAGGCCGAGGTGTAATCGTCGCGGGTCGGATAAGTGTCTGGGTGGTCGTAATCGACCGCCGTAATTAGCGACAGGTAAGGCTGAAAATGCAAAAAGTTGCGATCGTATTCATCGCACTCATAAACAAAATATTCGCTCGCCGGGTCGAATTTACCGCTTGGACCAAACGAAATCGTGGTGCCAATTGAATAACTCACCGGCACGCCAAGCTGCTGCAGAGCCCAGACAAACATGCCAGTGGTAGTTGTTTTGCCGTGCGTACCGGCAACGGCGATTAATTTCAAGTTTTTGGCAGCAATAATCTCGCTCAGCAACTCATCGCGCTTAACTGCCTTGATACCCAGTTGGCGCGCCAGCACCAATTCTGGGTGGTCGGCAGGCAGGGCAGAAGTATAAACAAACCGGTCGATCGGTGTCGCCGAGTGCGCTGCTTGCAGAAAAGTGCCATCTTGACCAATATTCACTTCTATACCACGTGCCACCAAACGATCGACAATCGGTCCGCTCGCTTGATCGGACCCTAGTACGTCGTAACCCGCGTCGGCCGCGATCTCAGCCAGAGGGCCAATACCGACGCCGCCAATTCCCGAGAAATAGATATTCATAACCCTAGTTTAACACGGTCGTGCTATACTTAAACACAAGGAAAACGGGTGGCAAAGTGACCGACAAAAAGCGAGTACATCGGGATATCAAGCAGCTGCAGCGCGTCAAAACGTGGCAGCTAGTGATTGTTTTGATTTTACTAACTTTTGTGGCGGCGACCTTTTTACGACTGAACAATATTGGCATGGAGCAGCGCCGAGATGCCGTTTATGCCGCCGACAAAACGGGCGATGATACCCAAATTATCAATTCATTGTCAGACTTACAACAATATGTATCGTCACATATGAACACCAGTTTGGACGGCGGCGTCTACCTAAAAGACAGCTACCAGCGGGCCTACGACAAGGCGGTGGCGGCAGCCTCAAACGACAACAATCCGAACGGCAATATCTACCAAAAAGCCGCCCAGATTTGCGATCCGCAGTTCTCGTATTACACCATCGCCTACCAGCAATGTTTTATGAATGAACTGCAAAAATACCCTAGTTCTAACCAGCTTGTCGAGCAATTAAACCTGCCGCCAGCCGCCAGTTATCGGCACGATTTTGTGTCGCCAATTTGGTCGCCAGATTTTGCTGGCTGGACGGTCGTAGCTTGCATTATTATCGCCTTGATTATAGTCGTGCGACTGATTGCGTTAGGCATCCTGCGCCTGATGCTGCACCACCACTACAAGTCCATCTAAGCAGAAAACTGTTGACAAGTGGTACCTCAAGGCGCTACGCTTACACCTGTAAAGCTACTAACAGGAGGTATAAGAACTTTATGGCTTACAGTCACACAAACTCTAAGGGTGTCACTTACTACTTGCACAGCACAACCGTAACTCTGCGCGGTGGTAAACCACAGACAATCTACTTCTTTGCAAAAGTTCCTAAGAACGCAAAGGGTACTCCAGTTGAACTACCAGCCGACCGCGTTGTTAAAGAAAACCCACGCAACGGCTTCCTAACCGTTTCGAAGAAAAAATAGTCAAAAAAATACTTGCACCATAAGCGCGTTTGGTTCTATACTTAAACCAAACAAACAGGTGCCAAAACGCCCCCTCCCCTGGGGGCGTTTTTGTGTTAAAATTGAACCAATGACTCACATGATAGAAGTACGCAACCTCAAGAAACGCTACGGCGACAAGCAAGCAGTCGATGGTATCAGTTTTGACGTTAAAAAAGGCGAGATCTTCGGCATTTTAGGCCCCAATGGCGCCGGTAAGACAACCACCCTTGAAATGATGGAAACGCTGCGCCCAATCGACGCCGGTACCATCAAAATCGATGGGGTAGACGTCGAAAAAGACCCCAACAAAATCAAATATCTCATTGGTGTTCAGCCGCAAGCGCCGGCCTTTCAGGATAAAACACGCCTCACCGAGGTAATTGAAATGTTCGCTGCCGCTTATGGCGAAAAAGTCGATCCGATGGAATTTCTGCGCGACGTTGACCTAGAAGAAAAGGCCCACAACTACGTTGAAGACCTTTCCGGCGGCCAAAAGCAGCGTCTATCGATCACCACAGCCTTGGTTCATGGCCCGAAAGTGTTTTTCCTCGACGAGCCAACCACCGGTCTTGACCCACAAGCCCGTCGTCACCTCTGGGAATTGATTGAAAAAGTCCGCGCCAAGGGCATCAGCGTCATCATGACGACCCACTACATGGACGAGGCCGAGGTGCTCTGTGACCGTATTGCTGTCATGGATAACGGCAAAATTATCGCCCTAGATACACCGGCCAATCTGATTAAGCAGCTGCTTGATCGTGGCTTCAAGAAAAAACACGTCGTTCAGCAGGCCAACCTGGAAGACGTCTTTATTGATTTAACTGGCCACAACCTGAGGGAAGCAATCTAATGGCGCGCGTTAATAATCCATCTCTATACACTGTCCTGACCTTTGTTCGCATCAGCACCAAGCGCTTTTTCCGCGATCGCATGGCAATTTTCTTTGCCGTGATCTTTCCGCTGATCTTTCTATTGGTTTTCGGCACACTTTACAGCAACAATGGTTCACTGTCGTTCAACGTTGCGCTGATTAACCATTCCGACACCGCCGTCGCCAAGCAATTTGTCGAGCAGGTGAGTAAAAATAGCGTTTTCAAGGTTAACACCAGTGTTAAAACCATTGACGCCGCCAAAGAAAAGATGGTTCACTCCGAGCTTGATGCCGCGATTGAGCTGCCGGCTGATTTCGGCCAGGTAAAATCCGGCACAAACTACCCATCTGGCGAGGCACTAGTGGTTTATACGCAAAACAACCAAACATCGGCCTCGGCCCTAACTTCGCTTCTAAGCGCCCAATTCAAGGCTTTAAACGCAAAATTCGTGCCTAGTGTCGAACCATTTACTGTCAAAAGCGAGCAATTGAACCAAAACAGCCTATCGTCGTTTGATTATACCTTTGCCGGCCTGTTAGGTTTTTCGGTACTCGGTATCGGTATTTTTGGCCCGGTCAACGTCTTCCCAGAGCTCAAGAAAATGGGAATTTTGCGCCGCCTATCAACGACGCCGCTTAAAGTCTGGCAATATTTCGTTTCAACCATGATTGGCCAGGCGGTCATCGGGGTCGTCAGCTTTGCCCTAATGTTTATCGTGGCCATCAGCGTCTTCCACTTGCACGTCGTAGGCAACTGGTTTGAGCTAATCGTCTTTCTGATCTTCAGCATCATGATGATCCTCGGCATCGGTCTAGCGTTAGGTGGTTGGGCCAAGAACGAGCGCCAAGTAGCACCGCTAGCCAACATCATAACCTTCCCGATGATGTTCTTATCTGGTACCTTCTTCCCGCGCTTCTTGATGCCAGAATGGCTGCAGCACGTCTCGTCATTCCTGCCATTAACACCTGTCATTGATGGCCTGCGCCTAATTGCCACCGAAGGCAAAAACTTTATCGACATCATGCCGCAGGTCGGCTTAATTGCCGGCTGGATGATCGTGATTTACTTCATAGCCTTCCGCGTCTTCCGCTGGGAGTAGTCATACCAGTATATTGACATTTTATAAAGCTTATGTTAGCATAAGCGTATGTCAGATCCCAACAAAACAACACCAACAACTACCCGACAAGACGCCGCTCAATTACAATTTAAAGCCGGCTATAGCGGCCTTGCTATCAAGAGGATAGTCACGCTTATATCATAGGATCGTTATGGATAAAGAGCCTAAGATACTGCTAACACCCGCTCAAGCTGCCGACGTTTTGCGTTATCGTCTTGCTGTTGAAAATCAACATGCTCGGGAACATGGCTATGGCGACAAAGTACCCCTAGGCATAGTAGCAATTCATGCAATGCGCATGACAGTCGAATCGCCGGAAGGCGAGCAACAGTCGTTGTTGACTGGACCTGAAATGCTTTCGGGTATGGAATATTTGAAGCTTGAAGAAGAGCGCCATAGGAATTATCTAAACAATCTGGCCACACCGCCGCGAACTAACGCCGATCGCGACCACGCCGAACGCGCCGCTGGCGAAAAATTAAACGGAGACTAAAAAATCCCGAGAACCTCGGGATTTTTTAGTGGTAAAGTGCTGCTATAAATCTACATCCAATATTAAAGGTAGGTGGTCTGATGCCTTTACGTACGGAACTTCAAAGTTGTCGACTTTGATATCATTTGTAACAAAGATGTAGTCTGAATAGTGCAGCCTGCTTGGGCCTTCGCCCCAGTAGATTTCGTTAACCGTGGCATCGATGTGCCTATCCATAACGAGCTCGCCGTAGCCAAGCGATTTAATTATCGAGTACGATTCTGTTTCGGGCAGGATGTTAAAATCTCCGCCGATGATCATAGGGCCCGATTGCTGCTGCAAATACGCGGCCAGTTCTTTGGATTGTCGCAGTCTGTCCGGCGTGTCCAGCTTTTCTCGCGGCACAGAGACGCCGTGGTAATTAAAAACGCGCAACTGCCGGCCGTTGTATTCAACCAAGGTGTCGATACCTAGGCCGCGGGGGCTATCGGCATTGACGACCACTTCTGAACTTATTAGCTTGTGCGATTTCCGGACGTAGGTGGCCAGTGCGAAATCTTCGGTATCAGCGCCTTCGCCAAAAGCCAAGGCATAGTCGTGGACTAGCTCAAACTCACCCATATATTTTGAAGTGATTTCACGCATCCTGTCGTAGGCTTCCTGGAAGCAGAAAACATCAGTATCGGGTGTGTGTTTTACCAAAAATGCACGAAATTCTTGCTCAAGATCCGCATTGAAGGCGTTCAGATAAATTATTTTCATCGTTTTAGTATAACAAAGGTCAATAGCTTGGTGGGGGCGGATGGTGTCGAACCATCTACCAAGTGGTTATGAGCCGCCTGCTCTAACCGATGAGCTACGCCCCCAACTTAGCCAATTATAGCTTACTTTAATCTGTTAGGCTATAATTAGACTGTGCTAAACAAAATAAACATTCGTCGTCTTTATTATCGGGTACGCCACGACTACTTGACTCGTGAGAATATGCTGGTCATTGTGGCTCTGGTGATTGCTGCCAGCTGGGTATGGGGGTCGCTGACGGTGATGCAGCGCAATTATGATCTGCAGCGCGAGCTTGACCAAGAAAGGCAGCAGCTTACTCTGGTACAGCTTCAGGTGGCCAATGAACAGCTTCAGCAGAACTACTACAACAGCAGTGAGTACCAGGAGCTGTCGGCGCGCGAAGACCTGGGTTTGGCGCAGCCAGGCGAGAGTTTATTGGTTTTGCCGCCCAATTCGCAGGCCGCGATTAACGCCGATAAAACCACAACCACGGCAGTTAGCGCGCCGCCGTCTGAACACAGCAATAGCCTGGAACTGTGGTTTAACTTCTTGTTTGGATCGGGTAATAAACAGGGGACAACGAGTGCAAAATAAGCAATTATTTGCCGAGCTGCAACGGGTTCTTGAGGATATGGATTATTTTGCGCTATATCCGTCGAGCCGTTTGAAGTCGGCGATTAGCCTGGCGACAACCGACGGCGACCGAATTCGCCTGATTTTGCGTGACCCGGCTGTGCAGGAATATCTGTTTCCGGACTATAAAACAGCGGTGATTCACGACCCGCGGGCGCACTATGTGGCGCTGCGCAAAAACGGGACGATACCGGCGCGATAATTAGTGATTGAATTGCGGCATTTTTATTTTATGAGCCTCGCCTTGTCCGCTGATATCTATTAAATCGCCATTGCCGAAGTGAAAATCGGTCAGCACCTGGTGCCAATCTTTGCCAGTGGCGGCGCAGTAAATCATTTTACCAATGTCGCCGTGGCAGACTAGCAATACTTTGCCGCTGGTGTGGCGCTCTCCGATGTAATCTAGAATTTCTTTGCCGCGCTGGATGAGGTCGGGGAATGTTTCGGCGCCCTCTGGCGACAAGAAATAGGTTATAGTGTCGGTTTTGATGGTGTCTGGGGCGCAAAGTTCTTCAATTTTAGCAATTGGCTGTCCGGTCATGATTCCAAAATCACGTTCGATCAACCGATCGTAAACCGCCGGCTGGGGCAGACCGGCTACGTCTGAGACAATCTCGGCTGTTTCTTTGGCCCTAGAGAGCGGCGAAGTGTAGATGGCGTCAAAATGCAGGTCCATATCTTTGATACCTTCGCCAAGCTGCTTAGCCTGCTCGCGACCAACTTTGGTCAGTGGTAAGTCGCGATGTCCGTTCAAAATACCGTTAACATTGTCTTCGTTTTGGCCGTGGCGGGCGATAAATATTTCAGCAGTCATAAATTAACTATAGCAAACAAAAAAAGACCTTCCTGAACCAGAAAAGTCTTTCTTGGTAGCGGGGGTAGGATTTGAACCTACGACCTTGTGGTTATGAGCCACACGAGCTAACCAGGCTGCTCCACCCCGCGGCGCGTTTACTATATTAACAGATGTGAATTGGTGAGTCAACCCCTAGAAATAGGAGAGCCCCACCGACCCGTGGGCCGGTGGGGCATGTCCTGTGTTGGTTCAGTGGTGACCGAGCACCGATCGGCGGCTGAACACCGACCCGTCGCCCTCGGGCAACGGCACGCGAAGCTCTTCGCGCAGCTGGTCGGGGTCGCCGCATCCCAGTGTCGACATGACGTCGGCGGTGCACCGCGTCTTGATGCTGTCGTCGCCGCGGGTCAGACCCGGGAAGACAGTGGTGCTGCCATCGTGGTTGATGACCACCAGGCCGTGCTCGCCATCCACGCTGGCCACGAGGGGACGGTGCCGCTCGACTATGTCGCTGGCGTACCGCCGGGCGATAGCGACGATATCGCCGTCAGCCTCGGAGGCCGCCGTGTCCTGAGAAGCGTTCATTGCACATCTTCTCCTTTGAAGAAACAACAGGAACGAGTGCAGACTATAATCTTTGATAGATGATTTGTCAATAATAGGAAAGGCCCCACCCGCCGATTAAGGCGAATGGGGCCGGGTTCCTGTGGTGGGTTGGTCAGGGGTACAGCGGCTTGTCGATGAGCTGCCTCATGAAGGCGTGCCCTTCGCAGTGCCCGATGTCGGCCGGTCTGGTCAGCTCTTGCAGGGCTGTGTCGTAGGACACCAGACCGAACCAGGACACGATCAGGGCTGCGGTATGGGCGGCTGCCAGGTCCTTCCCGCAACGCGGCGTGAAGAATCCGATGGTGTAGCCGCCTTCGGCTACTGCCGTCAGACCCTCGTTGCTGTTCACCAGGACGCCGATCCAGGTGTGGCTGTGTGCGATTCGCCTGGCGACCGTCAGTGCTTCCTCAAGCGTGCAGTCGTCGGCGTCGAAGACTGTGTGGCTTCTCAACGCAATCGCGTCTGTCAACGTTCCACCTCTTTCTTCTCACGAAGTACCCAACAGGAACAGAGGTGAACTATACTCTTTTTTCGTAAAAAGTCAAGGTCGTAACAGATTAGACCAGCTTGCTGGCGGCGACGCGGACGGCCTCGCTCCAGCTAAGGAAGGCGTGCGGTGTGCTGGCAACTTGATCGGCGGTTAGGCCATATTTAATGGCCAGGGCTAGTTCGTGAATAATTTCGCCAGCGTTTGGCGCGACAACGGTGGCGCCAACCAAGACGCCTTTTTTGTCGGTAATAATCTTAACGAAGCCGTCGCGGTAATCGCTGGTGTTGCTGCGGGTGATGATATTCAGCGGCGCCAGGGCTTTGTTAATGGCCAAATCGCGCTTGCTGCAATCGTCTTCGCTCAAACCAACATAGGCGACTTCAGGGGTGATGAAGATGATCCCCGGCGTGGCGGTGTAGTCCGGTACGGCTTTGTTCTTGTGGATAATGTTGTGGACGGCGACTTGGCTTTCGAGCAGGGCGGTGTGGGTATAACTGCCGCGGCCCAGGACATCGCCGGCGGCAAAGATGTGCTTGCTGGATGTCTGCAAAAATTCATTGACTTCGATGCCTTTTGGCGTGTATTTGACCGAGGCGTTTTCGAGGCCCAGGTCGACTCGTGGCGCGCGGCCAGCGGCTACTAAAATCTCTTCGGCCTTAATGGTCTGTTCGTTGCCGCCGCGGTTGACGACGATGCGCTTGTTGAGTGGATCTTTGCCGACTGATAGTACGCGGGTGTGAGTCAAAACAGTTACGCCCTTGGTATCGGTCAGTACTCGTTCGACTAATTGGCCGACTTCTTGGTCTTGGTTGGGCAGTAAGCGACTAGCTTGCTCGGCTATATAAACCTTGGTGCCAAAGGTTGCCATGAGCTGGGCGATTTCAACACCGTGACTGCCGCCGCCAATGATGAATAGGCTTTTAGGCGGGCGAATCGCTTCTAAAATGGTGCGTGGCGTTAGGAATGGTGTCTCGCTAAGGCCGGGAATGCGTGGTGTGACCCATTCGGCGCCGGTTGCAATTAAGAAGTTTTTGGCCGACAGGTGGCGGCGATTGATGCTGATTTCATTTGGCGTCAAAAAGTGGGCAGTAGCGTGAAAAGTGTTAATCCCCTGGTTTTCGTAGAATTTTTGGTTACCGCCGGCACCGGTGCGTTCAACGGCTAGGTTTTTCCAGGCGCGAATTGATGGGTAATTGTAGCCAAGGGTCGAGGTGCGCAGGCCAAAGCGACTGCCATGTCGGGCTTCGTCGTAGATTCGGGCCACATGCAGCAGAGCTTTAGTTGGCACGTCGCTCCAGTTGGGCGATTCGCCGCCAAAGGTGTCGGATTCAACAATGGCCACGCGCTTGCCTTCACGGGCCGCAATTGTGGCTGCCGCACTGCCGCCAGCGCCGCTGCCGATAACGATTAGGTCGTAGTCAAATGTGTGTGGTAAGGCCATGTTTTCTCCTTAAATAATGATGCGATGTTGTTCGTATAAATAAGCGGCGTCTGGGTGATGGGCGGTTAAATGCCTGGCTGCCACCCGTCGCAGGTCGTCACTGGTGACCTCGGGGCGGACGGTTAGCCACTGGGCGACCGATTCGCAAACCGCGTCAGCGATTTCTTCGGCTAGGCCCGCTGGCGTATTAACACTTAGACAGGCGGCTACGATACTGGCATGCAATTTGTCGTGTGAGTAGCGTTCGCTGGGGCGTCGCCCACCGCGTTTGATAATATCAACGGCCAATTCGGTCATGACCCCAGACCCCCAAGGATTTGGCTGACGTAGACGAAGAAACTCAGGATGATCAAGCCACCGCCACCAGCAAACTGAAGGAAGCTCTTGTTGGTTTCGCGCCATTTTTGAATCGTGCTCAGGCTGTGGCCGCTACCAACCAAAACCCATACCGTAATCAAGCCAAGCATCGATATAAGCGTGTAAAGCAGCAGGCCGACAATTTGCAAGCCAGGTGATAGCTGAACCAAAACCAGACCGCTGACAATCAACGGTGCGCCGACAAATAGGATTTCACCAAAAACGCTCGACAAGCCCAGGCCAAACGATTCGGCGCTGTCTTTGGTGGCTTTAGTCCGGTCACTCAGGTAATGCGCCATACTGCGGGGAATCCATAGCGAAGTGCCGCTTTGGTGACGGTAGTAGAACAGCCAAATGGCAATGCCAACGCCCACCAGCAGGCCGCAGGCGATTGCCCAGACACTAGATGGTGCACTGCTACCGTAAAGCGAATTAAATAGCAGGGCAATGAACGACAATAACAGCAGTGTGATAACACCGGCACCAATTACAAAGCTGGTGGTCATACGCCAGACGCGCATGCGGGCTTTTTGGGCACCTAAAGCATGACCCGACAGCAACGTCAATACGCTGACGCTCAGCTGGAAACTGGCGTGTACTAAAGCGGCGAGGGCGATGACTGCGAGCGAGCTAATTGTATCCATTTTTTTATTTTTTATTCCTCGTACTTAAGTTATACCATAACCGAGATTAAAAGGTCAAAATAAGGTCGTTAAAACATAGTTATAAAAACGTATTGACTTTCTGTAACGTTTATGCTTAAATAAGAGCATCAAACAATAAAAAACAAAAAAGGCAAAAAAAATGGAACGCAGCGAGCAAACGAGTACCTTAGTAGAACCAACTGATTTCGAGGACATTATGCGTCTAGCCAGCTGGGATCGCCAGCGCGAAGACAGCGAAATTGACAATTTTCTAACCCAACGTGAACGTGAGTTAGAACGTAACGAAGCCCGGGCTCGCCGCGTTTTCGGTGTATTGTTACCGCAAGTCAGCCAAGAATAATTTAACCAAATTTGCCTTTAAAACTCGCCCTACCTGGGGCGAGTTTTTAGTGCCCTAGCCCAGAGATCAAGTTAATGGTGGTGGCGATAATAACGGTGTTGAAAAGATACGACAGCAGCGCGTGATGTAGGACTGATTTACGCACTAAGGTGCCGCGTAAAAAGGTGTCGGTGACCTGGAATGTCATGCCGATGGTGATGGCAAAATAGGCAAATTCGACGTAAGATGGTTCGTGCTCGTTACTGAAGTCGATTTTGGCGTTATTGTGCGGCAGATAGTACAGTTTTGCGTAGCGTAAGGTGTAAATGGTGTGAATCAATGTCCAGGCCAAAACGACACTTAAGATGCTGATGCAGCCCAGAAAAATGGAGCGGGGTTCGATGGCCGTGGCGCGTGATTCGAACACCGCCATAACAACTCCAACCAAGCTGGCGATGCTGGCGCTGATTAAAAGCGCATCGGCGGCGACGGTTGAGGGGTCTTCGCGCAGGGCAAATTTGGCGGTTTGGTGGTGGTCCATTGGCCAGCAAATCAGCCAAATCCAGGTGACAAAGACGATTACGGCGGCATCCCAGCCAATCAGATAAGATATTGCACCTAGGTTGTAGTAAAGCGAGATCATCGTGGCGATGGCCCCGATAATTAACGAAATAATTAGGCGGCGAGCGGTGGAATTTTTTACCCTTGAACGAAAATTTGACATAGCTTCATGATAGCACTTTCACCGGCTGGCTTGTACAATATAAAGTAGGTAGAGTATGGAATTTATTAGAAAGAATGAACTTTTTAAAGTATCGCAGCCGCTTGACGTTGTCTTTATATTCTCGCTGGTCATAAAAGGTATCGATGGCTTGGTTGAGTTAGTTGGCGGCTTGATGCTGTTCTTTTTCAGTCAGCCGCAGATTCAGCATTTGGTGATGCATATGACTCACCGCGAGCTGATCGAGGATCCGCACGATTTAATTTCTAACCTTTTGATTAAGTCGACGGCCAATTTTACAGATAGCGTGCGCTACTTCTTGGCTGTCTATCTGCTGGTTCACGCGGCGGTAAAGCTGATTTCGGTGGTGGGAATTATTACCAACCGTCTGTGGGCGTATCCGTTCGCCTTGATCACGCTGGGGCTGCTGACGCTGTATCAGATTTATCACGTGTTCTTTGTGAACGCGTCGCTGTTCATGATTGCGCTGACGATTTTTGATATCTTTATACTGTGGATGATTGCGTACGAGTATAAACATCGGCGCAAAAGGCTGCTGGCCCTGCGCGAAGAGCGTGAAGAATCGCAAGGTGACGATTAAGTTGTTGCTATCTTGTTTATGCTTTAAACTATTAGATATAGATGGGCAAATTTACTAGAAAAAGCGCCGATTCTGGTTTTACGATTATTGAGTTGTTGGTGACTTTGTTTGTGGCCGCAATCTTTTTAATTGCCGGTTACCAGATATACACGACGGTTATTCGAACCGATGGTCAGACCAAGGCGCAGGTGATTGCCCAAAACACCGCTCAGGATTATTTGGAGCGCTACCGAACATCGGTGCCATCGCCATGCGTGGCCAGTACGCCGCTGACTAATTCGCCGATTACGGTAGCTGGTTTGGTGAACGTAACGATTTCGGTGACCGTTTCTTGTCCGAAAAGCGGCGCGATATCAACCCTGTCAAAGATAGACGTTTTGCTGCAGTATGGCAACCAGAGTCCGCAGGCGCAGATTGCCTATAGCGCCTGGAGCTATTCGCAAGATGCTTGTGGCGCCGGCTATATCATCGTGCCGGCCGATTCGCGTTTTGATACACCGACATTTTGTGTCATGAAGTATGAAGCCAAGAATGTAAACGGTCAGGCTGTTAGTCAAGCCGCTGGTACGCCGTGGGTGAACATTTCACAGAATGACGCCGTGACAGTGTCGGCAGCGGCCTGTCCTACCTGTCACCTAATATCTGACGCCGAGTGGATGGCGGTTGCCGCCAATGTGTTAGGGGTTGGTAGCAACTGGAGTGGCGGTTCGGTTGGTTCGGGGTATATTTATTCTGGTCATAATGACAATATATCTAACGTGGCGCTCGCTGCCACAACCGACGACAGCCAGGGTTACTACGGCGAAACCAGCCCAGGTGCTAATCAAAAGCGTACGCTTACGTTAAGTAACGGAGAGATTATTTGGGATTTGGCTGGCAATGTGTGGGAATGGACCAATAACATTATTCCTGGTGGCCAGCAGCCGGGCTTAGCCGGTGAATCGTCTGTCGCCTGGAAAGAGTGGAATAATAGCGCATTGTTATGGGGAAGTTTACCGGCAATCAGCAGACCGAGGGCAATTAGTTCTCAGGCTGCGGGCTGGAGTAGTACCCAAGGTATAGGCGGGCTGGCCAGCAACTATGGCGACACTGTTGATCGCGGTTTTTTGCGTGGAGGTGGCTTTAACAATGGTGGTATGGCGGGCGTCTTGGCTATGGCTCTAAATACATCGCCCAGCGACGGCACAACTAATGGTAGCGTAGTTGGCTTTCGTGTTGCCAAAAGCGTCGATAGCCAACCCGAACAACTGACTCAGCCGGCAAGTTGTCCAACTGGCTTTATTCCAGTTCCTGGTGATGCCAGGTTTGGTACGATTGGTTTTTGCGTTATGAAATATGAGGCCAAGAACGTTAGCGGAGTTGCGACTAGCCAGGCAGCCGGCACGCCGTGGGCGAACATTACACAAGCCCAGGCGATCACGCAGTCTCAGTTGGCTTGCCCGGGATGTCACCTGATAAGTGAGGCCGAGTGGATGACCATAGCGGCCAATGTTATGTCGGTGGCTAGTAACTGGAGTGGCGGTGCTGTCGGTTCTGGTTACATTTACAGCGGTCATAATGATGCTGCACCTGCTAATACGCTAGCTGCCGATACCAATGACGCCAACGGTTATGCTGGTGAAACGAACACCGGCGGCAATCAGCGGCGCACACTAACACTTAACAATGGCCAGGTGATTTGGGACCTCGCCGGCAATATAGCTGAGTATACTAACGATACTATCGCCGGCGGCCTACAGCCGGGATTATCAGGTGAGTCAGCGTCATATGCTTGGAAAGAGTGGAATAACACCTCTTTACTAATGAATGGTTTGCCAACGGTTGATCGTCCGGTAACTGCTATTGGTAGCGGCAACGCCCAATATTGGACTACCAATAAGGGTATAGGCGCTCTTCTTAGTGATTATGGCGAGACAGCTTCGCATGTATATAATGCTGGAGGAAATTTTGGCGATACTGTTAACGCTGGAGTGCTAAGCCTTCGTCTAGATTTATCGTCGTCATATGCGGCGGTGTATTTTGGTTTTCGGGCCGCTAGTGATGAATTTGGTCCGGTTTCGGTGCCGGCTCAGGTATTAGTTGTAGCTGGTGGTGGCGGTGGTGGTCGCGGTGGCGGTGGTGGTGCTGGCGGTCTGATTTACACTACGTCGATTATTTACCCTGGCGAAAGTTATGCTGTTACTGTTGGTGCTGGTGGGGCTGGGTCGTCGACGAATATTGGCTCTAATGGTGGTAACTCGGTCTTTAACGGTCTAACGGCGATTGGCGGCGGCGGTGGCGGTGGAAACGGCAATACAACCGCGGCAACACCAGGCAATAGCGGTGGTTCGGGCGGCGGCGGTGGCTTGAGTGTAACTGGAACAGATGGTGCGGCTGGCGGTAGCGGCACGCCTGGACAGGGTAATGCCGGTGGTTATGGTACGGCAGCGTCGTGTAGTCCATCCGGCGGTGGCGGTGGTGCTGGGGCGGCCGGTGGAGCTGGCGTGGCCGGTTCGAAGGCTGGTGATGGCGGAACGGGCATTGCCATATCGATAACTGGCACGAGTATTTATTACGGTGGTGGTGGTGGCGGCGCTTCGTGGTGTTTGGGTCAGGGCGCTGGCGGTAACGGCGGCGGTGGCGCTGGCGCGGCCACGAGTGGTACAGCTGGCACGGCCAATACCGGCGGTGGTGGCGGTGGCGGAGCTGGTAACCCAAGTGGTGGCGGCGCAAGCGGTGGCTCTGGTGTGGTAATCATTCGCTATCCAACCGGTTCTATGACGGCTACGGGCGGCACCATTACAACCTCTGGCGGCTACACCATTCATAAATTTACTAGCAGCGGAACATTTACCGTTCAGTAGTTGTGGCGCGGCTCGACTGGTTTTGGCCGCGCAAGGTGTGTTAATATTGTGCTTAAGCGGAATCTCCGCCTAGACCTAAACTGATTAGATTCGTCGAAAGGCATGGTCAATTAAAACCATTAGGAACTAAAAGCTCGTCGTCAGAGCACTGTTCCTAATGGTTGGTACTGGAAACGGTATCAGGCAGCTTCGGCTGTCGCTGGCGGCGGGCTTTTTGTTTTGCCCGGCCGTCCTAAACCATTAGGAGCGGAATGACAAAAATAAATCGCTACAAGCCGGGTTTTACGATCATTGAATTATTGGTGACTTTATTTGTAGCGGCTATCTTTTTAATTGCTGGGTACCAACTATATGTAACGGTTATCCGGGTGGATGGCCAAACCAAGGCTCAGGTAGTCGCCCAGAACACCGCCGAAGATTATCTTAATCGCTATCGAGCATTGGTGCCATCGCCCTGCGTAGCCAGTCAGCCGTTAAATAACCAAGCTGTCACGGTAAGCGGGCTAGCGAACGCCGCAATCACGGTAACGGTATCTTGCCCGAAATCGAACGCGATCTCGACACTGTCGAAAATCGATGTTGTTTTGAAATACGGTAATCAAAACCCGCAACAGCAGGTTGCTTATAGCGCCTGGAGTTATTCGCAGGATGTCTGTGGCCAGGGGTGGGTTTTGGTGCCGGGCAATTCTAGCTTAGGAACGCCGAATTTTTGTGTTATGAAATATGATGCAAAAAATTTGAATGGCCAGGCCGTCAGTCAAGCGGCGGGTACACCTTGGGTAAATATCTCAGAGGATGATGCTATCAAAGCTTCTACTGCGGCGTGCCCCACCTGTCACCTAATTACCGAGCCAGAGTGGATGACGATTGCCGGTAACGTGATGAGCGTGGCGAGCAACTGGAGCGGCGGTGCGGTTGGTTCGGGGTATTTATACTCTGGCAATAATGACGGCAACCCAGGTAATGCTTTGGCGGCTTCGACCGACGACAGTAACGGTTATTATGGAACTAATAACTCGGCTTCTGACGTGTCTGTAACTGGTGGTATGGTCGGTAAGTCTCAGCGGCGCACGCTAACACTTACAAATGGCGAGGTGATTTGGGATTTAGCCGGCAATGTATGGGAGCGCACGAACGCTACGATACCGAGCGGAGGTCAACCCGGAGTTAGTACCGATTCAGGTTACGTATCCAGGGAATATACCGACAGCACGATTGTGTGGAATGGTTTTCCGGCTACAAGCCGACCTGGCGCCATCTCGTCGCAGGCTGCCTCGTGGAATAGTAATCAAGGATTGGGCCAGATATTTTCTTACTACGGCGAAACCGTTGATCACACGTTTATGCGCGGCGGGCGATATGGATGGGGCGCTGGTTCTGGTGTATTGGCTTTGGCATTGAATTACCCACCGGGCACCGGCACTGCGAGTCTGGGTTTTCGTGTCGCCAAAAGTATCGACAGTCAACCGGAGCAGCTAGCTCAGCCAGCGACTTGCCCAACCGGATTTATTCCTGTACCCGGCGACGCTCGATTTGGTACGGTTGGTTTTTGTGTTATGAAGTACGAAGCGAAGATCCAGGGCAACGACAACGGCAATCAAACATACAGCTCATCATTTGTGCCTGAGTCGCGAGCTAGTGGTACGGCATGGGTGAATATCACACAGACCCAAGCTATTGCGGAATCGCAAACTGTCTGCAGCGGTTGTCACCTAATGACCGATGCTGAGTGGATGACGCTTGCTGCCAATGTCTTATCGGTACCAAGCAACTGGTCTGGCGGTGCGGTTGGGTCAGGGTATATCTATCGCGGGCACAGCGACAACAGTCCATCCATAGCGCTCGCCGCTTCGACCGATGACTCGCAGGGCTATTATGGCGAAACAAACACCGGCGGTGACCAGCGTCGAACCCTAACACTGACCAACGGACAGGTGATTTGGGATCTTGCTGGCGATGTGTGGCAGTGGACAAACGCAACTATTCAGGCCGGTCAGCTGCCGGGTTCGGCTAGTGGATCTGGTTGGCAGCTCTTCGAGTGGAACGACCCAACCGTACTAATGAACGGCCTGCCGTTTGCATCTCAACCCGGCGCCATATCTTCGCAGGTTGGCGGTTGGAACAGCGCCCAGGGCATAGGTATGCTATCCAGTTATTATGGCTGGAATACTTCCGCTCAGGCTTACCTGCGCGGAGGCAGCTATACGAACACCGGTGGCTATTCTGGCGTACTTGCTTTGGCCCTGTCTTACGGGCCGAGCGGCTACGCGGATAGGTTTGGGTTTCGAGTCGCCAAATAGGAAGAGCGGCCGACTATTGTGAGCTATAATATTGGCAAATGATAAAGATCTTAGCCGCCACGACATCCGAGCAAAAACTGGCTCATTTACGCGATGTTTTGAGCGAACTTAAATTAGATGCCGAGATTGTTTCGGTCGATGTGCCAAGCGGTGTTTCGGAGCAGCCCATTACCGAAACCGAAACCAAGCAAGGTTCGATTAACCGAGCTAGAAATGCTCTGAAAGCTGGGCTAAAGGCTGATTTTGCGATTGGCATAGAGGTTGGTTATCATCCGGACGCAAACGGCGAGTATGAAATATTTTGCTGTGCGTCGATTGTGGATGAAAGCGGCAAAGTGTGGACCGGCGAATCGCAGCGGGCTTTGATGCCAAAGTTTCACCAAGACCTAATCGCCGCCGGTGAATATTTGAGCCATGAGGTTGCGGAAGGTTTCTTAAGCGACGACATGGACGATGACCTGCGCAAGGTTGGCGAAGATATTGCAAATAGGCGGGTTTTTGTGATGGCGGCGGTTGGAGAAGTAACGCAACGATATCTTAAAGATAATTGAGACTAGCGATCTATTTATGCGCCTTGTCATTTTTCCAATAAGAATAGATTCCCCTTATCTGGTTGCGTTCTAGGTATAGGAATGTACCAATTACAATTATGTATAAAACGATATTAAGAAATGACTTAAGGGCTAATGAAGTATGTAGACCAGCCCAAGCGTATAGGTAAACTATAGATGCGGTAAGAACAGTGGGTAGAAATGCCTTCACGGAAAAATTATATGACCATTTCTTAATTTTTTTCCGTATTGTAGTTTGACGATTGCCGTACGTTAAGCCATATCCAACACTCAAAGCATAAACAAATGCGCCAAGCGACGATAACATTAGACCTAGTGTGGGCGCTCCGAGTAGGGTGATTGCTACGGGATTATTAGCAAAAGAACTTGGAAGATTTAGATTTGTTGCGGTGAGCATAGTGGCAACTATAAAAGTGGCTATTAGGAGGCGAGTTTGGTCTGAGCTATTTTCCTTCATATACCCAACATTACATTCGCATAATCACTAGTCAAGCATAGGCAGTATGGTGGTTTCGTGCGGGTACATTCTTAAGACGAGCTATTATCAGTTAACCCTATATGACCACCTTTATCTGTAAATCCAGCCTTCCTATAGCCGTAAATGAAAAATCGACGGAAACTCCGTCGAAAAATAATCTCTTTGGTAGCACTGACTGGGATCGAACCAGTGACCTTAGGCTTATGAGTCCTACGCTCTAACCAACTGAGCTACAGTGCCATAATTTACTCGAGCAATTATATCAGAGGCTCGGGGAAAAGACTAGCGTAACGCACCGCGCAGCGGGCGAGGACCGACTCCAGGTTTGGGTCGCGCCAATTATCAATACGAAAGTCGGTCACTACGTTTAGGTTGTAGTGGCGGCTGAACATCACTTGTTGCCAGGTAGCGCGGTCAAAATTTGGCGTTTCTGGGCGGTCGTCGACCAAAGCTACGCCGTCAAAATCGGCTTTGCTGTCGGCTAGGATTGCTTCGTCGGCGACTTTTGGTCCCATAATGCCGTCTAGCCATTCAAGTTTTTCAGCCGCGCACCACTGGTTGCTGCTGAGCGGTTTTGATAAAACTACTGGGTGAAAACCGGCGTCGATCATTCGTTGCCAGCCTTCTTGCAGGCCGTCGGCCGGCTCTAGGTCTAAGAAAAATCCCCGGCTGTTGGCGATAGCTTGCGCCATGCGAACAGCTTCGGGTGTTTTTAGGCGTTTGTGTAAATAAAAGTCAGACGATTTGTCGCTTAGGTCGATGGTGGGGTCGGCTTGGAGTAATTTGGTTTCGAGGCCTTTGTCGAATTCGGCCATAACGCCGTCCATGTCGACATACACAATTGGTAGTTCAGCCATTTTTCACCCCCTGCCCACCGCCTAATTTCCTATTATTGTAGCAGGTATGCGGTGCTATAATAAAACTATTACCAGATGATGCACACCGGCCAAGTTTAACGAAGCTAGGCGCCCCTCATCAGAGGTCATTCATATCGTCTTCGGGTTCATCGCTAGAAACGGGTGATTGAAAACGGGCGAACAATCTAAAAAGCGTTTCTCGAAATTTTAACGAGGACTTTTTAATATGAATGATGAAACTTTTTTGAATGAATCGATTGAGGTGGTGGCGATTTTTAAGCATGGCTACCAGCCGTGCTTGCCGGTGCGGTTTCGGCGGGGGAACGGCAGGGAAGTTGAGGTGACGGAACTGGGCCTGCGTCACCCACGCGCCGATGGTATTAAAACGACGCATATTTTTGACGTCACCGATGGCGGGGCTGACTACCGGCTGGAATTTGATAGCGAACGACTCACCTGGCGTTTGACGCTGGAGGCCGACCATGCAGCCTGATTTTAACACCGAGCGACCCCTGTTAATGCACATTGATTTGAACAGCTGTTTTGCGACGGTCGAACAACAGGCGCGACCGATGTTGCGCGGCCGGCCGGTGGCGATTGTTAACCGGCGGACGGCGAATACGGCAATTATTACGGCTAGCTACGAGGCCAAGGCGCACGGCGTTAAGGTTGGCATGAAGCTACGCGATGCTTTGATTTTGGTGCCGGACATTATAGCGCTCGAAAGTGACCCGCCGAAATATCGCTACGTTTACCACCAGCTACTAAGGATCATGCGCGACTATTCGGCGCACGTGACGATGAAAAGCATCGACGAAGGGGTGATTGATTTTCACGATACGACGCCTGGTATTCGTGGGCGCGCGCTCGAGGACATTGGTATGGAGATCAAGCAGCGGCTGAAAGATGAAATCGGTGTGGCCATGCGCTGCAATGTTGGCATTAGTACTAATCGGTTTTTGGCCAAGCAGGCGGCCGGGCTGCATAAGCCAGACGGGCTAGATATCATAACGGGTGAGAATCTGCGGGCGACGCTGGGTGAGTTAAAGTTGACCGATTTGACTGGCATAGCAGGGCGGAATGCCGCGCGCCTAAATACGGTTGGGATTATGACTCCCCTACAGTTTTTAGATGCCGATGTTGTAACTTTGAAACAGATGGTTTTTAAGAGCGTTGTTGGCGAGTGGTGGTACAAACGGCTGCGCGGCTTCGAGGTTGATGACCGCGATTTTGACGTTAAGCGCGTTGGCCGGCAGTATGTGCTAGAGGGTTTTGATTTAAGTTACGAGCAGATAGTGCAGCGACTGCATCATCTGTGCGAGTCGGTTGGTTCGCGGCTGCGCGGTCAAAATAAACTAGCGCGCGGGGTGTATGTTTACGCCAAGACCCACGACCACGAATATTGGCATAGTTCGCATCTGGCGACGGTGCCGTTTAGTAGCGATCAGACGATTTTTACACTGGCGCGAGCACTGTTTGAAAAAGCACCGGGCAATATTCGCGAGATTGGTGTGCATTGTTACGAACTAGAGCCGAACGAAAACCAGCAAATCAGTTTGTTTTACGATCAATTGGCGCGCGAAGAATCGGTCACGCGGGCGGTCGACGATATTAACAAGCGTTTCGGCGAGCGAACGGTTCATTCAGCCGATACTTTAGGCACCGGTTTTTACGTCAAACAGAAAATTCCGTTTGGCAGCACGCGGTATCTGTAGGTATACTAGTTAGAGATGTTTAACGAACCTAGAACATATGTGCTGGCGGTGAGCGGCGGCGTCGATTCGGTCGTTTTGTTGGATATGATGAGTCGGCTGTCGAATGCCAAATTGGTGGTGGCGCATTTTGACCACGGTATTCGTGACGATTCGGCCGATGACGCGCGATTTGTCGAGGCGCTAGCCAGGCGTTATGGCGCCGAGTTTGAAACTCGGCGTGAAGAGCTGGGCGCCCATGCTAGCGAGGATTTGGCTCGCAGTCGTCGCTATGAGTTTTTGCGCGATGTAGCCAGGCGGCATCAGGGCTGGTTGGTGACGGCACATCACGGTGACGATGTGGTCGAAACGGTGGCGATTAATCTGACACGCGGTACTGGCTGGCGCGGTTTGGCGGCCATGCATTCCGATGTACTTAGGCCGCTAACTGGTTATAGCAAGCAGCAATTATTGTTGTATGCTTTACAACATGAATTGGAATGGCACCAAGATAGTACCAACGCGTCTGACGCGTATCTTCGAAATCGTATGCGTCGTAAAATATCAAAATTGCCGCGACCCATCCGCAGTGAAATCGGTGAGCTGCGCGCCAAACAAATTGCCCTAAAGGAGCGCATCGAAACAGAGGTTCGCGAGTTGATTGGCGCCGGTCCAAGCTATGATCGCTACTTCTTCATTCACATACCTAGTTTTGTGGCGCTCGAGTGTTTGCGATCTGCTACCAGTGGTCGTTTGACGCGTCCGCAGCTTGAACGAGCTCTGATTGCGATTAAAACCGCCAAACCGGGCAGTGTGTACCAGGCGGGTGCTGGGGCTGAACTTAGTTTCACATCTCGTCAATTCGCGGTCAAACTGTTAAAATAAACTAAGAGATCTGCCGTTATGGCTGAAAGGACAAATACTTTTCTATGGCAATAAAAACCCCTGTTCCAATGAAACGACCAAGCAACACCTGGCGCTTAATATTATTTTGGGTCGTTTTCTTTATAGTTATATTCTTTGCGGTGGCACTGACCTCGCCACGCAACGACCTGAAGCAAGTTCCAATTACCCAGGTTATTCAGCAGGCCAACGCTGGCGAAATTAGCAAAATCGAGCTCCAAGGCAACGACTTAAAGATTACGCCAAAGGGCAGTGACCATCCAACCGAGCGCTCGGTTAAAGACCCAAGCGCCAGTTTGCAGCAACAAGGCCTAAAGTCGGATGCCAACGTGAACTTGGTGATTACGCCGCCGTCTGATACCAGTACTATTTTGTGGAATTTGGCGATTATTGTTGTTCCGGTAGTTTTGATTGGCGCGTTCTTCTTTATGATGATGCGTCAGGCGCAGGGCCAAAACAACCAGGCGTTGGGCTTTGGTAAGGCAAAGGCTAAATTGTACGGCGAAGACAAGCAAAAGGTGATGTTTAGCGACATCGCCGGTAATGATTCGGCCAAACAAGACCTTGAAGAGGTTGTTGACTTCTTGAAGCATCCGAAGAAATACGAGCAGCTAGGCGCCAAGATTCCAAAGGGTGTGCTGCTGGTTGGTAACCCTGGTACCGGTAAGACGATGTTGGCGCGAGCCGTAGCCGGCGAGGCGAATGTGCCGTTCTTTAGTATTAGTGGTTCGGAATTTGTTGAGATGTTCGTTGGTGTTGGCGCCAGCCGCGTGCGCGACTTGTTTGCCAAGGCCAAAAAGAACGCGCCTTCGATTATCTTTATTGATGAGATTGATGCTGTTGGTCGCCGTCGCGGTAGCGGTATGGGCGGCGGACACGACGAGCGGGAACAGACCCTTAACCAGATTTTGGTTGAAATGGACGGTTTTGAAACCGGTACCAATGTGATTGTACTGGCCGCAACCAACCGGGCCGATGTGCTCGACCCTGCCCTACTTCGCCCGGGTCGCTTTGACCGCCGTACGAACATTACTTTGCCAGAGCGCAAAGATAGGGAAGCCATCCTTAGCGTCCACTTTAAAAACAAGCCAACCGACGATTCGGTTAACCTTGATGCCCTAGCAGCCAAGACCGCTGGTTCATCGGGTGCCGATCTTGCGAACATTGCCAACGAAGCGGCAATCATTGCGGCGCGGCGTGATTCACGGGTGATTAATAATGACGACGTCACCGAAGCCTTTGAAAAGGTGGCGATTGGCCCAGAGCGTAAGAGCTCGGTCATGAGTCAAAAAGACAAAGAGATGACTGCTTATCACGAGGCTGGTCACGCTTTGGTTGGTCATGTTTTGCCAGATAGCGACCCAGTTCACAAGGTCACGATTATTCCGCGCGGTGGTACTGGTGGTGTGACTTGGTTCCTGCCGCCTGAAGACGAAGTTTATACCAGTGTGTATGAATTTAAAGATGTTTTGGCGCGCGCTTTGGGTGGCCGAATTGCCGAGAAGTTAATTTATGGTGAAGATGGTGTGACGACTGGCGCCGGTTCAGATCTGCGCAAGGCGACCGAAATCGCCCGCGATATGGTGATTGAACAGGGTATGGGCTCGAAGCTCCGCAACCAAGTGTTCCACGAGGATAACGGTAATATGATGTTTGATCGCATGACTCACGAACGTCCGTACAGTGATAAAACGGCTGAAGAAATTGACCGTGAAGTTGCCGGTCTGATCAACGAAGCCGCCGAACGGGCCGAAGTTGTGCTGCGCCATAACCGCACGAGTCTAGATAAGTTAGCTAAAGACCTGCTTGAAGCCGAAACCTTGGAAGAAGATAAAGTCCGTGAAGTTCTAAAAGATGCCAAACTACCAAAGGAGGCCAAGCTCCACGAGTAGCATGGCACCACTGTAATGGGACGCCTTAGTAATACGGTCGCACGTGCCAATCGTAAACTGCCGCTGCAGATAGCGGCAGCTTTGCTGGCTGGTTCGACATTGATGTCGAGTTTGCTCGGTTTGTTTCGTGACCGTCTGCTAAATAGTATGTATTTTTATACATATCCAACCGGAATCGACGCTTATACGGTGGCGTTTACGATTCCGGACTTCATGTTCTTTATTTTGGTATCTGGTGCCTTAAGCGTCACTTTTATTCCAGTTTTTAACCAAAGGTTGGCGGCTGGCAATAAACGTTCGGCTTGGGAATTATCAACCAGCATGATGAACCTGCTGGCAATCGTGACGTTCATTGCCTCGATTTTGATTATTATTTTAGCCGAGCCGTTGGTGCGTTATGTTGTTGGTCCGGGTCTAGATGAGTCAAGCCGAGCGCTGGCCGTTAGTATGATGCGCGTGATTGCGGTCAACCCGATGCTATTTGCGGTGGCCACAGTCGTCGCTAGTATGCAGCAGGCGGTGGGACGATTTGCATTTTTTGCCCTGGCGCCATCGCTGTATAACATCGGTATTATTATCGGCGCAATGTTCTTTACGGGCGGGATTAATATCTTTGGCTGGCAGGTTTTCGAAGGCGGAATTATGGGCGTGGCTCTTGGTGTGGTGCTGGGTGCAATCTTGCAATTAGTCGTCAGTAGTTTTGGTTTGTTCGGGATGGGCTTTGACTATCGATTTAAGATTTATTGGCATAACAAAGGCTTTCGCCAGGTGTTGCGACTGTTGCCGGCCCGTTCGCTCGACCAGAGTATCGATTACATTAACGGAATTGTCGAAACCAACTTGGCGTCGCGCATGATTTCAAGTAGCGTCCGTGCTTATCAGCAGGCGCAAACATTGTCGTACGTGCCAATCAATCTTATTGGCGTGGCAATTAGCACGGCGGCCTTTCCAAAGATGACCGAACGGCTAGGGCAGAATCGGCCGGACTTGTTTAAAAAAGAGCTGCAAAATATTTTGCGAGTCATTATTTGGCTGGCGTTGCCGGTGACAATTGTGGCTTATTTCGCCCGCGGCTATCTGGTGAGCTTTATGTTTAATGGCGGTGATGCCCAGGTTGCGGGAATTGTGGCAGTGCTGGCGATTTCGATTTTGTTCCGTTCGATCTATTACATATCGGCCAAGAGTTTTTATGCGCAGCAGGACACCAAAACACCGCTTTATATTTCATTTTTCACAATTGGTTTGAACATTTCGCTGGCCATTTGGTTTACGATGGGCCTTGACTGGGGCGTTTATGGCTTGGCTTGGGCGGCCTCGATTGTTTCAATTGTCGAGGCGGGCATCTTGTTTTACATTATGTCGCACCGCATTAAAGGCTTCTTTGACGCGCCGTTTATGAACGCCATTGGCCGCATGCTGAGCGCCGCCGGTTTTACGTCAATCGCAACTTATCTATTAGTTGTTTTGATGCCGTTTCGGGCAGCCGACCAGAGCTTTTTCTCGAGCTTTCCGAAGTTCGTGCTAATTGCTTTTCTGAGCGTTGCGTTTTATTGTATGCTAAGCTATCTGTTAAGACTTGAAGAAGTGAAGCCAGTCTTGGCGCGTATAGGTAAAATTCTCTTCATCAAACGTCCGGGAAGTTTGTAAATGGACCAGCAACAGATTCGAAATTTTTGTATTATTGCTCATATTGATCACGGTAAGTCGACGTTGGCTGACCGAATGTTAGAGTTGACTGGCACGGTTGAGAAGCGCGAGATGAAATCGCAGCTGCTGGATTCGATGGATTTGGAGCGCGAAAAGGGGATTACGATCAAACTTGCACCAGTGCGAATGAAATATGGGGATTACGACCTCAACCTAATCGACACCCCGGGGCACGTAGACTTCTCGTATGAAGTTTCGCGTTCGCTGGCCGCTTGTGAAGGAGCGATTTTAGTGGTTGATGCTTCACAGGGCGTTCAGGCCCAGACCTTAGCCAACGTTTATTTGGCGATGCAGGCCGATCTGACGATTATTCCGGTGCTTAACAAAATCGATTTACCGGCGGCCGATGTCGAACGGGTGAGTGCCGAAGTTATTAATCTATTAGGTTGCAAGCCCGAAGATATTATTAAAATCAGCGCCAAAACCGGTGCTGGTGTTGATGAAGTGCTGCGTACGATTGTCGAAAAAATCCCAGCTCCAAAAGGCGATTCAAATAAACCGACGCGGGCATTAATTTTCGACAGTTATTTTGACGATTACCGTGGCGTGGTTTTGTATGTGCGTGTCGTCGATGGCACAATTGCCAAAAGCGATGAAATTCACATGATGGCTACCGACGCCCGCGGCGTGGCACTTGAGGTTGGGCATTTAGCGCCAAAAATGACACCCGATCCGCGGCTTGGAACTGGTGAGATTGGCTATATAGTAACCAATCTGCACACCACACGCGACGCTAAGGTTGGTGACACGGTAACGCTACAGAGGTATTATTGAGGTAATAGATGAAAATATTTGTTATTTGCTCCAAAGCCTTCTACGACCAAATTCCGCCGATTAAAGACGAGCTGGAAAAGCATGGCCACGAGATTACGTTGCCTAATAGCTACGACAACCCTAACGCCGAAAAGGAATCGCAGAGCTTAAGTGAAGACGCTCATCGTGAGTTCAAGAAAAAGATGTTTGAGCGCAGCCGAAGGGTAACGAATGAGGTTGATGCCGTTTTGGCATTAAATTTCGAAAAACACGGACAGGCTAATTACATCGGTGGTGCGACATTTTTGGAATTGTATGATGCTTTTTCACTTGGCAAGTCGATATTCCTTTGGAACGACATTCCGGACGGTATTTTATATGATGAAATTCATGGCTTTGCACCAGTTGTCATTGGTGGAGATTTAGGGAAAATTCAATGATAGGAATGCGTACTGCCGTTGAGCCGCTACCTGGGTACAAAGACGTCAAACCGTTTGTTTATGCCGGGTTTTTTCCGGTTAGTAATGACGATTATCAGGATTTAAAAGACGCCGTTGAGAAATTGAGCCTTAGCGATTCGGCGCTGCAGTTTGAACTTGAGAATTCGCCAGTGCTTGGTTTTGGTGTGCGAATTGGCTTCTTGGGTTTGCTGCACATGGACATTGTGCGTGAACGTTTGGAGCGCGAATATGATTTGGATTTGGTGGTCACTAACCCATCGACCGATTACCAAGTGACGCTGACCAGCGGCGAAGAGCTGGATATCAAGAGCGCCAGTGAGTTGCCGGATGTTTCAAAGGTGCGCGAAATTCGTGAGCCGTGGATTAAGGGTGAGATTGTGGTGCCGCAGCAATTTATTGGTCCGGTAATTCAGCTGATCGTGAACAAGCGCGGCCGCCAAAACAATCTAAGTTATATCGACGAGCGGGCGCTGATTAGTTTTGAAGCGCCGCTGGCCAATTTGCTAACTGATTTTTATGATCAGCTAAAGTCGATTACTAGTGGCTACGGTTCGTTTAACTACGAGCTCGATGATTATCGCGCCGAAGATTTAGTGCGGGTTGATTTTTATGTGTCCGGTGAAATGGTTGATGCACTTTCGGTGATGGCGCACCGTTCAGAATCGTTGGCACTTGGCCGCGATATTGTTAAAAAACTCAAAGAAGTCGTGCCGCGCCAGAGCTTTGAAGTTAGTTTGCAAGCTGGCATTGGCGGTAAATTTATTGCCCGCGAAAACATCGGCGCTTATCGCAAAGACGTGACCGGCTATTTGTACGGCGGTGATGTTTCGCGTAAAAAGAAGCTGCTCGCCAAACAGGCCAAGGGTAAAAAGCGTATGAAACGTTTCGGCAAGGTTGATATTCCTTCTGAAGCGTTTATGGTGATGCTCAAGCGCGACTAGTGCTATACTTGGTCATGGATTTAGAGCAAAAAATTACTGATTACGCGGCGTCGCCCGAAGCTGCTGAATTAGTTAAGAACACAAAAATTGTCTTATTGGTTGGGATTTCTGGTGCCGGTAAAGATACGGTTAAACATCGTTTATTGCAGAAGCCGATTTTTAGCGATGTCGTTTCGCACACTACGCGTGCGCCACGCAGCAACAACGGCGTGACGGAAATTGAAGACGTTGACTATCACTTCGTTGATCTTCAGACGGCTGAGCGCATGGTTGATAATCATGAATTTATCGAGGTTAAGTTTGTTCACGGCACGGTTTATGGGACGTCGGTCGCCGAAGTGCAGCGAATTCATGATGAGAATAAAATCGCGGTTACCGATGTTGACGTTCAGGGTGTAGCCGAATATAAAAACATGTCTGATCAAGTGATCGCAATCTTTATTTTGCCGCCAAGTTATGATGTTTGGCGTGAGCGTTTGTCGCACCGTTATGCGTCGGCTGAAGAATTCGAGGCCGAGTTTCCGCGGCGCCACGAAAGTGCCATTATGGAACTCGAAAAAGCCATTGCTACGCCGTATTACCACTTCATTATCAATGATGATTTAGAACGAACGGTGCGGGTGGCCGAAGAGATTGCGCGCAAGCCAGAATCGATGCACCATAAAGATGTCGAAATTCGCGAGTTAGCTGCTCACCTGCTTGAAGAAATCAAAAGCCAGCACGCTTAATCTAGCACTCGGTTTGAAAGAGTGCCAAATTCTTGCTATAATGTGCCCATGACGGAGCGTCAATTTCAGATTTTAGCAGCAATTATTGAGCAGTATGCCGAAGTCGCCGTGCCAATTGGCAGTGTGATGCTGGCAAAATTGTTCGGTGTTTCTAGCGCGACAATCCGCAGCGAAATGGTGCGGCTTGAAGAAATGGGCATGATTGAACAGCCTCACACTAGTGCTGGCCGCGTGCCGACCGATGCCGGTTACCGATGTTACGTTAATCACTTAACCGAGTCTGGCTCTGGCGAACAGCCACAACTTCAGGGGCTGGATCGCAGCGCTCGGGCAATCGAAGCTCGTGTCGCTAATTACCAGAACCATGCCGATCGGGCAATTCGCAGTGCTGTCGACAGCTTAGTTGATTTAACGCACAACCTGGGGCTAGCGACTATCGGCGACGAACTTTATATGAGCGGTATTGGTAACCTGTTTAGCCATCCGGAATTTATGAATGGCGCCCACACGCAAGCTGTGGCGATGCTGCTCGACAACCTAGAACCGTGGCTGCGCGAGGCCGCACCAAATGAGCCGCTCAATGTTTTTATTGGTAGTGAAAACCCGATTGGCAAGAGTAGTGGCGCAACGTTAATTGTTAGCCGTTTTCGTTCACCATTTAGTGACCGCAGTTATATTGGCGTGCTTGGGCCAACCCGCCAAAGTTATGCCCGCGTAATGAATTTAGTGCGTCAAACCGGCGCCATGTTAGAGGAAATTTTGTAAAATGACCGACAAAAAACCAACCAAAAAAGAACTTGAACTTGAGCAACAAATTGCTGAATTAACCGCTGATTTGCAGCGTACCCGCGCCGATTTTGAAAACTATCGCAAACGCGTCGACGGTGAAAAACAATTTGCCCGCGAATCTGGCCGCGCCGGGGCGATTTTACATCTATTGCCGGTCATCGACAATATTGAGCGCGCCGTAAATTACATGCCCGAAGATTTGCGTGACAACAAATGGGCGCAAGGTGTGGCTGGGCTGGTTAAGAATCTGGAAAAATCACTCGATAGTTTGAACCTAAAACGCATCGACGCCGCCCCGGGAACTGTTTTTGACCCAGAAATTCATGAAGCGATTCAATTTGATGAGTCGGCCGAAGGCGACCAAGAGGTGATTGCCGAAGAACTGCAAGCTGGTTACAAACTGGGCGACCAAGTTATTCGTCACGCGATGGTAAAGGTTACCAAGAGATAATCTCTACCACCTATAGCGACAGTCGTTTTTTAAGTTTGTGCTATACTTAAGTTTAACTTAAGTTATGAGATCTCAACCAAACGTTATTATTCCTGCTGATTTAAGTCCGTTGCCCGAAGAGCACGAACTTGAAGCCGCTTGGATTTTGGCGCGTCACTTCAAGTCTGATGTCGAATTTCTACTGCCGGTCGACGACTATAAGCGTAAAACACCGGACGTTAAAATTAATGGAAGGTTATGGGAAATAAAGAACCTGAATGGGCATAGTAGAACGACTGTAGGTAATCAAGTCCGCCGCGCATCAAAACAATCCAAATATATCGTTATTGATAGCAGGCACACTCGTTTGTCGGACTCTGTCGTGACTGCCAGTATCTTACGGGAGTTGAAATGGCGGCCAAGTATTAAAGTTGTGCTGCTTATTAACAAGCCGGGTAATGTCATTGAACTTATTCGCCCAAAATAGTATTATTATTACAGAAGAGGCCGGGCGGTCCGGACGGATAGTCAAAGGAGCACTTCTGAAATTATTAGAGCACCATCACGGTGCTCTTTTTGTTAATAAAATTCTTAATTAGCACTCTTGACACGTGAGTGCTAATTTTTTACACTAGATACATGTTTGGCACTACACAGCGAGGAGTGCTAAAATAGATTCAGCGAAGAAGTTATCTAAAAGGAGAGTTACAAAAAATGGGTAAAATTATCGGTATTGACCTTGGTACAACCAACTCAGCGGTTGCTTACATGGTGGCAGGCAAGCCAGATGTGATTGCCAACGCCGAAGGTAATCGTACGACACCAAGTGTGGTAGCGATTAACAAATCAGGTGAGCGTTTGGTCGGCCAGGTGGCTCAGCGCCAGCGCGTTACCAACGCCAAAAACACTATTTATGGTGTTAAGCGTTTAATCGGTCGCAAGTTTAGCGACAAAGAAGTTCAAAAAGACCTTGATATTATGCCTTACGAAATCGTCAAAAAGGGCGATGGCGTGGCTGTTAAAATGGGCGACAAAGATTACACCCCTGAAGAAGTGTCGGCCATGATTTTGAGCAAGCTAAAGGCTGACGCCGAGGCCTTCCTGGGCGAAAAAGTTACTGAAGCCGTCATTACGGTGCCGGCTTACTTCGACGACTCGCAGCGTCAGGCCACTAAAGATGCTGGTAAAATTGCCGGCCTTGAAGTCAAACGTATTATTAACGAACCAACCGCCGCTGCCCTAGCCTACGGTTTGGAAAGCAAAAAAGACGAAAAAATCGTCGTCTTCGACCTTGGTGGTGGTACGTTCGATGTTTCGGTGCTTGAACTTGGTGATGGCGTGTTTGAAGTTCGCTCAACCAATGGTGATACGCACCTTGGTGGTGAAGATTTCGACAACCGTATCGTTAACTACTTCCTAGAGGAATTCAAGAAAGAATCGGGCATCGACCTAAAGGGTGACAATGCCGCCATGCAGCGCTTGAAGGACGAGGCAGAAAAGGCGAAAAAAGAGCTTTCGAGCACTAATGAATACGAAGTTAACCTGCCGTTCTTAACCGCCGATGCTGATGGTCCAAAGCACTTTGAGTACAAATTAACCCGCGCCAAATTGGAAGAAATGGTCAAAGACCTGATTGATCGTTTGGCTGACCCAGTTCAAAAAGCTTTGAAAGACGCCGGCTTGCAACCAAGCGAAATCAACGAAGTTGTGCTGGTTGGTGGTATGACTCGTATGCCGGCTGTCGTTGAAAAGGTGAAGGCCCTATTTGGCAAAGACCCGCTCAAGGGCGTTAACCCAGACGAGGTCGTGGCCGTTGGTGCGGCGATTCAAGGTGGTGTTTTGGCCGGCGACGTCAAAGACGTCTTGCTGCTCGACGTGACGCCGTTGAGCCTAGGTATCGAGACCATGGGTGGCGTATCGACCAAACTGATCGAGCGCAACACGACCATTCCTACCAGTAAATCAGAGACTTTCTCGACCGCTGCCGACAACCAGCCGCAAGTTGAAATTCACGTGCTGCAAGGTGAGCGCGAGATGGCTGGCGACAACAAATCACTGGGCCGCTTCATTTTGGATGGTATTGCCCCGGCGCCTCGTGGCGTGCCACAGATTGAAGTTACGTTTAACCTAGACGCCAACGGTATTTTGAACGTCACCGCCAAGGATAAGGGAACCGGTAAAGAGCAATCTATTACTATTCAGAATAGCGGTAACCTAAGTAAAGAAGACATTGAAAAGGCTCAAAAAGAGGCCGAGGCTCACGCCGAAGAAGACAAGAACAAGCGCGACGCCGTCGATGCTCGTAACCGTCTAGAAAACACCATCTACCAGGCCGAAAAAATGCCGGATGAATTTAAAGACAAAATCTCGGATGATGACAAAAAGAAAATTACCGAGGCTGTCGATGAGGCTAAAAAGCACAAAGATGCTACCGACAAAGATGAGCTCGAAGCGGCCATTAAAGCCCTGAACGACGCCATTATGCCAATCGGTGCCAAGCTTTACGAAGCTGCCAGCAAAGAAGAGTCGAAGTCGGAAGGCTCCGACGACTCTGGCGACAACAAGACCGACGAACCCGTCGAAGGTGAAGTTGTAGACGATAAAAAGTAGCAAACCCTGTAACTAGGTGTACAATGAGGTGCAGCATCGGTGGGGATGTGCACCTCATTTTTTGTCTCTGCTCCCGGAAGGAGCCCGCGATGTTCAGTTTCAACCTGTGGTTGGTGGGCTTCGACGAGAAGCTGACCAAGTGGTTGGGTGACTGGCGCCACGACTGGCGCAAGGCGCCCAACCTGGTGACACTCACTCGGCTACTGCTGCTGTGGGTGCCGTTCTGGCTGCTGCTGGCCTTTCGCGAGAGCGTTTGGGCACAGTGGCTGGCGGCAGGCATCTTCGCTCTGGTGGCGCTGACCGATCGGCTCGACGGTGAGCTGGCGCGTCGTCGCAACGAGATCACCAAGATGGGTATCTTCATGGACCCCGTGGCCGACAAGCTCTTGGTGTTCTTGATGCTGTTCGCGGTCTGCTGGCGCCCCACCTCACCGTGGTGGCTGCAGTGGGTGGTGGTTGCCGCGAGCATCATCATGGTCGTGCGCGAGGTTCATGTCACGTTGAAGTTGCGCATTCTGACCGACACGCCAATCCCGGCTGCTTGGAGCGGCAAGGTCAAGATGACCGTGCAGTCCTGCATGGTGGCGAGCCTGCTGCTTCCGATCGGACACTACTGGAGCCCGTGGTGGGTCATCCAGTTGGTTCTGACGATTGCAGCACTGGCGACGAGCATCTGGTCGTGGATCGATTACTACCAGAAGTTCGTCGTCGCGCTTCAGGCCGAGCGAGCCAAGCCGGCAGAACTCGCCGAGACGAAGTGATGAGGTGCGGCCACTCCCTTAATTGGGGGTGGCCGTTCTTCATTTTAAATAATTTTATGCTTGCATACAGTTGAAGAATATATTATTGTTGGTTTATGAACAGATTTGATTCATATCTTCGTCAAGTCAAGGTCGCAGGCGTCATGGCCGGTGGCATTGCTGGCATTGATATGGCTTATCTGTAAATCTCGACAACTTATTGAAACCAGATAAGCCCCCGAAATCGGAGGCTTTTTACAACCAAAGAATCAGGGGCTGATCCGGTCTCGAAAAGCGAGACCATAACAGAAAGGACTAGAACCATGGCGTTCGGACCGATTATGCGTTTCAAGGTCAGCGGGCTCGAGATTGAGCTGGCGCCCGTGACGCGAGAGGTGCTGGGGGAGTTTGTGAATCCCGGCATGCAACAGCACAGTATTACTCAGTACATCGGGATGGACTCGGCCCCCGTCATCGAGACTGAGCAGGAGTGGTACGACAAGACACGCAGCGCCAAAGATTCCCTAATCTGGGGTATCTGGCTGCTGGAAGATGGCGGTCGGACGATCATCGGTAACAGCGCGCTTGAGCACATCGAGCGCGGACACGTCCACCAGGCGGTCAGCGGGTCGATGATCTTCCGCCAGGAGTACTGGGGGAAGGGTATCGCCAGCGCTGCCCACAAGGCGCGCACGCTGTACGCCTTCGAGCAGCTTGGCCTGCACCGGATCAAGTCGGCCGTCATTCAGGCCAACGGCGGCAGCCGCAAGGCTCTGGAGCGTTCCGGCTACAACCTGGTCTACACCGAGCACAACACCGTGTTCGTCAACGGCCAGCTGCGCCACCAGGACAACCTGGAATGCCTCAACCCGAACGAGCCGTTCTGGTCGCAGTGGTTCCACGGTGAGCGCCCGACCAAGGCGCAGCGTGAAGCGCGCCAGCGGACGCTCGAAGCACTCAAGTGGGCCCACAGCAACGTCGAGTTGCCCTAGCCTTTCTGAAGCCCCGTCGCAGCCAGCGGCGGGGTATTCAATTTGGCTTGGCGGCGTAGGCGCACGGCGTAAACTACTAATACTATAATCGATGGCAACAAGACGACCGTGTAAATAAGCAGTTGCGGCCAGGTATTAGCAACTTGGACAACCCAGGCCGGACGCAGCTTCGGATACGGCTGGTAAAAGTGCAAAATATACTCCTGTAACATCTTTGGAATCAGCAATAAAATCAGCGGTAATATAGTTTGCCGCCATTTGGTAAACATCTGCTTCTGACCGCCCAGATACATTAATAGCAGGCAGAACATAAACCACGGCTCAAACATATTCGGAAAAATTAGCAGCAACCATTGCGCTTGCCAAATACTAAGCGCCGCGACGCCAACTAGGCGATAGGCGAACAGCCCGATTGCCAGTCGACGGGCAATTTGATCTTGACTCCAGCGCCAGGCGACAATTAAACACAGTGCCAAATAATAGAGGTCGAGCCACTTATCGACCTCTTGGTAAAAGCTATAATGCCCGATGAAATAGAAGTCACCCCAGTCTAGAAAAATCGACACGCCCAGGCCTATTAACGGCAGGCGCAGGATTAGCAGCGGTCCGATGAGTCGCGCTAAAACGACAAGAATTAAATCAAGACCCATGCCGCCAATTATAGGCCTGCCGTTTGGTGCCGGCAATATGTTATACTGGCCTAGAAATGGCAACCAAAACAAAAACTAAACCCACTCACAAGGCGACGGTCAGCTCTAAATCAAAGCCAAAGAAGCATTTTTTTGCTAAATTTCCACGCCGTCACAACCGTACGCTAATGTTCTTAGACATTGCCGTCATGGTGATGGGTATCGTAGGGCCGGTAACTGGTCTCGCGCAGGCGATTCAAATTTTTGTAACTCACAGCGCTGGCAGCGTTTCACTACTGTCGTGGGGGATGTTCGTGCTATTTAATGGCATCACACTAACCTACGGCCTGGTTCATCGCCTAATTCCAATCATTATCCCTAACGCCGCCTGGGTGGTGGTCGATGTGGCAGTGGTTGTCGGCATTATAATGTACTCTTAGCACTCTTGATTATAGAGTGCTAAGAATCTATACTGGAATAGATGAACAAACGCGATTACTATGAAGTTTTGGGCGTGTCCAAAGGCGCCAGTGCTGACGAAATTAAAAAGGCCTATCGCCGCTTGGCGGTAAAATACCACCCCGACAAAGAAGGTGGTGACGAGGCTAAATTTAAAGAGGTTAGCGAAGCTTACGACGTTTTAAAGGACGACAAAAAGCGCCAGCGCTACGACCAATTTGGCCATGCCGGTGTTGGCGGCAACGGTGGTGGCGGCGGTAATCCGTTTGAAGGTTTTGGCGGTTTTGGCGGCCAAAACGTTAACTTTGACTTTGGCGACGGCGGACTGGGCGATATTTTTAGCCAATTTTTTGGCGGCGGTTCGCGCACCCAAGCTCCGCGTCGAGGTCGCGATGTCGAAGTCAGCCTGCAGCTAAGCTTTGAAGAGGCGATCTTCGGCATTGAGCATAAACTTGAACTCGACCTAGACCAGGAATGTCGCCACTGTCACGGCACGACCGTTGAGCCGGGCTACGAGCTGAAAACCTGCGAAACTTGTCATGGTGCCGGCCAGGTTAAACAAGTAGTTAATACCATTTTTGGACAAATCCAGCAAAACGGCATTTGTCCGACTTGTGATGGTCGCGGCAAGGTTTCGGAAAAAGTTTGTTCGGTTTGTCGCGGCAAGGGCACCGAGCGCTATAAAGAGACAATTAACCTTAAGGTTCCAGCTGGTATCGATGACGGCGCTACTATTCGCTTGGCCGGTCGCGGTGAAGCTATGGCTCAGGGTGAAAAAGGCGACTTATATGTTCACATTCGCGTTAAGGCCCACAAGCGCTTCACTCGCGAAGGCGACATTATATTAAGTGAAGAACATATCTCGATGATCGATGCCGCCCTGGGTACTGAAATCGACGTCGAGACCGTTGACGGCCGCATTCGCATGAAAGTTCCGTCAGGCACTCAAAGCGGCACCGACTTCAAACTATCTGGTCATGGCGTGCCACATCTAAAAGGTGACAAACGCGGCCCACACATCGTCAGTATTGTCGTTGATATTCCAACTAAACTCAGCCGCAAACAGCGCCAAATCCTCGAAGAATTTTAACGCGCTGCACGTTGCCGCAGGCCTAAATACATTGACACCATAAGTGTTATATGGTATAATTTAACGTTAGAAACAACTATAATAAGGTGAGCATGAAACAGACGCTAATTGGAACGACCGATTATATATCACTGCCTCGCGAAGGTAAGGATCTTTATCCGGCCAAAATCGATACTGGTGCCGATAGTTCAGCTATCTGGGCTAGCGATATCGAGCAAGACGATGGTGTATTAAGTTACGCCTTTTTTGCGCCTGGTTCAATTTATTACAGTGGTACGCGTCACAAAACTAAGCGCTTTAAGGTGACGTCTGTTAAAAATTCGTTTGGCCACGAAGAAGTGCGCTACAAGGTGTTAGTAAAGGTGCTAATTGGTAACCAAGAAATTACTCGGTGGTTTTCGCTGGCTGATCGTTCGAATAACACCTACCCGATTTTGCTTGGTAAAAACTTTCTTGAAAACCGCTTTGTTGTCGACGTGACGCAAAGCAACGTCCATGCCCCGAAGGCCGTAAAAAAGGTCTTTGTGATTACAAAACACCCGCAAGAAATGAAGCAGTTTCTAGATGAGGTTGGTCAGTTTAACGACGAGCCGGTGGAGTATGTCGCAACGACATTTGATACGATTTTATTTGATATCAATGGTCGTTTGACACGAGTTCTTAACGCTGCCGACAATGACACTGACATCGCTCAATATGCGTTAACTTACGTTAAATCACACTGGCATTATCCTGAACTGGCGGCCGCTCTGGCGGAATATCTGATTTACTATAACCGTCCGTTTTTTGATACCGAAATCGGCACGTATACCTCGCGCAGCAAATTATCCGAGGCGATGCGTCTGGCGACCCACGATATTGCCATACCGCGCACGATTGCTGGTTATCCGAAATTACTTGGCGACAAGATTGATTTGATTGAATCGGAAATTGGTTTTCCGTTAGTCTTTAAATCGTCGACAGCCGATCGTGGTCGTGATAATTTCTTTGTGCCAAACAGCGAAACTTTCCACGCTTTGCTTGATGAAGCAGACGCTGAAACAGTTTATTTGGCACAGAAATATATTCAAAACGACGGTTTTTATCGAATCAATGTTTTTGGCAAAGACGCGACGCTAGCAGTTTTTCGTGGCAGTCATCCGCACGCCGATCCTTTGAAACAGCATCTGAATAAGCCGAGCGGTGGCGTTAATGCCAGCGAAGTGTCGGTTAATGATTTACCGTCATCACTGCTTGAGTTAGCCGTTCGCGGCGCGATGTGCCTAGATAGACAGATTGCGGGTGTTGACCTGCTGCGGGATAATATTACCGAACAATGGTATATCCTAGAGGTTAACAACTCGCCGCAACTGCGCACCGGTGCGTTCATTGAAGATAAAGAAAAAGAGTTCGCTCGATTTATAGATAAGGAGTTGAAACGATAATGAGAATAGCTATCCTTTCGAACGGCAATGGTAACTACTCAACCAAACGCCTAAAAGAAGAGGCCGAAAAACGCGGCCACGAAGTCAAGATTATTAAATATCGTGATTGCTATGCTTCGATTGAAAAAAGTAACCCAACGGTGAGTTATAAGGGTGAAGACCTGGGTAAATTCGACGCAGTTATTCCGCGTATTGCCAGTTATATGACCAAATATGGTACGGCCATCGTACGTCAGCTGGAAATGCAGGGTGTTTACACCGTGTCGAGCTCAATCGCAATTACTCGTTCGCGCGACAAGCTGCGTTCACTGCAGCTGCTGGCTAAGGCTGGTGTTGGTATTCCAAAGACGGTCTTTTCGCGCAACACAATAGACATTGACGACCTGATTGAGAAAATTGGTGGCACGCCGGTGATCATCAAATTGGCTAGTGGTACGCACGGCAATGGTGTGGTGCTAGCAGAAACTAAAAAAGCCGCTAAGTCGACCCTGCAGGCACTTTACTTGCACAACGAAGACGGCACCAACATTTTGTTACAAGAGTTCGTGTCTGAATCAGCCGGTACCGACATTCGTGCCTTTGTAGTTGGCGGTCGGGTAGTTGCCAGCATGAAACGCCAGAGTCTGGACGACGATTTTCGATCAAACCTGCACAAGGGCGGCGAGGGTACGGCGATCAAATTGACCGATGAAGAAAAAAAGATGGCGATCAAGGCCGCTAAAGCGATGGGCCTGAACGTTGCCGGTGTCGACATGATGCGCTCAGAGCGTGGTCCGCTGATCTTGGAAGTTAACGCCAGCCCGGGATTTGGTATCGAAAAAGTTACCGGCCGCAATGTGGCTGAAAAAATCATCGAATATGTTGAGCAAAATGCCAAACGCCGCGTTCGTAAAGACCGCGTTGGTGCTTAAGCTAAAGTCTTAAATTCTGCTACAATTAGGTCATGAACGTTGTCGTTACATTTGCGGTCATCGGCGTAGCGCTGTTTTTGTGGTCGTATTTGACCAAACGGCGATTTGGCTTGCTGGGGCTGGCGCTGGCCGCCGGTTCAATGCTTAGTACGATTTGGGCGCCGACGATTACCAAAATGATATCGGTGCATGGTTTTGTGGTGATGAATTCGCTGACCAATTCGTTTGTTTTGTCGGCGATTGTGCTGGCGCCGGCGGTTTTAATTTTGCTGCATGGTGCGAAATATCACAGTCCGTTGATGCGACTGATTGGGGCGCTGATGTTTACCGTGCTGGCGCTGGCCCTTTTGGTTGAACCGCTGGGTTACAGCTTGCCGCTGACCAATCAAACAGGTATTGAGGCCTATAATTGGCTAAATGCCAACAAACAGATGATTATCGGCATTGGTTTGATTGTAGCGGTAGTTGATATGTTTCTGACGCGGCCGCCGGAGCACCATGAACATCACCGCGACAAGCGTTGACAGTTTACCCCTGTTGCTGTATCATGCAAGGAGTTGTTTGGGTTCGTAGCTCAGCTGGTTAGAGCGCCTGCCTTTTAAGCAGGATGTCGTGAGTTCAAGTCTCACCGAACCCACCAACGAAAATCGCCGTCATCTTAATGAGACGGCGTTTTTCGTTGGTAATAACAGGCCGACTATTGACATATACCAATATTTTAATATAGATAGGTGTAGGTCGAGCAAATCTACGCGACCTCGCTACGGCGAGCGACTCGCCGAAATGGCAGGAATGCCACGATCATTAGGAGGTAACCGTGAGCAGCGGTAACCACCAGGGCGGGTTCAGCGAGCCCATGGGTGGCAGCGACTCGGCCGGCAATCCCATCACCGTCGCGTTCGGATGGGGGAACCGCGAGGGTGAGACCCTCATCGGTGATGGTGACCGGAGCGAGGGCAACTTCATGGACTCGGCCAATCACGACCACTACGGATCGGGCAACGGTCCGAACGGCAACGGTACCGACCGCGGTCAGTACACCGGCCCTGGCCACTGAAGTAACCGTCACGGCCTGTCCTAGGTCGTAATACCACCCCGAGTATGGTGTAAAACTGCTCATTATCCCTGAAGTTATTAGGAGAAAATATGGAACTTACCAGAGAACAGCAACGACAATTTGCTAAAGAGCTTGTGCCGTTACTTGAGCGAACCACCGATCCTGGCGCACTTGAGCGGTTACACAAGATAGCAGCATTAGTATTAGAGTGGTCGGGCTTTGATGACAATGGTGTAGCCTTTGCTGCTTCGGAGTACTCGTTTGAGCTGGCCGAGATCGCAAAAGGTAAACAGGATTCGGGTTGGGCTGAACAATCTAAGCAATCAATGCAACGAGAACTTGGCGACTAGCAAATAACTTGCTATCTAACCACACTGTCGTATAGCTATTCTTATAATAAGCTTAAACAATATGCTATAATCACACCCATGAATTGGTGGGTGTTGAAGCGGCGCTTGCACGCCTCGTGGTTGGTGGCGGCAGTTAGTTTCGGTATACTGATTGGCTGCAGCTTAGTTCAGTTAGCTGGCGGATTTTTTGCTGATATTGGCTGGCTGATTTTGGCGTTGATGTTATTGGCTGATGTGTTTTATAAACGGCAAGTTTGGCTAGTTTTGTTGGCGGTTCTAGCGGGCGGAATTTTGGGTGCTTGGCGCGGATCATTTGAGCGGGTGAGTTTGGCGCAATATCAACCATATTACGGCCGTACTGTGACTGTCACTGGAACTGTTGGTGACGACGTGACCGATAGCGGCGGCCAGGCTGTAGTGACACTTAGCAAGGTTAAAATTGGCCGTTCTTTACCGGGTAAGATTCGCTTGACTGTCGGTTCGACGACTGCTAAGCGCGGTGATTTGCTGACAGTTAGCGGCAAATTGACTGCCGGATTTGGTAGCTATGCGGGTGTGATTTACAGAGTTAAAATCGATAAAGTCGTTGAACCTGTACCTGGTGATGTAGCCAGGCGGGTGCGCGACTGGTTTGCGGCGGCGGTTAGGCGAGTGATTCCTGAGCCACAGGCTAGCTTGGGACTAGGGTATCTGGTTGGGCAAAAAAGTGCCTTGCCGAGTGACCTAACTGAAGCCTTGAAGGTTGCTGGCTTGACGCACGCTGTGGTCGCTAGTGGCTATAATCTAACAATTTTGGTGAGATTGTCGCGGCGAGCGTTCGGTCGGATCTCTAAATTTATGGCAGCCTTTGGTTCGGGCTGTTTAATTGCGTGCTTTATGGCGGTAACCGGTTTGAGCCCAAGCATGTCGCGAGCCGGGTTGGTGTCGGGCCTTAGCTTATTGACATGGTATTATGGCCGTCAATTTCATCCATTAATTTTATTAGCCCTAGCTGCGGCGCTGACGACCCTATTTAACCCATCTTACGTTTGGGGCGATTTGGGCTGGATGCTGAGTTTTTTGGCCTTCGCTGGTGTGATGCTGGTTGGGCCGATTGGGCAGGCTTATTTTTTTGGTGATAAGCCACCAGGAACGGTACGACAAATCTTGGGTGAGACGATGGCGGCGCATTTAGTGACGGCTCCGGTGATTATGCTGTCGTTCGGTACTTTGTCGAATGTCGCTATCTTTTCAAATCTATTGGTTTTACCTTTGGTGCCTTTAGCGATGCTACTGACTTTTATAGCTGGACTGGCGGCTTTAATTGTGCCGATTGTAGCTCAAACTATCGCTCTACCGGCGAGCTGGCTACTTGGTTATATGGTAAATACGGTTCAGGTATCGGCCGGTCTGCCTTGGGCGCAGACCGAATTCCAGCCAAGCGCTTGGCTGGTGATTGTGAGCTATGTCGCTATGATTTTAGTCGGCGTTTATATGTGGCGAGTTAGTCACTTTAATCTACGGTCGGCAAGTATAGTCGAATGACGCCGTATCTGTTATAATATAGAAAACCATACCGAACTTAAACGGAGATTTCTTTATGTCAGGACACAGCAAGTGGTCAACCATTAAACGTGAAAAAGGCGCCAAAGACGCTAAGCGCGGTGCTGTTTTTACGAAAATCGGCAACCAAATTGCCATCGCGGCTCGCGGTGGTATTGACCCAACCATGAACTCGGCCTTGGCGCTGGCTATCGAAAAAGCCAAGCAAGCCAATATGCCGGCAGCTAATATTCAACGCGCCATCGACCGTGTGGCCGATAAAAACGCCGCCGTTCTAGAAGAAGCGACTTATGAAGCCATGGGTCCTGGTGGTGTTGGTATTATCATCGAGGTAGCCACCGACAATAAGAATCGCACCTTTCCTGAAGTTCGTACCGCTTTGACTAAAAATGGTGGTCGTATTGCCGATGCTGGTAGTGTGGCGTTTCAGTTTACACGTAAGGGTGTAATTAACGTCGCCGCTACCGGTGAAGATGCTTTGCTGACAATTCTTGATGCCGGCGCCGAGGATGCCATTGAAGAAGAAGGCGAGATTATTGTCTATACCGAACAAAAGGACTTAGCGAAGGTTCGAACGGCAATTATTGAGGCCGGTCTGGAAGTTACCAGCGCCGAACTGCAATATGTGCCAAATATGCCTGTTGAAGTTAGCGACCCAGAGGTGGCAGCCAAGGTTATGCGCTTGATGGACGCCATTGATGATTTGGATGATGTGGTGAATGTCCACACCAATGCCGATATTACGGCCGAAATTGAATAAAATTAAGCTTGCATTAAGTTTTTAATTAATATATTCTTAGATTATGCATAAGCATTTTCTAAGAATATTTAAATTTGCGTTTGCGGCATTCGGTTTATCTTGGATGATGTTTATTGGCCAGACGGCTTGGGCGCAGTCTGCGCCTGATGTTTTGATAAGTCGCGTACAAGTGCGTGACGTCGCTACCGACAGCTCAACTAATAGCTCGAGCGAATTTATCGAAGTAGCTAATAATAGTTCGTCGACGGTTGATATAACCGGCTGGTGTTTAAAATACGCTAGCACCGATTCGCCAGATAGTTTCAGATTATTGGGGTGTTTCGCGCCTAACGGTGACAATGGACATGTTCTACTGCCAGAGCATGGACGAGCGATAATCGCCACTACCGAGTATCTGCAGTTACATAATCAAGCAGACGGTTATGATTTTATTTTTAAAGCATCACTAAGTAACACTGCCGGATACATCGCATTATTTAACCAGTCCAACGAACAGGCCGACAGGATTGGCTGGGGTATCGGCCCGGACTTGGTCGGCGGTGACAGCGGTGTCGGTAGTAATGTTATTGAGCGCATAGAATTAGGGGATGGGCAATTACAGTGGACGGGGAGTGCGGCCAATGATTTTCGGCTAGTCTCCCCTGCTCCAAACTACCGAAGCTCAGCCCAATATGTTTTTGACCTCTGTCTAAATCTTGCTGGTATACAGACGGAGGTGCCGCCCGAACATAGCTCGGACGAGAAAGGTAATTGCTCGCCGCTGTCGGTAGATGTCTGCCTCAATATCGACGGCGTTCAGCTGGCGCTCCCCCAAGGCGATACGGTTGATGAAGCGGGCAATTGCCACCCGGTTGATGAGGGCGGTAACCAACCGCCAGATGGCGGAGGCGAAGTTGCCGATGGTGATCATGCTTTAGTACCGGTTGAATTATCCGAAATCTTGCCTAATCCAAGCGGTGCCGACAGTGGACATGAATTTATTGAGCTCTATAACCCTAATAGTACCGAAATAGGCCTAAATGGCTATCAGCTATTTGTCGACGAAAATTTGGCGGTCAGCTTCGATAAAGAATTAATCGTCGCTGGCGGATATATGGTACTAACAAATGACAACTACAGCTTTACCATGGTTAACTCCGCTGGGCAAGTGCGCTTGTTATTGAACGGTTCATTGGTCGATAGCTCATCTTATCTAAGCCCTAAAGATGGGCTGTCTTGGGCCAAGGTTAGTGGTGTATGGCAGTACACCAATCAAGTAACGCCAGGTGCGTCTAATTTGGCTTCGCTTATAGCCGGCAATAACGAAACCGCGACCTTAGCTGGTGATTTACAGCCCTGTCCTGAGGGCCAGGAAAGAAATGCTGTTACAAATCGCTGCCGTAAGATAGCTGTCGTCGAAACTCCGTCCCCTTGTCCGGCTGGCCAATACCGTAACCCGGATACCGGTAGGTGTAAATCACTACTAGCCACAAATACGAACAGCTTAACTCCCTGTGATCCTGGCCAGGAGCGTAACCCAGAAACGAATCGCTGTCGAGCAATTGCCGTAGCTACGACTGAGCTTGCGCCTTGTAAGCCGGGTCAAGAACGTAACCCGGAGACAAATCGCTGCCGTAATGTTCAGGCTATGACGACCGCTGATTACGCCGTGGCTGGTGCAAAGACAGAAAAAACTGCCGGTTCAAAGCTTAGCTGGTGGTTGATTGGCGGGGTTCTGGCTTTTGGTGCTGTGTACGCGGTCTTTGAATGGCGCGGTGAGATTGTTGCTTTATTTAGGCGTCTAGGAGCGTGGAAATGGCACCGGAAATAACCTATACTAAGGCCATGCGCATTATTGGGATAGATCCTGGCACGGGTATTTTGGGTTTTGGTGTGGTTGATTTTGACAAGACCGGCAAGCCTAAAATGGTTGACGCCGGCGTGATTACAACGCCAGCCCATACGCCACACGACGAGCGTCTTGAAGATATCTTTGATAATTTAACCGATATTATTGCCGAGACCAAGCCGGAGATTATGTCAGTTGAGAAACTATTTTTTACAAAGAATATCACCACAGCTATGACCGTTGCCGAAGCGCGCGGCGTAGCTTTGTTAGTAGCCCGTAAAGCCGGTATTCCAATCGCTGAATACACGCCGATGCAGATCAAGCAAACCTTAACTGGTTATGGCAAGGCCGACAAAAAGCAGGTTCAGGAAATGGTGCGCTTACAACTTGGCCTAAAAGAAGTGCCAAAGCCCGATGATTGCGCCGATGCTTTAGCAGCCGCCATTACCCATTCACTAATGAGTCGAGTATAATACGTTTATGATTGCACATGTCTTAGGGGTAGTTGCCGAAAAGTTCAATAATTCAGTGATTGTTGATGTCCATGATATTGGCTATGAAATACAGGTAGCGGCGCCAGATTTTGAACACGCGCTATTGGGCGAGACCGTTAAATTTTACACGTATCATCATATCCGTGAGCAGGCTCAGGAACTATATGGTTTTTCGAGTTTAGCGGCCAAGAAATTATTTGAACTTTTAATTACCGTGCAGGGCGTTGGGCCAAAAGCGGCACTGGCGATTTTGAGTCTGGGTGAAAGTGAATTAGTCCGCAACGCGATTGCAAACGGTGACACAGCTTTTGTATCAAAAGCTAGCGGCGTTGGTAAACGTACTGCAGAGCGGGTGATTGTAGACTTGTCCGACAAGGTCGGCCTGGCGGTGCACTATGAAGGCGCCCCAGTGCAAACTGAATTAAATGTTAACGATGAAGCACTCGAAGCACTGATGGCTCTCGGTTATAGCTTGAATGACGCCAGTAAGGCGCTTGAAGATATAGCGACGGACTTGCCAACAGCCAAGCGGGTGACGTTGGCACTTCGAGACGCGGGTAAATGATTCGACTACCGCCGATACCTAGGCAAACGATTCGTTATGCCGGTCAAAGGATGCGCGAAAGATACACCGAGAATGATTTGATTGTCAGCTTAATTGAACTGACGCGCGAACTAATTAGCATGCTCGATGAGCGTGAATCAATGGCTAATAGAATTACCGACATGGCGGTTACTACACAGCACGTCGTCTATAATTCGCATATCACAAAAACCGGTTTTAAGGACGAACTGTGTGCGCTTTTGGTAGACATTTGCCAATTGGAGTATCAGGATCTGCCGAATAAGACCAGTTCTAAAAACTGGCAAAAGCAATTGCGCCAACGCCTAAAGTCCATCGAGAACTGCTACGTGACACACTTTGATGCGTCGCGCCAGGCTAAACACAAGATGCGTCAGATTACGCGTCCAATTTTTTATCGTATGGTTTGTAATCCGGAAGATTGCCGATTGTATTTTTTGGAGCTGGTTGAAGCCGTAGATGAAATGGTTGGGCAAAATGTGATTAATGTTTGGCTGGCGTTTGATGAGGTTTGTATGGTATTGAATCGCCCTTTTATCTATACCGATCCGTCGTTTGAAAATGTGATAATTGAAGCTTATGAATTATGCTGCACTTATTCAAAAAATGTCGCCGGTGAGGCCTTGGTGGCTTGGCGGGTTTTTGTCGATAATGTACGCGACCTGGAGATAAAGGCCAAAAAACGTCGTCCGCTGCATCAGGTTCTGAGCAGCTTCTAAACTGAGGTGTTATACTATTAAGTAATGGCAATCGAACGAATTGTTGATACGTCTGGACATGCCGAAGATGACGACGAGCGCCTGATCGAAGTTACATTACGACCGGGTAGTTTTAGTGAATATGTCGGCCAGGAGCGGTTGAAGAAAAATCTTCAGCTGGCTATTGCGGCTGCCAAAAAACGCGGTGAACCGCTTGATCATATTTTGTTATATGGCCCGCCAGGACTGGGTAAAACCACCATGGCGGCGGTGATCGCCAATGAAATGGGCGCTAACATTCGCATTACAGCCGGACCGGCGATTGAACGGGCAGGTGATTTAGCTAGTATTCTGACCAACCTGCAAGACGGCGACATTTTATTCATCGACGAAATTCACCGTTTAAGCCGCACGGTTGAAGAGGTGCTTTATGCAGCCATGGAAGATTACAAGCTTGATATTATGATCGGCAAGGGTCCGGCGGCGCGCAGCGTACGTTTGGATTTGCCGAAGTTTACGGTGATTGGCGCCACCACCAGGACTGGTGCTTTAGCGGCACCGCTTCGCGACCGGTTTGGGCATTTGTACCGCCTGGAATTTTATACTCCAGATGAAATTGGCCGGATTATCGCCCGGGCATCAAAGATTTTGAACACGCCGATTGATGAAAAAGCCGCGGCACTATTATCAACACGGGCACGTTTAACACCGCGAGTAGCTAATCGCCTGTTAAAGCGAGTGCGCGACTATGCCGATGTTAATGGTGATGGAATCATTGACGCACCGACCGCCACCAAAGCTCTGGCGCTGCTCGAAATTGACGAACTTGGTCTGGATTCGGGCGACCGCAACCTGCTAGCTAATATGATAGAGAACTATGGCGCCAACCCAGTTGGCTTAACGACAATTGCCGCGTTAACCGGCGACGAAGCGTCGACGATCGAGGATTTCTATGAGCCTTATTTGCTGCAGATTGGTTTTATTGAGCGCACGCCACGCGGCCGTAGGGTTACCCACAAAGCCTACAAACACATGGGCAAAACGCCGCCATCTGATACCGCTGAAAAGTGAAAAATAATGCTACAATATAACTATGAGTGATGCAGATGTGAACACCACCCATGCGGAGCCGCAGGTTGTCCATTTGGAGCATTCGCTGGAACCGGCGAAGCCTGAAATTAGCGATGCCGTCCGCAGGAAGCATGAGGTTTCAAAGCTGCGTTATCCTTTTTTGAATTTAAGCGAGGGTGAATATGTTGTTGCTTCGGTGCGGCGCCACCCAATTGGGCTAATCGGCGTCTTATTTTTGACGGCCATCCTGATGGTGGCTGCCAGCATATTCTATGGCTGGTACTCTGGTTTGGCGACCAACCCCGAGATGATTGGCCTACACTCTACCGATTTGCCATCGGCAGCATCGGTCTTTGTGCCTTTTGCGCTGTTTATGCTGCTGGTCGCCCTTGGCGGGTTTATTGCCTGCTATGTTTATCTGCAGAACAAATTCTTTTTGACCAATGAGACTGTCGTTCAAGAGATTCAGACGAGCTTGTTTAGCCGCCGTGAGCAAACGATTAATTTGGCTAACATCGAAGATGTCAGTTACAGCCAGAGCGGCATTTTACAGATGATTTTTGACTATGGTTCGCTTCGCCTGAGTACAATTGGCGATGAGAATACTTATCGTTATAGCTTTGTAGCCTCGCCAAGAGACCAAGTGGCGCGCCTTAATGACGCCGTCGAAGATTATAAAAACGGCCGACCGGTCGACGTCGATTTATAAATCAATTTAGTGGCTGCGATTTGTCTTAACGTAGTCGGCTTCGTTTTGCAGTGTCGTCGATAAGGTGTAGCTTTGGCACTGGCCGTCGGTGCAGTTGGTTGGTTTATAGCTATAGTTGCTTTGGCCGTCGCCAATCTTTTTGCCGTTAGGGTCGGTAAATAAGCTAGGGTCAACTGATGGCAAGACTTTTTCGTTGACGGTTTGCGGGTAGGCTTTGTGGGCCGGGTAATATACCTCTTCAAGCGAGTAGTAGATCGCGTTAATGGCCGTCTTGCGCTGATTGTCGGCAGCGGCGGTTTGGATATTATTTTTTTGAACAAAAAACAAAATACTGGCACCGGCAAGCAGCACCACGACAAACAACAACTCAATAACAGTAAAGCCTTTTTGCTTCATTAAATTATAGTATATAACACACGGTCACTATTTGCTACGTCACGGGGGTGCGTGATACAATAATAGGAGTTAATAAAGCGAGGGAACAACATGCCATCCAAAAAAGCAGGGACACCTGACACGACCGCTAAACCAATCGCAGCTGAGGGCAAGCTTAAAGCTCTTGGTTTGGCGCAAGAACAAATTAATAAGCAATTTGGGGATGGGGCAATTCGACGTTTAGGTGACACAACCACGGTGAACGTTGAGTTAGTGAGCAGTGGGGCTTTGAGCCTCGATTTGGCGTTGGGCGGAGGCTATCCAAAGGGCCGAATCATCGAAATTTATGGTCCAGAGAGTTCTGGTAAAACAACTTTGACCTTGCATGCGATCGCCGAGATTCAAAAGCAGGGCGGTACAGCAGCCTTTATCGATGCCGAGCACGCGCTTGACCCAGCTTATGCGCGCCGTGTTGGTGTTGATACCGATAATCTGCTGGTTTCGCAGCCAGATAACGGCGAGCAGGCTCTTGAGATCGTTGAGACATTGGTACGCTCGAACGCTGTTGATATCGTGGTGGTTGACTCAGTCGCCGCCTTGGTACCGCAGGCTGAAATCGAAGGTGATATGGGCGACAGCCACATGGGCTTGCAGGCTCGTTTGATGAGCCAGGCGCTACGTAAACTGACCGGTATCATCAATAAGTCCAAGACGATCGTTGTCTTCATTAACCAGATCCGTATGAAGATTGGTGTGATGTTTGGCAATCCAGAGACAACCACCGGTGGTAATGCTTTGAAGTTTTACGCCTCGGTACGTATGGACATTCGCCGCACCGGCCAAATTAAGGTTGGCGAAGAGGTGATAGGTAACCGGACAAAGGTTAAGGTGGTGAAGAACAAGATTGCGCCACCATTCCGCGCCGCTGAGTTCGACATCATGTATAACGAAGGTATTTCGCGCACTGGTGACGTGCTTGATCTAGCCGTTCAGCACGGTATTGTCGGTAAATCTGGTGCTTGGTTTGACTACAACGACGGTAAGATTGGCCAGGGCCGTGAAGCCGCCAAACAATATCTGGCTGAAAATCGAAAAGTTCTTGATGAAATTGACAAGAAAGTTCGCGCCAAGGTAAGCGCCGAAGCTACAGAAGATGAAGTTAAGCCTGCGGCCGACGAGACCGAAGCTTAGTTAACTTTCGCTGGGTGGTTAATCTATGAAAATCACCGCTATTACCGCACAAATTCGTGATAAGGACCGCGTCAACATTATGGTTGACGGTAAGTTTCGCTTTTCTTTGGACATCTTACAGCTTGGCGATTTGGGTATTAAAGTTGGCCGGGAGTATACCGACGTCGAAATGGCGGCCCTTGAAGAAGAAAGCCAGTTCGGCAAGATTTATACGCGCGCCCTGGAATATGCCTTGGCGCGGCCGCGATCGACCAAAGAAGTTCGCGATTATCTATACCGTAAGACGCGCGACACTCGAACTAAGACTGGCGATGTCAAGAAAGGCGCGACTCCGCGGCTAACCGCCAGGGTCTTTGATCGGCTAAGCGCCAAGGGCTATATTGACGATGAAAAATTCGCCCAATTTTGGATTGAAAATCGCAATCAAATCAAAGGAATTAGCCGTCGTAAGCTGCAGGCCGAGCTGCGCGCCAAAGGTGTTGAGTCGGCGCTTATCAATCGTTTACTGGAAGAAACCGGCCGCAGCGACGGTGAAGAACTGCAAAAGGTAATAGCCAAGAAACGCAATCGCTATGCCGATGACCAGAAGTTGATGGCCTATTTAGTTCGCCAAGGCTTTAGTTATGATGATGTGCGAACGGCCCTAGCCTCAGATACTAACGACGACTAGTCGGGTCGGCTTGGGTTGACGGCTGTTCGTTGCGAAATGGGTTAACAAAGGCCTGGCGCAATTCGTCGCTTGCCCGTTGTTTGACCTGTCGAGCGTTAGTGTGCACGATAATTGCGTCATCGTTAATCTCGACAATTTGTGACCGATGAATCAATAGTCCGGTGTCGGTTATGCCGCGCAAAAAGCCACGGCGGACGTTTAATTGCTGTACCATAAAGCTTTTGGTGTCGATGGTGTAATCCTCGACCTTGCCGAGCTTGCGCTTGAAATCGTCAACCACATTCATGCCGACCAGCGGAAAGCCTAGGTCAATCAGTTCGCGCAATTTAATAATATCTTCGGGTGTAACAAATTCATCGCTGCTGTCGACAATCATGCCAATTTGGCCAAGCTCGCGCACATCTTCGGTGCGCAGGTACGATGGCGTATGCGTCAAAAGCGGCCCAGCGAGCTCATAGGCGTAGATTTTGAGCGTGCCGGGGTCAATAATTGGTCGGGCGGTTACAGCCAAACGCGCACCAGTCTGAAGACTCATGATGGGGGTAGAATTAAGACGTGAACCAAGAATTAGCATAACCCTAGTATATGCATTTTAGCCGGGGCGAGCAACTTATTCACTGAATGGATTAATGCGACCGTCGGGCAGCGTAATATTTAGCGGTGTGTCGCTGGTGTGAAGTTGATTGATTTGATTTACGACCGATGAATCGATACTACTAACGGAAGTATTGTTGGTGTAGTTAGAGTCGTTGGCGGCCTGATTGAGAATGTTATTGACCGATATGACCGTATAGATTAGGGCGCTCAAAATTATCAAAATGAATATTGTCATGTTGAAACGTCCGACTGTGTGCCAGATTGATTTGAAAAATGACGATAGGTTGACTGAAGTCTTCATTTTTACCTCGTAAATACCTGAATCGTTAATGAGTCGGTCGTAACCTGTCCGGCATCTGCACGACCAATACTGATACCGGTGATCTGCAATTTTGGAATGTTTTGCTCAATCGCCATGATGAACTTTAGCAGGGTTGTGTAAGCGATTGGACTTTGGACGGCTACAGTCACCGTGTTACCCGGTGCTGTCTTGGTGGCGCCGGCTGCGGTGCCGGCCGTCTGGAACGAAAAGCTAGGTGTTGGCATGCCCAGCTGGGCAGCATAACGGCTAACGTCTTGAACTACCTGTGTTTGATAGCTTGTTTGGTCGGTAAACAGCGCCTGGGTTTTGGTGATAATTGATTGCTGTTGGGCAATATCGCTCTGCAGCTTTTTTAGGGATGCGTCGTCGGTTTTTGAGTTTGTAGCGCTCGCGACGGTTTGATTGACGCTAACGGCGTAGTCATGAATCCAAATGCTGCCGAAATAGAAGCTGCCTATGGCGATTGCCACGGTCAATAAAACCAAGAAGATCAAGGTATTACGCAGACTAGTGGCTCTCATTGATTTTTTATTACTTCTCATATGGCTGCATACTTATTTATGGTTACGTTTAAGGTGATGCTGACAGGGTAATTCGGAACCGGGCTACTACCACTGCCGCTAGTGCCGCCGGATAGACTCTGGATGCTGACGTTTGAAAAGATTGGTGAGCTTTGGTAAGCGTTTTTAAGGGCCAAGGCGGCGTCAGAATTGCGCGCGTAAGCTTGCAGGGACATTGCGGTACCGAACGTGCTCGGCGATAGGCTAAGCTTGTCGATTATTACACCTTGAGGTGTGGCCTGAGCTATGCCGGTCAGCACCTTGCTATATAGGATCTGCTGCGACAAAACGTTGCGTGCCGCGGCAATGTTGGCGTTGATTTGGGCGGCTTGCTGCTGAACCGACGTGTAGGCCGAGGCCTTGCTTTGGTTCTGGCTTAGGAGTGATTCGGCGCTGGTCTTTGTCATAGTAAGGGTGACGTACGAGGTTCCAAAAACGGCTGCCACAAAGAATCCGCCTATCCACAGAATGACGAAATACCGCATCAAAATTGAATTCAGTCGTGAGGCGCGAATCTGGCGTTTTTCTTCGTAAGGCAGAAGGTTGATCATTTCCAGATACTCCCGGGCAATACGCTGGCAAGGCCGGCAACTGTAATGTAACGCGAGCGGAATTGTTTTGGTGGCTCTTGCAGCTTACCGAAATCTAGCTTTTGCCATGGACTAGCGACTCGGGCGGCGATAACTAAGCTGTTGGTGAAGTATTCACCGATGCCTGGCAAGTTGCTGCCGCTACCGACTACTAACAGTTGCTCAAGTTTACGGTCTTGTGAGATACGCTCGTTGTAGTAGCGGATAACTTTCTTTGTCTCGGCCAAGATACGCTCAAGGCTTGGCTCAAGTGCTGCCGATAATTTTTGCTGGCGCGGTCCGGCTGCCAATCCGTTAAGAACCTTTAACTGATGGGCATTCTCAAGAGTGACGCCTAAATGTTTGGCGATATCGAGCGTGAAAGTGTTGCCGCCGATGGCGACGCCACCGGTGACCCGAATGCTGCCTTTGTCGAGGATTGCAATGTCAGTGCTGGCGGGGCCGATGTCGACGATGACGGTTGGCAGGTTGCCTTCCTCGGTAGCGGTCAAAACGCGGCCGACCGAGCTAATGCTAGGCTCAATCAGAACTGGCATCAAGTCGGCTGAATCGGCTGCTGACATAATATTATCAATCACCACTCGGGCGATGGCACTCATCAAAACAGTCAGATTGTCCTTGCCGCGCTCAATCACTTGGTGATCCATGTAAAGAGTCTCGCTAGGCAGCGGAATGTACTGATCGGCCTCGAGCTCAACGGCGTCTTTGAGAGTCTTTTCGGCTGATACGGGCAGGGTGAAGGTACGCGAAAAAGTACGTGCCGTTGGAACACCAATGACGACGCGACTACTGTTCAGCGAGCCGACGATTTTTTCGGTCATCAGCAACCGAATATTATCGGCCAGGTAAGTGGTATTGGTCTCAAGCGATTCCTTGAGTTTGCCTGGATCTAGGTCAATTGACCCATAACCAAGTACTAACCACCTTTTGGGGTCGATCGACATAACCTTCAGACCAGTCGTACTGATATCAAGGCCAATAACCGGTTTATTTGTATAAAATAATTTTGCCATTGATGCCCACAAATAGAGTATTCCTGTCTATTGTAGCATGAGCATTATGGCTTTGCTACTGCTGAATACTCGTCGAAAGTTCGGCAATTGGCAGCATAACGCTGGCGGCAATTAATCCGACCATGCTACCCATTAAAATAATGATAACTGGCTCGATAATCGAGCTAAGACTATTGATGGCGTTGTCGACTTCTTCTTCGTAAAAGTCGGCCACCTTAACCAATACAGCGTCGGTCTGTCCGGTCTCCTCACCAACGGCTAGCATCTGTGACACGATTGGTGGGAATAAGGGGTTATTGGCGACTACGTTCGATAATTGTTTACCGTTTTTTACCTGTTTGGCGGCGTCGTTAAGGGCTTCTTCGTAAACCACATTACCAATAGCGCGCGCTGTCACATGCAGACACTCTAGAACGGCAACGCCGGCGCCCATCAGGGCCGAAAAGGTTCGTGCGAACCTGGCTACGGCGACTTTGCGCACAATTGGACTAATTCCGGGTATCTTTAGAACCAAATGGTGCAGCTGGTTACGGCCGCGCGGGGTGTGGACATAGTGAATTACACCATAGATTGCACCACCAAGTGCCGGAAAGATAATAAACCAAAAGTTAACAACAATATGGCTAATGCCAAGCATGACGAGCGTAATGCCCGGAAGGTGAGCGTTAGGGCCGCCCAAATCGGTTAGGATTTTGCCAATTTGCGGAATAATGAAGATCATTAAGCCGAAAAATGCGAGGACTGTCACAGAAAAAATAACTGTCGGGTAGGCCATGGCGCCGCGAACCTTTTTGAGGATTGAAGAGTTTTTTTCCTGCTGGTAGGCCAGGCGCTTTAAGATGTCGTCTAGAATACCGGCCGACTCTCCGGCCCGGACCATGTTGACGTAGACGTCGTTGAAGGTTTCGGGGTGCCTGGATAGAGCATCACCCAGTGACATACCGCCTTGAACATCCTTGATAACGACTACCAACACTTTTGACAGGGCTGGGTCCTCGGAGTGAGCTTGCAGCGAGTTAAGCGCCCGCAAAAGCGGCACGCCAGCACCGATCATGGCGCTGAGCTGCCTAGTCATCATGACTAGATTGTCGGCTTTGACTTTGCGCGAACCGAAGTATTTTCGAAAATCAAAACTAAATTTACTGCCGAGTGTGATCTCGTGAAGGCTGATCGGCCTTAAACCCTCTTTGACAAGGGCCGCAATAGCACTGGCGCGATCTGGTTCGTCAAGCTTGCCGTTGACTGGCTGCTGGCGACTATCAAGCGCGATGTAGCTGAAGTTTGCCATTATTCTCGACTAACCCTTAGAACTTCTTCGATCGTTGTCTCGCCGCGCAGAGCCTTCACTAAACCATCGGTCAGCATCGTCATCATGCCTTCGCTGATGGCTTGCTCTTGGAGCTGGGCACTAGTGGCGCGCGCAATAATCATTTTTTGGATAGTTGGTGAATTATATAGAGTCTCGTAGATACCGACGCGTCCTTTGAAGCCGTCGCTAGCCTCGTCTTCGTTAAAGTTGGAATCGGCGTGATAAAGCGTCTTGATGCCATTTTCATCGGTACTAAGCGGCGTGTCGCCTCCAATACCTGCGTCTGCGGCTTGTTTTTCAAGTTCGTGAATCATTTTGAAAGCGGAATCGGTCGGGAAGCCAAACAGTTTGATGATCTCTTGCTGTTCTTCGGGCGTCGGATTGTAGGCCTGTCGAGACGCTCGGTGCAAGCGTCGGACCAAGCGCTGACCAACGGTTGAGCGAACAGTGCTAGCTATCAAGAACGGCTCGATGCCCATATCTAGCAGACGCGGCAGTGATCCGGCGGCGTTGTTGGTGTGCAGGGTCGAAAAGACCATGTGTCCGGTTAGAGCGGCCTGGATTGCCAAGTCGGCAGTTTCAGAGTCGCGAATCTCACCAACCATAATAATGTTCGGGTCTTGACGCAGCATCGCACGCAGGCCGTTGGCGAAGGTCATGCCGGCTTTGGTGTTGGCCTGGGTCTGGTTGACGCCGATGATCTTGTACTCAACCGGGTCTTCAATGGTCGAAATGTTGACCTCTGGGGTGTTGAGGATCGACAAAATACTAAACAAGCTGGTCGACTTACCACTACCAGTTGGACCGGTTAGCAGGACCATACCGTTCGGTTCGACCATCGTTTGTTTGATGGTTTTAAGCGAGTAACCCCAGTAGCCCAGCTGCTCAAGCGTCACAGCTTGGCTGGACTCATCCAGGATACGCATCGCAATCTTTTCGCCATCGGTGACCGGCATCACGCTGACACGCAGGGCATAGGCCTTGCCGCCGACGGTAATCTTAAATCGTCCGTCTTGCGGCACACGGTGTTCGTCAATTTTTAGGTTGGCCAAAATCTTTATGCGACTAATTAACGGCCCAATCACATTTGATGGTAGGCGGTTTACTTCACGCAAAACACCGTCGATACGATAACGGACCCGCACAAAATCCTCACGCGGTTCAATGTGTACGTCACTGGCATGCGAGCGAATGGCGTATTCAAGTAATAAGTTGACGGTTTGAGCAATCGGAGAATCTTCGGTGATATCTTGCTCGCTAACGGTCGCTTGACTGGCGGCTGGAGTTTCTTCTTCCTGTGATTCAACGACGCTGCTGAGCTCTTGGTTAACGTCGCCGCGGTAGTTCTCAAGGGCAGAAAGGATGTTTTGACGAGTGGCAATGTAGATTTTGGTATTAATACCGACTTCTTTTTGCAAGAAGTTGACCGCCTGGACGTCATCTGGGTCTTCCATGGCCAAGTGGCGCGTGCCATCGTCGTCAATCTTAAATAGAACGGCGTTATATTGTCTGGCGATACGCTCTGGGATTTGATTTAAGACATCACTAGATATGTTTTGCGGGTCTAGTTCAACAAATGGAATTTGGGCAAAGTCAGAAAACGCCTTGACCAGGTCGCGATCGGTAGCAACTTGCTGCTGCAAGACAATATCTTGGAGCGGCAATTTAAGCCGAGTGGCCTCTTCTTTAAGGGTTTGAATTTGATCGGGCGTCGCTAATTTGGCGCGTCCTAGTAGTTTTTCGATTGTATCATCGGAAATACGCATAATGCTTACGCTCTATTGTAAATTAGACTGACAAAAAGTTCCAGCACATCATCTCGCGTCGCGTCATGTTATAATTGTGGACGATGATTAAAGAGGTAAACAGCGAATTTGAAATGCGAGCTTTTGGCGAAAAACTCGGACGCCTATTAAAGGGCGGCGAAGTTTTGGAGCTAATTGGCGACGTCGGTGCTGGCAAGACCACCCTTACTAAGGGTATAGCTCGCGGGCTAGATGTCGACGAAGATGTTCAAAGTCCAAGCTTTACGATTAGTCGGGTCTACAGTGCGCGCGGTGGTTTAAGCCTGGCGCATTACGATTTTTATCGCTTAAACGACGCCGGTATTATGGCTAATGAGCTGCACGAAACGATTCACGACCCATCATCGATTACGATTATTGAGTGGGCCGCGGTCGTTGAAGGCATTTTGCCGCCGGAACGAATCCGCATAATAATAACAGCACCGAGCAGCACCGCCCGTCGACTCGAAATTACCGGACCAGAGGAGTTAATTAGTCAATTATGATCATTCTTTTAGATACATCGACACCCGTGTGCAAGCTTAGTTTGGTGGATGGCGATTTGCGCCGCGATTACGAGTGGCCAGCCGATCGCAGTCTGGCAAAAGATTTACTGCGCTATTTAACTGATCGACTAGCCGAAAATGGCAAAACGATCAACGATTTGACTGGCCTGGGTATTTTCAAGGGTCCAGGCAGCTTTACTGGGCTTAGGATTGGCATTACGGTATTAAACACTTTGGCCGATAGTCTAAGTTTGCCGATTGTTGGTGGGATTGGTGAAAACTGGCAGCGAGATGTACTTGATGCTCTGGCGGCCGGCCGCAATGATCAAATCGTTATGCCGGAGTATGGCGGCGAAGCCAATATTACCAAGCCGCGCAAATAGTGTGCTTGCGCGCATGTTATAAAAAGCGCTACAATAAATTTAAGTCTGCTAAGTCCGTTAATATTTAGCGACCGATTTATATATTTTTTGAATTTTCAGTTTGGGCGTATGATAAATTTTCGCGTCAAGATGAACACTTGGCGGCGCCGAGGCTGAGGAAGGAAACAGTTATGTTAGAGGTAATTATTACTGCTATCGTCGCAGTTGTTGCTGGCGTTGGCGGAAAAGTTGTTTATGACCGCGGTAAGGCTGGCCAAAGCAAGCTCAAGGCCGATCACATTATCGCTGATGCCAAGACCAAGGCTGGCGATATTGTTTTAAAAGCCAAAGATGAAGCTTTGAAACTGGCCGAAGATGCCAAAAAAGAAGAGGCCGAGCGCCGCAAAGCGCAGGAAAAGACCGAAACTCGTTTGGCGGAGCGCGAAGGCAACCTAGATAAGAAGCTAGACGAGCTAGACAAGCGCGCCGAGGCATTACGCGCCCAAGAAGATGAAGTTGAAAGTTTGAAGTCGGAAATTCGCGACATCCGCACTAAACAGCAAGAAAAACTCGAGAAAATTGCCGGTCTAAAGAAGCAAGAAGCGGCCGAAAAACTGATGCAAATGACCGAACGCGACGTTAAAGACGATTTGGTTGGTTTGGTTAGCAAGCTCGAGAAAGATGCCGTTGACGACGCCGAAGAGCGTTCGCAGATGATTTTGGTTAGCGCCATGGAGCGCATGAGTTCAGAGGTAACAGCCGAGCGAACAGTCACGGCTTTGAAGCTTACTGACGATGAAATGAAGGGCCGCATCATCGGTAAAGAGGGTCGTAACATTCAAGCTTTGCAGAGGGCGACCGGTGTTGATATTTTGGTTGACGACACCCCGGGCATGATTATCCTTTCGAGCTTTGATCCGCTAAGGCGCCAAGTGGCTCGTTTGAGTCTTGAAATCCTGATGAAGGACGGCCGCATTCACCCTGGCCGTATTGAGGAAGTTGTTGCCAAGGCTCAAAAAGAAATCGAAAAAGAAGTCGTTCGTGCCGGTGAAGACGCTGCTCGTGAAGTTGGCGTTGTCGGCATTCCTAAAGAAATGTTGCACCTGTTGGGCGAGCTGAAGTACCGCACCAGTTACGGTCAAAACGTCTTGATGCACAGTGTTGAAATGGCCCACATGGCCGGAATGATTGCCGAAGAGATTGGTGCCGACGTTCGCACCACTAAAATCGCTACTTTGCTGCACGATAGCGGCAAGGCTGTCACACACAAGATTGAAGGCAAGCATCACCACATTGCGGCTGCTCTAGCGCGTAAATATGGTATGAGTGAAGAAATTGCCCACGCGATTGAAGCCCACCACGACGATGTTGAGGCAACCACTCCAGAAGCCATAATTGTCCGTATCTGTGACGCGCTAAGCGCGGCTCGACCTGGCGCCCGTAATATCAGCGCCGAGAACTTTGCCGAGCGTATGCGTGAGCTAGAGAATATTGCTGTCAGCTTCAAGGGTATCGACAAGGCTTACGCCATCAGCGCTGGCCGTGAAGTGCGCGTGATTGTTCAGCCGGAGTCAATTGATGACCTCAGCGCCATTAAATTGGCACGTGACATCGCCGACAAGATTGAAAGCACAATGCAATACCCGGGCACGATTAAGGTGAATGTTATCCGTGAAACCCGCGCCATCGAATACGCTAAATAGTATAGTTGTTGTAGAATTTTACAATTTACCAATAATGTGACATTGCGCACAGACTACCCTACATGTATGGTACTAGTATGAAGCATATACGCTATATATAGCGCATATGCACGGGCACCGTGTATACAGATAAAAACAAGGGGGTAGGTTCATGTACAACTCAATCAAAAAGCGCGACGGACGTCGCGTCAAATTCGATCCCGCAAAAATCGAAGCGGCATTGATCAAAGCCGGCGAGGCAACAGGGGAATTCAACGAAACAACCGCCAAGCGTTTGGCGAATAAAGTGATTTCGCGCGCCGAGACCGAACTGACCGAAAAAGTACCGACGGTCGAACAGATTCAGGATATTGCTGAAAATGTACTCATCAACTCGACCTACAACAAGACGGCTAAGGCTTACATTCTTTACCGCGACCAGCACCAGCGTCTACGTGACATCACCAGCAATATGCAGATTGATTTGGTTGACTCATATTTGGGCAATCTGGACTGGAAGGTCAAAGAAAACTCCAATATGGGCTATTCGCTGCAGGGGCTGAACAATTACATTTCGTCAGAGGTCAGCAAGAATTACTGGCTGGACAAGATTTATCCTAAAGAAATTGGCGATGCACACCGGGCTGGTGATTTCCATATTCATGACTTGAACTTGCTGTCGGTTTACTGCGTTGGCTGGGACTTAATGGACCTGCTACGTGAGGGCTTTACCGGTGTTCAGGGCAAGATTTCCAGTAAGCCAGCCAGGCACTTACGCTCGGCGCTGGGTCAAATCGTCAACTTCTTTTACACCTTGCAGGGCGAAGCGGCTGGCGCACAGGCTTTTTCGAACTTCGATACTTTACTGGCGCCGTTTATCCGCGCTGACGGGCTGACACACAAAGAGGTCAAGCAGGCGTTGCAGGAGTTTATCTTTAACGTCAACGTGCCAACACGAGTTGGTTTTCAGACACCGTTTACCAACATTACGCTCGATTTGACCCCGCCAGAATACTTTGCTGGCATTCCGGTGATTATTGGCGGTGAAATGCAAGAGACCAACTACGGCGACTACCAAAAAGAGATGAATGTCTTTAACAAGGCGCTGCTCGAAGTGATGGTAGAAGGTGACTCGACTGGCCGTGTCTTTACCTTCCCAATTCCAACCTACAACATTACCAAGGATTTTGATTGGGATAACCCGGTGGTTGAGAATCTTTGGGAAGCTTCGGCTAAATATGGTATTCCGTACTTCTCGAACTTCGTTAACAGCGACATGAACCCAGAGGATGCTCGTTCGATGTGCTGCCGTTTGCGCATCGACAACCGCAAGTTGGAATACCGCGGCGGTGGTTTGTTCGGCGCCAACCCAATGACCGGTTCGGTGGGCGTAGTAACAATTAACCTGCCGCGCTTAGCTCTGAAAGCACACAACAAAGAAGAGTTCATGGCCGGCCTGACCGATTTGATGGAAATGGCCAAAGAGAGCCTAGAGATCAAGCGCAAAACTTTGGAACGATTGACCGACGCCGGGCTGTACCCGTACACCAAGTACTATCTGCGCAACATCAAGCAAGGCTTTGACCAATATTGGAAGAATCACTTCTCAACCATTGGTTTGGTCGGTATGAACGAAGCGATCGAAAATCTGCTTGATACAACGATTGGTAGCGATGAAGGTCGTAAGTTTGCCGAAGAAGTGCTGGACTACATGCGCGACAAGCTGATTGAATTCCAGGAAGAAACAGGCAACAACTATAACCTTGAGGCGACACCAGCCGAGGGTACGACTTACCGTTTGGCGCAGATCGACCAAAAAGACTTTCCTGAAGCGCACTTTGCCAACGGCATTGGTAAAGATGTGCCGGCGCCGTTTTACACCAACTCGACTCACCTGCCGGTTAACTTTACCGATGACTTGTTTGAGCTTTTGGAACTACAAGACGAACTACAGACCAAGTACACCGGTGGCACCGTGATTCACTTCTTCTTGGGTGAGCGCATCAATGATCCGCAAATTCTGAAGAAGCTAGTCCGAACGGTTTGTACTAACTACCGCTTGCCATACTTTACGTTTAGTCCAAGCTTTAGTATCTGCAAGAACCATGGCTACTTGGCTGGTGAACACGAATTCTGTCCGAAGTGTGAAGAAGTCTGTGAAGTTTACTCGCGTGTGGTTGGCTTCCTAACCCCTACGCACCGCTGGAACAACGGCAAACGTGCCGAGTTTGATATGCGCAAGAAGATCGATGTCGATCGAGCACGCGTTAAGGCGCTATGAGAATCGGCGGCGTTCAAAAAGTATCTTTAATTGACTACCCGGGCAAGGCCAGTGCAGTGATTTTCACAGTTGGCTGTAATATGCGTTGCGGCTACTGCCACAATCCTGAACTTGTCTTGCCAGAACGCTACGGAGACGCCATTCCGGTTGACGACGTGCTAGCTTTTTTGGCGACGCGCGTCGGCAAACTGGAGGGTGTGGTGATTAGCGGTGGTGAGCCGACAGTTCACGACGACCTGCCGCAGCTGATTGCTAGCATCAAGCAGCTTGGTTTTACGATTAAATTAGACACCAATGGCACGCACCCGGACATGCTGCGGCAGATGTACGACGATAAGCTGCTCGATTATGTGTCGATGGATATTAAGGGCACGCCAGATTCATACCAAATGATCGCTGCCTACCCAATCGATATGGATGCGATTATGCGCAGTATTGAGATGATTAAAAAATCGGGTGTTGATTATGAGTTTCGCACCACGGTTGTGAAGTCGCAGATTCCGGTTGATGATTTTAAGGCCATTGGCGAGATGCTGCGCGGCGCGTCGCGTTATGCACTGCAAAAGTTTCGCAGCGGTCGAACTTTAAGCCCGGCTTTTCGGCGCGAAACTACTTATAGCGACGAGGAATTCGAAGATATCCGTAAACAAATGGAGCAGTACGTTGATTACTGTTTAGTGCGATGAAGCAAACAGCCGTTATCACCAGTCGAACTATCAATACGCCAGATACCGTGACGATTGGTTTTAAGGTGGACGGCGAGGCGCTAACGCATCGGGCGGGGCAGTATATAACAGTTTATTTTGATGATACCGATGTGACCGAGGGCAAGGCCTATAGTTTGTCGAGCGTGCCCGGGGCGGTCGAATCGACGATTACGGTCAAGAAAATTGGCCTGTTTTCGGGCAAGCTCCATGAGCTGAAAGTTGGCGAAGAGCTGACCATTAGCCAGCCGTATGGATCGTTCAACGCTTTTGATGATGAACCGATTTTAGCGATTGCTGCCGGAACCGGCATTTCGCCAATTTGGAGTGTTATTCAAGACGAGACTATGCGTCAAACCGGCCGGCCAATCCGTTTGTTATATAGTAACCGCACGCCGGGCGACGTGGTTTTTGGCCGGGAGCTACAAGCGCTGGCGGATGCGAACGATAATTTTGTGGTTGATCATTTTATTACCCGGGCGCCAGGCGCTAGTGACGCTAAGCACCGGCGAATCGATATTTTAAAAGACGCCGTCAGTCACAAAGATACGCATTGTTTTTATGTTTGCGGCTCGGCTGATTTTGTAAAGTCGATGTGGCGGCAGTTGGTCGATTGCGGCGTGTCGAGCGACCAGATTACAACCGAGACATTTTTTGGAGCGGCTTAGCGATGAGCGAGATAACTCTAGAGCGGCTGACCGATATCGAAGTTGCGTCGGTAGATGAGAACCTTGCTACCGCCGAAGAAGTTAAGGCGGTGGAAGCTGCGGCCGAAGCAGAGAGTCCGCTAAGCCAGCGGGCGATTGGCTGCGCGGCGATTTTGTGCGCCGGCTGTCCACTGGTTAATTTTTGTCCGAGTGCCCGGAGCGCTGAAGTAGAAACGCCGGTAACCCATGATTTGGGTGATTTTGACATAACATTGGTCTCGGCCGAAGAAGAAATTATAGTAACCGACGAAACTCAGGCTGTGGATTCTGCGCCGGAGACTAAATCCGAAATAGCGCAGCCGGTCGTAGTCGAGCAAGAAGCACCAGAGCCACGTTCGTATCTGCGTGAGTTGCTCGACGATAGCGTTGAGGTGGTGGTGGCGCAAAATTTGCGTCAGCCGATTGTGAACGAGGTTCATATAGACGAGTTACCGGTAGAGGAGCCGGTTGCAGTCACGATTGTCGACGAAGCGGCGCCAGTTGAGGTTCTGACGCCAGTAAAACCATCACCGGTCGAAGTTGTTGCGGAGATTAAGCTAGAGGCTGTCCACGAAGAGTTTGAGGCGGATCCAGTCACCGATGCGAAAGAGCCGGCTATCCAAACTAATCTTAAAGAGCTAGCCTTGAGCGATGATATTGTTGAGCCGCAGCAATTGCAGCCAGAGCCCCAACTCGAGCCAGAAGTAGTGCTAGCGCCGGAGCCTGAAGTGAGTGAAGAATATGTTACCGCCGCGCCAAAAGTTAGTCTGACAGAGCTTGTTGTCGAGACGGTAGTAGACGATGAGACACCGGAAGATGTTTTGATCACAATCCAAAACAGTGAAGCACAAAGCGATGTTATTAAGGTTGTTGAATTCGGTGAAGACGAACAGGCGGCTGAAGCGGCGGAGAGTGAACCGGTCGATGACTATGTGTTCGAAGATAATGAATTGGACGCGGAGTTGGGGATTGAGTCGACAGTTCGTTCCGTTGAAGAACTAATAGATCAAGAGGCTGTTATCGCGGATGAAGAGAAGCCGGAAGTGGCGGCCGATTTTAGCGAGGAATTTATCTTTAAATGGTACGGCTACGGCGATGATTTGGACGAAGAACATATGTTGGTCAAAGATGATTTAACCGGCTTACCAATCGCTAGCCGACTCAATCATATTTTGCTAAAGTTTTTAGGCAAACACGCCTGTTATGCGCTTAGTTCAAGCTCTTGATCGTCAGGGAGACCGTTGCTCTTTCTTTGGGTCGGTATAGTCAATACGTTGTCGGTATCCGGTGTAAATCTTTCAACCACAACCTGTAGTCCTTGCAGGCCGTAATCCGCCATGGCTTTCAGTCGTTCATCTAGGGTGGTTTGCCATGGCAGGTAACCGTCAAAACCTTCGCTACTACTAGCCCGAATAATGGTTTTGGGCCGTCGGCTAGCAAGCATTGAGCAAGCTACAAAATTAACCAGCGCCTCATCGAATTGTCCGCCGACTTCTTCGATCTTGCGTTGCCGCTCGGCTGGATCTGGGTAATTATCTAAGATTTCGACAAAAGTCTTGGCTTGGTCGGCGCCACGCAGGTCAAGTGTTCGGGCAACACTGCGCTGGATCAAATCCATGAGTCCGTGCTTACCGCCATATTCAAAAACTGCGACAGCTTCAAGGCCGTCACCGTTTGTTGCAGGTTTAGTTTCGATTGTGTGTGTTTGTTCAACAGTGACTGTCATACAAAAAATCTTGGTCGGGGTGACGGGATTTGAACCCATGACCTCGCCGTCCCGAACGGCGCGCGCTACCGAGCTGCGCTACACCCCGACAATTACAGACGCTGGAGCTGCTTAAGCTCAGCTATGACCTGGTCGCCATGCCCAAGCGGCGTGACGCGGCCATAAACCTTGACCACTTGACCCTCGGGGTTGATGATGAACGTTTTGCGCAAGATTCCCTCGCGGCCAAACATCTTTTTGCCCCATGCACCATATTCGCGGAGCACTTTGCTGTCTTTATCCGTCAGCAATGTGAAATTCAAATTGTATTTAGTTTTGAATTTTTCATGCGAGGCGGCATCGTCCATACTTACACCAATAACTTCGGCACCAAGGTCGGTTAAACCGTCACGAGCATCGCGCATGCTGCAGGCTTCGGTTGTACAGCCGGGTGTTTCATCTTTTGGATAAAAGTACAGCACCACCCACTTGCCGCTAAAATCAGTCAGCGAAACCGCTTTGCCCGATTCGTTTGGCAACGTGAAAGTTGGTGCTTGATACGGCGTTTGCTTCACGGTACTAATTATAAACCGTTCGCCTCTAGAAAAAAATAGCCGAATGGGCTATAATATGCCGAGTAAACCACACATCGGGGTGTGGCGTCTGGTTATTAGGCTAGCGCCGCGCGTCAGTTGTGGTAACATGTCGGGGTGTGGCGCAGTTGGCTAGCGCGCGCGCTTTGGGAGCGTGAGGTCGAAGGTTCGAGTCCTTTCACCCCGACCAAGAACAAGAAATCCTTGCGAAATATCGTAAGGATTATTTTTATACGATGATCGGATTATCTAAGGGCAGGCGCCAGTGGTGGTTGATCCACCGTTTGTAAGATGAAAAATTAGCGTTGGATAGGTTGTGCTGGTGTCTTGAATGCAGAATGTTTTGCCGTCACTGCTGCCCCCAGTTAAGGTGGTGCCGTCTGATGGCTTGAAGCTGGTTGGAACTGATGTAGGATAACCAGAGCCCCAGTTGCGAGCGTCTTCCATGGCAGCAGCAGCGCCATTCAGGTCGCTTTTCAAAACATTAGCAGCGGTATTTTGCTTCCAGGAGCCATAAGCAATGATGGTGATAGCCGCCAAGATACCAATAACAGCGATGACTAAAATCAGTTCAACCAGCGTAAAACCCGTAGCGCGGCGCTGTTTATATATCTTCATAATTATGTAATCATTTTAACACTAGCGTTTTGGTGTCGCAAACAAAAAACGGGCAGCTATATATCACCATCCTCTTCTTCTAGGTCGATTTCTTCGACTTCGTCTTCGGGGTTAAATTCGTATTGATCGAGTTTATCGATGGCGTCGCTAACTTCTGACGGGGTCTGAAAACTCTCATCGGGTAGTGAACGAAGCGTATCGAGAACGTCTTCGTCGGCGCCACTTTCTCCGGCGTAGGCAATAATCTCACCGGTGCTGGCCGGAAAAACCAATCCTCTAATGAACTGTTGAACTCGCATGGGGCTAACGCCTGCCATTTTTCACCTCCTTTGCTTGTTAAGTAACGCGCTGGGGTAAATATGCATGTTAGATTATAGACAAGTAAGCCGGGCAGGTAATCGGTAGTGACGGCCTCACTGGATACTTTTATTATAACCTCCGCTCACCGGAGCGGTCAAATTAGCGAGGGCGCTTCATGGCGGCGGCGCGGGCTTTTTCGGCCAATGAATCATCAAGCGGCGGCTTGGTGAATTCACCGTAGCGACTAATGATCGCTTGTTTGATTAGAAAATCGGCCAGCTGAGGGTTTTTTGGTAAAACCGATCCGTGCAGATAAGTGCCAATAACGTTTTTGTAACGAGCACCCTCGTGGCCGTCGTCGGTGTTATTACCGGCGCCAAGCATAACCAAGCCGAGAGGCTTCGTGTCGCCACTGAGGTAAGTTTGGCCGCTATGATTTTCGTAACCGACAATTTGGCCAAAGAATGGGCTTTCGGTGATTATATTACCAATCAAGCGCTCCGATTTGCCGTAGGTTTCGATATCTAAAACACCTATGCCTTTGATGATTTCGCCGTCTTTGGTTTTAAAGAATTTGCCAAATAGTTGATACAGGCCGCAAACCATTAACATCGGCGTGCCGGCTTCGGCCATGGTTTTTAATTGCGGGCCTATTTTTAACAAATCATCTTGAATCTTGCTTTGTCCGCTGTCTTGGCCGCCGCCGCCAACCACTAGGTCGACTTTAGCCGGGAAGTTGTCGCCGGGATTATATTCAATTACTTTTGGCTCGTAGCCGTAGCGCTCTAGCCGGCGCGTTAATACCAATAAGTTACCGTGGTCACCGTAAATGTTCATGTCGCGCGGATATAGTTGCAGAATTGTAATGACCTGACTCATGATATAACCTCAACTTCGGTGATTTTTGCCAGTTCACGCCTGAGGGCTAGCATGGCGGTGTAGGTGCAGTAAATTCGCTTTGGGGTGGCCGGGTGGCGGTCGATAAAGTCGCGCAGAGCTTTTGCTAGATCGGTTTCAATTTGCTCGACCGCAATATTGTCGTAATCAAGCCGCAGGGCCATGTCGTAAGCGCGAATGCCCGACACCTCAGCTACGCCGTTTTCGGCCAGACTGCTAAAATCAACGTCCCATAGCCAAGACATGTCGCGGCCGTCGGCATAATTGTCGTTGATGGCGATCATGGTGGCGTAACCAGCTGGTGGAAAAGAGGCTAGGCCGAGCCGAAACCCAGACGGGTTTTTGACTAGAACCAACTCAAGTGGTTGCCCGCCGATTGTCAAAACTTCGCCACGACCAAAAGCTGGCTGGACATTCGACAGAGCTTTAATTAAGTTAGGTTGGTCGAGCTTAGACTTGGTAATCATTGCCACCAAGGCCAGGGCGGCAGCGGCGTTAAAAATATTATAAAGGCCGGCTAATTTTAGCGGGGTCGAGAATTGCTTGTTGCCGATACCAAATGTTGCCTGGTGCGGCTCAATTTTTTCTAGGGTGACGCTGGCGGCCGGTCGCTTAGCGGCTGCTCGTTTGCCGCCGTGAAGTTCGTCGTCGGTAGGGAAGGTGGCTAGCAAATCATCGCTCAGACCGAAGTAACTAACCTGCTGGCTGGTGAGCGAATCTTTGATTTTAGCAACCCGGCGATCTTCGCGGTTTAAGACAACACCTTCAGTGGTGGCCTCAGCGATTTTAGTCAAAAGTGCGGCCGTGGCGTCAATCTCGCCAAAGCGATCAAGCTGGTCGCGCATGACATTTAATAACAGACTGTAGCGCGGCTTGATTTGGCTCACAAATTTTACGGCGTGAGCTTCGTCAAGCTCAAGCACAGCAATGTCGGCGACTAGTTTGCCGCTCAGCGACACTTCACCAAGTAGAGCCGCCGCCACGCCGCGGGTAAAATTGCTGCCGGTGCGGTTGGTAAAGACTTTGAGCCCCTGGCTTTCGAGTAGTTCAACTACCATCTTGGTGGTGGTGGTTTTGCCGTTGGTGCCGCTGATGACTACTGTGCCGTAGGGTAGGTCGGATAAGGTGCGGCTAATGAAATCTGGACTAATTTTTTCGACAAATAACCCCGGTAAAGCCGATCCGCCGCCGCGAAGGCGAGCCGCCGAACGAACGGCTTTTCCAAGAACAGTAACCAAGGGTTGAAACATATGGTCTATTATAGCTGATTTTACAGTGTTACAATAAATGCATATGTTTTTGGTGGGACTACTGAACTGGTGGTACGGCGAAGGGTGGCGCTTGCAGTGGCGGCGTGCCCAGGGCTATCTGTCGGCAACGGCTGGTTTCTTTTCGCTTGGCCAGCTGGCCAGCACCCTGTTCGCACCTTTTAGGCAGATTTCAGCCGGCCAGGTGAGTGGTCCAATCGGCGTACAGATGAGGGCGTTTTTTGACCGCAGCTTTTCAAGGGTTTTCGGGGCAGTTTTTCGGTCGATTTTTATTGTCATTGGTGTTATTACTTTGCTTATTGTGGTGATTTATAGCGCGATTATTATTGTTTTCTGGCTGGTGGTGCCGATTTTGCCGATAGCTGGACTAATTTTGACATCGGTAGGGTGGATGCCGGCATGGAAATAGACAAACTGTTCCGATATTCCAGCCCGCGGGCGCATAAAGCCCGGATTGCGGTTGGGCTGGCGCCGTGGATTGTTTCGTTTGAGGTGGGGGCTGTGCTGTTGATTGTTGCTGGCTTGGCGGCCTTGGCGTTTGAGTCTTATCTGGGCTGGGCGTTGATTGGGGTGGCGGCAATTCCGGCGATGATCGTTCGCTGGTACAAAGATTATTTGCATAATTTACCGATCGTCGAAAATGGTGAACGTGTCGATGATTTACTCGATGCCGATATTTTGGGGCATATCCCGCCTCAGGCCACGCCCAAGCAGCTGCTAGGCGCAATCCGGGCTAGCCACAGTGGTCAGTTTTTTGCGGCGCGTATGGGCGTGGGGCCGGGATTTGTTGAGCAATTAATCACCGATTCACGCGACGACATGGCTCAAGTTTGGCGGTCGGCGCTTGACCTCAGGTCAAAAGCGGCGAGCCGAACACTTCATGGCGGCACTTTAATGGCGGCTTTGGTGCTTCAATTGCCGCAGCACAGCAATCTGCTGGCCCACTTGCAGCTTGACGACGATGATTTAGTAGCCGGTATCCGTTGGTACGACCGTTTGATAGCCGTTATTCATCGACAGCACCAAATCGTTAAACATCCTGGTGGGATTGGCCGTGACTGGGCGTTTGGCTGGATACCGAATCTGTCGCACTTCGGTGCCAATATTAGTGACGGTGCTGGATCGGCAATTGAACTTGAGTCGCATAAAGATGAATTTGAACAGCTGGTTAAAACATTGAGTGGCGACGGTAAGCGCAACGCGGCGTTAATCGGCAAATCTGGTAGTGGTAAGACAGAGCTCGTCTACGCCTTGGCGTCGCGCTTGATGTCGCCGGACGATGACTTGCCGCCCGAGCTGCATTACCAGCAGGTGTTTTTGCTGGACGCTGCTTCTTTAATTTCGGTGGCTAGCGGTCGCGGTAAGCTTGAAAGCTTAGTCGACCAACTACTGGGCGAGGCCTACGCCGCTAAAAACATCATCGTTTGTTTAGACAATGCGCAGCTGTTTTTTGAAGATGGTGTTGGCTCGGTTGACCTGTCGAATATCTTATTGCCGATTCTGAATGCTGGTCGCCTACCGATGATTTTGACGATGGACGAGCAGCGTTATTTGCAGATCGAAAAGCGAACGCCAGACCTAGCCGGCAGCTTGAACCGGATTATGCTTAAGCCGTCGACCGCCGACGAGACAATGGCGATTATGCAAGACCAGCTGATTATGCTGGAGTATCGCTACAAAACGATTTACATGTACCAGGCCCTGAAAGAGTCATACAGTTTGGCCGAGCGCTATGTCCAAGATTTGGCGATGCCTGGTCGGGCGCTGAAGTTACTCGAAAGTGCCTCGAACTATACTCAGGACAAAATCGTCGGCACGGCCGAAGTGCGCGCGGCGATTGAGAAGACATTGAATGTTAAGGTCGGTACGGCAAATGGCGCTGACGAACGCGACACCTTACTTAACCTGGAGAAGCTAATCCACGAACGAATGATCGGTCAAGAGCGAGCGGTTGACGCCGTCAGTGATGCTTTGCGTCGAGCGCGTGCCGGTGTGCGTAACCAGAATCGACCGATTGGTACTTTCCTATTCCTTGGTCCGACTGGCGTGGGCAAGACTGAACTAGCTAAATCTTTAGCGGCGGTTTACTTTGGCGGTGAAGACCGTTTGATTCGTCTAGATATGAATGAATTTGTGATGGCCGAAGATGCCGGCCGCTTGATTGCTGATGGCGCCAATGATCCGAGCAGCCTGACAGCCCAAGTCGCCAAGCAGCCATTTAGCGTGATTTTGCTGGACGAAATAGAGAAGGCGCATTCTAGTGTACTGACGGCTTTGCTGCAGATGTTAGACGAAGGCATTATGCGCGACGTTAATAATAACGAAGTTAACTTCCGCGATGCGATTGTTATTGCCACCAGCAATGCCGGGGCTGAACGAATCAGTGAATACGTGGGTCGCGGTTATAAACTAGAGCAGTTCGAAGAACAGTTTATAAATGAACTGATCAGCAGCCATATTTTTCACCCGGAGTTTTTGAACCGTTTCGACGAAATCGTCGTCTTTTCGCCGCTCAGCAAGAGCGAGCTGTTGCGGGTTGTTGATTTGATTTTGGCGGGCGTTAACAAAACACTCGAAAGTCAAAAAGTGGCCGTTGCCGTCAGTCCGGAGGCAAAACAATATCTGGTGGAGTCTGGTTACGATCCCCGTCTGGGCGCGCGCCCAATGCGCCGAGTAATTCAAAAAGCCGTTGAAAATATTGTCGCTAAAGAGGTGCTATCCGGTAACGCTCAGCCAGGTGACACGGTGCAAATCGATCTGGAACAGGTGAAGTCAATTCTGGATAAAAATCGGCTGGCCACTGCCATTATGAGCGGCGAAGATACTACCAAATAAAAAATCCGCTTACTAGTGAAGCGGGTTTTTTATTTGGGGCGAATGACGGGAATTGAACCCACGACCTCCTGGACCACAATCAGGCGCTCTAACCAACTGAGCTACATTCGCCAAGACTAATCAATTCTAACAGATAGAAGGTGATTTTAAAAGACGTCAACTGCTGATATAATAGGTCGAGTTCGCGGGCGTCGTATAATGGCTAATATACGTGCCTTCCAAGCATGTGATGCGAGTTCGATTCTCGCCGCCCGCACCAAAGATTACCAAAAGCGCTAGAATTGGCGCTTTTTGTTATCATATAATTAGTATGAAAAATATCGACAACTGTGAAGTATGTGCATTTTTGCCAACTAACAAGACGTTATTCGAAACTGACAAATGGGCGATATCGCTGGCCGCCGACCAGGGTTATCTGGGGCGCTGCTATGTTACGTTGAAGCAACATAAGTCAGATATGGCCGAGCTCACAACTGATGAATGGTTGGAATTTGCCGAGGTTGTGAAGAAACTCGAAGCTGGAATTCGGCAAGCCTTTGGGGCGACGCTTTTTAACTGGAGTTGCCTGATGAACAATGCTTTTCAAGTTAGCCCCGCCTTGCCGCATGTACATTGGCACGTTCGGCCGCGTTATGAAAAGCCGATTATATTTGAGGGTCAGGAATTTGTTGACCCGCTGTTCGGTCATCATTATGACAGCGGGCAGTCGAACGTCGTTAGTCCTGAGTTGCTAGAAAACATTAGGCTAACGGTCCAATCTAGTCTGTAGCTAGTTTTTGTTGCCTTAATTCTTTAACTGTTAAAATAATAGTATGCTAAGAGATTTTCAATACAATCCGGCAGCTGATCAGATCGAAGAAGTTCTGCGGCGATTTAAGCTTGACTATGCGGCCGAGAAATCGCAGCTGGACGTATTAAGATTTGAAGTGATTGGTCCCGATTCTTTTATGTGGAAGCTGTTTTTAGGCGACGCCATCTACTATTTGTACGCCGAAGATTATGTGTCGGGTATAGACTATATAAAAGACATCTTTACTGATTATCTGGGCCATGATAAATGGGATTTTGTTAAGCCGCAACATACTATCGAATTTGAGTCGGCGAGTCCCGTGAAGGGCGCCGCTATTTATCAGAAGCCCGAGCGAGTCGACGATCTAATGGATTATGCTGTTGATTCCGGATATGACTTTGTTTTTATGGTTAAAACTCTCGAAAACCCTGACGACGCTCATTTTAGTGACAAATCTTAGATCTGCGTAACTTTGCTATTATTGTGTTATGGATTTCAAACAACGAATCGCCGAGTTAAATTTGCCAGAAAATAGTTATGTAGTTGTCGGTAGCGGCATCTTAGGCGCGCTTGGTATACGTGAATCGAGTGACATTGACTTAGTCGTGACCGAAGAAGCTTACGACAAGGTTGAAAAGTTAGGTTGGCAACACGGTAAGTGGGGCGAAAAGGTTGTTTTACAAGACGGTGTTTTTGACGTCGGCAAAGATTGGTATGGCGAGCACACCGAAGATTTATTGAAACGGGCGCAAATTATTGACGGTGTGCCGTATTTAAGCCTGAATGAGGTTTATGAATGGAAGCGGCGACGTGGCCAAGACAAAGATTTACGTGACTTGAAATTGATTGATAACTATCGGCCAGGCAATCCTGATACTGTCTATGGAGCTATTATTCACCCCGGCGAACATCTACGAAAAGACAGTCTTTTCAGGGCCTCTTTAAAGGCCGTGATCTTCAATGAGCGGCAGCAGATTTTGGTCGTCAAGGAGCGTGGTCGTGATTGGTGGGATATTCCCGGCGGCGGACTCGAGCACGGCGAAACTATAAAAGAGGCATTGGCGCGAGAGCTGAACGAAGAAGTCTCGCTAAGTGGTGACTTTGAGTTTGAGCCACTGCTCGTTGAGGATCCTCGCTATTTAAACACCCATAACTTATATCAGATGAGGATAACATTTATTGTTCGGCCGAGTTCTATGATATTCAAGTCTGGAATCGACGGCGATGAGGTGCAATTTGTTGACGCTGACCAATATCGAGAGTCCGATTTATGGACGGAGCGCCAAATATTTAAATATAGTCAGCTCGCAAAACTCAAGCATTATTGATTACATGTTGAAATGAACCTGCAGACAGTATAGTATACGAGGATATGGTTAATTTTCCCGACGAGCAGATCGCCGAAGCCGAGGAACTGATTAAGGGTCTTCGCATATTTCGCCGTCAGCCGAAAAAGAAGAAGAAGATTGGCCGCTTTCTACGTATTTTGGGTCCAGGTATTATTACCGGAGCGGCTGATGATGATCCGTCGGGAATTGCGACATACTCGCAGGCTGGCGCACAGTTTGGCTTTCACATGCCATGGACTATGGTCTTTACCTTCCCGCTGATGGTTGCGGTGCAAGAGGCAGTGATGCGTATCGGCGCGGTTACCGGCAAGGGCCTGGCGGCCATAATACGTGACAATTATCCTAAAAAGATACTTTATCCGATTGTGCTGCTGGTTGTTCTGGCTAACACCTTTAACATTGGATCTGACATTGGTGCCATGGCGGCCAGCACGCAGCTGTTACTACCGGCGGTGCCGTTTGGTTTGCTGGCGGTCTGTTTTGCCACAATTATCATTCTTTTAGAGGTTTTTATATCTTATCGAACTTACGTGCGCATCCTTAAATGGCTGGCACTGGCGCTATTTTCTTACATCATCACGGCGTTTATCGTGAACGTGCCATGGGCCGACGCACTATCGGCAACGGTTATGCCGCACATTGATCTAAACCAGGGCTTTCTGTTTGTGATCGTGGCTATATTTGGTACAACGATCTCGCCGTACCTGTTCTTTTGGCAAACCAGCAATGTTGTTGAAGACGAGATTACCGAACACCGCATGCCTCAAAGAGGTGGTATTCCGCACCTTAGTCGGCCGTATCTAAAGCGGCTGCGCATCGATACGGTTGTTGGTATGCTGTTTTCGAGTGTGACGGCTTGGTTCATCATTGTAGTTGGTGCGGTCGTGCTGAATCATGCCGGTATTACCAACATTGTGACGGCCGCCGACGCCGCCAAGGCGCTAGTGCCGCTCGTTCACACCTTCCCGAACGCCGGACTTTTGGCGCAGCTAATATTCGCAGTTGGTGTTGTTGGCATCGGTCTGATGAGCATTCCGGTTTTGGCTGGATCGTCGTCATATGCGATTGCCGAGACATTTAACTGGCGCGAAGGTTTGTTCCGCAAATTTAAACAAGCGCGTGAGTTTTATCTAGTCATTATCATCGGAACGGTTGTTGGCCTGCTGTTTAACTTCATCGGCTTTGATCCAATTAAAGCCCTAGTTATGACGGCGGTGTTTAACGGTATAGTGGCCGTGCCGCTGATTTTCTTGATCGCGCGCGTATCAAGCAGCCAAAAGGTTATGGGCGACTATAGGAGCCGCTTCTGGTCAAGACTAGGTCTGTGGGTCGCCTTTGTGGTGATGTTCTTGGCTGCGATTGCGCTGCTGATATCGCTGTTCTAAATTACACATTATCTCTGTAAGAGGCGATGTTCATGGTAATATTGTATTAGGTTCGCCCCGGTAGCTCAGTTGGATAGAGCAGAGGACTTCTAAGCCTAAGGTCGCTGGTTCAATTCCAGCCCGGGGTACCATTTTGCGAATTTATCCTATTTTGAACACTATCAGTAATTTTGTGGGGCTCTTCTAGAGGGTGGAATCACCAAATCCACTAAGACCAAGATATCCGTCTTGGAGCGGGTCGCTACGCACTTGAATGGTTCCATCTCCGGTGCCCTCATTGCCGCCGATAGTAATCACGTTATTGCCGCTTACGCCTAATACCATCGCCACATGAGCCGTGTTGTCTCCGCTCAAATTAGTGTCGTTATAAAAAGCCACATCGCCCAGTTTTGGCGTATAGTCGCCCACGGCATAGTATGCATTGTATTGTTGGTAATAATCTTGCAGCGTATCGACGCCCGGGATACGCCATGAGCCACTGGTCGGGTTAATAAACGGTACGCCCGCTTGGTTGCGTAGCCAGCTAATAAAGTCAGAACACCATGATTCTTGGGAACCCTGCGTATATTCCATAACCGTAGAATCATAAGATGTGGCGTGGGTGGCAAACTGCTGTTTGGCAAGCTGCAGTAACTGAAGCTGTACCGAGTCAAGCCCCCTAGTGGACACCTGGTTGAGCAGCTTGGTTTGTGCGGCATAAGATTCCTGTATGGCGATTACTGCTGTCGATTTAGTTTTGGTCGCTTCAACGGCTCGCGGCTTTACTAGCGGCGGTATAGTCAGCATACCTATAAGTAAAAGTGAAATACCCCACCGTTTATAATGGTGCTTTTTAATGGGCGCTACGGCCGCTTGACGACGAGAGTAGACATGTATGGTGTTAGGCATATGTTTATTTTTTGAATGGTTAATACTATCATACCATAAAGTTTATGTTTGCTCATCGCCGTGATTATGGCTGATATTGTTAATAAAATTGTTTGACTTTCGTAGTTTGCGCGTGCAATAATTATTTTACTATGAACCAGTGTGTTCCTCTACGCGCTGAACGTTCGGACGGGCCGAACCACTCACGCTCCTAATAACAGCAATAATTTATAAGGAGTCAAAAGTGAATAAACGACGTGTTAACGTCCGCGGTGTCGTGCTGCGAGACGGTAAAATTTTGGCCGTCAAAAATAAAAACGAAAAAGGTGAAGAGGCTAAGTACTGGGCAACGCCAGGTGGCGGGCTGGAGCGGATGGAAAGTTTTGCCGACTGTATTAAGCGCGAATTTTTCGAAGAGCTTGGTATTAAGGTGAAGCCCGGCAAGCTACTATTTGTCCAGCAATTTATATCCGATCGCGACGGGTGGGACGAAGAGCTCGAGTTATTCTTTCAGGTCGAAGATTCCAGTGAATTCGACAAGATTGACATTACAAAAACTTCACACGGTTTGATTGAGATTAGCCGCGTCGAGTTTGTTGACCCGAAGGAAACCTATATTCTACCGGCGTTTTTGTCGGAGATTGACATCAAAGCCTATACCGACGGTAAAAATAGTACGTACATCTACGACCGTCTGACTACTGCAGGGTAGTGCTAGATCAGTGCAGTAAGGCCCTTACTTTAGCTTCGTTGATCTCGTAAACTTGGTGCTTGGTTTTTACTAGCCGCTGAATATCGGTGTCTTTTAAAGTTACGTTAACGGTTTCGCGCGTTAGGCCGGTTAGATCGGCTAAAATTTGTTGGGTCAGAGGAAAATTCACCTTGCACCAAGTTGAGTTAACTTTATGCACGGCATGCTCGCTGCATAGGTAATAAAAAGCGTGTAAAAGTCGCTGTTTGGCGGAACTCTTTTCCATGCTTTTTAGGCGCAAAACGATATGATCAACTTCTTGAACGTACCAGCGCAAAACTTGAAATGAATAATCGGCCGAAGCTCGAATATGGTCGCGGAATTCGCTCAGCGGCACCATAATAACCTCGGTTTTTGTAATTGTCGCGTAAAAGGCATCAACCGCGTCCTTGTCTTCGAGCGGAAAGAACAGCGGGAAAAAGCTGCCCGTGCTGCCGATGTGCAGAATTTTTTCATTGCCATCGACGTCAGTATCATAGAATTTCACGGCACCGCTTTTGATAAACATCACATGATCTGGTTTATCGCCGTGATACACCACCACCTGGCCGGCTTCGTAAACGCGTTCTATCGCGCTGGGAAATGACCGTTTGATCGAAGCAGCGGTGAATATCTTCACATTTTTATTGTGGCACATATCACATATTTTTGGTAGCTGCCATAACACAAATTGTATGATGCGGCGAACAGACAGCAATCCGCATAGGCCATATACTAAGGTTACCAACATTAAGTTAGATGGGAGAAGGTAACATGCGAAGGAACCGCAATAGCCGACGAGCGTTTATTGATCGGTTAGAGAAAAAATACATGAAAAAAGTCCAACTCCAAGCTTTCAATCACGAAAGCGAACAGCTAAAACATAGGTTGGAGTCCTTGGCGGGAAGCAACTTGCGCACCTGGCGCCAAGGTGACATGGATTTGACCGATATTCCGGACTACAAGCTGAACTACTCGCATTAGTTGAGTGTCTGCGGGTGCATTTGGATTTTTATGGTCGGCAGGCTATCATAGATCCTATGCGCCCGTAGCTCAGCTGGATAGAGCGTTGGTTTCCGGTACCAAAGGCCGTAGGTTCGAATCCTATCGGGCGTACCACGCGCACTAATCAAAGACGCCAATCTGGTGTCTTTTTTGTTTATGCTTGCTTCTAAGGTGTGGGGGACATATAGTTTTAAGCTATGGAATTGGGCGTAAGTGATTCGTGGGACGCGGTGGACGATATTTTATTTGCCATGGAGACCAGTGCCCATGGTCATGAAGGTCTTGTTGCTAAATATCGCACAATGGCAGAACGCGATCTTGGTTTGGCGGCTGTTGAATATTTTAAGATTGCCTCACGCATAGAGCCTGACAGGGTTGATGGTGGTCGGCCCGAAAAGCAGCCAGCAAGCCGTAAGCTGATTGATGCTTGTGCTGAGTTGGGTGATGTTTTGGGTGAGCAATACCAAGCTGCTGATATTGCCTCGAAGCTTCAGATGCTTGACGGCGTCCTGGCTCCTCTGGTCGGTACCGAGGGTAATACAAATTACGTAAAAAAGGTTCTAACCAGAATGCGGAATCCATATCTGGTTGGTGATATTTTTAGAAAATATCCTTTACTAACGATCAGACCTGATAAATACAAGATTGAATTAGCCGAAAACGGCGCCTTGGTATCGGTCGATTCGCTCATTATTTGGCTGGCGCAGCATGACGATAACATGTTTGCGGCGTCTTCTATAGCCTTACAGCAACCAGCGTCAGATATAATTCTAGAGGTGATGCGCGCCAAAGGCGAGGTTTTTGCTCGGTCGGCGCACGTGGTTGCTGCTGGCCTGGACCGTACGGCCGATTATCTGATCGCCTTGAGTCACAGGAAAGGTCTGCCGTCTGACGGGAAAGAAGAAATGCTTGCCAGGTTTCGCCAAATTTATGTTGATCAATTTGCGACCATGATTAAGGATGAGGCTGAACAGGCCAATTGGATACCGGTTGATCTAAGTGGTCTAAAGTAGGGAATTTATCTTCCCTAGATTTATTTTTTAGTTGCATATATTTTGGGCTCAGGAGGTAATATGTCACACGAAGTTAAAATCCATGAAGCTCAAACGGTAATTTTGCGCGAATTACTTTTTGCGCCATCGGCCCGTTATTCTTTCTTGCGCAAGAAAACCGGGCTTGAAAGCGACCATTTTAAATTTCACATTGCCCGTTTGCTAGAAGTCGGCTATATCGAAAAGACCGCCGAAGGCGCTTATAGGTTAACGGTTGCGGGTAAGGAATATGCTAATAAAATTGACACCGATAAAAACGTGATCGAGCGACAGCCGAAAAGCGCCGTCATCATTGTCCTGAAAGATGGCGATCGTGTGTTGGTGCAAGAAAGGCTGAAACATCCGTACTTCGGGTTTTGGGGTTATCCGGGTGGTAAGATCCGCTGGGGTGAAACAATCCTTGAGGCGGCTGGGCGCGAGCTTGAAGAAGAAACCGGCCTGCGAGCAAGTCTAGTTTATCGCGGTGTTTATCACGAGCACGTTCGGTCGGCTGAAAATGATGAGATTTTAGAGGATAAAATCTTTCACGTGGTTGGCGCCGAGAAGCCAAGCGGTGAACTAAAGGTTGATTTTGAGGGTGGCCGTAACGCCTTGCTGTCGCTGCAAGAATTGGCCAAAATCGACAAGAAATATACCAGCACCGACATTGAGACCGGTCTTGGTATCGGCAAAGAATCGTTTATCGAAAAAACGCAGTTTTATACTAAAGACGAGTTCTAAGTTACTCGGCAATGTCGCGCAGAACAGTAATGTGCGCACCCAGGGTATTTAGACGGTTGGCCAGATCTTCGTAGCCGCGGTTGATTGAGTAGACGTTGCGCATGCTCGAGACGCCAGGGGCGGCTAGCATGGCTAATAGCAACACAACAGCGGGGCGTAGGGCCGGTGGAGTGACAATTTCGGCTGGCTTCCACTTGGTCGGTCCTTCGACGTACAGGCGGTGTGGGTCGAGCAGCTGAACATTGGCGTTTAGCTTGGTTAATTCAATCAAGTAAATGGCGCGGTTCTCGTAAACCCAGTCGTGAATCAGCGTGCGACCTTTAGCGGTAGCAGCAATCACGGCAAAGAACGGCAGGTTGTCGATATTCAGGCCCGGGAATGGTAGTGGGTGAATTTTATCAACTGGCGCGTGTAGTTCGCTAACTTTGGTCGTGATGTCGACCAGCTGGGTGCGGCCGTTGTTGGCGGCGTAGATTTTCGACAGCTCGTATTCGAAGCCCATAGTTTCGAGAGTCTTAAGCTCGACTTCTAGGAATTCAATTGGTGCCCGGCGGACGGTAATTTCCGATTTGGTCACGATGGCGGCGGCGATAAAGCTCATAGCCTCGATCGGGTCTTCGCTAGGGTAGTATTCGACATTTTTATTGATGTCGTGAACGCCCTTGATTGTCAGACGGGTGGTGCCGATGCCGTCAATTTTGACACCTAACTTTTCGAGGAAGAAACAAAGGTCTTGGACCATGTAGTTCGGGCTGGCATTGTGAATAACCGTTACGCCATCATTCAAAGCGGCGGCCATGATGATGTTTTCGGTTACGGTGTCGCCGCGCTCGGACAGGACGATTGTCTTTTCTGGCTGAACAGTGTTTGATTTGGCATCGTAATAACCAGTTACGGTATCAACTTGCAGGCCAAACGGCTTGAGGCCATCCATGTGCGGCTCAACGGTGCGCTCGCCAAGCGTACAGCCACCGGCGTATGGTAGGCGGAAGTTTTTGTAACGGTGCATTAGTGGCCCAAGGAACATGATGATCGAACGCGTCTTTTTGGCGGCCTCGATATCCATGTTTTCAAGTTTGAGCCGGGCTGGCGGAATAAGTTCAAGATCGTTGTCGTTGAACCAGCGGCTTTTAACGCCGATACTATTCAACACCTCTAGGATACGATTGACCTCTTCGATTCGGGCAACGTGTTTGAAGGTCGTCGTGCCGCGATTTAATAGCGAAGCGCAGAGCAGGGCAACGGCGGCGTTTTTGCTGGTTTTAACGTCGATGCTGCCGGATAGTTGGTAACCGCCCTCGACACGGAAGTTAATCGAACCGGGTTGGTTAAGGCTAATAATTTGACTTGACAAAACGTCACTAATGCGCGCCAACATCTCAAGGCTGATATTTTGACCGCCTTTTTCGATGCGATTAATCGCGCTTTGGCTGGTGTTTAAGGCTTGTGCCAGCTGCGACTGGGTCAGGCCCCGGGCCTGTCGTGTCTCTTGAATTAGGGTTCCAATTTTTGATTTATAGGGTGCTGTTTCCATAACCACCATGATATATCACGTATGATATAAAGTCAACAAGATTTTTGTAAGGTGTTATACTAGTTGTAACGGAGAAAAACACATGAATGACGAACAAATTATGGCTTTGATTGCCGGTGAAGAACAGCGCGAGCGCAAGGGTTTGGAGCTTATTCCAAGTGAAAATTATGTCAGCCGCGAGGTGTTGACGGCGCTTGGCAGTGTTCTCACCAATAAATACTCTGAAGGTTACCCGGGTCGGCGCTATTATGGCGGCCAGGAGTTTACCGACCAAGTTGAACAATTAGCGATCGACCGCGCCAAGCAGCTGTTTCACGCTGACCACGCCAATGTGCAGCCGCACTCCGGCGCGCCGGCCAACGAGGCTGTCTATAGTGCCTGGCTAGAGCCGGGCGATACGGTGTTAGCGATGGACTTGTCGCACGGTGGTCACTTAACCCACGGGGCGCCAGTAACGCGTAGCGCTCATCTGTATAACTTTGTGCGCTACAAGATGAAGGATATTTCAACTGGCGAGATCGACTACGATGAACTTCGCCGCCTAGCGCTTGAACATAAGCCAAAGATTATTCTGGCTGGCTTTAGCGCTTATCCGCGCGAGCTAGACTATTCCAAATTTGCCGCTATTGGTCAAGAAGTGGGAGCCTTATTGATGGCCGATATGGCACATATTGCTGGCTTGATTGCCGGTGGCGTGGCCAAAAACCCGCTCGATTATGGTTTTCACGTTATGACTACCACGACCCACAAAACTTTGCGCGGTCCACGTGGCGGCCTGATTTTGAGTAAAGGTGTGGTTGGCAATCCGCTCAAGGCGCCCGAGAAAACTCTCGAAAACATTCCAACCTTGATTGATCGCGCGGTCTTTCCTGGTATGCAAGGCGGTCCGCATATGCATGTTATTGCCGCCAAGGCCGTAGCCTTTTACGAGGCTCTGCAGCCAGACTTTAAAGATTACGCCGCCCAAATTGTTAAGAATGCGGCCGCGCTGGCCGATGAAATGCAAAAACAGGGCTTTCAGCTGATTACCGGTGGTACAAGTAACCATTTGATTTTAGCCGATGTTTACAAGAGCTTTGGACTTGACGGCAAAGTTGTCGAGCAGGCGCTTGATAAGATTGGCCTAACTTTGAACGCCAATGTGGTGGCTGACGATCCGCTACCGCCATTTAAACCGAGCGGCATTCGTTTGGGCACGCCAGCCGTGACCACCCGCGGTCTACGCGAGGAGCATATGGCGCAGTTAGCAAGCTGGATGAAGCAGGCGATTGATAATCGCGACAATGAAGCCGAACTCAGCCGACTACGCAGCGAAGTTGAACAGTTTGCGCTGCAGTTCCCGCTACCGTCAGATAAGTAACCTAAACTGTAAATAGCTACGCAAATAAAATATGACCGCCGAAACGGTCATATTTTTATTTGCTAGTTGATTAACAACCGGCAGTGACCCATTTGACCAACGTCGGATACGCAGATGAGACGGTGGTTGTGGCACCAACACTACCGAAGTAGGTAACGTGAATGGTGCTTGGGGTACTAAAGTCGTACCAGTAGACGGCACCACCAGCGGCGACGCCAGATGCACTACAAACCAATGCGACAGCGACAGTGTTACCGCTTGATGGGGCGGCAGCAAAGGCCGCTAGTGAGTTCAGGTTACCGGTCGTTGGAGCGGTGCCTGTTGGGTCTTGCAGTGTAATACCGCTAGGCAACTTGGTTGATGTTGACCCGGCAGCGAAAGCTGCTGTGTTGATAGGGTAAGCTGAGTTGTCGGCGTTAATTGCTTCGGCAACCTTGACTACGTTGGCGGCGGCTGTTGAACCTTGGGTGGTCTTGGCGCGAGCGCTAATGTTGCCGTAGGCGACGATTGTAATGGCTGCCAAGATGGCAATCACCACGATAACAATCAAAAGCTCAACCAGTGTAAAACCGCTGCTGCTTCGGCCTTTAAGTTTACTATTAATCATATCTTATTCTGCCCCCTAATTGTTTTTGCTTATGCTATAAATATACAAGGTTGCAACTCTAAACACAAGTCCAAAAAATACGACCGCCCACAAGAGAGCGGTCGTATTAATGATGCAAGTTAACTACTAACAGTGGGTGCTAGCGGTGGCGTCAACTGTTTTCGGGTAAGAACCGGTGCTAACAGTAGTCGATCCATTCACGCTGCCGTAGTAAGAAACGCTTACTTTGGTGCTTGGAGATGTAAAGTCGTAACCGTAAACGGCACCACCCTGGACTGCGCCAGCAGCACTACAGATCGGCACTACGACAACTGTGTTGCCACTACTAGGGGCCGTGCTACCAAAAACGGTGGTACTGTTCGCAAACAGAGTGCTTAGTGCTGTGGCCGTAGCTGGAATAACGGTCGCGTAGTTATTGAGTTGGACTACGGTAAGGCCGCTAGGCAATTTAGTTGATGTTGAACCGGTCGTAAGGTCTGAATAAAGATCAGGATATTTTGAGTTGTCGGCGTTAATTGCCTCGGCGACCTTGACCGTGTTAGCTGTTGCGGTTGCGCCCTGGGTGGTCTTAGCTCGGGCCGAAATATTACCATAGGCAACAATCGTAATGGCCGCCAAAATAGCAATCACCACGATAACGATCAAAAGCTCGACCAGTGTGAAGCCGCTATCTTGCCTTCTATCTTTAAGTTTGCCAAATACCATTTCTATTATTGCCCTCCTAATTTTTTACCTATGCTTCAAATATACAAGGTTAATTTTATAAACACAAGCTTTTTACAAGAAGCCTCACTACTGTTCGCCCAAAAAGTGAATATTGTCTAGCGATAACCAGGCATTACTAACGGTTCCTATAGTTTCAACCTCTCCGGTTGGCAAGATATCAAATCTACAAAATGCACCGGCAGAAAGACACGCGTAGAGTAATCGCTGACTTGGTCTATACCCTGCAGGTAGAGTCGTAACAATGGTTCCACTCGTGGTTGTGCCGCTGCTAAGAAGGCCCTTAAGGTGGACTATGCCGTCCGACCCCTTGATGTATTGGGGTGTTGAAAATCCATTACCTAAATAAACCCAGCCGTTTTGAAGTGTTAAATTTATCCAAGACGCAGCCGAGGAGGCGGGGTAAAATACGGCGTTGGTCGACAGCCAACTGGGAGATGAGAATCCATAGCCTTTAGATAATATACCACTGCCGCTAACGTTAACGCCTATTCCTGAAGTAGTGCCGGCTCCGACTTCGCCTATATGCTGGTATGCGGATGGCAATAAGCTAGACGGAGGAGCGGCAATTAGGGTACCGTCCGTGTAGGTCCCGCCGTTAACTAGACCTTCTATAACTGTGCGCCCGGCGCCGTCAGTAGCGTATTGCATGGGAGCGTACCCCGCGCCATAGTTTGTCCAGCCATTATAGAAAGTACTAACTGCCGTCATGGCAGCCGATGCTGGCAAGTAAGCAACAGTATCCAAAGAGAACCATCCAGCATCACCGGTCACGGGTATGACGTTTCCACTAGCGTCGATGTCGGCCCTGCCTTGTGCGTTCCCTGTACTTGAGTTGTTTGTTGCGGTGTAAAATATAAGCCTTGCTGACGGACGGAAGGCCGGTGGCAGGACAGTTATGACTGACGATATAGCACCAGACGACAGTGTATTCATAACCAATCCTCTTAAGACAATGAGCCCCGCTGATGTCTTGGTGTATCCACCTTGTGCATAACCGGGATAATCGAGCCAGCCATTTGTGTAGTCAAAGCGGTTCCATAACGGGGTCGTAATCGTCGAAGTTCCGGCCGTTGACGACCCGGCTTGGGTGCTGGCGGTGACCTGTACGGCAATAGTCTCACCATTATAGATAGTGGTCATTGGCAGATTGTAGTAGGTGTTAGTCGTGTTGCTACTGGCCGTTGTCCAGCTGCCGCCATTAAGCTGATATTGAATAGTGTAAGTGGCGGCCGGTGAAACCATTGGCCAGTTGAAGGTCACTCCGCTTGTCGAATCATAGGCGGCGGTTATGACCGGTGCCGAAGGCACAGTATTGTAGCCCGGTAGCTGGTTTGGTGTTTGCGACGTTGCTATGGTCGATTGGCGAACGGCCTTGGCAGTACCGCTGCGCGTGAAATCGTGGCCGGCAACTGTTGTTGTGGCGCTTAGCTGTATTTGGGCGGTATTAGTTGTTTGCAGGGCTGTATTGCGGACATCATTTGTGCCAGATGTCGCGCCGGCCACCGGACTGCTGTCGTTAGGGCTGGTGTAATAGTCAACCTGCAGACTAATGCTGCTGACATTCGTAAGTAGCACCTCGTCGTTCGTTTTACACAGGGCGCCGATTTGACCGTTGGCACAACTCGGGCGCTGCCAAGGTATAGAACAACCGGCGGTCAAGAAATTGGAATCGGCGAGTGTGCGCCTATACAAGGTATTGTTGTTAACGAAATAGACGATGTTGTAATGCAATGTGGCGTTTTGCTGGATCGCAGAGCTGGTGCAGGCATTTGGCGAATCCTTCATGTAGTCTGGTTGACTGGTGAGTAGGTTTGGGTTGGTGGTGGTGGCGGTCGAATCTAGAATCAATTCCGGGCCATTGGTTCCGCCAACGTTCACGAAACTGCCAGTGCCATTATCGATACCTTGCGGAGCGGTAAGTGTGACGTTATTGGTGGCTAAGAAGTTATTGCTGTCCCTAATGTCACTAGACATGCGATTAAGCGAATCTTGGACCGAATATAGCAAGGTGTCGCTGGCGCGGGTCGTCAGAACCTCGCCGGTCATTGACAGTGTAACGGCAATAAAGGCGCCGATGACCAAGATAACAATCGGTGCAATAACCAGAATTTCAACTAAAGTAAAACCGTGCGCTTTGGTCTGAGATGATTTAACTAGGCTTAATTTATTTATCATTGATGTCGACTCGTAACCATATGAACGGAGCTGTCCGATTCCTGGTAATAATAGATATTATATTTGACGCATTCGGTACTGCCACTGACGCACAACGAGCCGTCGGCAGCTAGCGGCTGGTAAACGTAGATATCGTTTATACCCGATGGCTGGGGTGTAACGCCACTAGTTGTTTGCGTGGTGTTGGTGGCGGCCACAACACTGATCACAACGCCGCTTTGGGCTGGCGGGTTGGTGTCCGTGCAGGACGTGTCATCTGGGCCATCGGTGTTGCTTGGCGAAATCAGGGCGCTCTGGTCAATATCTGGCAGGGTGGTGTAAATGCCAGCATGAAGCAGCTGAATCATACAAGTCGATGGGTAGCGGTATTGACCCTGAGTCCCAGAGGCACCGTCATAAAAAGTTTCAAGCGCCGTGGCTAAAGTTTCAACATCAGCTTTACGCTCGTTGTCGCGAGCGTGAACCTGGCTGCTACTGACATCGACAACGCCAATGACCAGCAAAATAGCCATCACCGCCATCACAATCAGCAGTTCAATAATTGTAAACCCACGCCCTTTTGCCATGTTATTAGCATAAGGATTTTTTGAGGTTTTGACAAGCTAACTTATCTCAAGCGGTTCTTGTTCAATTTGAATGCGAAAGGTATCGCGCACCGCACCGATAATTTCATCGCGTGCTGCGGCTAAGTCGCCATAGCCAGTAGCAGCTTCGTTAATCAAAACCAGGCTATTTTTATCGTTGACGCGTATGCCGTGGAGTAGTTTGCCCTTAAACCCAGCTTGTTCGATTAGCCAGCCGGTTGGCACCTTAAAGTGACCGTCGCCCATATCAAACAGCGGCAAATTAGGGTATTGAGCCCGAATATCGGTTAGTTGCCAATCTTCAACAATGGCATTTTTAAAGAATGAACCGGCATTTGGCAGTATTTTCGGGTCTGGCAGTTTGCTGGTGCGAATATCAAGCACTGCATTGCGGACAATCTCGAGTGTGTAAATTGTAATTTTATGGTCGTCAAAGTACTTTTGCAGGCTATCGTAAAACGGTGGTTGCGGCGCGCTTTTACTCAGACGAAGACTGATGCTGATGATAATATAGCGCCCCATATCGCTGCTGCGAAAAATGCTGTTGCGATATGAAAAACCGCATTGCTCGGACGTCAGGGTAACAAAAGTTTCAGTCTGCGTGTCATAAGCGTCGACTGATTGCAGGGTGTCGGCGATTTCTTGGCCATAAGCGCCAACATTCTGAACCGGCGCCGCACCGGCGGTCCCCGGAATGCCGGACATAGCCTCGATGCCGGCCAGTCGCATTTGGATGGCGCGTTGCACCACGCTGTCCCAAGCTTCACCGGCGCCGATTTTAATGGTTGTCGAAAAACTATCGTCGGCCACCACTTCGAAACCGGCGATGCGCATATGCATAATTAAACCGGTGTAGCCTTCGTCGTGGGCAATTACATTACTGCCGCCACCCAGCACAAAGAACGGTAACTGATTTGCCTTAGCATATTGGTAGGCCTGCACAACGTCTTGGGCGCTGTGAATCTCGGCAAAAGCCTTGGCCGGTCCGCCTAATTTGAACGTGGTGAAGTTTTTTAAAGGAATGTCAGCATGAATATCCATAGATATTTTGAGTATAGCAAAAATCTGGTATCATATAGCTAAACTTAGTGAAAATAAATATAAGCAGGAACCTTACAAATGAAGAGAAGCACTATTGATAAAATCGTTTCTAGCCTGGGCGTTGCCGTGGCATTGATCTTGGCGCTAGCTGCCGCCGGGCTAATTTATGCGCACGATTTTATTCATACTCAAGTTTATGACCAGCTGTCGGCCGAGAAGATTTATTTCCCGAAGACCACCGACGAAGCCTATAAAGCACTACCAACTAATGACCAGTCGGCTATTAAGCCATACGCTGGACAGCAGCTGGTCAATGGCGCCCAGGCTGGCGTCTTCGCCAACAATTACATCGCTTTCCACCTGCAGAACATTGGCGGTGGCAAGACTTACTCTGAGCTAAGTGCCGAATCGCTAGCCAACCCGTCTGATACAGCGCTTGCTGGCAAGGTTAACACAGTCTTTAAGGGCGAAATGCTGCGCGGCGTACTTTTGAACGCCTATGCTTTCGATACAATGGCGGTTGTCGCCTGGTGGGCATCGGTTGTTGCCCTTAGTGGTGCGGTGGTCTTTGCTGTACTGGCTGCGCTTGGCTTTAGTCACGCTCAGTTAGCGGGTCGTCCGTCTCGCTCAACGTCGCGCAAGCGCCGTTAACTAGCGCTAAAGAGGTGATTATGATAAGATAATCACCGATATGCGCCCGTAGCTCAGCTGGATAGAGTGTTTGGCTTCGAACCAAAAGGTCGCAGGTTCGAATCCTGCCGGGCGTACCAAATTGAACTTAAAAATGCCCTTCACGGGGCATTTTTTGTTATCTTCGGACTTTCTGATAAAAATAAAGTGATGAATAAATTACGCCCTCGGCCGGAAACCTACGATACTTATTGGTACTTTGCCTATGAGAGGCAGCAGATTTTTTGAAAAGCGTCTCCGTGGTGAATCGGAACCGTGGACGGATGATCCTATTTTTGGGGAGTATAAATTCTGCAATGCCTACCGGGCACTCGACCGAGTAAGCCAATACATGATTCGCGAGGTATGTTATAACGTTGAGCAAAATACGCCCGAAGATCGGCTTTTCCAGGTTGTAGCCTTTCGACTTTTTAGTTTGATTGAAACTTGGCAGACGGTGGCGGATTTTCTAGGCCGTGCACCGGTTATGAATGATCTAGTGACTGGCAAATTCCGCCACGCGCTTGAAGCAGCCGAAGAGCAAAACGGCAAACTATATACCCATGCTTTTATTGTGGCGCCGCCCACGATTTATGGCCAAACTAAAAAATACCTTGGGCACATTGAATTACTCAAAGATATGTTTATTAGCCAAAATCTAGGCAAAAAGCTGCTAACTGCTGAGTCACTGCAAGAAATATATAATTTGCTGCACAGTTTTCCGTCGATTGGCAACTTCATGGCTTATCAGATTGCGATCGATCTGAACTATTCGGCCTATATCAACTTTTCGGAAAACGATTTTACCAAAGCTGGCCCAGGTGCGTTGCGCGGTATTCAAAAAGTTTTTCTCAACACCGGTGGCTTAACTCCAGAACAGGTAATTATGTGGATGGTCGAGCACCAAGACGCAGAGTTTGATCGCCTGGGTTATGATTTTCATGGTCTGTTTGGGCGCAAACTAACGGCCATTGATTGTCAAAATATCTTTTGTGAAACCGATAAATATTTACGGGCCGCCAGGCCGGAACTTGCCAGCGCGCGGGTAAAAATCAAAACTAAATTTACCAAAACCCCGCAAAAACTAGATATCTTTCTGCCGCCAAAGTGGGGCTTATCAGCCCATTAATACTGGGTTATGATTATTTTATGAATATCGATGAACTGGCGATAACAATCTGGAACTATATGCATATGCGTCAAGATTTGCACCCAGTGGATGCGATTTTTGTACTTTGTAGTCTGGACACAAGGGTTGCTGAACGCGCGGCCGAGCTGTACGCGCAAGGCTATGCGCCGTGGGTAATCGTGTCGGGCGGTTTTGGTGTGCTCACGAAAGATCGCTTCACGAAACCAGAAGCAGAAGTTTTTGCTGATATATTGACGGCGAACGGTGTTCCCGAGGATAAAATTATTATTGAAAATCAGTCAACCAATACGGGCGAAAACATTCGTTTTACTAATGAACTATTACATAAACTAGGCCACGTTTTTGCATCGTTTATTCTAGTTCAAAAACCGTACATGGAACGCCGAACTTACGCAACTTTTAAAAAACAATGGCCAGACAGTGAGACGCAAATTAGTGTTACGTCACCAGAGATTTCTTATGATGAGTATTTCACCGATGACATGCCCAAAGACTTAGTCATTAATATTATGGTCGGCGACCTCCAGCGTATCAAAGAATATCCAAAACTTGGTTATCAAATCGAACAAGACATTCCCGAAGCGGTTTGGGGCGCGTATGAGCAACTGATTGCCGCTGGCTTCACGAAACACTTAATACAACCCTAAACCCTAGACGCTGTTAGAACTAAGATTAATAAAATTTTATGTAGTTATTTTTACAATTATTATATAACACATTTACACCTATACTATTTACATAAGATATAATTTATTTTATAAATAAGAATGAGTTGAATAAATCGATTCAGCTCCGCACCGATGGCGACTCGTCGGATCACAGGAAAGGTGCTCGATGTGAGCGGCTACCGCGATGGTGAGCGGTGGACGAACAGCGATGGCTCGACTGTCACTGTCAACTCCACCAACGACCCCGGTGCGCCCGGCGGGTACTACGTCAGCCAGGCAGATGGAGGAGATCACTCCACGGCGGTTTTCAACGCCGACGGCACCTTGGCTGATGTTCCTGCCAACAGTGGCTGGGTAGACGTCCCTCGTCAGGACTGAAATCCACTCACACGCAGACCCGAGCACGTCTGCCAACCCTTGTGGTTAAACAAAAACTGCTCAAATATAACCTGCACGTAAGGAGTTATTATGATACATGAAATAGCCGATGCATTCAGGAATAACAGTCTTGAGGATTATCAGGAAGCAAGGTACCCACATATAGGTGAAGGTGAATGGTTGACTATAGCATGGGAAGATTTAAGCGGTGTAGATTTTAGTAAATTTTCTCTTGGATTTACGGCCTTTAAAAGTTGTGAACTAAATGGCGCTAGTGGGTTATCTGGTCAGCCTATTGCTATAGAAGAGTGCACCGCAAGGGGCTTGGATCTTCGAGGGGCTAATGTTGTGATTGAAGCGCGTGATAGTGACTTTACCGGTATGCTATATGACGATGATACTGTTCTGGCTGAACGCGACAGTGGTGAGGCGGCTTGCTCAATATTTACTAGCTGCAAACTCGACTTAGATACAGTAGAGCACTTTAAGAGGCAAGGTGTGGCCTTCCGCGAGTACAAATCTTCATAGAGCCATTTAAAACAGAAATCGCCCGGCTTCTCGAGGTCTAGTTGACCAGGAAAAGCCGGGCTTTCTGTGTCCTTGGCGGACGTGTGTGTCAGCGGCGCAGTGCGTGCCAGGTGTGAGTGATTTTGATAATGTCCTCACTCCACTTGGCGACGCGCCGCTTGCCCTCGCCCAGCATGTCGTTGACTTCGCCCTCGCTCATGTTGTGCAGGAGGTCGTCGTGCTTGACGATGTCGGCGAACGCTTCACGAAGCTTTGCGCCGGTGATGTTGACGGAGTCAATCAGGCCTGCGCGGGCATCTCTGATGGTGCTGTCGTTGCGAGAGGTGGCCTCTTCGAATGCCTTGAGGCTGCCGTAGAACTTGCCCGCGATTTTCTCGAACCTCTCCCTGAGGACCATTGCCACGTTGCCAGATTCACTGGTGGCGCTCACGAACTCTTCGTCACCGATGGCACCAAGTTCGCGTGCGATCTCGTGGGCCCTGTCCATGTAGGGCTTAGTGAAGTGGGTGACCAGGCTATCGGTCAGCTCGCTGGTGAGAGCTTTGGCACTCTCGATTTGCACGGTGTACGGCTGCGGCTTTGGCAGACGCGGTCGTCGGCGCCGTTCGGTTGAACTCGTCACGAGAACTCCAGGTGTTTGTTGAGGTGCTATGCCAAGGACACAGAACCGATGTAATCGGACTCTATAATTATAATATAAATAGTTTTAAAAGTCAAACGAGCTAATGCTTGTATGAACAGGGGTGGGGGTGTATAATATGGCACTGTACTGATGTATGGGTCAGTAGCTCAGCTGGTTAGAGCGTCTGCCTCTTAAGCAGAATGTCGAGGGTTCAAGTCCCTCCTGACCCTCCAACGAAAAACGCCGTCTCGTTATGATGACGGCGTTTTTCGTTGGTCGGCCGGCGGAAGTTGCTATATCTAAGCGGGCGGCTCAGTCGGCGCTAAAGTCGGATCTTTCCCAGGCTTCGACGCAACTTGGCATGTACCGTGTCGATAACGGTCTTTACCCATTAACAAACGACGTTGATGTAAACGGCGGTAGCTATGTTTTGAAGCGTAGCCCCGGCACCAAACTTGAATATACGTCAACCGACGGAACGAATTACCTAATGACCGCCAGTTCGGACCAAGCCCAAAGTAGTTACTGTATGGATAGCACCAATGGTTCTATTGCGGACGGCGCCTGTAGCGGCCAAGTTGGTTACACGTCCTCGAGCGGAAGTGTGTCGTTTGTCAGTGAGACCACTAGCGATAGTAATGCCAGCGGTAATTCTGACCTAATCTCCATAAACAAACCAGCTGGTGTTGTAGCCGGTGACCTGCTGATTGCTAATGTCCAAAACTGGGATCAAAACAACCGAGGGTCAGAGATCAATACGCCTTCCGGCTGGACGGTTGTCGCTAGCTCGATCCACTCTGAATCCTATCAGCCTAATTTGGTGCAAGCGGTCTTTTACCGATTTGTGACGGCCGGTGACCCGAGCAGTTGGAGCTGGACGGTTTCGGGCTCATCAACGTCCAACTGGATGAGTGGCGGTATATCGGCTTATCGTAACGTTGACACCAGCACGCCGTTCGATGTACCAGTGTCTACGTCTGTCAACCGTTATTCTGTTGACAACGGGTTTACTTATAACTGGGTTGGCATTAAGACTATAACTAACGGCGCGATGGTTGTGGCGCTTGGTTCCGACACTGGTGCCAGTGCTAGCTCGGTGACCGATCCAACTGGTTTTACCAGGCGATATCAAGCTGGCAACGTAGACTCTTGGGATAAAGTGCAGTCCAATGCCGGTACCGTGTCGATATCATCAAATAGCACAGCTAATCAATATGACGCCGTGTGGACAACAGCGGTTGTGGCGCTGCGGCCAAAAGGCGCTACACCATCGGCAAGCCTGGGCGCCGATATCGGTTACGTCGGCCAGACCTACAAAGACGGTGGCAGTGGCGCGACATCGGTTGCTATTAATAAGCCGGCCGGCTTGGCAAGTGGCAATTTATTGATTGCCAATATTCAGTCATGGAGCAGCTCAAGCAACACTATAACTGTTACGCCGCCATCTGGTTGGTCAACTGCGGCTGGTCCGGTGCGCAGCGGTGTATCGGGCAATTACATCGTTCATTATGTCTTTTATAAGGTAGCTGCGTCCGAGCCGAGCAGTTGGACGTTTACGCTGAGTTCTGGCGGTTGGTTAACTGGTGTTGTATCGGCGTATAGTAACGTCAACACTACGACGCCTTTAGATGTTGGTGCGGCGACGGCAACCTGCACATCGGCTGATAACGGTTTGTATTTCCCGATCACAAAAATTGCCATTACGCCTACGTCAACCAAGACGCTGCTTGTGGCTCTTGGTTCAGACAGCGGCTCTAATCCGGCCAATATTGATAGCGGTGGCAATATGGCGGCGTTGGGCTGGACGGCGCGCTACGGAGCATCAACGGCCAATATTTCCGGCTGGGACAAGCAGTTGGTTTGGCCAGGTTCTGTCGATAGGTTCAACGATGCGATGGGTTACTACAATACGATCTACGACGGCAATACCTCGTCTTCGCAATATGTTTGCACGATGATTGTACTTGCGTTGAGACCGGCCTAGTTATTGAGTGAGGGCCCGTTCCCTGTGTGCTGCGAAGGTCGCGGAATCATTAGTCATCTGTTAAAATAGCACTAATGAAATTACTAAATGGTTCGGAATTAGTTGGTTATATTAAAGAACGTCAGGCGCGACAAGTGCGAGCGCTGCGGCAGGCGCATCATGTTTTTCCGCGGCTAGCGATTATTCAAACGATTGATAGTCCGGTGATCGACACTTATGTACGTCTAAAGCGGGATTATGGTGAAGATATTTTGATCGATGTTGATGTATACAAACTGCCGCAGGCAGATGCAAAAGCCAAGCTGGCCGAACTAAATAAAGATCAATCGGTGCACGGAATTATTGTCCAGCTGCCGCTTGAGGACCCGGCGGAAACCGACGAAATCGTTAATCTTATTTCACCTTATAAGGATGTTGATGGCCTAGGCGTTGGGGCAGAATTTACCTCGGCGACAGCCCAAGCGATTGATTGGTTGCTGGCTGGCTACAACGTCAATCTGAATGGCGCACCGATTGCGATTATTGGTAATGGCCGGCTGGTTGGCAAACCCTTGTCGCAGCTGTGGACGGGCCAGGGACTAGACGTGAAAGTTTATGATGATCAGACGACCGACTTAATTAGTGTGATCAAACAGGCAAAAATAGTTGTGACAGCCACCGGCGTGCCACATTTAATCAAAAGTGTCATGCTGCAGCCTGGTGCTGTGGTAGTCGATGCCGGTACAGCCTCGGAGTCTGGCAAGATTGTCGGCGATGTCGACGATGAAGTCCGCGAGCGCGACGACCTAACAATTACGCCCGCAAAAGGTGGCGTGGGTCCACTAACGGTAGCGTCGTTATTCGACAACGTTATTACGGCTGCTCGAAAAACCGCTCAAGACAATTAGGCGGCAAGGGCGTCTTTAACGCGCTGGACAACTTGGCGCGGCGTTAACTCGGCCTTGACGATGTAGCCAGAAATTCCCATTTTTTGTAGTTCTTTTGGCGACTCTTCTTGTCCGGTATTGGTAAGGATAATTACCGGTATGTCACGGCCCCAATCTTCTTGGCGGATTAGCTGCAGCGCCTCGTCGCCGTTCATTTCCGGCATCTGCAAGTCGAGTAAGATAAAGTCAGGGTGAAATTGCTCTACCAAAGTCACGCCGCGCTTGCCGTTGTCGGCTAGTTTGACGTCAAAACCTTCGGCCTCAAACTTCATGCGGTACATTTGGCTGATTGCCGGGTCGTCTTCAATGATTGCAATTTTTGTCATGTTAATAAAAGTATAACACTTCGATGGTACAATTATGTATATGTCGACAACCGAAACTCAGTTAACGCCCGAGCATTTTGAGCAGCGTCCAGAGTACGCTTTGCATGAAATTTATACTGAAGACGAGTTTGTCAACGACCAGTGGCCTAGGATTACCGCTTCGCTCAAAGAAGTCGAAGACATGGGATTTTGGGGCGACAATAACATTAAGCACGCCATCGAGCGTAAACGCCGTAATGGCGTAGACTTTACTAATCCTGCTACTGCTGAACTAATTAACCGTATCCCAACGGTTGAATCTTGGTTACGGGCAATTCCAACTGCCGAAGCGCTTGAGCCTTTGTATAAACCAGATGGTAGACTTATGGCGGGTGGCCATCAATTAAGTGAAGAGTTGCGCCAATGGGTAATTAATATCGCCGATGCTGTCGGCATCCGTAATCGCGCTAAATTACTAGGTGTGATTATGGACGAGGTCATTGACGGCAAAACCGCAGATGAAGTAGCTAATACTAAATGGCTCAGCTTGGCCTCAGGTGTCGCTCAACCAATGCTTGATGTGGCAAAAACCATTCACGAAGCACACGGTAGTTCACCTAGGATGACGCTAGTCGATTTAGACGGTAAGGCTCTCAAAAACGCAGCTGACTATGCGCAATCTTTAGGTATTGATAATCAAGTAACGATTGAAAGACGCAACATTCTTCGACTTCAAGGCCTAGATAAGCCAACTAGTTTTAGTGAGCTGGCTAAGGTATCGTTAATGAGTAAGCGCATCAATATCCGTTTAAGTCGTGCTGGACTAAAGCCTGGCGCTTATGATTTTGTTGAGGCTATCGGAATTCTTGAGTATTTAAAATCTGATGACTGGAGTTATCATTACAATGGTGTGGTTGATTTAAAAACTCCACAAGCTGGCGCAAAGACGCTTTTGCGCAATGCCTACGAGCTGGTTAAGCCGGGTGGCGATTTGGTGGTTGGCAATATGCTAATTGATCGGCCCCAGCTTGGTTTTACGCTGAACGTTATCCAATGGCCGCATATTCAGCCACGTTCAATCGAGGATATGATCGCTATTTTTGATGAGTCTGGTATTGAGGGCGAACGGCATGTCTACGTTTCTGGCAATCCAGATGAGCGAGTATATGCGCTGTATAGGATACATAAACCGTTGACGGGTGGGAGTTCTTCGGATGTGGGAACAATTACTGCTTAGTATTATCGCCGTTACAGTCGTTGTGCTTGGTAGCCTGGTTATTACTAGGCGTCGCCGTGCCGATACCTGGGCTTTTTCTATGACTATGCTTGGCGTAGCTGGTTGGTCGGCCGGCTTAGCTGTTTTTCTGGGCGCTAACAGCATTGACGTAGCGCGAATCGCGGCCGTCACTTATTACATATCGGCTGCAGCCATTGGTTTAACAATTCTATTTTTTAGTCTTGCAATAGGATACGGTGAAAAAATAATAAACTTGCGCACTAACCGAGGGTTAATCGGTTTCTTGATAACATTACCATTTTTGGCGATTGCGGGCTTGTTTATATTATTGCCGGACATGTTTATCAATAAGATTAACCTTGGTTTACCAAATAATACGATAGAGTTGAACTCTTCTGGCTATGCGGTCTATGTTGCGTATTTTTTGTTTTACTACGGTGCGGCAACGGCTATTTTGCTAATTAGTGCTATCAAAAGTCACAAATCAGCTCAACCTAGACTTTGGTCTCTTTTTGTTGCTTATGCCATAGGCGGGGCGGTTGGTATGACCTATAACTTAATTCTACCGGCGCTAGGTAACTATAACTGGATTTGGGTTGGTCCGACCGGGCTATTTATATTCGTGCCGACGATCTATGCGACTATAGTAAAACTTGGTTTATTTGATATTCGACGCGCTACGGCTAGAGCAACGGCCTATTTACTGACACTTGCGACGCTTTTAGTGATTTACTATCTTTTGCTGCAGTATGTGTGGCAGGCTGTCTTTAGTAATGTGCCTTCGCGAATTAGTGTAGTCAATGCTGCCGTAGCCCTTATTTTAGCCGTCACTTTTCAGCCGATAAAACGCTTTTTTGACAAAATTACTAACTTTATTTTCTATCGCGACGGATATCAGATTGACGAATTCTTTACGCGCATGACTCGACGCCTTAGTAAAATTACCGACCTGGAGACGCTACTTAACTACTCAATCAACGAAATCAGCCAGACCCTAAAAGCAAGTTTTGGGATATTCGTGGTTTATCGTCAAGATGGTCGTCCGTTTTTTGTCTCAACTGCCGAACACAAGCGCACCATTCCAGAGCGCGACATAAAAGCAATAGAGAACTATTTTGTCGAAAGCGACCGTAAATTAGTGATTGTTGCAGCGCTTAATAATGATGACTCGACTTCGCGCACTATGGCTAGGTTGTTAACTAGCCATAGAATAGCTCTAGTGCTGCCGCTATTTCAAGAAAATAAGGCTATTGGTTATCTGTTCTTGGGCGACCACCTTAGCTCACAATATTCGAACACCGACATTCGCGCCCTGCGTACAATCGCTGACGAATTAACGATTGCAATTGAAAACGCGCTGTCGATTCAAGAAGTGCGTGACCTGAACGCCACGCTGCAGCAGCGTATCGACAATGCCACGCGCGAGCTGCGTCAGTCAAACGCGCAGCTACAACGACTGGATGAAGTCAAAGATGAGTTTATGAGTATGGCCTCGCACCAACTGCGTACACCGCTAACGACGGTTAAGGGCTACATTAGCATGGTGCTCGAAGGTGATGCCGGTCCGGTTTCGGCCGACCAAAAACGCCTGCTAAACGAAGCGTTTGCCAGTAGTGAGCGCATGGTGCGGCTGATTGGCGACTTCTTGAACGTTTCGCGTCTGCAAACCGGCAAGTTTATCATTGAAAAGCAGCCAACCAACTTGGCAAAAGTAGTGAGTGAGGAAATCGAGGGCTTGGCGCCGAATGCCGCGGCCCGTGGCTTGAAGTTTCGCTATCATAAGCCAAGCCGCTTCCCGACACTCAACCTCGACGAAACCAAGATTCGCCAGGTGATCATGAACTTTTCGGACAATGCCATTTACTACTCAAAGGACGGCGGTTCGATTGACGTGACGCTAAAAGTTAGTCGCCAGGACATAGTCTTTACTGTCAAAGATCACGGCATTGGCGTGCCAGCCGATCAGCAGGCGCAGCTATTCCAGAAGTTTTTCCGGGCTACCAATGCCCGCAAACAGCGACCAGACGGCACTGGTGTTGGCTTATTCTTGGCAAAACGGGTGATTGACGGCCATGGCGGCAAAATAATTTTTGAGTCACAAGAGAACAAAGGTAGCACATTCGGCTTTAGCTTGCCGATTGCCAAACTAAAAATTAGCAAATAAATTAGCCGGTCGATAGGTGAATTAGTTCGAGTATACAAACAATGATCACCAAAACCACGCCGACGGTAATCAAAACCGGCTTTGCGATTCGCTTGTGATCAAACCACCACTGAGCTAATTTGTTGCGATTAGCGGCCTCAATTCGAATAATATTCGGTTTTGCCATTGCCGCATCGGCGCCGGTGTAAGGCTTGTTGCGTTTTTTCTTTTGTTTCGCCATAAATCTAGTATATACCAAAATACCCCTCGCTTTACGGCAAGGGGTACATGGTTTGTCTAAATCGCTTCAGACTTTGGTGGAGCGGTCAGACTCTTTACTTCAAGGCAGCGCGACGGCTGGCAATGTAGTAACTTAGGCTTAGGACAATTGAACCAAGACCAACGATACCGGCAACCGTGCCAGAAGGACCGGTGTGCGGCAATTCTGGTGGAGTAGTTGGCGGAGTGCTTTCACAGCGACTAAGGTCTTTAGTGTAGTGAATGTCGTCGATCTTTGATACATCAACGGTCTCGACTTGTTTGGTGTCGAGGTTACAAGCGCTGGCAGTGTTTGGCTGACAGGTCTTGTTAACGGTAACAGTAGCGGTGTCGCTTTGAGTTGATCCGTTAACGGTTGCGCTAGCGGAGTTAACAAGCGAGTTCATGCCACAGGTTGGCAGTTGGTCGTTAGTGGCAACTTTAGCGTTAAAGACCACAACGGCGTTTGAGCCTGCTGTGTAGCTGCCGATGTTAATACCACTACCAAACAAGTTGTCGCCATCCTTAATGTAGGCGCCACTTGGGTTGTTGGCGTTTAAAATCTGCACCGTACCAGGAACAAAGCTTATGCCTGCAGGCAGGGTGTCTTTTAGGCTAACGTTGTCAAGCTGAGTGTCGCCGGTGTCAGCAAAAGTAACGCGGTAGTTGAGGGTGTCACCAGGATTGGCGTTAACCGAGTCAACAAAAGTTTTGTCGCCGTCTTTGCGAACCTGCTTGCTAACTGAAAAGTTAGGGGTTGGCGTTGCAAATTGTGGCTTAACTTTGATGTAGATGTAGTTAGCGTACTGGAAACAGCCAGGAACTTTACCGTCTGGGCCATTGTAGCCGATCAGGGCACCACTACTAGTGACGATGCTGTCTGGCAGCGACGCGCCATTTTTGGCGTAGCCGTTATTCCAGATTTCGGCTGAACCTGGTATGTAAGCCAGGTTGAAGTTTTGGGATGAGTTAAAGTTAACATCGTCCCAGACTTGCTTCGGGTTGGCATTATCGGCGGTCACAAAACCACTAACAGGTACATTCGTACCGGTGGTTGTTGGAACCGTTGCGCTAACGCGAGTATTGATGGCTGTCAAATTCAAAGAGCTGGCAGCGTTGTTGTGGGCGTAGATACGAATTAGATATTCGTGGCCCGGCTGTACGGTGACATTGTCCGACCAACCACCATCGCTGGTGTTGGCGGCGTCTTTGGCGACAACGAAGTTGCGCTCGTCACCAACATTTGGGTTGTCGGTGATTGAGTTAAATGTTACATGGTCGGCCGGGTGTTCGGAAGTATACGTCGGTCGGTCTGGACCCCAAGCGAACAGGGTAGCCGGAACGATGATGGCAAGAGCCAGCATCAAAAGCGCAGCGGCGGTTCGTTTTGGAGCACGTTTTAGCAATGAAATTAATTTATTCATAGCATCTCCTTCTTGATTTATCTCGCAGAGTAAATCAAATTAAATTAACAAATTATTTTTAAATTCCTAAGCCTATTTGTTAAACGTAACAAATCAGATCATTACAACTAGTGCATGTCCGAGCCTTAAAGCTCAGCAGATTGAACTCTACCGTGAGCCGAAGCTCAAACGGGAATTAAATCTGTATTGCGTGCGCAGGGTGGACAGCTTTTAAGGGCCGTCCACCCTGCGCGGTGCAGCGCGATCTCTCAGCAGGACTGGAAGACCGAGTTGCAGCTGCCACCGCTACTTGGAACCGGGTCGGGGTTGGTGGGGTTACCACTGTTCCCAACGACGCCGTTGTTCGGCGGCTGTGTGGCAGGGTCAACGGTCGGTACCGAGCCCGATGAAGGCTGTGTTGCCGTGTTGACCTGCGGCGGGGTCGTGTGCGTCGCTGCCGGCGGAGCCGGCGGCACGTAGGTCGCCGGCGGGTTGCCAGCGGCCGGCGCACTCGGTCCCGTCGTCACGGGCGGAGCAACCCCGCCACCACCGGGCTTGTTGTGGCCCTGTGGCTGCGGGTCTTGCGATGCAGGGTCCTTGCAGACGGGGTAGTGCCCCGTCCACCCCGCACCGTAGACCGACTCGCAGGTCGGTGTTGTGGGTGGCGTCGTCGACGGCGTCGACGGGTGTGTCGGCGTGCCGGGTGTGGTCGGCGGCGTCGACGAGTACGGCGTTGTACCACCGCACTCGAACAGCTCGAGCCGCTTGTCCAGGGCGTTGACACCCCAGACGAAGAGGCACTTACCGTTCTTGTCGACGGCGTCGTACGTCCAGGCCGGCTTCGATTCCTGGTCGGCAGCAAGCTGCGTCACCGGAATCTTGGTCGGGTCCTGGGCCACACTCAGTTCCCAGTTCTTCTTCGAGGTGGGCGACTGCTCGCCCGTCTCGCTGAAGCGCATGAGCACCACGTTGATCCACGACGCGTACTTGCGGTACGTGTCCGTCGTGGTCAGCGCCCCTGACGCCTCGTCCTTAACGATGAAGCCCTCGAGGCCGTGCGACGCGATGTCGCTACGGATCGTCTTGAGCCAACCGTCGTTGGACGTGGCGCCGGGAATGGCGCGCCACTCTGGGGTCTCCATGAACTGGAGAGCCTGCTCGAACCACGTCGGGTTCGTGCAGACTTCAGTCATGGTTTCCGTCGTGACGCCGCTGGCCGTCGTCGCCTTGAAGGGCGAGCTAACTGCCGTTGGGAACTGCCGAGCGTTGTTGTCACCCGGCTTGGCCGGCATCGCCGAAACCGTGTTGTAGGTGTCGGTGGTGCACTTGGCCGCACCGGGGATCAGGTCCACGGCTGGGTCGAACGCGACGTTCGTCGCGCCGGACTGCCCGTTGCCGTCGCCATTTGCCGCCGAAGCGGTGGTGGCGGACGACGTGAGGGCCAGGCCGATTACGAGTCCCGCAGCCACCGCGCCGGGCAGCCATGCCCAGAGCTTGTGGTTTTTGGGGGTCTCGTTGACGAACCACGCAATTAGCAGCGCGACGATGAGCAGGATCGCCGAAGCGACCCAGCCCAACCACGGGACGTGGTTGTGGTGCGTTGCGTGCATCCCGATGATGACCACGAGGGCCACCATCGGGATCCAGAACAGGCCACTGGGTGCTCCCAGAGCCCAAAGGGCGGCGCCGGCGAGAACCAGCACGGCCCCGATGATGAGCGCGATGGTCATCGCGCATCACCCCTTTCCGTTGATGGTTGGGTGGGACCGAGCTTTTGACGCTCGGCGCTTGGAACTACTTCTTGTCGGCGCGCTTGGTGGACCGGCGGACGACCTGACGTGCACCCTGGAGGTGCTGCGTGACCGTCTTGCCGGTCTCTGCACCGACGAACTCGAAGATGGACGAGCGGCCCCGTCGGGGGGCAGGCGAAGCAGGGGAATTTGCGGGAACCGGAGGCTGCGCTGCAACCGCTGGGCTCTCGATCAACATCCCCTGGCCGAGCGCCCTGTAGAAGGCCGCGCGGCCATCCCGTTGACGCTGGCCGTTGTTGGGGGCCGCGACCTTCAAGGCGTCGTTGAGCGACGCCCCGATGTTCTTGGTCTTGGCCGACTTCCTGAACGCCGCGTAGGCGTCCCTCCAGGCCTGACCACTAACGGCGGCCTTGGTGAGGGCTGCCTCGAGGGCGGTCCTGACGTCGATCGTAATGGTGGTAGCCACGGTGTCTCCTTGGGTCTCTGACTTGAGCTGACTTGAGCTGACAACAGTATCTATCCTGTGCGTAAAAACGCAATAGGACATGCACTGTAATGATCTGACTTGTTAACGACCTCCGCTACCTGGGGTCTCCACCTCAAATAACTGATGGTCTAAATGTATCATAAAAGGTCGAAAAAGTCAATATACAATATAATAAAAATAAGTAAAGCACAAGCTTTATAATGTGATCTAGGTCACAATACGCTATATATAGTGTTAAATTCCGACTAAATGCTCCACATATGACGCTATTTGACAGGGTGCGGAGCCGGTGCTATATTGCTCGGTTATGTACGTCTCGGGGGTGTTCTCCGAAGCTAGACGTGCACTGTCGCAAGGGAGACCTGTTGGTATGACTGATGTGAACGAGTCGTTGTCACCGTTGGCCTACACAGTTCGAGTTACTGCCATGGACACGGTGAGTTACACGCCGGACTGCGCCAAGGCCGACACGATCGTCGTCGACGCGGCCCACGAGGCCAAGTTCGACGAGTTCCTCGACCAAGGTTACCCGGCCGACACGGCCGGCCAGCTGGCGATGTTGGGTTTGTGCAGCGGCGCTGACGGGGTTGCCTACGGCGACGTCATTCAGCTGATCGGCTACCTGCTCGTGCGCGGTGTCGACCTGGATGCCATCATCAAGGAGATCATCGAACCGAAGATCGCGATGCCGAAGCAGTGGAACATCGAGGACCCGCGCTGCCGACTGCGTCACTTGCGGTTGGTTCTGTGGGCGCGTGGCTTCAAGATCGAGGACTCGACCGGGCAGCTGATCGCTTCTGTCGAGCCGGCGATCCGGAGAACGAAGTCGAGCGTCGCCATGGCGACCGCGACCGTCTGACCCGACTAGCTGTTCTTACCTAGAACGGTAGTCCCCAAGACTCCGGTGGGGCGCCTGACAATGACCTGTCAGCGCGCCCCACCGGCTACACACTCCAAGTGGAGTGTTTTTTAATTGACCAATTTTAATTTCAAGAGTATAGATAACAGCATGAGCATCTACCAGCGTTTCTGACGTGACCGTTGCTCTGGACATCCCGAGAAAGGCTCGTCTTGGTTAACTACACCAATGTCCGCGTGGCAGACTACCTGCCATATGAAGACGACGACGCCAACCGCCGCTGGTTGGAAAACGTGGTCGCAGGCGTTCTCCTGCGAATCGCCGAACTCCTGGTGGTTCAGTACTGCCGGAAGACCGGTGTGAAGACCGATGAGCACGACAACGTGGTTCGCGGTATCGGCAGTGACGTCGAGTCGATCGTGAAGTACGTGCACGAGAACGTCAACCTGAATGGTGTCTACGACCACAAGCAGCTGCCGAAGCACCGGATCAAGCTGAAGCGCTGCGAGTGGGACATGATCCTGCCTAGGCTTCGTGCCGAGATGGTGCGGTTGGCGATTGGCGAGCTGCTCGAGGAGGGGCTGATCTGGCCTCTCGACGACGACTGGCTCTACTCGTGCGAACTGCGGGTGATCTACGACCGCTCGCATCGCATGGCCGACCGGGTGTTTTTCGACCAGCGCAACTGGCATGGCCGGCCGAGCCGTCAGGGGAGGCGTCGCGCTCGTCAGCTCGGTCTGGCACCGGGGATGTCCATCGGGGCAGCATAGCCCCAAAACCCGTACGGGGAGCGCCGGAGCCGCCACAGGCTATCGGCGCTCCCCGACGGGAAGGTAAAACGCCAGTCACCCCCTAGCCAAAGGGGATTTTTTTTGGTAAAATAGCGCGAGTCGGAAAGCAAGCGCTTTTACTCCGGTATCATATGGCCCTTGGCCATAGGAAGACCAAATTGCGAGGAAAAGCGTAAAAATGCGAGCATTTTTGTTGCTTTTCACTAGCAATTTGGTCTCATCGTCTAAAGGTTAGGACACCAGGTTTTCATCCTGGCAATTCGGGTTCGATTCCCGGTGAGATCACCAACGAAAACAGCTCACCTCTTGCGGTGGGCTTTTTTCGTAGGTGTTGATATGGTAGAATACACCCTAGTTATGACCTCTATTTTTAAACGCACCAAAATCCTGGCTACAATTGGCCCAAAAACATCAAATCCGGAAATGATCGAGCAGCTGATTACGGCTGGGGTGAATGGTTTTCGCCTGAATTTTAGCCACGGTGAATATAACGAGCGCGACGATCAGATTAAATGGATTCGCGAGGCCAGCGCCAAACTGGGCAAGCCGGTGGCTATTTTGCAGGATCTGCAGGGTCCGAAGATTCGCCTGGGCGTTTTGAACGAAGATGTGCACGTTAAAAAGGGTGATGAGTTGGTGCTGGATTTTGCGGCGAGCCACAATGGCCTAACTTTGCCAGTTCAGTACAATCTGGCCGAAAAGGTTAAAACCGGTCAGCCGATCTATATCTTTGACGGCAAGGTGCGCACGACGGTTCTAGAAATCACTTCAGCGACGGCAATTAAGGTTCGGGTTGAAAATGACGGCGTGTTAAGTAGCAAGAAGGGCATCAATCTGCCGGACACCGATTTTGGCGGCGATATTTTGACGCCAAAGGACCTCAGGGACATTGAGTACGGCTTGCATCAAGATATTGACTATGTGGCTCTTAGTTTTGTTCAGAGTACCGAAGATATTCGTCGGCTGCGTCAGATTTTGACCGATTGTGGGTCGCGGGCTCAGATTGTGGCTAAAATTGAGACCAAAGCGGCTATCGACGAAACCGAGATGGAAGAAATCGTCAAGTTAACCGATGGTGTCATGGTGGCGCGCGGCGATTTGGCGGTTGAGGCTGGTGCCGAGGTGGTGCCGGCGGTGCAGCGCCAACTGATTGAATTATGCCGTAAGTATGGCAAATTGAGCATTGTGGCGACGCAGATGATGGCTAGTATGGTTGATAGTCCGGAGCCAACGCGTGCCGAGGTGAGCGATGTGGCTAGCGCGGTAATCCAAGGCGCTGACACGGTGATGCTATCTGACGAAACGGCCAATGGTAATTATCCGCTTGAAACAGTGGCGGCAATGAAGCGGGTGATTGTTTATACCCAAGAGCACGTAGAGGTGGCGCCAGCCATCGGCCACGCCAGAGCCGAGCATAATCAGCGCGACGCTATCAGTGGTGCGGCGGTCAAATTGGCCGAGCAGTTGCGCGCTAATGCCATTATTGCCGAAACTAAATCTGGCGCTACAGCCGCAAATGTGGCGGTGCACCGGCCTGATTTACCGATTGTGAGCGTGACCTCGCAGCCTTATGTAGCCCAGCAGCTCAGTTTGCGCTACGCTACCAAGAGCTATGTTCGCCCAGACGACGCCGAAGCCGGGTTTAAATTGGCCAGCGAGTTAAAAAATGATGGCTACTTTGGCGATGGGCGAGCGACAGTGGTGATTGTTAGCGGACAGCAGCCCGGGGTGGCTGGTGGTACTGACACGATTAAAGTTCGTGTGATAGAATAAAATCAAAAGAAAGGGTGGGATGAGTTTCTTTAAGCTGACAATTCGCGACGTACCGCTTGAACACAAAGTTGTTTTAGTGCGGGCTGATTACAACGTACCTTTGACCAGTGATGGCAAGATTAGCGATGATTTTCGAATTCGCTCAAGCCTGCCAACGCTAAACTATCTGTTAGACCGCGGTTGCAAGGTGGTGATTATGAGCCATTTGGGACGACCAGAGGGCCGCGACGAGTCCCTCAGCCTGAAGCCGGTGGCCGAGCGGCTAGAAGAATTATTGGGCCGAAAAGTTAATTTTGTCGACGATTGTATTGGCGACAAGGTGGCATCGGCGGTTCGTTCCACGGCTTTTACCGGTGTTTTGCTACTTGAAAATCTGCGCTTTTATAAAGAAGAAGAGGCCAACGATGCTGGTTTTGCCGAAAAAATTGCCAAGGCTACGGCTGCCCGTTACTTTGTACAAGATGGTTTTGGCGTAGTTCACCGGGCGCATGCCAGTACGGCAGCGATCACCCAGTTTATTCCGAGCGTGGCCGGTCTGCTGCTAGAGCGTGAATATTCGGTCATTACTAAAGCCATGGAAGACCCGGCGCGACCGTTGGTGGCAATTCTGGGTGGCGCCAAGGTTAGTGATAAGATTGGCGTGATTGAGCGATTCGTGCACGTGGCCGACAAGATTTTGATCGGTGGCGCGATGGCTAATACATTTCTGGATTACAAAGGTTTTGCGATGGGCGCTAGCAAGCTGGAGCTCGACCAAAAAGAGACGCTCGACAAGATTTATTGGGCGGCCGGTGAAAAAGTCGGCGGCGAACATATTGATGATTTTATAATCTTGCCAACCGATGTGGCCGTGGCGCGTGAGATTTCGCCGGAGGCAAAACGTAAAAACGTCGCGGTGAGCGAAGTTGGCTTCGATGAATTGGCGCTTGATATTGGCGATAAGTCAATTGAAAGGTTTGCGCGAGAGGTCGATAAGGCTAAAACCGTAGTTTGGAATGGCCCGGTTGGCTGGTCGGAATTAGATGAATTTGCTCATGGCTCGGCTCGGATTGCTTTGGCACTTGCCAGCCAAAAGAAGCGCACCATGTCGATTATCGGCGGTGGTGATACGGCTGATTTTGTCCTCAAATGGGACGGTGGTGACGGCAAGGATTTCGGCCACATTTCAACCGGCGGCGGCGCAAGTTTGGAATTAATGTCGGGCGCTAAACTTCCAGGAGTGGAAAGTTTGCTCGACGGGCGTAAATAGAGTACACTAAAAATTAATTAAGCATAAGTAGAATATGGCCAGGGATAAGAAACTAATCGTCGCTAACTGGAAGATGAACATGGGCGTGCATGAGTCCAGCTTATATTTGCACGAATTATCGCGCATGATTCAGCCTAGGCGTGACGTTGAGGTGGTTTTGGCCCCTGAAACTTTAGCTCTGCAGACTTTGAGTGTTCAAATTAATCACCGTCAGTTCAAGCTGGCGGCACAGAATTTTTATTGGCGCGATCACGGCGCTTTTACCGGTGAAGTTTCAGCAACGATGCTGCGCGGCATTGTTCAATATGGTTTGGTTGGACATTCCGAGCGACGTAATATTTTTCATGAGTCAGACAAAGATATTCGAGCTAAGGTTCAGGCAGCAATTCGCAATAATATTAAACCGATTCTTTGCATTGGCGAGACTGCCAGTGAACGCGCTTGGGGTGAGACGCTAGATGTTATTAATGATCAGCTGATCGGCGGCCTGGCCAATATCACCAGTGAAGAGCTAGAAGATGTGACGATTGCCTATGAGCCAGTTTGGGCGATCGGCAGCGGCCAAAACGCTTTGCCGTACGATGTCACCATTGCCGCTCGTGGTATTCGTAGTCAGATTAAACACCTGTATGGTGCTAAAGCCGCCGAAAATATTGCAATTTTGTACGGCGGTAGCGTAACGGCTGAAAGCGCGGCTGATTATTTGGCGATTCCAGATGTCGACGGTTTGTTGGTTGGCGGCGCCAGTTTAGATGCGCACATTTTTAGTGAAATTGTTGATAAGGCGCACTCAAAATCGACAGTAGTAAAAAAAGGATAGGTGGAGATGGCATCAGACATTGATTTCGACGAATTGGACAAGGCGGTAAACTCTTTGCTAGGCAGTAAAGATGATGCCAGCACTTCGCAGTCGGCTGACAATTCGCAAACAAATAGTCCGATGGCGCCAGTTACTCCGGCACCAGCCAGTTCAGTGCCAGCTACACCTCCGGCGGCTCGACGCGGCAACGGCCGTTTCATGGACATTCGGCCAACTAATCGTCCAGCATCTATTGCTTCTACTCCGGTGACGCCAGTAAATACGACTGTGCAACCGGCCGTTGATACTACGCCTCAATCGAACGAAACCGAAGCCCCGTCGGCGAACGATTGGCCTGACCCGATTGATTTTATGGCCGACAAGGCGCCAGATAATGCTACCGATGAGTCGCCAAAGCTCGATGAACCAAAACCTGAGCTTCATGATGACGAAGACCAGCAGCCAGAGGCGCAGCCGTCAGACGCGCCACCCTCGGTCGATCTTTCGGATGTCGATGAAGGTGAACTTTCGCCGGTTGATTCGCCGGCCACAACACCATTCTTGCCAGGTACAAAAGTTGAAAAGCGCCCACTAGGTAGTTTTGCATCGCCAATGTCTTCTGGCAGTAGCAGCGATGAGCTGATGGACCATCGTGACGAAGTTAAATTTGATATGCCAACTCCAACGCCAGCATCGCCAGTAACTCCAGCGGTCTCGGACACACCAGCAGCTGCTAGTGTCGATACGCCATCAAGCGCCGATGCCGGTTTGGCGGTTGATACACCAACCACACCTGTAGTTGATGACACGACGCCTATGCCAGCCGAATTGCAGAGTGACGTTCTGTCGCTTGAGTCTGATGAAGTTAAGGTACCGTCGGCACCGGCTGCGGTCACCGCGACACCAAACACCGTTACGGCGGCGGGATCTGATAGCGCACCAACTTCGATTGTTCAGCAATATAAGGAAAAACTAGCCACAGCAGCACCAGCATCGGGCGCGATTTACGATACCGAATCTTATCACAAGCCGCTAACTCCGAAGAAGAAACCATCCAAAAAGCATGGCTGGATGATCGTCCTTTGGATTTTCTTGCTAATTGTTTTAGGCGCCGGGGCCGGCGTAGCAATTTATTACTTTGTCTTACCTTTGCTAGGCTAGGCCAAGATAGGGTATAATAACCCTAGTAATGAATATTCTCGAGGGGTTAAATGACGCTCAGCTTGAAGCGGTGCAGACGACGTCTGGTCCGCTGTTAATTTTAGCTGGCGCTGGCAGCGGTAAGACGAAAACGCTAACTCATCGCATTGCCTACCTAATTTCCGAGCAAGCGATTTGGCCGAACCAGATTCTAGCGGTAACTTTCACCAATAAAGCAGCGCGTGAAATGCGCGAACGCCTTGGCAAGCTGCTTAACGAAAACAGTCAGCGGCGTGATTTTATGCCGTGGATGGGTACTTTTCATGGAATTTGTGTCCGTTTGCTGCGCATGGAGGGTCAAGCGATTGGCATTGCCCGCAATTATGTAATTTACGACGAAGACGATCGTTTGGCGCTGGTCAAGCAAGCCATGAAGCAACTATCGATTAGTGATCGCGACATCAAGCCGTCGGCGGCCGTGGCGGCAATTTCCAAGGCCAAAAATGATTTGATTACGCCGCCGGAGTTCGAATTAACGGTTCATTACCCTTATCAAAAAAATGTCGCCAAAATCTATGCGCTATATGAAAAATTACGCAGTGCGGCCGGGGCGCTTGATTTCGATGATTTACTGCTCGAGACGGTGCGCCTGTTGCGCGATCATCCAGATTTACGCGAAAATTGGCGTCGACAGTTCAAGCACATTTTAATCGATGAGTATCAGGACACTAACGCCGCTCAGTATCAGATCGTCAAGTTGCTGGTCAACGACGACAAAAATATTTGCGTTGTCGGTGATGACTGGCAGTCGATTTATAGTTGGCGTGGCGCTGATTTTACCAACATTTTGAACTTTGAACGCGATTTTAAGGGTGCCAAAGTAATTAAATTGGAGCAAAACTATCGCTCAACCGGCAATATTTTGGACGCTGCGCATAACGTAATTTCCAAAAACGTCCAGCGGACCGACAAAAAACTATGGACGGCCGCCGGCGCCGGTGCGCCAGTGCAGGTCCACGGTGTTTACGATGAAACCGAAGAGTCGCGCATGGTGGCCGAGCGCATTGCCTCACATGTCATGATGAAAGCTCGTTCGTACAGTGATTTTGCGGTGCTTTATCGTACTAACGCCCTTAGTTACACGCTAGAGCGCGCCTTTATTCAGATGCGTATTCCATACCAGATCGTTGGCGGAATTCGTTTCTATGACCGTAAAGAAATAAAAGATATCATCGCTTATCTTAAATTGTTGTTTCAGCCCAATGACCGCATGAGCTTTAGCCGAGTTGCTAACGTGCCAACGCGCGGTGTCGGTCCGACGAGCCTAGAGCGCTTTTTAACCTGGCAATCAGATAGCGGTTTAGATATCCTTGAGGCGCTTGGTCAACTAGAACAGACCTCAAATGTCATGGCTGGCGGCAAGGCCAAAACTTCGCTAATCGACCTTGGCAATAAACTACGCGCCATTCAGGCCGATCTTGAGACGAGCTCGCCAGCCGAGATTATCGAACGAATTCTCAAGGCGACCGATTACAAACACTACATTAACGACGGCACGCCGGGTGGCGAAGAGCGCGAAGAAAACTTGGGCTCGTTGGTTTCTGACGCCGGCAATTTCGCTAGCTTACAAGATTTTCTAGAAGAAGTTGCTTTGATGTCGAGCGCCGATACGGCTAGCGATGACGCCAAAGTGACACTCATGACGCTCCACGCTGCCAAGGGGCTGGAATTTCCAGTGGTCTTTATGATTGGTCTTGAAGAGGGAATTATGCCGCATGCCCGGGTATTTGAGGCCGGCCCGGCCGAATTAGAGGAAGAGCGTCGACTCTGTTATGTCGGTATGACGCGAGCTAAAGAAGAATTACACCTTAGTTACGCCGCCAGACGGCTTCAGTTTGGTCAGCCCAACTACAACCCGGTGTCGAGGTTTATTGCTGACATGGGCGAAGGTCTGGCGATGACGGCTCCGAGTAGTAATGGTTTTCGCAGCTCGTTTGATAATGAATCGCAAGATTTTTACAGTGATGAAATGTTTAGTACTGGCGATATGGTGCGCTCGGCCGCTTTTGGCGTCGGCGAAGTTATTGCCACTGATGGTTTAGCGGTAACAATTCAGTTTGAAAACGGCACAACCAAAAAACTGAACGCCGAATACGCCCGGTTGGAAAAGATTTGAACCCAAAAAATTACTCTTTCGCTCGGCTGTCCTCGCGCCTTTAATTTCACGTGTCAGCGATGTAAATTAAAGGGCTGCGAGGCCTTCGCTCGAGAGCAATTTCTTGGGTTCAAATCTTATTTAAGCTATAATGATTATTAACGTGTTTGGACGTGGGAAACTAAAAATTACCATTAGTCGTCGACTGGCTATAGCGCTCGCTTGCTTGGCTGGTCTGATTTTGATAGTTGTTGGTTTTTATTTCGTTGCTAAATCATCGGCCGCGCCTAGCCGGAGTGCAAAAACCGAACACTTAGTTACGATTTACGATCGCGATGCCAAACAGGTCATTTTAACCAGTGTCAATACCATTGGTGATGCTTTGAAGCAGGCTAAAATCAAACTCGATGCTCGCGACAACGTTGAGCCGAGTACTAGCACAAAGATGATTGCATCGTCGTACTACGTCAATATTTACCGGGCGCGACCGGTGTTGGTGGTTGACGGTACGACCCGCGTCAAGGTGATGACGGCCTATCAAACCCCGGCGCAGATTGCTCAAGACGCCGGCATTTCACTTTACCCAGAAGACGAAGCTACTTTAAGCCAAATCAATAGTAGTGATGTCGCTGGCAGCGGCGCCGGTTTAATGATGACTGTTAAGCGAGCTATACCAATTACGCTCGATTTTTATGGTCAAATTACGACTATTCGTACGCAAGCTACTACTGTTGGCGGTATGCTGCGCGAAAAGAAAATTAACCTCACGGCTAAAGACCACGTTGTGCCGCCGCTTAACACGCCAATTACCCCTGGTATGAACGTCCGTGTCTGGCGTGAAGGCAAGCAGACAATCACTGTCCAAGAAGACGTGCCGTTTGATACGCAGTATATCCAAGACGGCGACCATATGGTTGGCTGGCGTGAAACGCGCACGCCAGGGCAGCCGGGCAAGCAGACCGTGACCTACGAAATTGATATTGAAAACGGCCAAGAGGTCAGTCGTACCAAGATTGCCGCCATTCAAACTCAGGCCCCAACGACTGAAGTTGTGGCCATCGGAGTGAAATCGACCGGTGGGCTGACGAAAAACAAGGGTGTTGATTTCTTCACCGACAGTAATGGTGTAACGCACCGTGAGACCTACTATGACTTAGACATGAGCCGTGTCGCGACCAACTGTGGTAATGGCGGCATTTATGTTGTCCGTGCCGACGGTGTCAAGGTTGACCAAAGCGGCTATGTGATGGTGGCGGCCGACTTATATCGCTATCCGCGCTGTAGCATTGTCGAGACCAGCGTGGGGCTTGGTATGGTGTATGACACCGGTGGTTTTGTGTCGCGTTACCCAGATGGTTTCGACATTGCGGCCGACTGGACCGATTATAATGGTAGGTAGTATATGAGCGCACCCAAAAAATCACTCGGGCAGCATTGGTTGAAAGACCGCGATATCTTAGCGGAAATTGCCGATGCGGCCGAAATCCAACCTGCAGATACGGTTCTGGAGATCGGTCCCGGTTTAGGGACCTTGACGAGCGAACTGCTGCGCCGGGCCGAAAAAGTTGTCGCTGTTGAGCTTGACCAAGATTTGGCGCGCAAATTACCGGGGCAGTTTCCAGGTAAAAACCTTCAGATTGTTAATCAAGATATTTTAACTTTTGATCTGACAAACTTGCCGAAAGATTATGTCGTGGTGGCCAATGTGCCGTATTACATTACGGCCAAAATCGTGCAATTGTTGCTGAATGCCGCCAACAAACCGCGCCGAATCGTGCTGCTGGTGCAAAAAGAAGTTGCCGAGCGTCTGGCGGCCGAGGCTGGTGATATGAGTATTTTGGCGGTTAGCGCCCAAGTTTATGCTGACGTTAGTTTGGGCGTTTTGGTGCCGGCCGAATATTTCACACCACCACCAAAAGTCGATAGCCAGACTGTTATCTTGAATTTGCGCAAACGTTCTTTGCTGGCGGGTGTCGACGAGCGTAACTTTTTTAGAATTGTGCGGGCCGGTTTTTCGGCCAAACGTAAGAAATTGCGCAGCTCACTGGCTGGAGGGTTGGGGATTGATAAAGATAAGGCTGTGCTTTTGTTATCATCGGCGGGCATTGACCCAGACGTCCGCGCCCAAGATTTGACCATTAACGACTGGATCGAGCTCGCTAAACGAATTTAAGCGTCGGCAGTTATGTTATAATTACCCTTAATGGAACCCGAGCAAACAAAGAAACTCTATATTACGACGGCTATTCCGTATGTTAATGGGACGCCGCATATTGGCAATGCGCTGGACTATTTATTGGCCGATATTTGGACACGATACCAAAAGCAAAATGGTCACGATGTGCGTTTCCAAGTTGGTACCGACGAACATGGTAATAAAATTGCCGCTAAAGCCGCCGCCAGTGGACTTGACCCGAAAACCTTTACCGACCAAATGTATCTTAACTTTGAAGCTTTGATGAAAAAAGTCGGCGCCCAGTTCACTGATTTTATTCGAACGACCGATCCGCACCACGAGCGCGCTGTGCAATATATTTGGCAGCAGCTCAAGCCGTACATTTACAAAGGTACCTACAGCGGTTGGTATTGCATTGGTCATGAGGCGTTTTTTACCGACAAAGAAGTTCAAGAAACTGGTGGTATTTGTCCAGATCACCAAACGCCGTATCAGCAAGTTAGTGAAGACAATTATTTCTTTAAGACCAGTGCTTTTACAGATAAGATCAGGGCCGCCATCAATGACGGCACGATGCAAATTGTGCCGGAATTTCGTAAAAATGAGTTTCTTGAGCTGATCAAAAACGGCTTGCCAGATGTTAGTGTGTCGCGACCGAAAAAGAATTTGACTTGGGGCATTCCGGTGCCCGACGACCCGGAACAAATCATGTATGTTTGGATCGATGCGCTGGCGAACTATATTACGGTTATCGGCTATCCCGACAATCCCGAGTGGCAACAATATTGGCCAGCCGACGTGCAGATAATTGGCAAGGACATTTTGCGTTTTCACGCCGGAATTTGGCCGGCCATGTTGATTGGCTGCGGCCTGCAGTTACCGAAAAAGCTGATGGTGCACGGCTTTGTGAACGTTGGTGGTGCCAAGATGAGCAAGACGGTTGGCAATGTTGTTGATCCGAATGAAATCATCGATAATTACGGCGTTGATGCCTTCCGCTACTTTTTTGCCAGGCATATTCCAACGCTTGATGACGGTGACTTTACCTGGGAAAAGTTTGAAACTTCTTACAACACCGAACTCGGCAACGATTTGGGCAACTTAGTCCAGCGCGTGGCCAGTATGTTGACGCGTTATGAGGCCGGTGTTATTGGCGAGGCTCAGCAGAGCGAACACGACATGGGTGCTTATCACACCGCTATCGATCAGCTGGAATTTAATCGCGCTATGGACGAAGTTTGGCTGATGGTGCGTAGCCTAAATCAATACATTGATAACGTTAAGCCATGGGAAATTGCCAAACTAGCCGATAAAGACGCCGACGAAAAAGAGCATCTTAGCGAGGTTCTGTCATATGCGGCGGTAGCTATTTTGCAAATTGGTGACCTGCTGGTGCCATTTTTGCCGACGACCGCTGCGGCGATTCACGATATTTTTGGCAGCGGTGTTGTTAAGATGCCGCCTGCGCCGCTGTTTCCGAAGATTTATCATCATACGCCCGACCCGCGTAGCGCAACCACGACACCGAGCAAGTAATGTTAGTCGACACACACTGCCACATTCACGAAGCCGACTATCCGTTACCAGCAACAGAAGTTTTGGCGCGTGCGCATGCGGCGGGTGTTGATAAAATGCTTTGTGTTGGCACGTCTGAACAAAGTTCGACCGGTGCGGTTAAGTTTGCTAACGAGCACACGGAAACCTACGCTGTAATTGGCGTTCATCCACACGAAAGTAAACACGGCTGGTCGGTCATTGGCGACCTGTTGTCGCAGGGCAGCGATAAGCTGGTTGGCATTGGTGAAATTGGCCTTGATTATTATTACGGCTATAGTCCTCGGGAAACCCAAATCGAGGCCCTGGAGCAGCAAATTGAATGGGCGCTGCAGTATGGTTTGCCAATTAGTTTTCATGTTCGTGATGCTTTTGATGATTTTTGGCCGGTGTTTGATAATTTTCACGGTATTCGTGGTGTGCTACACAGTTTTACCGATTCGGAAATTAACCTGGAGCAGGTTCTAAGGCGCGGTCTATATGTTGGCGCTAATGGAATCAGTACCTTTACGCGAGACGAGGCGCAAAAGGCCGTTTTTGCCAGTGTTCCGCTGGAGCGTCTACTTTTTGAAACCGATGCCCCATTTTTGACGCCATTGCCATTTCGTGGTAAAATAAACGAGCCAGCGTTTGTGAGGAATGTGGCCGAATATTGGGTGGACGTCAAAGGTATTAGCCTTGATGAAATTGCTGCCGCAACAACCGCGAACGCGCATAAACTATTCAAATTATGACGCCAAGCATTGAACAATATCAGATCCAACCGCAGAACCCTCAGGGTCCTGATTTTTCGTCATTGCAAAACGCTGTCGATAAGAGCTTCGACAAGCCGCCAGTTCAGGATACTCGTCCTAATATGGTGTCCGGTGAGATTTTGGATTTACGCGATCTGGGCAATAGGATATCGAATTTGCGCGAGCAAGCCGTTAGTATCGAGGCCGAACGCGCCAATAGTCGTCTTGCTAAAATGGCGGCTGGATTTTCGTCAGTTGTTAATAAAATGTTTGGGGTTTCTAACCCGCAGGCTGCGAGCCCTGAGTTTCAATCAAAAATCAAACGTGATATTTTGGTTGAGCGTGAAAGTCTGATTGGCGGTGCTGTTTTTGGAGCAGTTGATCATAAAGTCACGCGACGCTTCTTTTATGACGACACGGCGCAACACCAAGCTTGGTTCTTTACGGAAACGGTTCCACAAAACGACGGTAGCTTGCATTACGACAAAGAAATGCGCTACGAAATTCACGACAACGGTGTTTTGGAGGTGGCGCGGATTCAAGATAACCAAAATCCGCAAGGCTATCACTATGCCTGGCAATATATCGATGCCGGCGAGTACAGCAAGTTGCGTTTGGCATCAGATCTTTATTACCAGCAAATTGTCGAAAAAATCTACAAGCCCGACTACGATCTGGCTGCTTAAAACTGGTATACTTAATTGAGTGAAAAGAGACTTTATCTATCTTGACCATGCCGCTGCGACGCCGCTTGATGAGCGCGTAGCGAAAGCTATGGCGCCATATTACACCGATCGATTTTTTAATCCGTCGAGTCCATATGCGCCGTCTATTGAAGTGCGCCGTGATTATGAAGCGGCTAAAGCCAGCTTGGCGCATTCGATTGGCGCGCGTCCGGACGAATTGGTGATGACCGCCGGCGCGACTGAATCAATTAATTTGGCATTTGGTGGAATTTCTGGGCATGTCGTGACGGCCGAAATTGAGCATCACGCTGTTTTGCGGGCGTCCGAAAAGCACGACCACACTCTAGTAAAAAGCGATGAGCACGGTTTGGTGTCGGCCGAGGCCGTTAAGCTGGCAATTCGGCCAGATACGCAACTTGTTAGCATTGCACTGGCCAATAATGAGCTTGGTACGGTTCAACCACTGCGCGAAATCGCCGAAGTCGTTAGGAATGAGCGCCGCGCCCGATTAGATCGCGGTAATCGAACGCTAATTTATTTGCACTGCGACGCTTCACAGGGTGTTGGCCAACTGGATGTTAATGTTGCGCGACTTGGTGTCGACATGCTGACTTTAAATGCCGCTAAAATTTACGGCCCTAAGCAAGTTGGTTTATTGTGGGCGGCGTCTGACGTGCGGCTAACTCCGCAAATCGTTGGTGGTGGCCAAGAGCGTAACTTGCGCAGCGGCACCGAAAACGTGGCCGGTGTGATTGGTTTTGCCAAAGCCTTGGAGCTTGCGACCGAACATCGAAAATACGAGTCGGATCGCCTGGCCCAGCTGCGTGATCAACTTGAAAAAACTTTGGTTGAAGCTTTTCCGCAAGCTGTTCTATCGGGCCATCCGCGGCATCGTTTGGCTGGCCATCTGCATATTTCATTTCCTGGGGTCGATGCTGAGCGGATTGTTTTTGCGCTCGAAAACCGTGACGTTTTGGTTGCTACCGGCAGTGCCTGCGCCGCCAACCAGGGGACCAGGTCGCATGTTTTGACGGCGATTGGCTTAGCGCCCGAAGTTGCCGACGGTAGTTTACGATTAACTCTTGGTCATTTGAATGATGAGGTTTCGATTGCTCAGGCTGGCGAAATTATTATTGAAGAAATTAAACGCGAAATGGAACGGGTCAAGCGATGATTAGGTGGCTATTGGGTGCTGTAATTTTATTAGGGCTAATCATTGGCGGCTTAAGTTGGTATTTGCAGCCTAATGATTTTGCTGGCTGTTCCAACAAACCGACCGGCGAAGGCAAGTGCGTGCGAGCTGATGCCATCGTGGCCATTAGCGGTGGCGACACCTCGGCGCGTACCGAGTCGGCAATTCAACTGTACAAAAATGGCTGGGGTAGTTACGTTATTTTTTCGGGTGCCGCCCAAGACAAATCCGGCCCGAGTAATGCCGCGGCCATGAAAACCCAGGCGATTAACGAGGGTGTGCCGGCGAGTGTAATTTATATCGATGAATACGCTTCAAGCACCGAGCAGAACGCTACCAACAGTAAAAGTATTCTTGATGAATTAGGCGTTACAAGCATCATTTTGACTACCTCCGGTTATCATCAGCGCCGGGCTTACCTGGAATTTGAGCGTGCCGACAAGGGTGTCGCTATCTATAACAAGCCGGTGCTAACCGACAAGGATTGGTCGTTTTGGTGGTGGCTAACGCCGCGCGGCTGGTGGCTAGCTTTGGGCGAACTGGCTAAGATTATAATCTTGCATATTACCGGAGTTGGCAGTGCCTAAGGTTTATGTGGGTATGAGCGGCGGCGTTGACTCGTCGCTAACGGCAGCGCTGCTTAAAGAGCAGGGCTATGATGTCACTGGGGTTTATATGAAAAACTGGACTCAGGATATGCCAGGCATGCGCTGTCCTTGGGCCGACGATTTGGCCGACGCCAAACGGGTGGCCGTGCAGCTGGGGATTGATTTCAAAGTTTTTGATTTTGAAAATGAATACCGTCACAAAGTCGTCGACTACATGATCGATGAATACAAGCGCGGCCGCACGCCAAACCCCGATATTATGTGCAACCAAGAGGTGAAGTTTAAGTTGTTTTTGGAAACAGCGCTGGAAGATGGCGCTGATTTGATCGCCACTGGTCACTATGCTAGAGTAGATAATTCGGCCTCTGACTCAGCGATGGCTAATTCAAGCTATGCACAGCCTGCCGGAGCACACTCTTCAGACGAAGTGCCGCCGGCACTTGCGTCTGAGCGTTCGGCTGAAATCGGTCGCAAGACCGATTTCACAGTCTCCGGCCGGCTGGCACAGCTCAAATTAGCCGCCGATACCAACAAAGACCAAACCTATTTTCTTTACCGCGTTTCAGGCGAAGCGCTACAAAAAGTGCTATTCCCGCTCGGTAGTTTTACTAAACCGCAGGTTCGTGAAATGGCGCGCGAGCGTGGTCTTTACACGGCGGCCAAAAAAGACAGCCAGGGAATTTGTTTTGTTGGCCAGATTGGCATTCGCGACTTTTTGAGCCAGTACGTCGAGCAGGTGCCGGGTGACATTATCGATAAAACGACTGGTAAAGTTTTGGGCCGTCATGATGGCGCAATTTTTTACACAATCGGTCAGCGTCACGGCCTGGATTTGGGCGGTGGTTTGCCGTATTACGTCGTCGGCAAAGATATGGACAAGAACGAAGTTTACGTCACGACCAATTTGAATGACGACAGTCTATGGAAGCCGGAAGTCGAACTAGACGAAGTGCATTGGATTAATGAAGCGCCAAGCGAGGGCGATTATAAAATTCGTGTCCGTCACCGTGCGGCGCTAGTTGATGCGCATTTGTCCTATGACGGCGATAAGGTAATCTTGAAGCCAACCTCGCCAGAACGAGCCGTGGCGGCTGGTCAATCGGTCGTGATTTATGATGGCGAGGTCTGCCTGGGCGGCGGCATCGTCGCTTAACATCCTTCGAAAATTTAAAGCGCCGGCTCCACAACTAGATTTACTAGTCATGGAGCCGGCTTGGTGCGTCCCGTAGCCATCACTTGTCGACCTGCTTGGGCTCGAAGTAGTTGTCGAGCATCTGCGCCATCATGTAGACGGCGACGCCGCCGCTGATGGAAAGGACGAGCAAGATACCGCCGATGACTAGTAGGAACTGCTTCACGGGCAGCTTGGCCAGCTCGCGGATGGTGGCGGCGTACTTGATGACGATGGAACAGGCGAGCGTGATGACCAAGGCCACCAGGCAAATCAGCTTGTTCTTGCGGGTTGCGGCCATATCACTCACTTCCTCTCTTGACAATTGGTGCGGATGATTGGCTTAATATCACCATACTCCAAATTTTATAAATGTCAAAGAGGTTACAAAAATTAAAATAACTGTTACAATAACAGAGATGAACGCCCAAGAAATTCGCAACGCGTATCTTAAATTTTTCGAAGAACGCGGCCACAAAATTGTTAAACGCGCCCCGTTAGTTCTTAAAGACGACCCGACGACCTTATTTACCGGTTCCGGTATGCAGCCGATGATTCCTTATCTACTGGGACAACCGCATCCGGAAGGTCAGCGCATTACCGACTCGCAAACTTGCTTGCGTGCCCAAGATATTGACGATATCGGCGACAACCGCCACACGACTTTTTTCGAAATGCTCGGCAACTGGAGTATGGGTGACTACTTTAAAGAGCAGCAAATCGAATGGATGTTCGAGTTTTTGAGCCAAGTTGTGGGGCTGGATATGAGCCGTTTGTACGTCACTTGTTACATTGGCGACGAGCGCTATGGAATTCCCAAAGACACCGAAGCATCGAGCGTCTGGAAGCGTCTATTTGAGCAGCACGGTTTAAGCGCCGGCGAGGCCCAAATTGGTTCCGAAGCCGACGGCTACAAGCGCGGCATTCATGATGGCGAACGAATTTTCTATTACGATGGCAGTAAGAACTGGTGGAGTCGCAATGGTTCACCCGAAACCACGCCGGTCGGTGACCCATGTGGCCCCGACAGCGAAATGTTCTACGAATTTTTGGACGTCGAACATAACCCGGAATTTGGCGAATTTTGCCATCCGAACTGCGATTGCGGCCGCTTTATGGAAATCGGCAACAACGTTTTCATGGCTTACCGCAAAGTTGCTGAAGGTAAATTTGAAGAGCTTGAGCAAAAGAACATCGACCACGGTTCTGGCCTAGAGCGCATTGCTGCTGCTAAACTCGGCGACCCGGATGTCTTTAAAATCAGCGTTATGTGGCCGATTATTGCTAAACTTGAAGCTCTGAGCGGCAAAAAATATGACTCGCACACCGAAAGTATGCGTGTTATTGCCGACCATTTGCGCGCCGCAACTTTCTTGGCTGTCGACGGCTGCGTGCCAAGCAACAAAGAGCAGGGCTATGTGATGCGACGATTGATTCGCCGCGCTATCCGATTTGCCTTTGATTTGGGCGTTGAGCAGAACTTTTTGGAGCAAGTAGTTCCCATTATCGCCGATCTGTATCATAGCGATTTTCCAGAAGTTGCCGAACATCGCGACGAAGTTATTGCGGTTCTTGTCAAAGAAGAAAAAGCCTTTCGACAAACACTACGCAATGGCTTGAAAGAGTTTGGAAAGATGTTTTTGTCTCCAAATATAACGATAGGTTCAGCTGCGAGTCTTACTGGTTCAGAACAAGACCTACAATCGAAATTAAAACATAAGGAAGCTTCTCTGGGTGAAAAATTATTCATTCTTTATGATACCTATGGATTCCCAGTTGAGCTCTCGACCGAAGAAGCTTTTCGTCAGGGAATTGAACTGCCCGAAAATTGGCGTACCCAGTTCGATGAAAAATTGGAAGAGCAGCGCAACCGCTCCCGCACCGCTACCAAGGGTGAATTCAAAGGCGGCCTAGGCGGCGACTCGCTAATCCACAAAAAATACCATACCGCGACTCACTTGTTGCAATCAGCTTTGCGCCAGCTTTATGGTCCGGAATTGCGCCAGCACGGCAGTAACATCACCGAAGAACGTCTGCGGTTTGACTTCAATCACGACGGCAAATTGCCAGAAGAAGATTTACACAAAATTGAAGATCTAGTCAACGGCTGGATTGCCGAAGATTTGCCAGTGACCTTTAAAGAATACCCAACTCAAGAGGCGCTCGATATGGGCGCAATCGGGCCATTTGGTGAGCGCTACGGCGAAACCGTCAAAGTTTACCAAATGGGCGAGGGCGAACACATGGCCAGCCTCGAAATCTGCGGCGGACCGCACGTCGATCACACCGGCCAACTCGGCGAAGACGGCAAGAAATTCAAAATCGTCAAAGAAGAAGCCAGTAGCGCCGGTATTCGCCGGATTAAAGCTGTTTTAGCCTAGGCTACCAATGGCGCGCGAAAATCGCCGAGTTGATGTTTACGGCGCAGGGCGTTCAGGCCGACATACAGGGCGTCAATCGATGGATAGCCGAATTGATCAATTCTAGCCATGGCGGCGAGCTCGCGTTCGTTAATTTGATCAAAACTACCAATTGTAACCGCGCCGGTGCCTAAACTGACTTTTTCGGTGTTGTCTTTATCAATCTTGTCTACGCCAAAAGCGTACTCATACCGTTTAGTGATCTCTTTTGGGTCGATTAATCCGACTTGATACACGGCGCCAAGCGCCAGTTTGTACCGCCGCTTAAAGTTGGTTTCGGAATAATCAAGTGCAGCGTCAAAACCGTCAGTAATGGTTAATCGATGTGTCGGATCATCGGTGTTGACATGGTAGTTAAAACGTCTGTGTTTACGCGTTGAAAGTTGATAAAGTTCACGCGTCTTCAACCCAGCTCGAAGAGATCTCAGGTAATTGGTGAGCGTGTCAGTGATGTCATGCGCCGAAACATCAGTTTTATCCATAAAGTCGTCAAAGACATTGCCGTCTTCCAGACTCTCTGAGAGCATGGCTGCGATGCCGGCATTATCCAAACGACCCTGTTTTGCTCTAGCGTAGGGTCTGATGACTTTCCAGACATTGTAGTCGGGCTCGTATACATAGGTTGCGGTGTTGATTGAGTCCCTGCTGGCGATATGAATAGCACCCTGCTCGCCGATTTTATTCGGTAAATTTAAATCAAGCGATACCGATGTAATGTCCATAGTCTTGGCGCCGGCCTTGCTACTAAGCATTCTTAGTCGAGATAGTTCTGGCGTAGCATCCGAAAAGCGTAATTCGTCAGTGGTGGTGCGCATTGCGTCGACTAGGCATGCTTGTTCCGCTGGATCAAGGCCCAACGTCTTACTGCTTGAATGAAACACGCGTGGCACAGCGATATTTTCACCTGACTTACTCATTTCATGTAATTATACAATAATTATACTGAAAACACAACCCATTAGACCATAAGCTTGACGGGTGTATAATAGAAGGCAATTATGGTATTGCAAAAATTACGTTCAGTTAGAGATTCGGTTAGAAAATCAGTCGACGCCGACGACTATGTTGTAGCGCTTGATATTGGTACGGAGTTCGTTAAGGCGCTAATTGCCAAGATCGAAGATGACCAGCTAAAAATTATTGGTGTCGGCCGGGCACGACAAGATGTCAGCGATATGCATTCGGGTGCGATTGCCGATATTGCGGGTGTGGTGCGCCACTGTGAAGCAGCGCTTAACGACGCCGAGCAACAGGCCGGTTTGCAGGCTAAGCGGGTTGTGATTGGTATTGCCGGCGAATTAGTAAAGGGTGTAACAGATACGATTCGCTATCGTCGACCACAGCCAGACCGTCCGCTCGATAGTTCGGAGATGGAATTTATTATCGAAAAGGTTCAGGAGCGCGCCCAGGTTAAGGCTCAAAAACAGATTGCTCTGGAAACTGGCAACGAAGATGTCGAGGTTAAGCTGGTCAACAGCGCCTTGGTGGGTATCCACATTGACGGCTACAAGGTGTCGAACCCAATTGGCTTCCAGGGACGTGATGTGGCTGTGCAGATTTATACTGCTTTTGCGCCGATGGTTCACATTGGAGCGCTGGAACGTGTGGCCGACGAGCTTTCACTAGAGTTGTTGGCCGTGGCGGCCGAGCCGTTTGCGGTTAGCCGTAGCGTGTTGGGCAACGACGCCAGCAGTACGTTTACGGCAATTTTAGCTGATATTGGTGGCGGTACGACCGATATTGCCGTGGTGAACGACGGTGGCGTCGAGGGTACCAAGATGTTTGGCATCGGTGGTCGCAGCTTTACGCAAACGATTGCTAGCAATATGAATCTTTCTTATGACGACGCCGAAAAGCTAAAGGTCAATGTTGACAGTAGTCACATAAAACCAACGATTGCCAAGGAAGTTAACGCGGCGATTGATAAAACGCTCGAAGTTTGGCTGGCCGGTGTTGAACTGGCGCTGGGTGAGTTTGACTCGCTTGACCATTTACCGAACCGAATCTTGCTCTGTGGTGGTGGTGCCAGCCTGTCGAAGGTCGTCACCGCACTTGAAGGTGAAGATTGGCACAAAGAATTACCGTTCACGCGCAAGCCGACCGTCCATTACATTAGTCCGTCAGAAGTCATTGGTGTAACAGATGACACCGGTGATATTAAAGACCACACTTTCATTACCGCCATGGGGCTGCTCCGGGTTGGCTATGATACAATAATTGGTAGTGGAGACGGCGGGTCGATTAAAGAAAAACTCAACCGGATTCTTCGAATTTAACTATGAATAAAGATGTCATTTATATTGATGTCGAAGACGACATCACCGCCATTATCGGCAAAATCAAAGCCAGCAAAGAGAAGATCGTTGCTCTAGTGCCACCGCGCCACAGCACGGTGCTTCAGAGTGCCGTCAATTTGCGCTTACTTGAGCGAATGGCTAAAGGCGCCAGCAAGCAACTGGTTGTTGTGACCAATAATCAGGCTTTAATAGCCCTAGCATCGGCGGCCATGATTCCGGTCGCTAAAAATCTGCAGTCTAAACCTGAGTTGGCCGAAGTTCCTGCCTTAGTGGTTGATGATGACGACGATATTATCGACGGCTCACAGCTGCCGGTTGGTGATCATGCTGCAATGTCTAAGACGCACGAACCATTGATTAAGCCAAAGACTAACGTTGTGCCGATTGTCGACAGTAGTGAACTAGAAAATATCGATATCGACGGTGACCCTGTCAAGGCCGCTGCTAGCGGCGCGGTAGCCACCAAGGCGCCGCCGGCTAGTAGCAAAAAGGCAAAAAGTAAGATCCCTAACTTTAACAGTTTTAGGAAAAAGCTTTTCTTGGGCATTATTGGCGCGCTTGCATTGACCGGCCTGTTGATTTGGATGTATGTTTTTGCGCCAGCGGCGACGATTACCGTTACAGCTAAAGCCGCGGCAACCAATATCAACGCCACGGTCACCCTGGGTGACAGCCAAGCGACCGATTTTTCGAAGGGCATCGTTAGTTCGGTGACCCAAACCATTAAACAAGATAACAAGGTTACCTTTGACGCCACTGGTAGCAAGCAAATTGGCAACAAGGCGGCCGGTAGCGTTAAATTTAGCAACAAGACGATTAGCGATGTGACGATTGCCTCTGGAACGACGATTACCTCGTCTGAAGGCAACAATTACGTCACACAGTCACAGGTAACTATCCCGGCGGCAGCCCTTGGCAACTGTGGCGGTGGTTCAGCCTGTGTTGTGCCCGGCCAGTCAGATGCCGTTCAGATTACGGCGGCCGATGTCGGTAGTGCCTACAATACGACAAGTGGTGATACGTTTAGTGTCGCTGGTCAGTCGAGCAACGTAACTGCAACAGCTACAACAGATATTACTGGCGGCACCAGCCAAACCGTTAAGGCAGTCAGTCAAAGCGACTTTGATCAGGCTAAGGCCAAACTACAAGGCACTAGCCAAGACGCGATTAAAAAGCAACTTCAAGCCAAGTTTACTAGTGACCAGATTGTTATAAGCGATAGCTTTACGGCTACGCCAGGTGACGCCGTATCAACACCGGCCGTCGGTGAGGCCCTCCCGGATGGCACGACCCAGGCTACCTTAACTGTCACCACGACCTATACTATGACGGCAGTACCAAAATCGGCCGCTCAGACCTACATGACGGCCGCTTTAACCGCACAAATTAACGACAAAACCAAGCTGCGCATCTATCAGGGTAACGAAAAAATCGCCTTCTCGAACTACACCCCGGCCGCCAACGGCGTGGCCGCATCGGCCAACATCAATGCCGTCGGTTATATTGGTCCAAATCTACAGGCATCTGATATCAAAAAACAGGTTGCCGGGCAAAAGACCGGTCAAGTTCAGGCTACGATTGGCGCGATTGATGGTGTGAACGACGTTAAGGTTAAATACTCTTATTTCTGGGTTGATAAGGTTCCGAACGACCCGAACAAGATCACGGTTGAGTTTAAGATTAGCTCATGATAAGCAAGACAATTATTAGCCTGGATGTCGGCGAAAAACGTATCGGCGTCGCTCTGGCTGACTTAGGGGTAAAGATTGCCGTGCCCTATGACACGTTGTCAGTAAACGGCACCGAAGTTCAGTCAATTGCTGATTTAGTGGCTCGCGAAAAGGCCCATTTAATCGTGGTCGGTTATCCGCGCAATCAATCTGGCGAACCTACCAAACAGACTGCCTACGTCGAAGATTTTGCAAAAAAGCTAACCGGTATTCCGGCGCAGGTTGAATTTCAAGATGAATCTTTGACAAGTGTCGTCGCCGAAGAGCGTTTGGCGGCTCACGGCCGGCCTTACCGACGAAGTGACATTGATGCCCAGGCGGCAGCGATTATTTTGCAAGATTATATCGAGACGCACTATGATTGATGTTCGTCCACCTCAAATGCCTGGCAAGCGACCGCTCAATCCGCCGGGTCAATTACCACCACCGCCAGCCGAACCACTGCTGCAGCCACCACCGATTATCGAGGAGCTTTCGTCTGGGAAGAAACCCCAGAAACCTCGAAAAGTTGGCCGCTTGATTTTGATTTGGGGTGGCATTGTTCTGGGGATTATAATTGTGGCCCTGGCGGCATCAATCCTTTGGTTCCGCTACGAGCTATCGCCGGCGTCGAGTAACACTCAGCAGGCGCTATCGGTAGATATTACGTCCGGCCTAACGCCACCTCAAATCGCTGATTTACTAGAGAAAAAAGGTGTTATTCGTAGTTCGTGGGCCTTTAGGCTCTACACCCGTTTGTCGCGTTCGCGTAATAACTTGCAAGCCGGATCATATCTGTTGAAGCCGTCAGAATCGACACCGCAAATTGTTGCTCATCTTGAAAAGGGTGATGTCAAACAATTAAAGATTACCTTTGGCGGTGGCTCAACCTTAGCTATCGATAAAACAGTTCTGGCCAAGGCCGGCTTTAGTGCGGCGGAAATAGACGCCGCTTTGCAGGCCGACTATAGTGATATTCCGGTTATTAAAGATAAGCCGGCTAGCGCCAGTCTCGAGGGTTACCTTTACAATGACACGTACTACTTTAGTGTTGGCGTCTCGGCTCAAACTGTCGTGCGTACGGCTATTGAGCGGCTAAATCAGGTTATAACTGACGATAAATTGGCGCCAAGCTATACGGCACATGGCCTCAATATGTATCAGGCGATAACCTTGGCTTCAGTGGTGCAGGCCGAAGAGAATAATCCGACGTATCAGGCCACGGTGGCACAGATTTTCTATAACCGCCTGGCAGCCGGAATGACGCTCGGATCAGACGTAACGGCGCTATACGGCGCTCGCCAAGCCGGTATTGATCTGCCAAGCGACAATATTGCGGCTACCTCTGTTGCAATTGGCTACGATTCACCCTATAACACTCGAATTCATACCGGTTTACCAGCTGGGCCAATCGGTAACCCTGGTGAGCCGGCTCTCAAGGCTGTCGCTAACCCAGCCCCAACAGGTGCGCTGTTCTTTTTGTCGGGCGACGATAACAAGCTCTATACCGCCACCACCGAGCAGCAACACGAGCAGAATATCATCGAACACTGCCAGGTCAAGTGCCAAGCGCAATAATTATTATATTGTGACATAAATTGACATATTTAGCAATAGTTGATAAACTAGTAAAAGCACATCCTGCACTTCTGTCTGCTTGTGTCACATAAAGTGGCAACAGGAGTGGGAGAGCAGAGTATAAGGATGAGCCTGCCGGAACAGTCGTTACGGGTACTACTAAACAGTAATTAAATATTGGTCGATTTGTACCCCGTTTCACCACAATGAAAGTAAGACATACTACGGTAGATGCCCTCGAGAGTAATCCGAGCGGCAGGAGAACTAAAATTAGTAACCAGATCACTTCGGGCATTGCCCAGGACCGATCTAGCGCTGCATCGCAGCCCGTACCGACAGAAATAAAGCGTCAGCGTCGCAAGACAAAAAGCCGTCCTAAACTGTCAACCGTCGCAATTTATGCGAGTGTTTTTGTACTCCTAGTCGTTATGGTGGCGATTGGTTATCAGTCGCCAAAATCCGCTAATGGCGCCAGTACGGTTGCCAGTGTAACGCAAACCAGCAGCTCGCTGGTCGTGCCTCAACGCCAGGCTGACCCCTCGGTTGACGACGTCGTGGCCACTGCGATAGCGGCCAACGTCGCTAATGCGGCTGATATGTCCGTGGCTCCGGCCGTGGCCAGCCAGGCAATATCGGCGCAAATTACCAGTCAAATGCCGCAGGTTGCCGACTCAACTACGATCTCCAAGCCTAGCATCGCTCAATCAACCAGCACCGACTACTCGATCAAGACTTACGTGTCGGTTGCCGGTGATGATGTTAACAGTGTTGCGGCGAAATTTGGTGTAACGGCCAATACCGTTGAATGGGCTAATGACCTTGCCGCTGACACCTTGACCCCAGGTACTAGTCTGAAGATTTTGCCAGTTGACGGCATACTTTATACCGTTAAAGACGGCGATACTCTACAGTCGATTGCCGATAAATATCATTCTGATATAACCCGTGTAACTTTGATTAACGACCTAACCAACGGCACTGTCGCCACTGGTCAGCAATTAATTCTGCCAGATGGTGTTTTGCCAACAACTGAACGACCAGGCTACGTCGCTCCGCAAAAAATGACGTTTAATAATAGCGGCGCGACGTGGTGGAGCGGCGGCACTGTATATGCTGGCAACACTTACGCTTTTGGAAACTGTACCTGGTATGTGTACAATCGCCGCATGCAAATGGGTCTGCCGGTCGGTAGTAACTGGGGCGACGCTCGGACTTGGGCGCTTGCCGCCCGCGATTCGCGCCTGGTTGACGGTACGCCATCAGTGGGCGCAGTTGCACAATGGAACCAGTACCAAGGAGGTTCATTGTACTGGGGTCACGTTGCCGTTGTTGAGGGGGTCTATGACGATGGCAGCATTACGATTAGTGAAATGAACAACTATGCTTATGGTGGTTTCGATAGGATTGACAATCGTGGTGGCCAACACATTTACCCTGGCGACGCCAACTGGCCAAGCAACTTCATTCACTAAAAAGTAACTGGGTCATATATCTCCTTTCAAAACGTCCTCGCGCAGGGTTCCAAGTAGAGCATGCATCTCTTGGAGCCTCTGGCTGCGGAATGTTTTGTTCGGAGAATATGACCCAGACCTCTTTAGTGAATCTGTTATAATGTAGAGAATATGTTTGTTGATACGGCGACGGTTTCGGTTCAGGCAGGCAAGGGCGGCGACGGAGCCGTCAGTTTTCGTCATGAAATCTATGTTGACAAGGGCGGCCCGGACGGCGGTGATGGCGGCCGCGGCGGCGACGTTATTTTCAGAGCCACCGATAACCTCAATACCCTAGTCGATTTTCGCTATAAGCCAGAGCTAAAGGCCGAGGATGGCCAGGCCGGCGCCAAGCGCGATCGCCACGGTAAATCTGGCGAACCTTTGTATGTAAATGTGCCGGTCGGTACGGTCGTCAAGCGCGACGGCGAGGTAATTGCCGACTTAAGCGAGCACGGTCAAGAAGTGGTCATTGCCAAGGGTGGTGACGGTGGTTTTGGCAACGCCCACTTTAAATCATCGGTCCGTCAGACACCGCGCATGGCCGAAAACGGTGAGCGGGGTGAAGCTTTTACGGCCGAGCTGGAGCTAAAATTATTGGCCGACGTTGGCTTGGTCGGCTTTCCAAACGCCGGCAAGTCGACCTTTTTAAGTGTTGTTAGTAACGCCCGTCCGGAAATCGCCGATTATGCCTTTACGACTTTAACGCCAAACTTGGGCGTCGCCGACATTGACGATACCAGTCTGCTGATCGCCGACATTCCAGGTCTGATTGAAGGCGCCAGCGAGGGCAAGGGCCTGGGTGACGCATTCTTGCGTCACGTTGAGCGTACGGCGGTTCTGCTGCACCTGATCGACGCTTATAGCGACGATGTGGCGGGTGATTACCGCACGATTCGGGCTGAACTGGAGCGATATAACCCTGAACTAGTAGACCGTCCAGAAATCGTTGCCCTGACGAAAGTTGAGGGCCTTGATCAAGAACTGATTGACATGCAAATGACGGCTTTATTGCAAGCGGTGCCAGATAGGCAAGTCTTTGCTATCTCGTCTTTTGCCCATAAGGGCGTAAAAGAGGTTTTGCGGGCTTTAAGAGAGGCCGTTGACGAGTCGCGTGAAGTTGCGGCCGAAGAAGTCGCCGAAGACGCTGGCCGCCAGGTAATCAGCCTGTCGGATGATCAAAAACGCCAAGCTTGGAGTATTAAAGAAGTTGAGCTCGAAGATGGCGCTAAGATTTATATTGTCGTTGGTAATAAAATTGAGAAATTTGCCCGACGTACTCGTTTTGAAAGTTACGAGGGCGTTAATCGCCTGCGTGACATTATGAAAAAGATGGGCATTACCCACGAGCTTTTGCGCCGCGGCGCCATGGGCGACAGCATTATTTCGATCGACGGCAGTGAATTTACGCTGGTCGAACAATGAGTCAGACTTTTTTCTTTTATGACCTTGAAACTTCTGGTTTAAGCGCGCGTGACGACCGAATCATGCAGTTTGCCGGCCGGCGAACGGATATGGATCTAAAGCCGATTGGCGAGCCGGTTAATGTCTTGGTCAAGCTAAACGACGACACCTTGCCGGCGCCTGAGGCACTAATGGTCACCGGCATTACGCCGCAACAAACGGTATCCGATGGTTACACCGAGGCGGAGTTTGCGAAAATTCTGGACGAAGAGATTTTTACGCCCGACACGATTGCGGTTGGCTTTAATAATGTCCACTTTGACGACGAATTCATTCGCTATCTGTTCTGGCGCAATTTTTACGATCCGTATGCCTGGACGTGGCGTGACGATCGTTCGCGCTGGGACTTACTGGACGTTGTTCGTATGACGCGGGCCCTTAGGCCCGAGGGCATTGAGTGGCCAGTGGTTGACGGCAAGCCGATAAACCGGCTGGAACTGATTACGAAGGTGAACGGCATTGATCATTACAAAGCGCACGATGCGCTGAGTGATGTCGAAGCTCTGATTGCGGTGACTGGGCTGATTAAAGAAAAGCAGCCGAAATTATACGACTTTTTGTTGGGTATGCGCGATAAGAAAGCTGTTCAAAAGCTAGTGAATCTTGAGAACAAGCAGCCTTTTGTCTATGTTAGCGGGCGTTATAGCTCGGCTAATAATCACGCTACGGTGGCCTTTCCGCTGACGGCTGGTCGCAATGGTAATGTGGTGGTTTATGATCTGCGCCAAGACCCGACGCCATTTTTGAATCTGTCACCAAAAGAGCTGCGCGATAAGTTTTTTGCTACCTATGAGCAGCGCAAAGCCGAAGGTTTTGTGCCACTACCAGTGAAAGAGCTGGCTTACAACAAGGTGCCGTCGGTAGCGCCACTGGGCGTCCTGGAGCAGGCTGATGGCTGGGCGAAGATTGGCCTAGATAATGCCACGATCACCAAACACCGTGATTTGTTGCTGTCGGTGCCGGCTTTTGCGGAAAACGTCCGCTCAATCTACGAAGGCGCGCGTGATTTTAAGCCATCGAGCGACCCAGAGGGGCAATTATACGACGGTTTTGTCGGCGATCGTGACGTTTTAAGAATGGAAAAAATTCGAAGTGCTGGTGCCAATGAGCTAGCCGATTTTCACCCGACTTTAGACGATGAGCGCCTGCCAGAGCTACTACTACACTACAAGGGCCGTAATTTTCCGCAAAGCCTGGCCGAAGATGAAATGAAAGCTTGGGAAGCCTGGCGTGGGGCGCGAATTAACGCCCAACTGCCAAGCTTCTTGCGTTCGTTGCAGCGTTTGGCCGCCACAATCACCGATGACAACAAGCAATTTGTTTTGCAAGAATTACAGCTGTGGGCCGAAAGCGTTGTGCCGCTGGACGAAGGCTAGCTATGGTCGAGCCTGACATCCACGACTCGTTCGTCTATGACGGCCAAACAATTAATGTTGAATGGTTTGATGTCGATTCGGCTGATAAATTACCGGACGTCAAATGGCAGCAAGTTTATGCAATTGCCAACCTGGATAATAAAGTACCGCTAGTGATTGATAAAAACGGCAAAGTTAATCTCCCAGGTGGTCACGTTGACCCAGGTGAAACTATTGAGCAAACTATGCGTCGTGAAATTCAAGAAGAAATGAATTGTCGGGTTATTGAATGGTCGATGCTCGGCTATCAAAAGCTTACCTCCGGACGGGGCGACGCCGTTTATCAAGCGCGGGTCTTCGCAAAACTGGAGAAGATCGGCGAATTTACGAATGACCCGGGTGGGAGCGTTATAGGCTACAAACTAATTAATCTAGCTGATCTTAATCACGCGATCAAATATGGCAAGGTCGGTGAACACCTAATTGAGCTTGTTGCAGGGTTAGAGGATTAGTATCTCTCGAGCGAAGGCCCCGCAGCCCTCAATTTTACATCGCTGACACGTGAAATTAAAGGCGCGAGGACAGCCGAGCGAAAGAGATACTAATCCTCTAGAGGTCTGTTCAAACTTTACTATAAAGTGTATAATTGGACGGATATGTCAGAGGTGATTAAAGTCGTTGGGGCTAGGGAACATAACCTCAAGAATATTAACGTCGAGATTCCACGCGATAAATTTGTCGTGATTACCGGTCTGTCCGGTTCGGGCAAGTCGTCGCTAGCTTTTGATACGATTTATGCCGAAGGCCAGCGCCGTTATGTTGAGAGTTTGAGTAGCTATGCGCGCCAGTTCCTGGGTCTAATGGAAAAACCGGATGTTGACCAGATTGATGGTTTAAGTCCGGCGATTAGCATTGACCAAAAATCGACCAGCCGTAACCCGCGTTCGACCGTGGCGACTGTCACCGAAATCTATGATTATTTGCGACTTTTGTACGCCCGGATTGGCGTGCCGCATTGTCCGATTTGCGGCAAACCAGTGACTCGCCGGACGCCGGAAATGATTGTCGACGAGGTCATGAAATTGACCGACGGCAGCCGTTTGATCATCTTGGCGCCGATCGTTAAAGCTAAAAAAGGTGAATTTATCCATGTGCCGGAGCAATATAGCCGGCTTGGTTTTGCGCGCGTGCGGGTTGACGGCGTGATTTATGCGCTCGATGAGTTTCCGGAGCTCGACAAGAATTACAAACATGATATCGAGCTGGTGGTTGATCGTATCGTTCTGAATCAAGAGATTCGCGGCCGCGTAGCGCAGTCGGTTGAACAGGCTTTGAACCTGGCCGATGGTGTGGTTGAGATTCTGGACAGCGACAGTGGTGATAGTCAGATTTTTAGCCAGCGTTACGCTTGTATTGACCATCCGGGCGAAGAGATTCCTGAGCTTGAACCGCGTCTGTTTAGCTTTAATGCACCGCAAGGCGCTTGCCCGGTCTGTACTGGCCTGGGTAGCCGGCTTGAGGTTGACCCAGAACTAGTCTTTAACCCGAATTTGACGATTGCTGAAGGCGCGATTCGCCCATACAACCGGATTAATTCTGACGCTTGGTATATGAAACGCCTGGCCGCAGTGGCTGAGCGCCATGGCTTTAGTCTGCGGATGCCGGTGCGTGACTTGAAGCCCGAAGATTTACAGAAGATTCTTTATGGCACTGGCAGCGACACTTATCGTGTTGCTTTGGGCGACGGCCGTTTTTATGAAACGACCTATGAAGGCGTGATTCCAAACTTGGAACGCCGCCACAAAGAAACCGACAGCGACTTTATGCGCCGTGATATTGAGCGCTTTATGCGTGAACGCGAATGTACGGCTTGTCATGGTGCTCGCTTGAAACCAGTTGTTCTAGCGGTAACGATTCACGGCTTAAACATTGTCGACATCAGCAACTTAAGCGTCGATGCGGCTCTGGAATTGATCGAAAAGGACCTGAATCTTACTGAGCAAGAGCAGTTTATCGCGACCCAAATCATGAAAGAGATCAAAGCGCGGCTTGGTTTCATGAATGATGTCGGTTTGAGCTATCTGGAACTTTCGCGCGCGGCCAATACTTTAAGTGGCGGCGAGGCGCAGCGTATTCGCTTGGCGACCCAGATTGGTTCGGGTTTGCAGGGTGTGTTGTACGTGCTAGATGAGCCGTCGATTGGTTTGCACCAGCGCGACAACGACCGCTTGATTGCGACTTTGAAGCACCTGCGTGATCTTGGCAATACTGTTTTAGTCGTTGAGCACGACGAAGATACAATCCGTCAGGCAGATTACCTGCTTGATATTGGCCCTGGTGCCGGTGTGGCTGGTGGCGAAGTTGTAGCGGCCGGTACGCCCGACGAAGTGGCGGCCAATAACAATAGTATTACTGGACGTTACCTAAGTGGCGCCGAAAAAATCGAGGTTCCTAAAAAGCGCCGTCCGGTTATGAAAGATCGCCAACTGCTGGTTACTAATGCCCGCGAAAATAATCTTAAAAACATCGACGTGGCGTTTCCGCTGGGTGTCTTGACGGTAGTCAGCGGTGTTTCGGGTAGTGGCAAGTCGACTTTAGTAAATGACATTTTGGCCAAGGAACTTTTGGCTCGGCTCCACCGCGCGCACGAAGTTCCTGGCGCACACGATTCGGTCGAAGGTATTAAGCAGCTCGACAAAGCGATCGTGATTGATCAATCGGCGATTGGTCGCACGCCACGTTCCAACCCAGCGACTTATACTGGTGTATTCACGCCGATTCGTGAGCTGTTTGCCAGCACGCCGGAAGCCAACATTCGCGGCTACAAGGCCGGTCGGTTTAGCTTTAACGTCAAGGGCGGCCGTTGTGAGAACTGTCAGGGTGATGGTGTGATCAAGATTGAGATGCACTTTTTGCCAGATGTTTACGTGACCTGTGATGTTTGTAAGGGCAAGCGCTACAACCGCGAGGCGCTCGAAATTAAGTACAAAAACGCCACAATTAGCGACGTCTTAGAGATGACAGTTGAGCAAGCGGCTAAGTTCTTCGAGAATATTCCAGCGATTTCACGCAAGCTCGATACTTTGGTTGAGGTTGGGCTCGGCTATATTCGCCTGGGTCAGCCAGCCACGACCTTTAGTGGTGGTGAAGCGCAGCGCATTAAATTAGCCAGCGAATTAAGTCGCCGCGCGACCGGCAAGACGCTTTATATTCTGGACGAGCCAACAACCGGACTGCATAGCGCCGATGTTAAGCGTCTGCTGAGTATTTTGCAGCAACTGGTTCAGAACGGTAATAGCATGGTGGTGATTGAGCACAATCTAGATGTGATTAAGACCGCCGACTACATCATCGACATGGGCCCAGAAGGCGGCCAGGGTGGTGGTCAGGTGATTGCTACGGGTACGCCCGAGGAAATCACCAAGGTGCCAAGCTCTTACACTGGCCAGTATTTGAAGCCGCTGCTTTAATTACGCGACAAAATTAAAACTTGATAATCGCCAAGTGGGATGGTGATTTTGTTTTTATCGCCAGACTCAATGCTGCCGATATTAACCTCGTGAAAGGCGTTGCTGTAACCGCGCCAACTACTGTTAAAACGCACGTTCCAGGTGCCTTTAACTGGCAGATAAATATCGTAATTATCGAAGCGGTTGCCGCCAAAATTAATAATGATAATCGTGCTGCTGTATTTTACGCCGTGCGTAAAGCGGCGATAGGCAATAACATTATTGATGGTATCTTTGTGAAAGATCTCGATGTTTGCGCCAGTTAGACCGACCGTGTTGCCATAGAAATTATGACGTAAAGCGGTGAGGTGCTGGTGTGCTAAAACAATGCCGCGAAATTGAGTCGCTTTGTGCCATTCTAGGTCCTGCCAATCGTTGAAACTGCCGTCTTGCATGAATTCTTGGCCCTGGAGCATCATCGGGATGCCGGCGCCAGTTAAAGCCACAGCGCTGGCTAACAGCACACGCTTACGCGCCAGTAGGTCGTCGCCGCCATCCGGGTCGACGGCTTCGTTAAGACGCACCGAACCGTTGGCGGCGGTATCGTGTGAATCGCTGAAAATGACTTTGCTAAAAACCCGGTCATTATAAAAATGCATTAGTTCGCCAGCAATCGGTTCAATCGACGGGTCGCCGTCAACCAAACCAAAACCTCGCCGCAGGGCGTAAGGAAAGGCCAGCCCCCACTGGGCGTCAAAGCCAGCGCCGCCATTTTCAATACTGTCGGTCAGGCCTGGATTGTTCGATGAATCTTCGGCGATCATAAGTGTGGTTGGCTTGATTTTGTGTGCCAGCTGCGTCATTTCGGCTAGTAAGCTCCAGGCATCTGGTATGTCGGTGTCCGGACCGCCTTCGGGGCCTTTGGTATTACGCATATAAACGGTTGAATCAACCCGAAAACCATCGACGTGGTACTCGACTAGCCACATCGCAAGGTTATCAAGCAGGTAGTCGCGGACTTCTTGACGTCCATAATCTGGCCGACCGCCCCACGGTGTGTCGCCGCGCTCGTCGTTATAAAAGTAAATACCGCCCCGGCCATTCTCGCTCCAGCCATCAAACTGCCAAACGTCAGTCTTCGGAAAGAAGTGGTTGTAAACGATATCCAAAATTACGCTTAAACCACGTTCGTGGCAGGCCTCGACAAATTCCATCAGACCGCGTCGGCCGCCAAGCGAGCTTTCGACGGCAAAAATATAATTTGGCGCGTAACCCCAGCCGCTGCTCGACATCATACTGGTGATGGGCATTAGTTCGATGGTTGTGATACCAAGTTCTTTTAGGTAATCGAGCTTTTCGACAGCCGTCTCAAAGGTGCCCGGAGTAGCTGGGTCTGGGCGATGAAATGTGCCGACGTGCAGCTCATAGATAATCTGCTTTTCAATTGGCTGTGGCTGAAAGTTGTCGTCGTGCCATTCAAAAGTGTCGTCGACAATAATTGAATTACCGGTGTCGGAGTTGGTCAGGGCACGGGCGCGCGGATCGTTGTGCTTTAAAACCTGTCCGTCGGCGGTAGTAATAAGATAGCGGTAGGTTTGACCAACCTCGGCCGCTTCAATTAAACCAGACCAAATACCGCCTTCTTCGGCGATTAGCTCGTCGGTGCCCCAGTTATTCCAGTCGCCAGTAACGGCAACGCTTTTAGCAAACGGCGCCCAGACGCGAAACATAACGCCGCGGTGCTGAGAATAAGCGCCCAGTTTTGAACTTGATTGCCGACTCATATGCGCCCATTATGACGCCATGCTTATGTTTAAGCAAGTTAACGGGATTGGCGTTTAAAGATAATTGCCAGTTCGCGCTTGGTGCCCTGCCATAAGGCTTGGCGACGGTCGCGGTTTTTGAGGGCGTGATAAAGCATTGGTGAGATCGAAATGATGATTATAATAATGGCCGCGACTTCGACGTTGATGCCCAATTTTTCGAGCTGCGCGCCAGCGAAATAACCGAGGTAGGTGAAGCCAAACGTCCAGGTAAAGGCGCCGATTAAATTGAATGGGATGAATTGTTTGTAGCTCATCTTGCTGATTCCGGCGACGATCGGCACAAAAGTACGCACGATTGGCACAAAGCAGGCTAAAACGATGGCGATTGGACCATGTTTTTCGTAGAATTCTTCGGTGCGGGCTAGGTTTTCTTTGCGGAAAAAGCGTGAATTCGGTCGGTCAAACAATTTTCGGCCAATTTTTTTACCAAACACGTAACCCGTGCTCTGGCCAAGCGAGGCGGCGATAAACAACAAGAGCGCAAAAACGTAAATTGGAATCGGCAAACTGCCCGGCAAAATACCTTTTTGAAACAAGAAGCCGGATGCAAACAGCAAACTGTCGCCCGGGAAAACAAAACCAATCAGCAGGCCAGATTCAGCATAGATAACGAATAAGATCGCTAAAACGCCAAAACTAAGAATAAGATCCATTAAGGTATTCACTAGTATCTATTGTAGCATGCCAAGCCGGGTCGGCCATATGCTATAATAGATATTACAAACACGGAGGAACAATGGATATTTCACTGAAACTTCAGACAAGGGAAATCGAAGGTAAAAAAGTTGCTAAATTGCGCGAAGATGGCCTGGTTCCAAGTGTAATCTACGGCGGTCACCAGGAGCCGATCAAGGCGCAGTCGTCAGTCGTCGACACAACGCGCGTCGTGCGCGAGGCCGGCAAGCATACACCAGTTAACTTAACGATCGACGGCAAGAAACGTCTTGCCATGATTAAGTCGGTTGATTACGATCCAGTTAGGCACGTTGTCCGACACGTATCGTTTCACGCCGTTAAACAAAACGAAGTGATTGAGGCCGAAGTGCCAATTGTTCTGGTTGGTGTCGGTGAGAGCCCAGCCGAGCGGGCAGGTTTAGTCGTCTTGCAGGCGTTAGAGCGCGTTGAAGTAAAGGCTAAGCCGGCCGATTTGCCGGAAGCACTTGAACTCTCGGTTGAGGGTCTAACGACCACCGAAGATAAGATCAGCCTTGCGGACATTAAATTGCCAGCTGGCGTCAGTTTTGCCGATAACGAGCAGGACCTTGAGCTGGTTATCGCCAACGTCTACGAACCAAGCGCCTTGCAGGCGGCTAACGAAGCCGCTGGTGGCGACGCCGAGCCTGAAGCGGCCGAAGAAGTTGAAGCCGAAAACGGTGGCGAAGAAGCTAGTGAAGAAAAACCAGATTCTGAAGCGTCCGAAGAAAAGAAATAAGCTTAACAGTAGTATAATTAGAGGCGGCGTAAATTATACGTCACCTCTTTATTATGAACGCGAAACTTGAAGCAAAACTCAAAACACTGCCGCGCTCGCCGGGTGTTTATTTTCATAAATCGAAAACCGGCGAGATTATTTACGTTGGCAAAGCGGCGGTACTAAAAAATCGCGTGCGACAGTATTTTCAAAGTCAGCGCGACATGGATGTTAAAACGCGGGCTTTGGTGGCTGAGATCGATGACACCGATTGGACCGAGACGGAAAGCGAAATTGACGCGCTGTTTCTTGAAAGTGAAATGGTCAAGCGCTACATGCCACGGTTCAATATTTTGCTGCGCGACGACAAGTCGCAAATGTTTGTGCGGATTGATATGAAAAGTGAATGGCCTTACGTTAGCTTTACGCGCAATCCGGCCGACGATGGCGCCGATTATTTTGGGCCATACTACAATGGTTTCGCGATTAAAAAAGCGCTGCGTTATTTGCGCAAGATTTTTCCGTACTACACTAAACCGCCAAAACCGGGCGCCCGGGCCGAGCTTGACGCGCACATTGGTTTAAGTCCAAAACCTGGCACTAGCAGCGCCGACTACAAGGCTAATCTGCGTCAGTTAATTCGTTATTCAGACGGCGGCCGCAAAGGTATTGCCCGGGATATTGAACGCGAGATGCAGCTGGCGGCTAAATTGCACGATTTTGAAAACGCGGCAATTTTGCGTAATCGTTTGAACGATCTGCGTGAATTGCAGCGGCGCATTATGTTCGGTGACAAGGAATTCATGGACATCAGCAAAGACCGAGCGCTAAGCGACTTGACGGACCTGCTGAAGCTAGCCAAGCCGCCAGCGCGCATTGAAGGTTATGATATAAGTCACATGAGCGGCACGAACGTCGTGGCCAGTATGGTTGTTTTTACCAACGGCGCTAGCGACCGGGCAAATTACCGCAAATTTAAAACCTGGATTGAGCACAATAATGATACTTATAATATGCATGAAACTTTGTTCCGGCGTTTAAGCGAAAAGAATTTGACGGCCTGGGGCAAGCCGGACTTGATTTTGATTGACGGCGGTAAGCCGCAGCTTGATGCGGCCATTCAGGCGGCCGAAGAGCAGCAGGTTAAGATTCCAATTATTAGTATTGCCAAACGCGAAGAGGAAATATTAATTCATCGAAGCCGCTCAAATATCGACATCGCGCGGCTAGAGCAGATTCGTCAGCAACCAAGCAATGAAATCACGGTCAAGCTAGATGGTGACTTTTGTGTTGTTAACTTACACCCCGGCCAGCTCAACGCCTCATCGCACTCTAAAAATCTACGCGGGGCGCCACAATATAATCGTTATTCGGATATTGTTAAGTTGTTTCAGCGGGTACGTGATGAGTCGCACCGTTTTGCAATTAGTTATCATAGCGTACTGGCCAAACAAAAGCAGACCGCTAGCAGTCTAGAGGATATACCGGGTGTTGGCCCGGCCACGCGGCGCAAATTAATTCGGGCTTTTGGTAGCCTGCGCGGCGTCAAAACCGCTGATGAGGTGCAATTGGCGAGCATTGTTGGCCAAAAAACAGCGGCAATTATTCGCCAGTATCTTTAAAGTTTGTATAATAAATTCATATGACACTTCCTGCGACTTTTTTTAAAGATAATCGAAAACAACTAGTCAAAAAGGGCGGATTGTACGTACTTGGCGCTTACACCAAAATGCAGCGCACGCTTGACGAAGCGCATAAGTTTGAACAAGAAGCCAACTTTTGGTATCTGACCGGTATTGAGGCGCCTGACTGGCGGGTGATTATCGATAGTCACAAAACTTGGCTGATTATGCCAGAGGTCGATGATTCGCATGAAGTATTCAACGGCAGTCTGTCGGCCGAAGATGCTATAAAAATTAGTGGCGCCGACGAAGTCTTGAAGTACGACGACGCCAATAAGTTACTGCGCGATTTGGCACACCAGCACAGTTTGGTGTATAGCCTGGGCGACGATCCTTATGCCAAATACTACGACTTTGCGATTAATCCAGCGCCAAAAGAATTATGGCGTCAGCTTGATCGCATTTTTAACGAAGTTCAAGACGTTAGGGCAGAGTTGGCGCGCCAGCGGGCAATTAAAAAACCCGAAGAGATTCAGGCAATAAAACGCGCTATAAAATTGACCAATAAAACTTTTGTCGAAGTTAAACAGCGCTTTGATGACTTTAAATTTGAGTACGAAATTGAAGCCGAATTTACAGGGGCTTTTCGTCGGGCTGGCGCTAATCATGCTTACGACCCGATTGTAGCGGCTGGCGCCAACGCCGTGACTCTGCACTACAGCAGCAACTCAATGCCGGTCCGTAAAAATAGCCTGGTTTTAATTGATATTGGTGCTAAAGTCGACGGTTACCCGGCGGATATCACGCGCACCTACGCAACCGGCTCGCCGAGTAAGCGCAGTCAAGAGGTGCACGCGGCCGTTCAAGTGGCTCAAAAAGAGATTATTTCTTTGTTGAAACCCGGCTTGTCGCCACAAGAGTACTCTGAAACGGTTGACGAAATCATGAAACAGAAGTTAATCGAGCTAGATCTTTTAAATAACCCAGCCGACAACGATACCTATCGACGTTACTTCCCGCACGCTATTAGTCATGGCCTGGGTGTGGATGTTCACGACTCGCTAGGCGCGCCGCTCGAACTTAAGCCCGGTATGATTTTGACGGTTGAACCGGGAATTTACATACCCGAAGAGGGAATTGGCGTGCGGATTGAGGACGATATTTTGATTACCGACAGTGGTCACCAAAATCTTAGCATCAGTTTATCGACCGACCTATGATATAATATCTACAGTATTATGCTACGCAAAATTAGTTTGCTTATCTTTCGGTGGGTATTAAACGCCTTTGGCCTATGGCTAGCGGTGCAGCTGCTTGGTACCGGTTTGAACAACGTCGAAGTCACCGTTGGTATCTCGGGCTTCTTGCTGGCGGGGTTGATTTTTTCGATTGCCAACAGTGTCTTAAAACCATTGCTAATCATCTTGTCTTTGCCGGCTATCTTGATTACGCTTGGTTTATTCACGCTGGTGGTTAACGGCTTTTTGGTCTATATATCGCTGGCCATCACTGGCATTTCGATGTCATTTTTCCACTCGATTCTTAGCGGAATTATCTTAAGTCTGTTAAACTATGTAGTAAGTGCGACGCTGGACTCGCGTTAGGCCGAAGGAGAAATATGTTAGATACAATTTTGCAGATTATCACCGTTGTTTCCGCCATTCTGATGGTTATTGTTATCTTGTTACAGCAGCGTGGTGCCACGCTTGGTGCTGGTTTTGGTAGCTCGGGTGAGCTATACACCACTCGCCGCGGTATCGACAAGAATTTGTTCGAAGTCACGATTGTTCTGGCCATGATTTTCGTATTGTCGATTCTGGCTAGTTTGTTGCTACCATCGATTATCTAAAGGAGACTATGGCAGATATTAAGCCGAGCGGTTTTAAACGCTTGCCGAAAGAAAGTTTCTCGCGTCGCGCTTTGTCGCGCCGCTTCAAGCGCGCCCAGACCGCCTCGGTTCGGCACGCCAGACGCTTTGTGATTCGTCGTTGGTCAAACGTCCGCGATGCCCGTCAGCAGATTGTACTATGGGTTATTGCTATGGGTGTTTTGATTGGCGCGGCTGGCCTGCAGTTCATTTGGTATCAAGCGGGCTATCGCACGACGACCGCCGCCACTTATGGAACTTATGCCGAGGCCGTTTTAGGTCCTGTCGACACCTTGAATCCGCTACTGGCCCGCACTAGCGCCGAGCAATCAGCCGCCAAGCTGATGTTTTCAAGCTTACTGACAATGGATGACACCGGTCACCTTAATAACGATCTGGCGACCAGCGTAACAATTGATGATGCCCATACTACATACACGGTTAAGCTGCGACCTGATGCCAAGTGGAGTGATGGTTATTTTGTCACAGCCGATGACGTGGTGTTTACGGCCGGACTACTCAAGAACCCGGCTTTTCACTCAGTTTACGGTAGCGGCTGGGGCAACATTACTGTCCGGGCCGTCGATGATCTAACCGTAAAATTCACTTTGCCGTCAGTCTACGCTGCCTTTAAACAGGCGCTAACATTTCCAATCGTGCCAGAGCATATTTTAAAGGGAATCGCTCCTGAGTCGATTCGCGAAAGCAGCTTTAGTAGTGCGCCGGTGGGTAGCGGTCCGTTTGTTTTTCGCCTGCTACAAGATGTCGGTGGTAACAAAAAAATTATCCATATGTTGCGCAACACCGATTACTATGGCGGCTTGGCTAAGATTGACCGGTTCCAGCTAAATGTTTATAGTACGACCGATCAGATTTTACATGCTTTGTCGACGGCTGAGGTGAACGCGGCGGTCGACTTGCCGGCTAGTCAAATTGGCCAGGTTGACGCCAGCCGCTACAACATTGAAAACAAGCCGATTAACAGTGGTGTTTACGCTTTGTTTAATACTCAGAGTCCGATTCTAAAGGATCAAGCGGTTCGTCAGGCGCTTCAGGTCGGCACCGATACTAAACCGATCCGTAAACTTATCGATAACGCGCCCGAGCTTTACTTGCCGTTTGTTAAGGGCCAGCTAACTGGCGATTTACCGCCGGCGCCAGCTTATAACCCAGACCAGGCTAAGCAGCTGCTTGATAAAGACGGCTGGAAGCTGGATGGGGCAATTCGCACGAAAGATGGCAAGCAGCTGCGTTTGACGGTTGTTGCTACGCTGGATACTGATATCGAAAGAGCGCTTGAGCAACTGACTTCACAATGGCGTCAGATAGGCGTAGCGGTGACGACCAATATCGTTAATCCGGCCGATCCAAACCAAAATGTATCTCAGAATATCTTGCAGCCGCGCAACTTCGATGTACTGCTGAGCTCGATGAACATCGGCTCTGACCCCGATGTCTATGCTTATTGGCATTCATCGCAGGCGACTCCAAATGGCTCGAACTTTTCAAACTATTCTAATCCAATTAGCGATGACGCCCTTGGTACGGCACGAACACGCTTAGAGCCGGACATTCGCAACGCCAAGTATCTGATATTTGCCGGTCAATGGCTCAAAGATGCCCCAGCGGTCGGTTTGTATCAGTCGACGATTCATTACGTAGCTAACAAAAATATCAACGGCTTGTCGGATAAATCCGTGCTTATCAGCGCAACAGATCGTTATGCCGATGTTTTGAACTGGTCGGTTGGTAGCCGAACCGTCTTTACGACCCCTTAACCAAAGCGTGACAAAAGTCACATTTTTATACTTATTTTCAACCTTTTCCAAGCAAAAATACAGGTTTTTAATATACAATCACAAGTATGAAAAAAGCAATTATCGGTCTATTGGTCCTTGGCGCATTAGTTATTTATAGTGTGGCTATTCGACACGAACGGCCACAATTAAGCGCGCCACAATCGCTGACGACGAATAATTCATCAGCGACGTCTAATGCCAACAGTACCACGACCAGTGGTTCGGGTACGCCACCAAGCAATATGTCGTCGGGCAGTAATATGGGCATGTCAAACGGACAGTATAAAGACGGTAGCTATACCGGTACGGTAGCCGACGCCTATTACGGTAGCGTTCAGGTTCAGGCTTCGATCAGCGGCGGCAAAATTACCGACGTTACATTCCTGCAATATCCAAACACCCACTCCGAGTCGGTCTACATTAACCAGCAGGCTATGCCATACTTAAAGCAAGAGGCGATTAAGGCGCAAAATGCCAATGTCGACATTGTTAGCGGCGCAACCTTTACTAGCCAAGCATTTATCCAATCATTAACTAGCGCACTTTCGCAAGCTTCATGAAACAAACCAAATTAATTATGGGCATGCCGATAACGGTCGAGGTTGTAGGCGCTGATGATCAGCAGCTGATGAAAATGGTATTTGACTATTTTCGATCAGTTGACGCACGATTTAGCACCTACAAAGACGACAGCGAAATTAGTCAGATCAATCGTGGTCTGACGCCCGAAAAATGGAGCCCGGAAATGCGTGAGATCATGGAACTGGCCGAACAAACCAAGCGGCAAACCGATGACTATTTTAATATTGAGCACAATGGCAGACTGGATCCTTCGGGTGTGGTTAAGGGCTGGTCGATTTGGCGGGCTAGTCAAAAATTGCTCGATGCCGGTGTCAATGATTTTTATATTGAAGCTGGTGGTGACATTCAGACACATGGTCATAATGCCAAGGGCGAAAAGTGGCGTGTCGGTATTCGTAACCCATTTAATATCAACGAAATCGTTAAAAGTCTGCAGTTGAGTGGCGAGGGTATAGCGACTTCTGGCGATTACATTAGAGGTCAACATATTTATGATCCGCATGGCGGTAAACTGTCGGGCGTGCGTAGCTTGACGGTCGTTGGGCCAAACGTTTACGAGGCCGATCGATTTGCGACGGCGGCGTTTGCCATGGGCCGGGCGGGCATTGAATTTATTGATAAAACTAAAAATCTGGAAGGTTATATGATTGACGACCAGGGAATGGCGACCTTAACAAACAATTTTACGGAGTATGTCTATGCTTAAGCTGATCGACGATTTTCTGAATAAAACAACGATGTACCGGCTGCTGATTTATTACCTGGGCGGGCTGTTGGTCTTGGCGCTGGTGCTGAGTTTATTTGGCGCGCTGAATTTTAGTCCATTCGATTTAATTATTTCGACGGCAATTTTGCTAGCCGCTAGTTATTCGATCAATGCGATTTTTGCCTATATCTTTAAGGTGCCGGCTAACCAAGAATCCGCAATCATTACCTCGCTGATTATGGCGCTAATTATCACCCCAAAACTTGGGCTGTATGATATAACCTTTTTGCTGGCAGCCTCAGGCCTGGCGATGGCATCAAAATATCTGCTGACGTTTGCCGACATGCACATCTTTAACCCGGCGGCGGTCGCGCTGGTTTTGACGGCGCTCGGACCGCAGCAAAGTGCTAGTTGGTGGGTTGGTACAGCAAGCTTATTGCCGCTAGTAATAATTGGTGGTTTGCTGGTGATTCGTAAAATTCGCCGCGAATGGATGTTTGCTGTATATTTGGTGGTTGCATTGTTGTCGGCAGTCTTGCTGTCGCCGTCGAATCCGATGCGCAGCCTGCAAGAAGCTGTTTTGACATCGGCGGCCTTTTTCTTGGGATTTGTCATGCTGACCGAGCCTTTAACTTCGCCAGGTACGCGCGGCAAGCAGCTGGTTTACGGTGCCTTGGTTGGTTTTTTGGCGGCGCCGCAAGTTCATATCGGCAGTTTTTATACTTCGCCCGAATTGGCGCTGGTAATCGGTAACTTACTGACGTTTGTGATTGATCGTCGGGTGCGAATTTTTCCAGTTCTTGTCGAGCGCAAACGAATTGCTATCAATACGGCCGATTTTGTTTTTACGTCTGACCGGCCGCTAAATTACAAACCGGGACAATACATGGAATGGACTTTACCCCACACTCATGCCGACGCACGCGGCATTCGGCGCTACTTTACGCTAGCTTCGTCGCCGACTGAGTCGGACGTTCGGCTGGGGATTAAATTCTATAATCCAAGCAGCACCTACAAACAGGTAATGCTCAATATGACGAGCGACGATCAAGTTGTCGCGGCGCATGTAGTGGGCGACTTTACGCTGCCGCGCAACAAGTCCAAGAAATTGGTTTTCATTGCCGGTGGCATTGGAGTGACGCCTTTTCGCAGTATGATTAAGTACTTGATTGATAAAAACGAGAAGCGTGATATTACGTTAATTTACGCCGCCGATAGTGCCGACGACATTGCTTATCGTGAAATTTTTGAGCAGGCCAGGACGCAGCTGGGTGCAAAAGTTATCTATGTCTATGCCAAGCCAACTGCACCGCTGGATGCGACAAGCCGGGCTGGCTATGTCGATGCCGCGGCAATTAGCGCGATCGTGCCAGATGCCGCCAAGCGCTCGTTCTATATATCGGGCAGTCACGTGATGGTTCAGGCTGTGAAGACGGCCTTGAAGCACAGTGGTGCTAAAAGGCATAAAATCAAAGTTGACTACTTCCCGGGCTACATATAGAAGATTGACCGAAGCGCACAGAAGTTGTACGATAGCGTGCGGATACTGAGGTGATAATGAGAGCCTAGGTCCGAACCCCAACGATCACTGGAGGGAAAATGCCCGGAGGCAATTGGGCGCTCATTCCTGCCGTTGAAGCCCTCCGCATATTTACTGCGGTTGACAAGCATTTTCGGCGGGAAGCAAGCGGCGGTCAGTCGGCGGAGCCCATCTTCGGTGAGCTGGTTCTGAACCACACGACGGTTCGCTACTACGACAAGCTCCGCTCAATGCTAGTGGGCCAACTCAACAACAGCTTCGCCAGGGTTGCCGAGATGGCGCACAACACTGTCGTCGACCTTAGTCTCAAGACGAGGCAGGAGCTGAGGTTTGATCAACACGGACAACTGTGTGACCAGGTGACATGGGTTCGCGCCGGCGAAGTTTTGGCGGCGCTAGATTCCATTCGAAATCTGCTCGACAGTACTGTCAACGGCGCCGCGAACTGGCTGAAGTTCAGCACGGGGGCCCAACTGACCGACGAGCAGCGTCTCGGTGCGGAACAAGCGCTCCGGGCGGTCGCCATGATGGTTCGATCGACACTGGGATCGGCCAGACACCGTGTCGATGCCCTGGCTGGCAATACTGAGCCCAGCATCATCCATATCTTCATTCGGGGATGACCCGAACGGCCGACCCGAGCCCATCGCAGCCAGCGATGATGGTTCGGGCCGGCAAGCAACACCCCTTACGTGGGGTTATTTTTATAATTATTTTATTGCCGGAACCCACATATTATCGCCACAGGCGACCATCGACACAAAATTCCAGTTACCAGCACCGGGCAGTTTTTTGATTATATAGTCGTAGGTTCCGTAATTGCCGTCGTAGGTGATGGTTCCCTTTGCAAGTTTACCGTCGTAGCTGGCGATCGTGAGTTGGTAGTTTGTGCCGGCTGGTACATCAGCGATTCCACTGCTGGCGGTTGCTTCGAAATTGGAATATGTGATACCAGCATAGGTAAAGCCGGCGTCGTCTGAGTGGACCCGCTCGGCAGCCTGATTATCGTTGGTTAGACAGGCATTTTTTGTGCCTTGCGACAAAGTCCGCGCCGTATTAAGTGACGACAAAGGCGGAATAGAGCTGGCTGGTTGCGCGAGCAGCAGTAGCGACACGACAACTGCTGTTACCGCCAAACCAAACATCAAAAGCCGCTTTTTTGATTGTTGATTTTTAGCGGTCGCTTGATTATCGGCGGCGATTATTGCATCAAAGTTGACGTAGTGTTCCTTTGTGGCGCTCACTAAAGTGTCAAATAATATGTGCGTCCACAGTGCGCGGCGCCCGGCTTTGGTGCTGGTGTCTTCAAGCATGTCGTTGGCGGTTAATACCAACTGCTCGCCGTAGTCATCACGATATTGTTTGGGATACAAATAGAGAAGTTTCTTGTATATCGATAGCAGCAATTCGTGCGGGTTTTCGCCGCTGGCCATTAAGATCTCTCAAAAGCAGAGCGTTTTTTTGATATCCTGACTATGTTGTCGTAAAACTCGAGTTCGGCGTTCAGCCTGTCCCAGCCGTCTTTGGTCAAGCGATAATAGCGGCGGCGTCCGCTTTGTTGCGATGATCTAGGCATAATTTCTTCAATTAGACCGTCTTTTAGTAGTAATTTGATGGTGCCGTATAGTGTGCCCGGCGCAAGCTTTACCTTGCCAAGTGAATCTTCTTCGGCCTGTTTCATGATTTCGTAGCCGTGTCGTGGCCGAAGGCTTAGCGCCATAAGAATGCTAAACGATACCTGCGGCAATAACTCCAAATTGCGTTTCATACTAGACATTATAGCACGTCATAATATATCATCAATCTATATATCACTGACACGCATAATGAATAAAATAGGTAAGGTTAGTATTTATGAAGCGCCAGCCGTTAAATCGCGGCTACTTTTGGACATTATGGCCAGTAAATGGGCGGTGCCAGTTTTAGCCGAGCTGTCGGCCGGAGTGAAGCGGTATAGCGAAATAGACAAGGCAATTGTCGATATCAAGCAAAAATCGCTAACCGTCACTCTGCGCAATTTAGAGCGTAACGGCATGATACGGCGGCTTGTTTATCCGATCGTGCCACCTAGGGTTGAATATGGCCTAACCGGTTTAGGTGGTGAACTACTGGCAATAGTTAAGGCGCTCGATGAGTGGTCGCAAGTTCATTACTGCGAAATAGAACAGGCCCGGGTAGACTATGACTCCCGCGATACACGTCCACTCTGGATGGTGCCAAGAGATCCGAGCGCTCGAATGAACGGCTAATTTATTTTGCGGCTGTCATATAAAATTCGTATGATTTGTCGACATTGAACTTCAAAGATTGAAGGCCGTCAATCGTCAGCGGCAGCTGATCGTAGCTATTGCAATCGCCGTTAAATTTAATGTAGCCCGTTGGTAATTGCAGGTAGCCAACTTCTACGCCTTCCATGGTGGGGTTTTCTTTGGTGCCAGGGACGTAATATTGGTGAAGATCGTAGCTCTCGGTGCCGTAATTCGTGCTAATTGTCATTGCCTGCGACGACTTTTCGGTAATGGTTTGGCCGCCCTTGTTTAGCGAGTCGGACCAGTTTTTTAGCTCACTTGCTGCGTTAACACTGCCGCTTTTATATTCGGCATACACAAAACAGCCGTCGGTGCCGGTGTGAAAGAGAGCTAAAGAGGTGTCATTGACCGGACCTCTTGTCCAGCCGGGTACGCTATTGAATGAGAACACGGTCTTTACGGTATCTTTCGCGCGCTCGGCGGCGGCCTGCTGATAACTAACCGCCATGTAACTGCCGACAATCGTAGTGACAGCCAGCGCCAAAATAATAACTATATAGTGGTCGGAAAAATGTTTGCGCTTGATCTGCCATGCCATGAGTCTATGTCTCCGTGTTTTATTGTCGGGTTAAGCGGATAGGATATTTTCAGAGATGCCGGCTTGCACCGGGCAGCTCTTACTATAGGCTATCCGCACTCGGAGGGTCCGAGGTTTTATCTAGTTATGGTCTAGACTACCGTTTCATCGTCGTACAGGGCGCTAGTAAATGGCCGGTCCCCAGGCGTCGCAGCCGGTGTACCACATACCGCTGTACAGGCCGCTGAGCCGGTAGTCCCACTGGCAATAGTGTGGAGCACTGTTGTTGGTGGGCGGGTTGGTCTGGTAACACCAGCCGGTGTCTGGTTCACAGAGCATTCGGTTCGGCACGACGGCCGCCACCGCAGGGGTGGACGAGGCGATGATGCCGGCGGTTGGTCCAAGTGCCAGAAGTATGGCCAACACCACCGTGACGAGGTGTGGCCGCTTGCCGTTGGTACCAGTCAGCTTCACGGCTTGATCCTTCCGATTGTGAGCAGCCGTCAGCGCTCTACCGATGAGAATTTACTCGGCGGGCTGAATAAGTATGACCGAGCACCTGTAGTTTATATCACGCTGCTGCTTTTGTGATGAACGAATATATAAGTCGGCAACACACCTAAAGGTGCGTGGCAAAAACGTCCTAAGACACAAGCGAAACAATCTTAAATGAGAACCCAATATACACAAAAGGACATAAGTGAACGTCACTTGACTTTACTGGTTATGGAATTTATTATGCAATTATATACGGGGGAGAGATATGGACGAAAGGGCAATAGAAGCTAGATTACAAAAAACGCGCGCAGAGCTACTCGGCGGTCTTGACGCTCACGTTAACGCCTTAAGGGAACTAGCCGAAATACCGGGGTTTAGTTTAGATATTGCTACCGATATTCACCCCGAATTAATTGATAATACAACAGCGGCTGGTGTTGCACGTCTTAAGTTCTGGCAAAAGTGGTACGCTAGTCTATCTGAATCACCGGCCTACACACTTGTGCGTCGTTATAGTGTCGGAACCGTTCCGGGCTGTTATGGCTTTGGGCAACCAGAAAAACATGAAATCACCAAAGTCGATATCCGGATTTATAAAGGGCTCCAACCTGGTGATACTGTTTTTCGGCGCGATGACGACGGTTCCGCTGTTGTTGAGCTAGCCCGTCCATCGTTTCATATTGCTTACGATAAGCAACGTCGCAATGCTGGGGCAGCTTCAACCGCTGATCAAGACGAAGAGCCGTCGGTTCTTTTTAGGCAACCTACAGGGTCATTGGACTTCGGCGAAATAGCAACCTACGGCATACCGCAGGGAACGGAAGTGTTTTACTTGGCCGGTTTGCACGAATTAGTTAACTCTTCGGAATATAGTATAGTTACAATGGATAACGCGGCGGATTTATTACCAGTTGACAGGCAGCTATCCGATTATTATAGGGCCGAAATAGAAATCGCTCGTAGTATGCAATCAACGAGCGAAGAAAATAATTAAAATAATTTCTTGGTGCGCGCGAGAAGACTTGAACTTCCACGCCATTGCTGGCACCAGCACCTCAAGCTGGCCTGTCTACCAATTTCAGCACGCGCGCATGACGACAGTAAATAATAATGGTGGGTCGTGAGGGGCTCGAACCCCCGACCTCCTGAGTGTAAATCAGGCGCTCTAGCCAACTGAGCTAACGACCCAAACTAATTCCATCATACAGGGTTTTACCCTTTATGGCAATGCTGATGTCGAATGTCTAAGTGGCTCTTATGTAGTATATAATATTAGCATGAGTGATAATCGAAAAGAAATGGCGCGTACGATGCGACAGGCTGGCGAGTCGATTAGCGTTATTGCCCGTAAGATCGGTGCATCGCGAAGCAGTGTTAGTGTTTGGGTTAGGGATATTGTTTTGTCTGATGAACAAACAATGTTACTTAAGGCGAGATGGCATAGTCCGGCCATGATAGCCGCTCGCAGAGATAGCCGCCTGCGTAACGAGTCTACCAAAAGGCAGCTAATTATAGACGAAGCCGCGCAGGATATCTTGTCTATGTCGGCCTATGAATTGTTATTAGTAGGCACAGCTCTTTACTGGGCCGAAGGGGGTAAAACTCAGCGTCTCGTTAGATTCTCAAATGGCGATCCCAAAATGATGATCTTAATGATGCGTTTTTTTAGAGAAATATGTAGCGCACCAGAAGAAAAGCTACGAGGCCACATTCATATTCACTCATCATTGAATGTTGATGAGGCTGAGAACTACTGGTCCGAAGTGACAAAAATTCCTAGAGCGCAGTTTTTTAAAACATACAATAAACCGAATATTTCCAGCAAAAATACTGGAAAAACATCATTACCTCACGGTGTATGTGACGTGTATGTTCTAGACGCCAGGTTATTTCTAAAAATACAAGGTTGGATTAGTGCTATGTCAAAATTAAATGGCGAAGCTAACTATTAGCCGTTGGCCTTTTTTTATTTTGAAGGTCTTTGACCAGTGCTAAATAAACGCCGTTTGTCCAGCCAAATCCGTCTTGCAGCAGGTATTCACCGCCGCCACCCAGGCCGCCGGAGTCTATGACGTTATATTTCTCGACTAATCGATAGGTCTTTTTGTAGACTTGTTTGTTTAAGTCGGTCCAACGTCGGGCGATCGTGGCGGCCAATTCATTTTGTCCATAGCGTTCCAAGCCCTTAATGGCCATGTATTCCAGCGGCGCCCAGCCATTTGGGGCATCCCATTGCTGACCGGTGGCGTTTAAAGTGGTGACCAGACCGCCGGTTTTTAAGAAATCTTTTTTTAGTCGGTTGGCCACGGCCGCTGCTTGGTCATTGGTGGCGACGCCGGTGTATAGTGGCACGACCGATGCCAAACTAAGTACGCCGGTGTTGCGACTGCGTCGAAAGTTGTAGTCCACAAAGAAACCGGCCGTTTCGTCCCAGCAGTATTTGCTAATTAATTCTTTGCGACGAGCTGCAAGCATCGTATATTTACGAACCAAAAGCGGCTGCAGCAGCGTTTTGTAGGCATCGGCAATCGTTAGTTCAAGGTGATAAAGCAGGGCATTAAGATCGACTGGAATAATATCGGTTGTAGCGACGGTTTTGATATCTTGCGGGTCGTTAAACCAGCGTGAGCTAAAATCCCAACCCGATTCGGCGGCGGCGCGCAAGTCCAGGAATAACTTGGCCTTATTGGCATGAGGCGAATTGGCGGTGGCGGTGTCTTGGCGCAACGATTCTGGTCGCGGGGTTGATTTGTTATCGTAATAACGGTTCAAGATTTGATCGTTTGACAGTTTGACAACGCGCCGAAAGGCATGGTCGGTGATTTTGTTCTGTCCGCGCATCCAAAATTTATATTCGGCCAACATGAGCGGCAGATATTCTATCAAAATGCGCCGTCCTTTATGTTCGGCCAGCAGGCGCACCATGTGCGAAAAAAATGGCGGCTGCGAACGACTCAAAAAATAACTGCGATTGGCGGTCGGAATAAAACCGTATTTGCGGATCATGTAGGCGCAGTTTTTGAGCATCGCCTCGAGTTCAAGCCAGCGGCCGGCCGTGGCTAAACCAATCATAATAAAATAGCTGTCCCAGTAAAATTGCTCGTTAAAACGACCGCCCGGCACGATATATTTGTACGGCAGCGCCAGCAGTGAACCGCGATCTTTGCGATTGCGGCGCTCTAGATGCTCCCATAGATCGTCGATGTGCTTTTCGATCGTCTGATTTTTATCGAAAACGTAAGGTTTTGGTTTGTGGGTCGTCTCGGCGATATCGTAAAAGTGCCGCTTAATGAATTCGCGCAAATCAAAATGCGGATCTTGTTTAAGCAGCTGATATTCTTGCTGAATCGAACGCAAACGTTCTTTTGGCACTAGATCGACAAAAGTTTTGCCGTCCGGATAAACCTGATTGATCTGAACATCGCTAAACAATTCGCCTAAAAGTTCATCGGGTGAGCGTGGTTCAGTACGAATTGGCGAGTAAGCACCCGCCTGAACCAGCGAGGCTTTTAAGATGTCTTTACTAGCGTCAAATGTTTCTTTTAACATAGCCTATACATTAACAAGTATAAGCGTTATTGACGAATGATAAAAGAGTGGTTTTACTAATTTTTAGCGGCGCGTTTACGCTGGAGCGGGTCGAGGTAGCGCTTGCGCAGGCGCAAGTTTTTTGGCGTCACTTCAAGCAGCTCGTCGTCGGCCAAAAAGTCGATACATTGTTCAAGGCTAAGCTCAGTAAATGGCGTTAACTGTACGGCGCCATCCGACGATTTGGAGCGCATGTTGGTCAAATGCTTGGCCTTGCAGACGTTGATATCGAGGTCTTCACCGCGGTTATTCAATCCGACGATCATACCCATGTAAACTTCGACGCTTGGACCAATAAATAATTCACCGCGGCTTTCGGCGTTTTGCAGAGCATAAGGTGTTGAAGTACCGGCCTCAAAGGCAACCAGGGCGCCATTACGGGTACTTGGAAGTTTAGCGCCAAGCGGTTGGTAGCCGAGCGGCAGGCTGTTCATGATGACCGTACCTTTAGTGGCCGTCAGCAGCTGATTGCGCAGACCAATCATGCCACGGGTGGTAATTTTGTAAGTTTGGCGAACCGAACCGGTGCTGGTGTTTTCTTGACCCAGTAGTTCGGCGCGACGTGTACCAAGTTCTTGGCTAACCGTACCGACAAATTCTGGCCCAACTTCAATCATTAATTCTTCAACCGGCTCTTCGGTGTGGCCTTCTTTTTCGATTGTCACAACCTGTGGGCGACCAACCTCAAGTTCATAACCTTCACGGCGCAAAGCCTCGATCAAAACTGATAAGTGCAATTCGCCGCGACCTGAAACGACAAAGCCAATGCCGTCGTCTTTAACTTGCAGGGCGACATTGGTTTCGAGCTCTTTGTGCAGGCGGTCACCGAGCTGGCGTCCGGTGGTAAATTCACCTTCGCGACCTTTGAGCGGGCTAGTGTTTGGGCCCATGTACATGCTAAGGGTCGGTGCCTCAACTTCAATTACCGGCAAAGCTTCTGGATTGTCGCGGTCGGCAATTGTTTCGCCAATGTGCGCATCGCCCACACCGGTTACGGCCACAATATCGCCGGCGCTAGCCGATTTGATCTCTTCGCGAGTTAAACCACGGTAGCCGAATAATTTATCGATTTTGCTGGCAATTTGGGTACCGTCGCGCTTAATTAGCATAACCTGCTGGCCGGAATTTAAAGTACCGCGACTGATGCGGCCAATGGCATATTTACCCTGGAATGAGTCGTACTGCAAAGAGGTGACTAACATTTGTACGGTTCCTTCAAGGTCAACGCTTGGCGCCGGAATGTCGTTAATAATGGCATCGAATAACGGAGTTAAATCGGCGTGTTCGGCTGGGTTGTCCGGTAGTTCTTTCCACGATTTGCCGTCGCGGCCAATCGCGAAGTAGGTCGAGTAGTGAAGTTGTGAATCATCGACGGCTAATTCTAGGAACAAGTCGGCGATTTCGTCTTCGACTTCGGCGATTCGGCGTGAAGGTTTGTCGATTTTGTTAATGACGACCACTGGTTTTAAGCCGAGCTCCAAGGCTTTTGATAGCACAAATTTAGTCTGCGGCATTGGGCCTTCTTGGGCATCAACAATCAATAGAACGCCGTCGGCCATATTAAGGGTGCGTTCAACCTCGCCCGAAAAGTCGGCGTGGCCTGGTGTGTCGATAATGTTGATTTTGTAGCCGTCGTAATAAACAGCGGTTTGCTTGGCGGTGATGGTGATGCCGCGCTCGTGCTCTTGGTCGCCAGAGTCCATAATTAGCGACTGGGCCATCTCGGCTTGGTTAGCGCGAAAAGTGTTAGATTGCTTCAAAAGACCATCAACCAGCGTCGTCTTACCGTGGTCGACGTGGGCAATAATAGCAATGTTGCGGATGTGTTTAGGGTCGTTCATAAAAATTACCGAGTTACTCTCGGCTTCCTTGCTGTGAATTATAGCACTTTTACCTCTGTTTTGCAAGGCGGTTATGATTCTAGTGAACTTTGGGCGCTGGAATTCTTTAGAAGTTCAATGCGAAGTTTGGTCAAATAGGCGCCGACGGTATTGTTCCAAATTGCTTCTTCGGCGTTCGTGCTTGCATCATCTTCGATACGTATAGGTTTGTCGGTTGCTTCAACCGGCTCGAACATTTTTAGGGCAGGTAAGTCAAAACGGGTGATTTGAGCGTCTGCGCTGCCCTCATGAAACTTTCGCAGCGCCGCTAAACTATACAATTCGATAGTTCGAAAGTTCGGTAGGGCGCTAGCTATTAACGTTGTTTCGGCATCGATCATTGGATTACTTGCCAGGGCGCTGCGGCATAAACCACAGGGGTGAAGTGTACACATTTCATGTCCGCTTTGTTGGTCGGGCTGAGTTTCGCTCACTACTACGACCATGCTGACGGCCTGTAGGTCGAGCTGTCTGGCTTTTTCAAGGGCGCATTGTTCGGCGTGGATATTGATCGCTGCTTCGCCCGGCCTATCCTTGATGTTGTGGCCGGTGACGAACGTAAAGGCCCCCGGTCGTATTCTAAGGCCCATGACTGCTGCGCCAACGTTAAAACCTCGGTAAGATTCGGCTTTTTCGCGCTCCTTGCGGGCGCAGTGCATGGAATGAAGCAGATTGGCGGGCGTTAGGCTCAGGCCGTGAACGACCTCACGTGGGGCATTTGCAAGGTCAAAGACAGGGCGAATTTGTTCGAAATCCGATTTAGATGGCCGACTGAGCAACGCTTGCACCTGCTGAGTTAAATCCACGCTCATAAATGCCGCTATTTAACAAGTTTTACTTGTATTTTGCAAGCATGAGCAATATAACTATACGCCAGGGTTGTAACGGATGCCGTTTTTGACGCTGGCGCGTTGAATCCAATCTTCATGGCGGCCGAGCTGGGCGCCCATAGCTAAACGTTCAGTTTCGTCTTTATCGAGCATGCCAATGATAAAGTCGAGTTTATTATCAAGCTTGCCAAGGTCATCTTTGGTGGCCATTGATGCCTCGATATTATCAAGGCGCGCCTCAACTTTTACCATATGGTATTCGAGGTTTTCTACACGTTGGTCCAGTGTTTTGCCCGACTTGGTCATAAGTCTATTATGCCTGACACGTGATAGCTTGCCAAGTCTAATTCTGAGAAAATGCTTAGTAAAAATAACAACGTCAGAAAATCTGTTGATCTTTGATTTCGTCTGGCAAAAAGCCTTTGTCTGGTTCAAATCCGGCCTGCCATTTGTAGCCTTTGTTGTAACCGAGATCCTTCATAAGTTTGGTTGGCGCGTTGCGTAGGTGCAACGGTACCGGCGCGTCCGGGTATTGCTTAGCTAAGGCCTGGGCGCGGCCCATGGCATCAGTGGTGCGGCGCGATTTTTCACTTTTGGCTAGAGCGGTGGCAACGTGAAACAAAATATATTGTGATTCGGGCATGCCGACGCGTTCGACAGCTTGAAAAGCATTGAGCGCCAGGCCAAGGGCGCCGTTGCCGGCCAGGCCGATATCTTCACTGGCAAAAATCACCATGCGGCGGGCGACAAACTTCGGATCTTCGCCGGCGTCAAGCATTCGCGCCAGATAATAAAGTGTGGCGTCGACGTTGCTGCCGCGCATACTTTTAATAAAAGCGCTGATGACGTTGTAATGCATTTCGCCTTTTTTGTCGTAGCCGGGGACGCGTTTTTGGGCGGCAGTTTTAACGATCTCGGGCGTGATTTTGGCGCCGCGCGCCACGCTGATGGCTAGCTCGAGGTTATTTAGGGCGACCCGGGCATCGCCGCCAGATAATTCGGCTAAGTAATCCAGACCTTCTTTGGTGACCTTGCTGGTAATTTTTTCGGCTTTCATGCCGCGCCTTAAAATGTTGATTATTTCGTCTTTAGTCAGGGGCTCTAGTACAAGCACCCGTGAGCGGCTAAGCAAGGGTGTAATGACCTCGAAACTTGGATTTTCGGTTGTCGCACCGATCAAGGTGATTAAGCCAGACTCGACATGCGGCAAAAAGGCGTCTTGCTGTGCTTTGTTAAAGCGGTGAATTTCGTCGACAAATAAGATCGTCCGCAGATTTAGATTCCAGTTTTGGCGGGCATGTTCAACAATTTTTTCAACGTCTTTTTTGCCACTGGTGACGGCCGAGATCTCGACAAACTCAGCATTAACTTCGCTGGCAATAATGCGGGCAAGTGTAGTTTTACCACTGCCTGGCGGGCCCCACAAAATCAAGCTGACAGGTTCTTTATTTTTAACGATTTGGCGCAAAATTTCGCCATCACCTAAAAGATGGGTTTGCCCAATCACCTCATCTAACGTCTTTGGCCGCATCCTCTCGGCCAAGGGAACTCGCTGCATAGCCTAATTATACGCCGCCCGGCCCGGATGATATAATCAGGGGTAATATGAAAAGCGTTTTATTGTTATTTGGTGGCGAATCATCAGAGCACGAGGTTTCAATTGCCTCTGCTAAAAATGTATTTGGTGCGATTGATAAAACTGAATATGACGTGAGTCTGGGCTATATCGACAAGGTTGGCCACTGGTGGCTGGTTGACGATTTTGAGGATTTGACTGGCAGCCAGAACGAATTATTGCCGGTGCTTGGCGGCGGCTGGTTCAAGTTAAGCGACGATTCGGACCTAAAAGTCGACGTGATTTTGCCGATTTTGCACGGTGAACACGGTGAAGACGGCACGGTCCAGGGTTTGGCGGAGTTGCTGCATATTCCAATGGTTGGCTCGGGCGTTGAGGCGTCGGTAGTAAGCATTGATAAAGAATTAACCAAGCGCGTGGCCGAGCATGCCGGCGTCAACATCGTGCCTTATATTGGATATCGCCGCGGTGAAGAAACGCCAGCCTGGCAGCAAGTAACCGAAAAACTAGGCTCAACTGTTTTCGTAAAGCCGTCACGACTCGGTTCTTCGGTCGGTGTGAGCAAAGTTGATAATGAAATTGATTTCCAGACAGCGCTCATAGAGGCCGCGAAACTCGACGATAAAGTTCTGATTGAGCAAGCGATTGTTGGCCGCGAAATCGAAGTTTCGGTGCTTGGTAATGTGACCGATTTTGCAGTCAGCGAGCCGGGTGAAGTGGTGCCGGACCGTGAATTTTATTCTTATGAGTCAAAGTATGATCCGGACAGCCAGTCGAAAGTTATGACGCCGGCCGATTTGCCAAAAGATAAGGCCGAAGAGATTAAAGCCCTAACGCGCACCGTTTTCAAGGCCGTCGAAGGCAAGGGTCTGGCGCGGATTGACTTCTTTTTGACGCCAGAGGGCAAGGTTTACTTCGGCGAGGTCAACACCATGCCGGGCTTTACGAACATTAGTATGTATCCAAAATCTTGGCAGGCGGCGGGCATTAGTTACAGCGACCTGATTTCACGCTTAATTGAACTGGCTTAGTGCTACAATAGTGTCAGAAATAAGGAGGTTCTCATGGATGTTCTAATTTGGCTAATCATCATTGTGGTGATCTACATATTGGGCGGTTTAAAGGTTATTAATCAATACGAGCGCGGCGTTGTACTGACGCTTGGTCGTTTTACTGGTTTACGTGAGCCGGGCTTAAGGGTAGTTTTTCCGATTTTTCAGCGGATTGTTAAAGTTGATCAGCGCACCAGTACCATCGACATTCCTAAACAAGAAGTAATTACTAAAGATAACGTGACGGTTAACGTCGACGCGGTGGTTTATTTTCGCGTTGTTGATGCCCAAAAAGCTGTGCTTGAGGTAGCCAACTTTGTCTACGCCAGTAGCCAGTTTGCTCAGGCAGCTTTGCGTGATGTGACAGGTAATGTTGATCTTGATTCACTGCTGAGCAAGCGCGACGAAGTTAGTGCCCAGATCAAGAAAATCGTTGATATTCAGACTGAAAAATGGGGTATCGATGTTGAGACGGTTAAGATTCAGAACATTGAACTGCCGCAAGACATGAAGCGGGCCATGGCCAAGCAAGCCGAGGCTGAGCGTGAGCGCCGAGCTGTGATTATTGTGGCTGAAGGTGAAAAAGCAGCCGCTGTTGCCGTGTCGGAAGCTGCTGGAACCTTGGCGAAAGTTCCTGGTGGTATCAATATTCGTACTCTGCAAACGCTTGAAAAAATCGCTGTTGAACCAAGCCAAAAAACAGTCGTTGTTTTGCCAACAGATTTGTCGAATGCTGTTTCCAGCCTGACCAAAAAGTAAACGGCTTGTGAAAACAGCCCGACTACTGTAAAATAATGAAGTTCAAGCGGCTCGACGCCGAGTCGCTTGCGTGGCGCTATAGCTCAGCCCGGTAGAGCAGAGGCCTGAAGAGCCTTGTGTCCCTGGTTCGAATCCAGGTGGCGCCACCAAATGATTCGAGCCCTCTGACCCCCGTTGTTTCACGCAACGGGGGTTCTTGCGTTTCGGTGCCTTTGATGGTCTGGCAATCGTTTGACGGCAATGTTTGACGGCAACGGGTGCCCAGCGGTGCAGGTAGCGACACAGTGAGGCTCATCGTCGAGCCTTCGCGTGGCGCCTGGGACAGCGCGTCCTGGACCGCGAGGACGGCCTTGCGCTGCTCTTCGACGTCTCCGTGCTGGTAGATCTGCTGGGTGGTGGCGACGTTGGCGTGGCCCAGGATCAGCTGGGCGTCGCGGGCGGGCACGCCCAGGGTCTTGAGCATCGTGGCGGCGGTGTGACGCAGGTGGTGGATGACGATGTCGCGCAGTCCGGCGTCGCGGCAGGCTCGTCGGAACGTGCGCAGGAAGTTCTGAGCCTCGATCGGGCCGCCGGCCGTGCTGACGACAACCAGGTTCTCGGTGGAGAACTCACTCTGGACGCCGGATGGCGTGATGGTGTGCAGGTCGATGCCGCGCTGGGCTGCCAGATCCAGCAGCGCGGTGCGAACACGTGGCACCAGTGGCAGGGTGCGCCGCCCAGCGCTGGTCTTGACGGGCACGGCGCGCAGTTTGCCGTCGAGGCGCTGGATCTGCTGGCGCACGACCAGGGTGTTGGCTGCAAAGTCGATGTCGCTCCAGCGCAGGCCGAGGACTTCACCCTCACGCATGCCGTAGACGACGAGCAGCAGGAAGGCGACATGAAGCCGATGCTGGCGCGTGGCGTCGAGGAACTTGGCGGCTTCCTCAAGGCTCCAAGGCTTGATCTCCTTGCGCTCCCACCTCGGTATCTGGGCGAGCGAGGCGACGTTGCGGAAGACGAGTTCCTCGCGCATGGCGCTGTGCAGGGCCGCCCGAAGGTTGGCGCGGAACTTCTGGATGGTGCGAGCCGAATGCCCGGCGTTCTGCAGGCTGACGATGGCCTGCTGGACGTCTTGGACGCTGAGTCGCGTCAGCGTTTTCTTGCCCAGCAGCGGCTTGATGTACAGGCGGATGATCGCCTCGTAGGACTTTAGAGTCAGCGGGCGGGTGGTCTTGGCCACAACGTCCTCGAGCCAGTGGTCGAGGTAATGGCCCAGGCTTGGCTGCTCGACGGGCGCCGGTATCCCGCGCCGCTCACGGTCGAGACGTTCCAGGAGGAGACGCTGAGCGTCGGCGCGCGTGGAAGCGTAGGCGCGGATGCGTCGTCTTTGCCCGCCAGCGACATGGACCAGGGCTGCTGCCTCGTAGCGGCCGTCGGCACGCCGGTAGATCGTGCCCTCGCCGTTGCTGCGCCTAGCCACGGTGAGCCTCCAGGGGGTCTTGTTCGTTGCGCAGACGAGCGATGAAAGCGTCGAGGTCGGCATAGGGGATGAGGCGCCGAGCGCCGAGCTGGATGCTGCCCAGTTCCTTGAGCTGGATCAGTCGGTTGATGGTCCAGGGGCTGACCTTGAGGCGGGCCGCAGCTTCCCGGACGGTGTAGACCAGCGGTTGGTTATCGGCCATGGCGTAGCCCTCCCTCCGGGTGGCCAGCGGGTTCGGACTGGTGGGCCAGGCCGAGTTCGATGAGGCGCTGCTCGGCGCGCTGAGGCGTGACGTTGAAGCGGATCGCGATGTCGATCGGCGTGCCGTCGCCCTGGCGGGCGGCTTGGCGCAGCTGGCGGGCCGGCATGAGCAGCTCGTCGGCGAACCGGTCAGCGGCCACGGCTGCCTGCTGGTGGCTGAGCTTGTCGTGGGGGCTGTAGAGCCGGTGGACGAGTGGGGCGTCAAGGCAGTACTTGAACTCGCGGACGATTTGGCAGCGCTGCTCCCCGTCGGGGCTGGTCGAGCGCACGTGGATCGCCCACTCATCGGGACCGTTGCCGGGTACCAGGAGTGCGGGCACCGGCAGGTGCGCGGCGTGCACGATCTGAATTGACGGCTGCAGCCCGACGTACTCATCGATGGTTAGGCCTGCGGCGGCGCATCGGCGCCGGATCTGCCTAATCTGGGCGACCGCCAGGCGACGAGCGGCAGGCAAGTTGGGGCGCCGTCCGAGTCGGCGCAGATGGCGCAGCTGGTTGATGTCGTCAGCGAACTGACGGGCGCCGCGTGGTTGGTTCTTGGTTGCTGTCATGGTGAAATCCCTCCTTTCCGCCTGACGTCGCTACCTAAAGTTCTGGCTACCCAAGTGGTCGTGTAGGTGGTTGATCGAAGTCGATGCCGTCGCGCTCGG